>JABFRU010000009.1 GCA_013140985.1 Chitinophagaceae bacterium | reverse complement strand
GTCCTATTGATATCAAGAACCTCGTCATGATCTACGACCTGCTCCGCCGCCGCAAATTCACCATTGAAGGCGCCAAGGATTATTTGAAGAAAGATAAAAAAGCCGAAAAAAAGTTTGTGATGATACAGTCGCTGGAGAAGATCAAGGGATTTTTGCTGGAATTGAAAGCTAATCTTTAGTCAATTGGCAATGGACAATAGACAATTAGCAAAAGACACCTCATAGTAACGGAAACCCTTGCTTATGTCAATTGCATAGTGCCTATTATTTAGAAATGCAACTTTAACGCACCTGCTTTCATCTTTTGCCTGTTCCCTTTTACATTTGCCATCTTAAGTTTGATGAACATGAAAAAACTATTGCCCGTTTTTTTTCTTACCCTGATCAGTAGCACTGTAGTAGCTCAAAACCAATATGAGGTACTGGTAGAGCGACCTAATGAAAAATCTTTGAAAGGTATCATTTCCCGTGAAGTGTTGACTGCGGATACTTCCTTTCATTGGTATGCCAGCGCATTAAAAGGTTATGCTCCCAATGCACAGGCAATTGAAGGATTGAAAGCGAATGCAGACTCCATTCAATTACTCGTTTTTATGGGTACCTGGTGTGAAGATTCTCATTACATCATCCCCAAATTTTTTTCACTCCTTGATTCAGCAGGTTTTTCCAAAGACAGGGTTACCCTGATCGGTGTTGACCGGCAGAAAAAAACATTGAGTCATTTATGTGAAGCTCTTGGCGTTACTAATGTCCCTACCATTATTGTATTAAAAAAAGGGAAAGAAATAGGTCGCATTGTTGAATACGGCAAGAGTGGTTTGTTTGATAAAGATCTTGCAGAAATACTCCAGCCTTCGGGTAAGTAGCATCATTTATTGAGACGAACTTCTACATTCGCTCCGGCCAATTCAATTTGCAATTGCTCCATCAGTTTTAATACCTGCAGGTTGATCTCTTCTTTTATACCATTGAACTCTTTGATGGTAACGGGTGCAGTATAATAATCTGAAACCACAACAAAAGCATTATTCTTTATATCATCGAGAAAAACATTGGCTTCCTCAATATCTTTTCTATCTACTATTTTTTTAATACCGCCTACAAATGTTTCCAATTTTTGAGAATTGGTTTGCAGGGCAAGCTCCAGTTTCAGGTCGCCACGACGCTGTGTACGCAACGAAAGATTATCGAGTACACTATCTACCATTTGCTTGTTGGGTACACTCACCCATGTTTTTTGATCTGAACGGATCCTTGTGCTGCGCAATCCTATTTTTTCAACCGTTCCGGTTATTTGCTGCACTTTTACCAGGTCGCCGGTGGTGAAAGGTTTATCAAAAAAGATAATGAACGATGCGATCAGGTCTTCCAAACTTTCCCGCAAAGCCAGGGCAATAGCAGCGCCAATGATACTGAGTCCTGTGATCATACTTCCCACATTCACATCAAACACATAATGGAATGTCATCAGCACACCAACGATGCAAAAGACCACTTTAAAAAAATCCCTGAAGAAAACGACCAGCTGATTATCCGACTGATCCGGAGTGAGGTTAGCTTTTCTTTCAAGAATCGTAGCAATAAAGTCAATGATGCGCAGCAGGAGCCAGATAAATGAAACGATCAGAATGATAATGCCAATGCCGTGGATGATCTGTTCTACGCTGTAATTATATATCTCGGCATTAAGATCGGCTGGAAAATTCAATTTATGCAATGAAACTATGGAGATCAGGATCACAAGAAAAAAACCAAGCGGTTGTATCAAAAGATTGGTAAACGATTTTTTGTCAACATCTTTCCATATTTTATTGACCACTTTGAACAGCAAACCAGCCAGGTAGCGGGAAATAAATCTTTTAAGTAAAAGGACAAAGAGAATAACGCCTGCTATGATGAGGTAATTCTTTACTGTATTATCCAGCCATATTTTTTCCAGGAAATCATTCATTGTCCGTCATTTGACAGTCAAAAATATTGAATTGGCGGTAGAACCTTTACTGCAATGCGTAAATTTCTATACTATCATTTTTTAGCGCATACAAACGGGAAGAGGTAAAGTTAAAAGACTTGCTTTTATATATCTCTTCCGGCATTTTCCACTCATCATACAGGAAAGAGCTGATCTCGTAGCGATATAAAGTATCATTGCGGGAACCGAAAATATATTTACCGGCCACTTTAAAATTCTGCCAGCGATAGATCATGATATTATTTCGTAATGCCCCGTAATAATCGAAAACATATACTCCTTTCAGCGAATCGTACAGGTAAACATATTTGTTCTCATCAAAGATTTTGAAAGGCGATGGTGGTGGATTGAACAAAAGGCGGAAGTCGGGTGTTTCCAATAATAACTTTCCGTCCTCATCAATTTTCTTGAGTTTATTCTCCAACTCATCATAGACCCATATCTTATTATCATAGGAAAGCCCGATGGCTTTGGCCTGCAGGATATTTTGTTTTCGCAGGTCTATTGTATTGCGGACATTCAGCAGCCTGTCCAGCGCAACGATGGTGGCAAAGTCTTTATAGTACAATAAAACTTTCATCGGATTGGAAGCATCGAGTAATGTAACATTGCCATTTTTTCTTACATCGTTATATATGGCAACAGAATCACCATTTGCATCCAATTTTTTTACCTGGTTGCGGCTGTTAAGTATATAAATATTGTCAAGATTGTCAACTGTAAAGCTTACAATATCCCCTTTTAGTATTTTGATGAGCCTAAACGAGGTATCGCTTTGTGACCAAACACTATTCACCTGCAATGAAAAGAAAAATATAAGCGATAACTTTTTCATTAGTTCCTGATGATCTTATTGTCTTTTCCTTTGTATGATCTCAATTCCATTTTTTCCCCATCCAACGCAGCATAGGTAAAATAATTGATCCAATCACCGAGATTGATATAACGACTGGTATCATTCAGACGAAAATCAATAGGAAGATGTCTATGGCCCAACACAAAAAAATCAATATTTTTTTCCTTCAGCACTTCTTTGCAATAAATAATGAGCCATTCTTTGTCTTCCCCGAAAAAAACTTCTTCTGTAGTTCCCGTTTGAGCCCGGCTGCGCCGGCTCATATAATTAGCCAATCCCATTCCCATGCGGGGAGGTAAAATGCCAAAAAGCCATTTGGCAACCGGGTTACGAAAAACTTTTTTCAACCGCTTATAACCATGATCACCGGGACCAAGTCCATCGCCATGACCGATCAGGATTTTTTTTCCATTTCTTTCAAATTCCCGGGGTCCATAATAAACAGGGATGTTGAATTCTTTCTGAAAATAGTCCCGCATCCACATATCATGGTTGCCGACAAAAAAATGCATGGAAATGCCGGCATCTGACAATTCACCGAGTTTTCCCAATAATCTTACATATCCTTTTGGCACAACACGACGGTATTCATACCAGAAATCAAACATATCTCCTACTAAAAATATTTCGGCAGCATCTTTTTTTATTTCATCTAAAAATTGAACGATGATCTTTTCTCTTTCAAGACTGCTGGCATGGTCGGGAGCGCCGAGATGGAAATCGGAGAGGAAATAGATCTTTTTATTATCAGGTAAAGGCACCCGGTAGTTATTTTTTTTCTTTCAGGTATTGGATCAGGTCGCCGGAAGTAATAACAGTTCTGCCACTTACATCACCATTATACCAGTATATCCAGGCATGTGTAAGCTGGCCATTGATATGCACTTCTGTTATCTCACGGCGGTATAGTTGCACCTCATCAGGCTCTACATCCACTCCTTCATAATCATCCAATTGTCCGATAGCCCAGGAAAACTCAGAAACATTTTTTGCCTTGTACAATTCCCCGATGATAAAATGATTGTCTTTGGTTGGCAAACCAGCCGGATAACTCCCCATATCGAATAATTTTCCTCTCACTTTGGCTTCACCAACAAAAGAAAAAAACCGACTGATATATTCATATACAGGGCTGCGGAAACCACTCCGCAATGAACCATACACAAATAACTGATATATGCCGGGGTTCGTCATGCCATAAAAGTACTAAAGCTTGGCTGAATTATACTTCTATAAGGAATAAATACACTTCTTTCGGTCCATGCACCCCCACCACCAATGTTTTTTCAATATCGGCAGTACGGCTGGGCCCGGTGGCAAAAGTGATCAATGAAGGAAGGTTGTTGCCGTATTTATCTTTTGCCGCCTGTAGTGCATCCTTTACATCATACACTAACTGGTTTGTATAAGCAATACAAATATGGATGGGAGCATATACACTTACAGTCCGGCCGCTGGTTTGGGCGCTGCTCATTACAATACTGCCTGTCCTTGCCACAAGATATTCGCAGCCGGTAATGGATACATCACAATTGGCAAGATCATCTTTTACAATTCTGTCATTGATCTGTGAAGCAGCCGGTGCTATCAATTTATCTTCTACACAAAATACTTTTTCCCAATTCTGTTTTCTTATCAAACTGGTCAATTGAAAAGCCAGTTCCTGCTGGTTGATACAAAAAATAAATTTTCCCTGTAACCTGGTGAACTGTTCCGCAAATTCTACTTCAGGTTCCTGCTCCAGTTTGTGAAACACAGGTTGGTTTCCTTCGCTTTGCGGAAAAGGTAAAGGCGTTGAATGACTCAACGCCTTGCGGATCTTTTTTAAAATATTTTCTTTAGAGGGAGAAACATTCATATTCTCTACCGGTTAAATGGATGGCGCTAGTCCGAAATCGCCTTGTTCGTTCGTTGATTTTTTATCGATCTCTTTTTTTATTTCCCCTGCTATCGCCGGTTGTTCGGGTTCCTGCGCCAACGCTGTATCTTCTACCGACAGTGATTTTTTCTCTTCGTATGGCCGTTTTCCGATCAGCGCTTCTACATCACTCTGGAATAATACCTCTCTCTCCAGCAAAGCATTTGCCAGCTTTTCAACATCTCCTTTCTTTTCTGACAGCAATTTTTTTGTCCTTTCATAAGCATCATCGATCAGTTTGCGAACTTCCTGGTCGATCATCTTCGAGGTTTCTTCGGAATAAGGTTTGGTAAAAGCTGTTTCCTGCTGCGGATCATAGAAACTCACATTCCCTACCTTTTCATTCATTCCATACACAGTAACCATTGAATAAGCCATCCTGGTTATCTGTTGCAGGTCGTTTTGTGCACCTGTCGATATCTTATGAAAGAATATCTCTTCACTGGCCCTTCCGCCCAATGTCATACAGATCTGGTCGTTTAGTTGATCTGTATTATATAGGTACTGTTCTTTCGGTGTGTATTGAGCATAGCCCAACGCTGCAGTTCCTCTCGGTACGATCGTCACTTTCAATAATGGGTAAGCATGTTCAAGATACCATCCGCAAATAGCATGGCCTGCTTCATGAAAAGCAATGATCCTTTTTTCATCAGGAGAAATGATCTTATTCTTTTTCTCCAAACCTCCTATCACCCTGTCCACTGCATCCTGGAAATCTTCCATGCTCACTGCCTCTTTTCCTTTTCTGGCAGCGATCAATGCTGCTTCATTACAAACGTTGGCGATATCGGCACCGGCAAAACCTGGTGTTTGTTCAGCCAATTTATGTACATCCAATGTTTTAGAAACTTTGATCGGCTTCAAATGCACTTTAAAAATAGCTTCACGGCCTTTCAGGTCTGGCTTATCAATAGATATCTGCCTGTCGAAACGACCTGGTCTTAATAATGCTGTATCCAATACATCGGGCCTGTTAGTTGCTGCTAATACAATAATACCAACGTCAGTACCAAAGCCATCCATTTCAACCAGCAATTGATTCAATGTACTTTCTCTTTCATCATTACTCATCATTGCATTTTTTCCTCTTGCCCGGCCTATGGCATCTATCTCATCAATAAATATGATACAAGGTGCTTTTTCTCTTGCCTGCTTAAAAAGATCTCTTACACGGCTGGCTCCTACTCCCACAAACATTTCAACAAAATCAGATCCACTAAGACTAAAGAAAGGAACCTGGGCTTCACCGGCCACTGCTTTTGCCAGCAACGTTTTTCCGGTACCGGGAGGGCCGATCAGCAATGCGCCTTTTGGAATTTTACCGCCGAGGTTGGTATATTTTTTTGGATTCTTTAAAAAGTCAACGATCTCCATTACTTCCACTTTGGCTTCATCCAGGCCGGCTACATCAGCAAATGTGATATTTACTTTTGTTCCTTTATCAAATAAAGTAGCTTTTGATTTGCCAATATTGAAAATACCACCGGGACCTCCGCCGCCACCGGCCCCACCTCCAATTTTCCGCATCAATAACACCCAAATAATGATAATAAACAAAATAGGAAGCAGGAACTGCAATATGCCGCTAAACCAATCTTTTTCTGTAGTGTTTTTACCTACTCTTTTAAGTGAAGAGTTATCGGTGTAGAACTTACGCATATCATCCTGGAATGAGTCGCCCGATACTATTTTAAAATACATGTGCGGCCCTTCCTTGCTGACCTTTCCGTTTGATTTCTTATTTAATTCAGTCTCATACCCGGGGAGTTTAGTATCCCTAATGGTTACTCTTACAAGGTTTTTATTGGTTACCACAAGATATTTGCTCACATCGTCCCTCTTCAGCATCGATTCAAAATAATCCTGGTCGATCTCTTTCATATTTCTTGCGAAAGGCTGGAAAAGCTGAAAGCCTATCAGTACTGCGAATATGATAGCATATATCCAATAAATACTGAAGCGGGGACCTTTTTTTGGCCCCTGGTTCGGGTCATCGCCTCCCGGGGGTTTGCCGCCAAAACGGGGAGGTCTGTTCTCTGGTCTGTTCTGTTGTTCCTGTGACATATTGTTTATTAAAACTGCAACCTGCTAATTAATGATTATTCCTGTCAAAAGGTTTTAGCAAGTATAATATTTAACATTATCCGTTGTGTTCCTCGCCGGATGCATCGCTCCACATTTCTTCCAGCCGGTAAAATTTTCTTGTTTCCGACTGCATTACATGCACCACCACATTTACGTAATCGATCAGCACCCAGTGCATTTTTTGATACCCTTCATGATGATAAGGTCCTTCATCACATTTTTCCTTTACCCTGTCTTCCACATTTTCAGCAATGGCCCTTACGTGTGGCTGGCTGCTTGCTTCGCAAATAATAAAAAAATCAGCGACAGCTTCTTTTATTTTTCTCAGGTCAAGGGATATAATATGCTCTCCCTTTTTTTCCTGTATCGCAGCAATAATGGTTTTGATGATTTTTGAATTCCTGGTTAACCGGGCTATTTTTTTCTTCCGGTTGGTCAGTGATGACAATTGTTCCAATAATTATTCAGTTTATCGTTTATATTTTTAGTTTATGGTTTGGGTTCATTTAAGAGGGTTTAGAGCAAAAAACCAAGAACCATAAACCCGAAACGCTTTTACTTTGTCAAAAATAGCAATTAATTGCCATACCCCCCCGACCATAAGCCACTTGGTTTGCCATTCGTTGAACTGCAATCCATTGACAGCACCAACAACTATGCCCGTCAGCAAATACATGACGAATTAGCACAACACGGGATGACAATATTTTCCCATGAACAGGTAGCCGGAAAAGGGCAGAGGGGCAAGACCTGGAGTTCTGAAAAAGGAGCTAATATAATGATGAGTGTAATAGTAAAACCAGGACCGGTGAGGGTAGATCAGCAATTTCAACTGAATACATGTGTGGCTGTTGCCGTTCATGAATTTTTCAGCCACTATGCAGATGGCGGCACTAAAATAAAATGGCCCAATGACCTTTTTTGGCAGGATAGAAAGGCTGGAGGAGTGTTGATCGAGTCGATAGTCGGGAGCCGGGAGTCGGGAGCCGGTACCTGGGATTGGGCGATCATCGGCATTGGTATCAATATCAATCAAACAGCTTTTCCATCTCATTTGCCCAATCCTGTTTCATTAACGCAGATAACAGGTAAAATTTTTGAACCAGTAAAACTAGCCAAACAACTCTGCGGGGTTTTGGAGAAAAATTTTACTATGCTGGTGAAGGGTGGCTTTGAAAAAATCTATGCGACTTATCTTGATCATCTTTATAAAAAAGACACCGCTGTAAAATTTAAAAAAAATAACCGGGTGTTTGAAGCAACAATAAGATCCGTTTCTCCTTCCGGGAAATTAATAGTTCAGCATGCAATAGAAGAAGAGTTTGATTTTGGAGAAATAGAATGGGTCATGTAGTCTTCGTCCCGATAGTTATCGGGATCAGACTGACAAGACCCATTTTCTACACCAAACCAACTACAATCATTATTTAGGTCTCCACAAAGTGAATTTTCTTGAAATCGTAAAGCACCACCTGTATTGGCCCTTGGTCCATGATTTGGTGGTAAACCGGATGAACCTGTTCTCCAATATATCAACAGCGTTACTAAAGTTCAGGCTGAACACATGCCCGGCCGTAGTGATCTCAACACCTATTCCAAATGGATCATAAAAATGAAAGGGGGTGCTGTTCACCGTAACATCTCCCGGTGGACTGTACACATTATCTACTGTGTTAAAAAAGTTCTTGCTGGCCCTAGAACGGAATGGATGAAAATAATCTACTAAAAGAGCAAAGCGGTTCGAAAGAGGTACTCTGACAGCACCGCCCAATGCAAACATACTTTTCTCATCGCCCTGCACCACAAAATTTGTATGCACATACGTTGGGTTCAATGCAACGCTGATCTTTTTGAATTTTTTTGCAACGATCAGTTGAAAGGTCTGGCTCATGCGGTCTGAGAAGTTTTTAAAACTATTTTCGAAATTCGTATTGGGCGCAACGCTTGCTTTTACACTTGAAATTGCATTGCTGACAAATAAAGCCATCGAAACCGGGTGCTTTGGATCGTTTTCCCGCTGTGTCATGAACCTGTATTTCAACGCAAGCTCATAAAACTTACTGACCGCCCCGCTTGCATTATTCGTATAAACATTCCCGCCTTTCACCCGGGCGACCTGGATATCTAAATTGTCCGTTAACCCAAAATGAAATCCAATGCGAATATCCTTTGCATTATCAAGACCAAGAAAACGGCTGATCATGCTGGCGCCATGACCATCAATATCATCAAAATTGTGTGTGATCCTGAAATCCATTTTTCCCTTGCCCACCATTTCGGTGGTGTTCGCAAGAATGGCTTTTTGTGTGTTGAATATTTCTACGGGCTTCTTTTCTGTTGAATCCTGGGCAAAAAGACAACAGGATATCAATAAACAAGGAATGACGAAAATATTTTTCATGTTGCAGTGTTTTGTGACCGGTTATAAATCGTTGACAAAAAGGATGGGGTTGCCTGAAACAGACGCCAAACGTCAAACATAAGCGGCCTGTTTCACTTTTGACATCTCCCGGTTCACTACTTCTTTATCTCCGCTAAGATCTCCTCTGCATGCGCCTTATTCTTTGGTTTTGTAAAGATCTTCCTGATCACTCCTTTTTCATCTACTATAAAAGTGGTGCGGAGAATGCCCATGTATTCCCGGCCAAAGAGTTTTTTCATATCATGCACACCATAGTCCGAAGTGATCTTATTTTCTTTGTCGGCTATCAACCGAAAAGGCAGTTTGTATTTTATTTCAAATTTCTTTTGTGTTGCTTCTTTATCCGGGCTTATACCAAGAACTTCAAAACCATTCTTTTTTAATAGCGAATAATTATCCCGCAGGTTGCAGGATTCAATAGTGCAGGTTGGCGAACCCGCTTCTGAATAGAAATACAAAACAAGTTTCTTCCCTTTATAATCTGCTAATGAGATTTTCTTTCCATCCTGGTCCGTGCCGGTAAATGCAGGAGCTTTGTCCCCTTCTTTTAATGTTATCATTTTTTCTTTTTGACAGGAACTTTCTTTGATGAGGTAGTTTTTTTCTTACTGCTGCTTTTTTTCTTCACTGCTTTCTTTTTCGGCGGTGTATATGGATAACGTTTGAACCACCATTCTTTTGTAGTTGTATTACCAACCAGGTCTTCTACCGTAACTTTTAAATGATGAATTCCAAAAGGGCAACGCTCATCAAATATATAGATCCAGTTCCTTCCTTTATCATTGGTAAATCGTATCCACTGGCTGTCCAGCTCGGCACGGAAACTTTTTATTCCAAAATTATCTGTCGGTGTAAAAACGATCCTCGACGCAGGACTTAAATTCACCGTATCACCCTTTCCTAATTCATTTATTTGCGGAGCTGTGAGATCAGTAAATGCCTGGAAAGCGCCGAAGTCACCAAATTTAGCTGTCAGCCAATCACCTTCCCATTTTGCTTTTCGTACCGTATTTCTTCCTCCTGTTCTTAGAATGACCAGTTTATCCTTAAATGTTCCCTGTGAAGAAATGCCTGAAGGTTTGATACGAACATATGCATCGCTATTCAATGGAAAGGATGTATTGCTCACCTGGTGAGCAGCCGATACAGCAAAAGAAGATGCGGTATTGTTTACATAATATAATCTTGGCACTGTATCATACAAGGATGGTTCGGGAAGATATATTTCAAAATTCGCATTCTTAATTTCATTCACCTGGTTGGGAATGAATTTTGGGATTCCGCTATAGGCATCCGGAGATCCCGGCAGGCTGTCATCATGCTGAATGACAAAATTCAATTCAGATAAATTATCATGGGCATCTCTTACTTCGATCTTTATCTTTCGCTCAAGCGTATCTGTAAGATCGATAACACCACTGCCGGCTATTTCTTTGTATACATTACCATGATCTCCCGGCAATCTGGAAACATGCTGCAAGTAAGCGCCGCCATTACTGCGAAACTTATAATCTATTTGCGAATTGATATAAGCTGTCTCTTCATAGCTTATACTGTCGAGAATAAATTCAACTTGTGGTTCATCATCTAAAAAAAGTTTAGCGGCATAAATACCATTCTGGCTGCTTTTGCTGTTCGTTTTATCATAAGCCTGTATGGCAAAACTTACTTTATCCAATCCGGTTTTCAAAACAAGTGGTTTGGGAATGATGTAGCCACTGTCTGTATTTTTTACGGTAAAAAATACCGGCACTTGTTCATACACACTTTTACTCCTGTCATACATCGCCAGTTTTATAAGAGCAGGCGGGGTAATATCCTGCAAAGGGAAATTGAACAATAAAGGGTTTAAGCGTTCACCGGTTTCGGTAATGAATATTTCAAAATGCAAATGCGGGCCTTGCGAACCACCGGTGTTTCCGCTGAAAGCAATGAATTGCCCTTTGCTGACAGGAAACTGATCTTTTGTAAAGGTTAGCTCCTGTGCCCAACTTTCAGTTCTGTATTGTTCATCGATCACATATTTTTCCAGCCCCGGATAAAAATCATTCAGGTGTGCATATAGAGTAGAAAGTCCGTTGGGATGATTGATGATGATGAATCGTCCAAAACTCGACGCCCTGATACCAATGCTGGCAATATATCCATCTGCTGCGGCCAGTATGGATTGATTTTCCTTTTGCGCTGTTCGAATATCAAGCCCCATGTGCCAGTGATCGGGCCGTAATTCACCAAAGTTGGCGCTTAGTTCCATTGGCAGATCAACTGGATTACGAAAATAATTTTTCAATATAGCAGGGGGCTGCGCCGAAAGAGACAACGCAATACATATATATATCGTCAGTACTGAAATTTTCAACTGCATATACAAAAATACGAATAACAATAAGCCTGTTTTAATACATTGATACAAAAAGATTATTTGTTTGTATCTTTTAACTTTTAAAAGGAAATGAAAAAGTTACTTTGGCTATTGCCGCTTACTATCGGGCTGTATGCATGTCCATTTGAATCTTCGATACCAATGGAAGCAAAACCTGTTGAACCGGTTGACAGCAGCCTGGTAGGTTATTGGTACGGGATCATCAAAGATTTCAGTGATATGTATGGCATTGAAGCCCTGGACATCACCAAACAATCGGATTCTGTTTATGCTATTACCCGCTATGGTAAAGCCATTAAAGGAGATATTATTTTACCCGACACTGCTTATTTTACCGGTTACACTTCTTATATCGGCGAACAACGCTATATGAATATCGAAGGATTCATTTTATTGGTTACGCATCGTAGAAATAAACCACCGCTGATTCAAAAAGAAAAAGTGTATTACATGGCTTCCTTAAAGCTTAGCCATGATACATTGACTGTAAAAACAATAACGGAAGGTTTTTCAACCCGCAAACAATTCAAATCATCCGATGAGTTGAAACAACTGGTAACTGATATGGTCAGTCAAAATAAAAACATCTACGATGACCAGTATTCTCTTTCCTACCGGAAAATAAAGAAGCCGCAACCGGTGAAAACTATACCTAGCGGCAATTAAATGAGAAGCTTTTTATACATACCACTTATTATTATCCTTAGCTCCTGCAACAGAAAAACTAAACAAAAAGAAACCACTTCCCAACTTCCGGGTGATAAAAAAGAGATTGCTTTAGAAGATAGTGTTTTGATTTTTGAATACAATAACGATTTTAAGAATAGAAATATTCGTAACAAATCAGACAAACAAGTTGATCTCCTTTTTAATGATGTTGATCAGTATTTAGATGGCAAGCAAGACCAGAGAATACTTTTTTTTACTGAATGTTTACCTTGCCAGCCTGTTCAAAAATTTGAAGATGGCCTTTTGTTTGCCAAGCGACTCCTGGTAACTTCCTCCAAAATCAGATATTATCAACTATCGCCAGCACTTCCGGACAGTATTCAAACTATACCACGCAATTCTAACAAAGAAAGAGTCAACCCAAAATTTAGTTTTACAGAAGGTAAAATCTCCATGAAATATACCGGCATTTCTTGCAATGATGCCGATTTTAATAGGGTGAAACTATCATTTCCATCAGGGGAGATCATTATTGATAGTTTAATAAACGCTTCATTTTTCGAATATGATCTCGATAATAATGGTTTGAAAGAACAATATCTTCTTGGAACAAGAAATTGTTCGCAGGAAGTTGTCCTTTTAAGGATAAGAGATCGCAACAAAAATTAGTCGGTTTTTGGTGCAAAAAAAAACCTTCTTTAGCTCGTCAAAACCCTGCCATTCCCTTAGTTTTGCTCCCCGGAATACCTATTGCATTGAATCTTGCTCCCGAATGAGTTGGGAGAAAAAAAAAATGCCAAAAGACGCCTCCATCAAGTCAGTCCTCATTATCGGTTCAGGTCCCATTATTATCGGTCAAGCCTGTGAATTTGATTACTCCGGAACACAAGCCGCCAGGAGTTTACGGGAAGAAGGTGTAAAAGTCATTCTGATCAACAGCAATCCTGCTACCATCATGACCGACCCGATGATGGCCGACCGGGTTTATTTATTACCACTTACCGTTGAAAGTATTGAGCAAATATTACAGGAGAATGAAATTGATGCCGTGCTGCCCACCATGGGCGGACAAACTGCATTGAACCTTGCAAAAGAAGCAGAGGATCTTGGACTTTGGAAACAATACAATGTACGATTGATCGGTGTTGACATCAAAGCGATTGACAAAGCAGAAGACAGGGAAAAATTCCGCCAATGGATGATACAACTCGGAGTAAGTGTTGCACAAGCTAAAACTGCCAATTCATTTTTAGAAGGAAAAGAATTTGCACAGGAAATAGGGTTCCCATTGGTAATTCGCCCCTCTTTTACATTGGGCGGAACAGGTGGCGGATTTGTGCATGATAAAGATGAACTGGATGAAGCATTGAACCGCGGCTTGCAGGCATCGCCCATACATGAGGTACTGGTTGAAAAAGCAGTATTGGGCTGGAAAGAATTTGAACTGGAATTATTGAGAGATGCCGCCGACAATGTATGTATCATTTGTACGGTAGAGAATTTTGACCCGATGGGAGTTCATACCGGCGATTCTATTACAGTAGCTCCTGCAATGACCCTCAGCGATACCGCCATGCAATTGATGAGGAACACTGCTGTAATGATGATGAGGGACCTGGGAAATTTTGCCGGCGGTTGTAATGTCCAGTTTGCATTGAACCCGGATACGGAAGAGATTATTGCAATTGAAATCAATCCGAGGGTAAGCCGTTCATCTGCATTAGCAAGTAAAGCAACAGGATATCCCATTGCAAAAATTGCGGCGAAGCTGGCGATTGGTTATAATCTTGATGAATTAGAAAATCAAATTACTAAAACAACTTCGGCTTATTTCGAACCGGCATTGGATTATGTGATCGTTAAGATACCAAGATGGAATTTTGATAAGTTCAAAGGCGCTAATGATACCCTCGGTTTACAAATGAAAAGTGTGGGTGAAGTGATGGGCATCGGCAGAAGTTTTACGGAAGCGATACAAAAAGCCTGTCAGAGTTTGGAGAACAACGCAGTTGGTTTAGGTTATTACGGAAAGAGCCTGATGCATGCCGATGAATTGCTGGAATATATCAAGACACCGAAATGGGACCGCATCTTCCGTATCAAAGACGCATTGATGGCGGGCATCTCTGTCGGCACCATTTCAAAAGCAACTAACGGCATTGACCGCTGGTTCCTTTATGAGATACAAAAGATCTGCAATCTTGAAAAGGAAATTGCGAAGTATGATCTCGAAGATCTGCCACTTGAATTATTGAGGGAAGCCAAAGTAAATGGCTTTAGCGATGAACAGATCAGCCGCATCCTTGAACATGGCGATGAAGAAGATGTTTACAATAAAAGAAAAGCTGCCGGTATCACAAGGGTGTATAAAATGGTGGATACCTGTGCCGCAGAATTTGAAGCAAAGACCCCTTACTTTTATTCTACTTTTGAAGAAGGCAACGTTAACGAGAGTAAAGTTTCGGATAAAAAGAAAATAATTGTTCTTGGATCAGGCCCCAACCGCATCGGCCAGGGAATTGAATTCGATTATTGTTGTGTGCATGGATTACTAGCGATCAAGGAATGCGGTTATGAATCCATTATGGTGAATTGTAATCCTGAAACAGTAAGCACTGATTTTGACATGGCCGATAAATTATATTTCGAGCCGGTCTATTGGGAGCATCTCTGGGAAATTATTGAACATGAAAAACCTTTTGGTATCATTGTTCAGTTGGGAGGACAAACCGCATTGAAACTCGCAGAGAAATTGCATAAAAAAGGTATCAACATCATCGGCACATCTTATGATAGCCTTGATATTGCCGAAGACCGTGGCCGTTTCAGTGATATGCTGAAAGAGCTCGACATTCCTTATCCCAATTATGGTACGGCATGGGATGTTGATGATGCTATCCGGGTTGCCAATGAGGTTGGTTATCCCGTATTGATTCGTCCTTCTTATGTATTGGGCGGACAAAGAATGAGAATTGTGCTGAATGATGATGAAGTGGAAAAAGCGGTGGTGAGTTTATTAAAACATATTCCCGGTAATAAGATACTGGTCGATCATTTTCTTGACCGTTGCCAGGAAGCAGAGATCGATGCGATATGTGATGGAGAGAAATTTCATGTGATGGGTATCATGGAGCATATTGAACCGGCAGGAATTCATAGCGGCGACAGCAATGCAGTATTGCCTTATTTCAACCTGTCACCATTGGAAGTACAGGACATGGTTGATTATGCAAAAAAGATCGCACTGGAATTAAAAGTAAAAGGGTTGATCAATATCCAGTTTGCGATCAAGGATACAAAAGTATATGTGATCGAGGCCAACCCGAGAGCATCAAGAACAACTCCTTTCATTGCAAAAGCCTATAACAAACCTTATCTCAACTACGCAACAAAAGTGATGTTAGGCGAGATAAAAGTTTCTGATATACCTGAAGAAAAATTCCTCGATGGGTTTGCGATCAAAGAACCGGTTTTCAGCTTCAATAAATTCCCCGGCGTAAATAAAGAACTTGGCCCCGAAATGAAATCGACCGGTGAAGCGATACGCTTCATTAAGAATTTAAGAGACCCCTACTTCCGGCAATTGTATAAGGACAGGAGTATGTATCTTAGTAAGTAGTCTTTTTTAAACCCGGGTATGAATAAAGAAATTCAATCCATCATCCGCCGTATAGAAAATGTGAACAGTGGACAACCCTGGTTTGGCCGGGCTGTGTATATACTATTGGAAGAAGTGGATCCAAAAAAAGTGTATGAGAAACCTAACGGTTCGGAGCATTCATTGATCGAATTGCTTTATCACATGAATGTGTGGGCAGCATTCGCATTAAAAAGGCTGGAAAAAGATGAAGAGCATGACATGTCTTATTTCGAAGCGCTTGACTGGAGAAAAATTGATCCCAAAAAACATAACTGGAAAAAAGGATTGGCTGAATTCAAGGCCATTCACAAAAAAATAATTGCGGTCCTGAAAAAGAAAGACGATGTTTTTCTAAAAGAGATCGTTGATTTCCGCAAATACAATTATCGTTTCCTGCTGAATGGCATGATCGAACATAATATATATCATGCCGGGCAGATATCCTACCTGAAAAAACTGTTAGATTAGTTTTTTTCCTCATGGCCATGTACTGAAAGCTGGTTTTTTTACAGGCATGGTTTCACCGGTCGTTTATTTTTGGAAAAGAACACCTTTCACAAGGCTGTTGCCTCCGTTTGCGGCAGGCATTATAGTGCAATGGCATTTCCAGGTCCCCTTGCATATATGGTTATTTATCCTGGTGATCAGTTGCATCATTTTATTCAGCTTCTTCCTTGTTCCTTTCTTCAGTCGTTTTAAATTTTCATTTTTCACGGGCCTTGCGGTAAGTATTTTATTTGTTTCTATCGGCGCCTTACTGGTCTATAACAAGGATGTAAGAAATAATAAAAAATGGCTCGGGAATTTCTATCAGGAAAAAGACGGGTTGATCGTAACACTGAATGAACCTCCGGTAGAGAAGATGAAATCTTTCAAAGCTAATGTCTCCGTAAACTATGTTATCAATAAGAAAAACTCAATTCCTGTAAAAGGAACGATCATTATTTATTTCAAGAAAGACCCTGCATTCACCGGGCTTGAATATGGTTCGCAGATACTTTTAAAAAAACCTTTACAGGAAATAAAGAATTCCGGTAATCCGGGAGGATTTGATTATAAACGTTATTGTCTTTTCCAGGGTATTACTCATCAACTATTTTTACAGCCGGGTGAGTTGGAAATATTGGATGGGAAAAGAACAAACTGGTTGCGCCGGTTCATTTATGATTCAAGAGAAAATATACTTACTATCCTGAGAAAAAATATTCCAGGGGGCAAGGAACTTGGATTAGCAGAAGCCTTACTGATAGGTTATAAAAATGATCTTGAACAGTCATTGGTGCAATCATACACCAATACCGGCGTTGTGCATATCATTGCCATATCCGGTTTACACATTGGATTGATCTATTGGCTACTGGCCCTTTTGACCCGTTCGTTGCAAAAAAGAAAAAAGACCAGGTGGCTGCGACCCTTCCTGATCATTACAGGTCTTTGGTTGTTCAGCTTACTGGCCGGGGCACAACCATCGGTTCTCAGATCTGCTTTAATGTTCACATGTATTGTAGCAGCAGAAGGGTTGACCAGAAGAACTTCAATTTTCAATACATTGGCGTTTTCTGCACTTATTCTTCTTTGTATTAATCCTTACTGGCTTTGGGATGTAGGTTTCCAGCTTTCATACGCCGCTGTTCTCAGCATCATTATTTTTTTAAAGCCGATATATGATTGGTTTTATATAAAAAATAAAATACTGGATTTTATATGGAAGTTGAATGCGATCACACTGGCTGCACAAATATTGACTGTCCCATTAAGTATTTATCATTTTCACCAGTTTCCAAATTATTTCCTGCTGACCAATTTTGTCGCCGTTCCTTTATCAAGTATCATTTTATTGGGGGAGATATTTCTTTGTGCCATTGCATGGCTACCGGCTGTCGCTTTGCTCGTCGGCAAAGCATTGCAATGGTTGATCTGGGTAATGAATACATGGATAGAAAGAATTGAATCCCTTCGCTTTTCCTTATTGGATGGATTACAAATAAGTCTTTTGCAGGCAGGACTACTTATTGTCTTTGCGGCAGGTATCAGTTATT
>JABFRU010000070.1 GCA_013140985.1 Chitinophagaceae bacterium | reverse complement strand
AAGGATCCACTTCATAAACAGCCGCCATATTTTCCGAAACGAGATAAAGTTTATTCTTATAAGATGTCAGGCCTTCCATTTCAAACTCACGGGGTACTTGTATAGAGATGGTCTTAGTAATAGTGCTTGTTTCGGGGTCCATTTCTATGATCAGCGGGCATCTTTCCGAAGCGAAATAGAGTTTGCCATCCATATATTTCATACCGGAGATACAAACCTGCTTGTTCATTTCTGCAGGTAAGACCATATTATTAATGGTATAGACAGGAAGCGGCTTAAACAATAATGCTTGAATGCCAAAAGCAAAAAAGATGAACAGGCTGAAGTTTCGCATGACAGGGGATTGTGAGGCTAATTTAGTTGAAAGTTTTGGGAATCGCTAGTCAATGAAATTATAATGTTGATTAATCATTAATCATCAATTAAAATGAACTACGATTTTGTTTTATATACCCCCAATTGAGGTCATATAAATTGTCTTCATATTTATAGAATTTTTCATCAAGTTGATCCCATATTTCCCCTGCTTTATCATGAATCTGTTCTAATATATTTTGACGGTGGAGCCTTTCTTTTGGAACTATTGAATCTGGAAACTGGTCAATGGCCTGTTGCAGAATGTTAGCTGTTTTGGTTGCTCCAATAGCCCGTAATGATGTCAATGTTTCATGTGCAAAGTCCCCGCTTGAATTATAAAAGAATTGACTAAACCCGCCGTTATTGATTTCCCGTTCAAGTTCCTGGTTATAATAAAAATTCTTCTGGGGTTCTGTTAAAGGATCTAATGTATCACCAAGCTTGCTTATATAATCGTAAATCTCGATAAGTGCGTTGTTTGTGTCAGGGGAAGATAGTAGGGCATTAATGTCAGGCTTATTATCATCCTGTTTCTTGCCATTACCACCAAATAGTTTCTTAAAAAAGCTCATGACATATCAAGCTAATTACACCCCCGCCAAATACTGACTATTAATAAATTTCGCTACCTCAGTAAGATTCTTTGTTTTCTCAAATACCGCTAACTGCCTGTCAGCACCGGTTCCATTTTCCAGCATCTTATTTACATAAGCCACACGATGGCGGCTGCCCAAATGATCCAATACAGGATCTAAAAAGTCAAGCAGTTCATAGATAAGTCCTCTTGTATTCACTTCTTCTTCTTTACCAAAATCAATTAAGTATCCATCCACCCCGTAGCGGCTGGCCCTCCATTTATTTTCATTCAGTAATGCTCTTGAATATTGAATGAAATTCAGATTCTTTGATCGCAGCATATAGATCCTTGCACAGATGGCCTGGAACAAGGCAGCAATGGTTGTTGTTTCATCCACCGTCATGGGTATATCACAGATACGGAACTCAACCGTATTAAAGAATGGATGCACCCGCAGGTCCCACCATATCTTTTTTGCATTATCAATACAATTTGTTTTGATCAGCAGCTTCACATAATTATCATATGCTTCAATGCTCTCAAATGCATCGGGTATGCCTGTGCGGGGAAATTTATCAAACACTTTTGTGCGGAAAGATTTGTAACCTGTCATCCTTCCTTCCCAAAAAGGAGAGTTGGTACTCAATGCAAAAATGTGTGGTAAAAAATAACGGGTGCTGTTGGCAATATGGTTAGCCATTTCCCTGTTCTCCATTCCTACATGCACATGCAAACCGAAAATGAGATTGCTTCTTGCCGCTTCCTGTAATTCATTCACTATTTCGCTGTAGCGGATATGATCGGTGATCAACTGGCTTTCCCAATGACTGAAAGGATGAGTGCCCGAAGCGCCCATGGCAAAGCCAAGACTTCCTGCAATATCAGAAATGGTTTTGCGAAGTGTGGATACATCAGTGTATGCTTCATCAATATCAGCACAAATATCAGTGCCTACTTCCACCACAGCCTGGTGCATTTCTGCTTTTACTTTATCCTTGATGGCTTTTTGTCCTTCCTGTACGATCTTTTGTTCGTGGCTTTTCAGTTCATAGGTCTTTGGGTCGAGCACCATGTACTCTTCTTCAACACCGAGAGTGAATGTTTTGTAGTTTAGGTTCATTGGTTTTGTTTTAATTATTAATTAATAATTATTAATTAATAATTGCTCAGATCAGTGACATTTTATTACTACTCCTTTTCACATATTCGCCCCATGTAAGATTATCTTCTCCGGGTCTGTGCGCCATGGCTTTTTCGATAGCATAATTAGCAGCTGTTTCCACTACCCATTCAAAATTTTCTTCACCCACACTTGTTTTTTCTGCATCGGGAGCAGGATTACAGAAATCAATGGCATAAGGGATACCATCTCTTACAGCTAATTCAACTGTATTGAAGTCATAACCAAGATATTTATTTATGCAGAGAACAATATCTGTCATCTGTTGCAGTCTTTCAGCAGAAGGTTTGAAATCGGCCACATATCTTAAGTGATGCGGATTGCGGGGTTCATACGACATGATACGAACATATTTGCCACCGAGGCAATAGCAACGATAATATTCAGTGAACACAATTTCTTCCTGCAGCAACATTACGAGTTGGCCTGTTTCACTATGTTTTTGAAAAAAATCTTCAGCGCTGTCCAACTTGTAAACATGTTTCCATCCACCGCCGGCAAAAGGTTTCATATAAGCAGGAAAGCCAACATATTTAAATATAGTATCCCAGTCAAGCGGGAAAGCCAAATTGCTGAACGATTCATTGGAGGTATCATCCGGCAGATCTCTCGAGGGAATGATCGCTGTTTTCGGGACCGGCACATCCACTTTTGTCATCAGGCAATTATTGAAGTATTTATCATCGGCGCTCCACCAAAAAGGATTGTTGATGACAGCGCAGCCTGTTACTGCTGCATTCTTCAGCCAGGTGCGGTAGAAAGGAACATCCTGTGATATACGATCAAAGATCACGGCATAACCGCTATCCACTCCCTGAATGGCTTTATCAATCCGCACCGGCTCGGCCATGATACCGGGTATATTCTTACTGTTGACCCTTGCTACAAATGCTTCGGGAAATGAACGTTCTTTACCGTGGAGAACACCAATTTTCTTCATAAACTTATTTTTTGTTGATTAATTTGACACCCATCCAAAGGGTCTTTATCAAATGTATTTTTTCGGCGGCAAATAAACAAATTAGCTAGTAGTAAGTAGGGAATAGCGAGTAGGTAGGAAAATTCCCTTTTTTTTGAGCATCCTACTAGCCACTAGCTACTCCCTACTCGCTATTCCCTTAACTTTGGCGCCATGCAAATGGTAAATGAATCCGGCATCCGAGTTGAAAATATTACCATCCATTCCGGATTCCTCCAGCGAATTGTAAAAATCGATCTGTACCAGCCGGAAGAGCTTTCTTCTCTTTCAGAATTATCCCTTTTATTGATCAATGATGGCCAGGATATGGAGAAAATGAGGTTTACTTCTATCCTGGATGAGCTGTATGACAGAAAGGAAATTCGTCCTTTTTTAACAGCAGCCATTCATTGTGGTACTGAAAGAAAAAGAGAGTATGGTATTGCGGCCGAAGCAGATTATAAAGGCAGGGGAGACAAAGCTGGTCTTTATACTTCCTTTGTCATGCAGGAGCTGATACCGGTCTTGCATATAAAGTACGATGTATCCCGGTTTGCCGAAAAAGTATTTGCAGGTTTTTCATTGGGGGCACTTAGTGCTATGGATATCGTTTGGAATCATCCGGATGAATTTAAAACAGCAGGATGTTTTTCCTCTTCGTTCTGGTGGCGGAGCATTGATCAATTGCACCCGGATTATGACGATCACAAACATCGCATCATGCACCAGCAGGTACGCCGCGGAAATTATCATCCTTCATTGAAATTCTTTTTTCAATGCGGCAATATGGATGAGACAAGAGACCGCAACAAGAACGGCATTATCGATTCTATTGATGACACTTTAGATATTATTAAAGAACTGGAAGGTAAAGGATATAAAAAAGAAAAAGACATTCATTATCTCGAATTGGCCGACGGGCATCATGATGTACACACCTGGGGCAGGGCAATGCCGGAATTTCTAAAGTGGGGATTTGGAAAATGATTGTAAAGGACTAAAAAAGAAAAACCCTCTGTATTACCAGAGGGTTTTTTATTGAGTGATACTTTTCTTTTAGTTGAACAGGTAGCGGATACCGAACTGCACGGAGTAAGTGGAGGCAGTGCTTACGTTATCCCTGAATGTTCTTGTTACCATTTGATTCTGTGCAGTTGCCAATCTAAAGGTTGGCGCTGTAGTTAGGCTGGTAAAAGTAGGGATCAGGATAGAAGTGGCATTCGTCGATTTTACTTTACCCCAACTTGGGTTTATTAAATTACCCAAGTTGAATATATCAACTGTGAACTGTAAAGTATTGCGATTATTGCCTGCCTTTACAAAAAGATCCTGCATGAATTTCAGATCAAGCTGGTTGCGCCATGGGGCCAAAGCGCCATTACGTTCTGCATATTGACCACGGTGTGTTCTCAGGTATTTGTCTTGCTGAACATATGATTCAAACAAATTACGCTGGGCAGCATTGTCATATACAATGCCGTTTACAGTCTGGTTTGTAAATGTCATTTGTTGTACTTGAGCAGCAGTAGGAATGTAGATAAGATCGTTTCCGCTTACACCATCACGGTTAAAGTCGCCGGAATAAACATAAGAGAACCTGTAATCAGCGCCACCCTGGTAAAACAGCGATATCGTTGTTGCCAGGTGTTTCAGGTACTCACGGCGATAAGATATTATACCAACTACACGGTCAGGTATTACATAGCTTGCTGTTGCAAGGTTAGGTGTATTCAGGCCTTTTACCTGTGGTGTGAACTGGTAAGTACCTAAAGGCTGGTCTCCGCTTCCGTCATGCAGGTTTGTCGCTGCAGATTTTGTATAGGCAACTGATGCAAAGAATCCATTGCTGAATGGCTTTTCAAACTTTGCAGTAAATGCAGCATAATAACCCCTTGTTCCATTATCTATGATAACGGGAACAAAGGCATTAGGACCTCCGGCAGCAAACACATTGGCAGAGCTCAGCGTATTGATGAACCTTGTTTGATTTGTTCCGCCGTAAATAGGTCTGTTATCAGGATAATTTGGTGCATTAAGATTGGTAGGCTGTATATAATTAGGGCTTCTGAAGAAGGCTGTGCGAAGATCTCTTGTAAAGATAGCTTCAAGCGAAGCGACAATACCCCATGGTAATTTAGTATCCATTGCGAGGCTTGATTTCCATGATTGCGGGTTCTTGAAATCATCAGCCAGTGCAGTAACGGAAGCCGGTACGATCGTTCCTGCAGGAGGGACAGCCACAGGGCGATAAGTAAATGGATTCGGACTGAACGGACCCGGAGGCGGTACACCCGTTAAAGTGCCATTAGTATTATATGTGTTCCATGACTGAGTGATCTGGATCATACCATTATCACCTGACTGGCTAACGATCCATACAAAAGGAATTTTTCCTGTAAAGAAACCTGTACCACCACGGATCTGCAATGAACGGTCACCATATACATCCCAGTTAAATCCGATCCTTGGTGAGAACATGATCGTCTTCTTAGGCAGATTTCCTGTATTCACTTTTTCTCCCAATGCAAAATTTTGAGCCAATACCAGTGGGTGAGTGATGATCTGCGGAACACTTGGGTAAGTGGCCAGGTCTAAACGCAAACCAATAGTAAGGCGAAAATTCTTATTCAAATAGATCTCGTCCTGTCCGAAAACAGAGTATTGTGCAAATTTGAAAGCAGAGAATGCAGGAGCAAAATTCTTAGATAAAGAATAAGTCAATGTAAAATCGGTAGGCAGTTTGCGAAGCGCCGGGTTTGGATTTAAGGCACTTTCAAAGTCAGCCCATGTTGCAAAGCGATAATAGCTGGTAGCAAAACGCTGGAAACCGTTGATAGTATTATTAAAATCAACCTGTCCGCCCAATGTCCAGTGGTGTTTGTTTTTTGTAAAGGTGATGATATCTGTAAAAGAATACATTTTTACTTTACGCAGGTTGCCAAAACTAAATGGCTCATATCCAAATGATGTATAAGGAACGCCTACGCCAGACAGTGGTTGAGTAGATACACCCCCTCCGGAACTCATGATATCAACAAAAGGAAATGTTTGGCTTTCAGTGGTACGGGAGTCATTCTGGAAAGTATAGGTGCCACGCAATGTATTATCAAAGCCTTTGAATTTTGAGTTTAGTTCAGCAGCTAATGAATAGAAATTGGCGCCCTGGAAATAATTAGAATTCTTGAACCAAAGGGCAGTAATATCAGTACGGGTTCCAGTTGCTCCTGCCACTGTACCAGCTCCTCCTACTGATGTGCTGGGAGTGAAAGGCTCACCACCTTCTACCTGGCTGTAGCGTATATTAAAGCGGTGATTACGGCTGATGTTCCAGTCAAGACGGGCCATTACTTTTTTACGGGTAATATCCGGGGTATAATTATCATAAGGCCCGGTAACATATCCGTAATTCGTTAGCAGGTATTGACTGATATAATTTAATGAGTCAGCAGTAGGGCGAACTATGGTGGCGTTGCTACCATAAGGAGCGCCGGGTGTAGCTGCGAACCTTGTCTGGATAGATTTAGGTTGTGTTTCCGATTCCCAGTTCAGAAAGAAGAATAATTTGTTTTTGATTATGGGACCGCCGATACGGATACCATATTGACTGAATTCTTCCGGGGGCCTGGTGAAATAAGTTTTTTCAACCCGGCGGCCACGGTGTCTTTCAGAACGGAAATATTTATAAACTGATCCTGAGAAAGTGTTTGTTCCGGAACGGGTAACTGCATTAATAGAACTGCCGATAAAACCAGACTGGCGTACATCATAAGGATTAACGCTAACTGAAATTTCATCAATGGCATCAACAGATATAGGGGAGCCATTGGCAGGCAGGTTTTGACCGATGCCAAAACTGTTATTAAAATCAGCGCCATCTATTGTAAAATTATTTTGGCGGAAATTACCACCTCCGATAGATGAGCCATTAGCCTGGGGAGTAAGACGGGTAAAATCATTTATGCTTCTTGAAATAGTAGGAAGTTGAGTGAGTTGTCTTAAACCAATATTCGTAACAGCTCCCGTTCTGTTAGGATTGAAGATTGACCTGCGGCCCGTAGTAGTAAGTACAACTTCTTTTAATGCCGCATCTGTTTTCTTCAATAAGCTGTTCAACACAAATGACTCTGCCAATTGCAGGTAAACATTTTCGAATTTCTCCGGGTCATGACCTACAAAAGTGATCTCAATGAGGTATGGCCCGCCAGATCTCATATTCTGGATACTAAAGGCGCCGCCTCCGCGGCTGGTGGTGGCATACTTTGTACCTGATGGCAAATGGGTGGCTACAATTGTAGCTCCAACCAAAGCGGCATCATCAGAGAGGCCTTTTACCGTACCATTAATAGCTGAAGTTGTGATCTGTGCAAATAAGAACGGACTGGCCAAAAAGACCATAGCGAATAAAAAGAGTATTCTCTTAAGCATAAAGATTGGTTTTCGGTTGCAAAGAAAGGGAATATTTCCAAATTAAATATAGGCAAATATTCACAAATTGAGCCTGAAAAATAAGGCTTTATAATGACAAAATTTTAAATCATTTTGCTGCCTTATAAATGGGGGATTAAAGGGGGATAAACCGGTCAATTTTTCTTTCGTGAAGCAGGTCATTTTATGTAAGATATTGCCTGATATTTTTGTTATTCCTGGGATAGCACCTCTTCTTTTTTAGCCTCAGGTTGTACAGTTTTTTTGTTTTTCCTTTTAAAAAAAAGGTCCCAAAAACGTTCCGCTTCTTTGCGGTAAGAAAGACCTGCCCCTTTCCTGTTGCTGCGGCCCACACCTGAACTTGTTGTGAGGTAATCAATATTTTCCCGGTAAAAAAGATTGGCTCTGAATGTTCCTGAAGGGTTTAACAGCACTTCAATATTTAGATTTGGTAAAATTTGAACATCTTGCCGTACAGTACTGCCTAAGGTAACGCCTTCTGCTGTCCCCGCTACAGAAATGATCAGTTTGCCATCAAAAAAAGACCGGCCAACTGATAAGTTCACATTACCTCCAAGACTTAGTTTACTGTCAGGATCGATTACATTCCTGTTATAAACCGAACTGGAAAAATTTATATCGTATTTGTTTAAGAAGCCAAGACTGGAGAGAAAATTCTTTACTTTATCATTGATCACATTAAAGAAAACCCCGGATAAACTGTTAGTGGCTATTTCCCCGAAATTGTCTTTTGTAATAAATCCGCTTTCCACCGGCGCAAATATGCCAAATACCACCAGGTAGGTGGCCTGCTTGTTCATTTCGTTAGTGTTCTTTTGTAATTGTTGCAAGCTAAAAGCAAGACCCGGATCACTGTTCACTACACTGGATTGAGGAAACTCGAGACTAAAATCAATTTTTGGCTGAAAAAGCCTTTCAGTTAAGTTTGCGATAACACTTACTTCACCCCTTGCCCTTGAAAGGCCCTGGTCAAGATTGGTCCATGATTTTGCCAATGGAGCAAAACTTACATTCGTAGCATTGTAAATGGCTGTAAGATTAATTTTTGCATCATTCGGGTCGCCACTCCATTCAATATAATTGCTGGCTTCTTTTTTTAGTACAAATGGTTTTTTAAAGAACGACTGGAAAGTGAAAAGATAATCTCCTTCTTCAATATCGTACCTGCCGCGGATAGATAAAGGCTCTGAGCTTCCCGACCTGATCTTGAGTGTACCTCTGCCACGACCTTTTATTATATCACCTGTCAACTCATCCAGAATCACTTTCACATTTACCATCGGGTTGGCTGTTACATCCACGTCATATATAATATTCGTCAGGTTCTGGCTGGCACCACTTTCCTCCATCTCCCGGCCAAATTTTCTTTCTACCAAAAAGTCGGCAATGCCAGACTCACGGCTGCCACTTGCAGGAATTGTAACATAGCTGCTATCCCTTGCAGATGCAAACGCATCTATGGTCATATACATATCGGACTGCGGGCCTGCCAGTGAAAGTGAGCCGGTCCCTTTTACACTGCCATAAAATTGTTTGTTGTGTTTATAGCCTGTATTGATAAGCTGAACCGGCCTGTTATTATCATCGCCTCTCGTACCGGGTTTTCTTGTACTTATATACAGGTCATAGAACATGTTCCTGAACGACTGGTGTTCGATGCCCCCGGTAATATAGATGGGGTTTTTAGTAATAGAATCCGTTAATACAAGACCATTGAGATTGATCTCCTGCGGAGTGAGTTCAATATCTGTATCTTTTATCCAGTAAAAACATTGAGTAAAATTTACTTTCAATCCGGCATCCCTTAGTCTTCCTTTGCCCGTTATGCTGGATATATTTTCACCTTGTAGTATTATATCACCTGTCAGGTAGCCCCGCATATCTGAAAACAATGTCCTCAGGAAACGTTCAATATATTTTATTTCAAAATCTTTTGCTTTAAGCGTAATGATATTATTTGTTTTGGCTTTGTCAGGATCACCAATAAAAATATGCCCGTCAAATCCAAGATAATTTACTTGGTTCAGTGTATTGCCTTTAAACGTTAGCTCTTTTGTTATTTTATTATAATCAATAGTTGCTTTTACTTCTCCCAGCGAATCATTGTCCATCCGCAGGTACTGGGTATAAAGATCGTTGGAGGTGATTTTTATATCTCCAGTCGGATCTTCTACAAAAATATTTCCCGATATCAATCCTTCCAGCCGGTTCTTGGGAAGCAAATAAGGAGAAATATCACCCAGGTTTACTTTTGTCAGTTCAACAACTACATCGCTTTTGTTTCCTTTTGCGGAAGGTTGTGTTCTCAAACGAATTCTTTGTTCACCTTCACTTAATACCAGGTCGCCGCTGGCCGGGCTGTTCTTTCTGAATCTCAAAACGCCATTAGCATCAATTGTCCATATTTTCCCATTGATCGTAATTGAGGAGGGATCGAATTCTATTTCCACACCGTCGCTGAAAGTTCGCACCAGGGCATTCATATCCGCTTTGTCCAAAGTTTGAGTGGCGCCGGAGAGTATCGAAACAATGGATGAATCATTCCTTGCTGTGACTTTAAATATGGCCTGCGGGACACTTAAGCTATCATTAATAAAAATATTCTTGGCTTGCCCGGAAAGAACCAGTTTATCAATATCACCATTTGCTGTCAGTTTTACATCATCAAAGTTGTATTGCTTGAATTTGAACTGTGGAACATCAGCCATAAAATTGATCTCGTTTTTTGTAAGATCCAGATTGCCGGCAAAATGACTGTTATTAAAGCCGGAGATGCTTGAGTCGATCAATGATATATATTGATCCACATAATAAGTGCGGATGTCAAACTTAATATTTTGATTGCCGGGAAAACGCTTCGGCATTTTTACATAAGCAGGATAATATTTATTGAGTATAAGTTCAAACGCACCCGGCAGATCTTTAATGCTGAAATCACCGCTGACAGTTCCTTCAAACTCATTGGATGTAACTTTCAATATTTTTTCATTGTTCACATAAGAAGAAGCAATGATCAGCGAATCAAAGGGTAAAATATTCCCGTCTTTGCTTATTTCTGCTTCGGTGATCCTCGCCGTACCTGAAAAATTGTCAATAGAATTGCTGCTGAAGTCAAGATCTAATTTTCCACGGAATACAATATTGTCTTTTATGAGTTTCAGATTTTGCAGATTGCTCCGGGCGACATCAGCTGTCAGTTTGAATACAGGCGGCTTGTTATTAAAATCTATTTTGCCATTCAGGTCAATGTCTGCATTATCATCCCTGATGGAAGCAATACCTTCAAAAAGATTTTTATCAAGCCTTCCTTTTATTCCTATGTTCTGATAGCGGTAATCCTGGTAGTCAACAAAACGAATGGTGCCGTCAATTAAAGTATTCCTGTTTGTTGAATTGAAGCCGGTTCCCTGCACTTTGGCCGTTAAAGAAACGGAGCCGATGTTTTCATCACCTAAAAATTCCCCTAACCTGAAATTATCAGTGGCAATATTGCCGGAATAAATAGGTTGCTGTCCGGCAGGCAACTTCATATTAATATCAGTGGTAACAGTGCCGAGATTGGTTTGTATAGTACCAAACGTTACAAAGTCGCGGATGAAGCCGGTAAAATTTCCTCTGAAGTTTACATACTGTATTGTTTTCAGATCAGGGCTGGTCACTCCCCGCATGGCCGGAACGATCGTTACCGCATCGCCATAAGTTGTTCTGAAATCATTTGCTTTGAAATCAATAAAAGTACGGTTGATATCAGGCAAGCCTGTTAAACTGATATCGCCATTCAATAGGGTGCTGTTGCCCGCCTGCACCAGCATTTCACTTCCTGCCATGTCATCCACAGTGCCTCTTACTTTTCCTTTAATGCTGATTTTCTTTTTCCATGTTTCAAGTTTAGGCGCAAAGAAGGCGATATCATCACTGTCCACATAAGAATCATCCAGCACGGCCGCCATTTTTACTTTATGAATAAAATCTCCCATCTCTCCAATATTATTATACGACATGGAGAAATAGTTGCGGATGGTGCTCCGGTTGGTCACCAACTCCATATTACTAAAAGCCATTTGCTGCGGCGTCATTTTTGCGTCAGCTGTCAGGCTTTTCAATTCCACACCACTTCTTTCTTTGGCTGTCAATTTTAATTTGGAGAAGATGGTATCACCAATAAAAATGGAATTGTTCAGTTCACCATTTATTTCTGTAAATAAAATATGCTTGCCATCGAAGTGAGCAAAAGCCGGCCGGTCAGTTTGTTTATCATCTTTGAAAGTACCGTTGATGATCTTCAGGTTGGCAACCTTTACCGTCATTTTATTATTCCATGATAAAGTTTTTATTATTTCTTCAGCAGGATCAGTTTTTTTAAGAGAATCTGTTGGTTTCAGTTTTGAATAATGACGCAATGCAACAACAGGATCGGTAAGTATCATCGAATTGATCTCGTATGCGTTCCCTGAAAGGCTGAGTTTATCGGCACTCATGATCATCCCGCCAACATGTGCGGTCATATCTTGCCCCAGCCATGTATCTTTTTTCAGAAAGGTCACATTCTTCATCTCCACCTGCTTCAGGTTGAACCGGATGCCCGCCTTCTTTTTGGATGACTTGCCGGGGGAAGAAGCAAAATAGTCGAAGAAGAATTGTTGCCGCCAAACGGAATCTGTCCGTTGGAATTTGATAATCGCATTTTCCAGCCCGATATACTTGAGGTCAATATTCTTTTTAAAAAAGAACCAATCAGTGATCCGTACTTTCACATCGTCGGCATACATAAGGGTATCACCTTGCTGGTCTTCGATCAATACACCTTCCAGGTGCATCCGGTTGAACAGGGAAAAGTCAACATGTTTGATGCTCACTTTGGTCTGCAGGTCACGGCTGAGACGTTTGGTAACCTGTTTGGCTATCCAGTTTTGCCCCAAAGGGGTTTGTATTAATATATAAGCCGCTACTATAAGGAATAGCAGGCTGAGGAAGAACCAGAGCAGTATCTTTTTAAATCTCTTCAGGCTCAGTGGTTTGTAATGTAAAAGTAGTTTAATCGCCACCTTCAGGCAAATTCAATACCAATAATATATATGAATGGTGTGGACGGGGAGTAACTACAAAGATTGTGCGGGGCTGAGGAGATCAGGGAGTTTTCACTTTTTGTTGGATAAATAATAAAGAGATTGCCGCTGGTGTAGAACTAAGGATGATTATAATAAAGACATTTTATTTTGTTACCATCTCATGTAATGAAAAGAAGGAATCTTCATATTTTTTTTCTGCTGTTACTTCTTTGCGGAAAAACTATGGCGCAAAATGAAGCTGGTTTAGGTATCCAGCGTATCAAATGCAGCGTGGATACGACTCAGCAATATGCATTATACCTTCCGGCAAAGCATAACGCATTATTGATCTTCCTTGATCCGGGTGCAAGAGGAGATATGCCTGTGAGAGAGTACGCATCATTAGCTGACCAGTACGGGATTGTTATGGCCGGATCATTCAATAGCCGGAATTTTGATGGAAATTCATCCGTTGCATCTTTTGTAGCGGTATATAATGATGTGACCAATCGTTACGCAATTGATGCGGACAAGATATGGTTAACTGGTTTCTCAGGAGGGGCAAGAGCCGCTTGTTCGATCGGATTGATGTATCCCGAAGTAAAAGGGATCATCGGGTGTGGAGCAGGTTTTGCAGACGATAACGCTGACGTTACAAAGATCAGCCGCTATGCAGGCATTGTGGGTATTGGAGATATGAATTTTACAGAACTATTTGACAATAGTCATTATCTCGATGAAAAGAAAGTAGGTAATATATTATTAACCTTTAATGGAGGTCATGTTTGGCCGCCGGAAAAAATTTTTGGTCTTGCAATTGAATGGTTATTGGGGGCTGGAAATAATCCGTCGCTTACTGCGATAAAGAAGAGTGAGTTCTTTTTGACGAAGATTCGTCAATCAGTCGATTCTGGCTTTCTATACGCAGCCTGTCTTGATGCAGTGCAACTGGCAAAAATTCCTGTGTATAAAAACAGTGCTGATTCGTTATCAGAAAACATCAGGGCAAATAAAAAATTTAAAGCCGATAGCCTGTCATTTCTGCAAGCTTTATTTGAAGAAAAGAATAGAATGAATGAGTTTTCCATTGCGTTCAGTAATACAATAAATAATAATGAAAAAATAATAGCTGATGATTGGGTGATAAAAGCCAGGGCCATTGCTGCTATGAAAAAAGGCAGCACATACGGGCGGCGGTCGGCTGAACGATGTTTTGATCATGCTACAAGGGTCTGCCAGGAACATTTTTCGATGTTCTTTGGTAAGAGTGATTACTACGGGTCGCTGAAAGCAGCCACTATATTATCTTATTTCGTTCCTGAACAACCCGACGGTTATTATTTGATGGCCCGGGCCTATTCAGGGTTAAAGGATAAAAGAGAATGCGGAAGAATGTTGAAGGAAGCGGTGAAGAGGGGACTTACATTCAGCAAAAGAATTGTACTATCCTTGCAAACTGTGCTTACAGAAGAAGAAGTTGAAACCATCTTTGGGAAATAGCAATGGAATGATTACTCCCTGTTCCTCGTATCAGTAACGATTTTTTTCACTTTTTGTTGGAGAAATGCGTGGCAAATATTTCAATGGTTATTTATCCATAACCCCCGTATCAATAACGATCTTTTTTCTGTTCAGGTATTTGCCAATAGAAATGCCATAGGCCCGGTGATAAATGCGGGGGCCACCATCTGCATTGTTGGTGCTGGCAAGACCATGTGTGTATTGGCCAAAGAAGAAAAAACCGCTGGCGGTCTCATAGCCAAATTGAAATAAAAGATTAGCGGAGAAGTGGCCGTAATCACCATTACTGAATTTCATGTTGCGGCTTACCAATGTTCCATCCATCAGTGTAAATTCTTCTTTACCGAATAAATGAAAATCCAATGATGGCCCTGCTTTGATATAAGCATGACCCGGACCTTGCCCGAGATCGTATTGCAACAACGCAGCCAGTTCAACAGTATGTATCACTGTGTTATTATCTTTTGCAGTGGAGTCCGGTGGAAAGACAAAATCACTAAAGACAACTTTGTATCCTTTCATGCTGTAAAAACAAGCCGGTGCGAAAAAAAGATTTTTATCAAAGGGTACTTTTAACTGGACGCCTGCCTGGAAACCGTATTTATAATCGCTTTTTTGCTTTTGATTAAAGACATTATACTTTGTTGTAGTGGCTTGCGGCCCGGCAAAAAGACCAACCTCAACCTGGCTGTTGGCCATGAGTGATAGCAGTATGGCGGCTATAAAAGAAAAAACTTTTTTCATTAAAAGGTATAAGCGATAAAAGTAATATTTAATAATGGTGAATGCAAGACATGGTTGTTTCAGGTTTCATGTTTCTGGTTTTAAGCGAGTCGGTCAAGGCAGGAAAGTCTTTATGATATTCACGAAACATAAAACTTGAGACATGAAACCTGAAACAATCTCAATACTTCTTCGCCGGATCTTTTACATCGCTGCTTTGATTATAAGCATTTGATTGCCCTTTTGGAATGGAAAGGTTTTTCCATTGATCGCCTTTGATCATTTTGCCGATAAACAATATTTGCCCGATATGGTGAGGATAGTGTGCCAGCTGGCGGTTGATCGCATCAATAACGGTCAATGCTTCTTTACGGATCGTAATTGTTTTCAGCAGGTCTTCTTCAGTCAATGATCCCAATGCATCGAAAACAACTTGCCATCCTTTATCCCAGAGATCAATAATTTGTTGTTTGGAATAATTATGAATTTCAAATTCATCATCCCGTTGTCTCCATTCTTTCTCGCCGTCTTCGGTTAAAAAGTTAGTGAAGCGGCTTAGCATATTGCCTGCCATATGCTGAACGATGATGGCAACACTGTTCGACTCTTCATTCGGACGAAAATGAAGTTCTTTTTCATCCAATTGTTCAAATGTTTTCTCTGCAAGGTCTTTGTAATATTTCAACCTGCGGATAACTGTTGTCAGATATTCTTTACCAGGCGAGTTCATATAATTGTAGTTAAAAACTAATAACTAACAGATAATAGTTCTTTACAGCAGAAAGAGAACTATTCGATCTGAAAGCACTATTAGTTATTCTCTTTTAGTTTTTATCTAATAGCCTTCCGCTGCATCATCACCCCGCACATCGGCCACTGCTTCAATTTTTTTACGGGATATAACTTTTATCAACTCTGTTCTTCCGATAGGTCCCCTGTCCACTACGGTGTAGCCCATTATTCTTAATGCCTCTCTTGTTTTTTCGGGGATGGCTCTTTCGATCTCTATATGATCCGGCAGCCATTGGTGATGGAATTTTGCCTTCCAGACCGCATCTTCTGTCGTCATTCCAAATTCTATAATATCAACAATTGTTTGAAATACCGATGTAGGTATCGTAGTTCCTCCGGGTGTCCCTATCACCAAATAGGGATAATTGTCTTTCAGTACAATGGTCGGCGTCATTGAACTCAACATTCTTTTTCCCGGTTTGATGGCATTGGCTTCACCGCCTACAGCACCATACATATTAGGTACACCGGGCTTGATACTGAAATCATCCATCTCATCATTTAAAAAGAAACCGGCGCCACCCACCACTGTTTTACTGCCGTACGAATCATTTAATGTGGTGGTCACTGCGACTGCATTACCGTCTTTATCTATCACACTTAAATGAGTGGTTTCTTCACTTTCATAACCTGCTACGGTTCCCGGCTGAATAGTTGAACTGGGCGTTGCTTTTGCCGGATCATAGTTCATCATTCTTTCCTGTAAATAGGCAGGGCTGCATAATTTGTCAACCGGCACATTATAAAAATCGGCATCGCCCATGTATTTGGCCCTGTCTGCAAATGCTCTCCGTTCCACTTCCACCATCAGTTGAATTGCCTGCACAGAAAGAAAACCCATCTTGCCGATCTCCCTGTTCTCGATCATCTTCATCATCTGGTTCAGCAATAATCCGCCGCTGCTGGGCATAGGCATGCTGATTATTTTGTAGCCTTTATAATGAAAGCTGTGCGGTTCACGGCTGATAGCTTTGTAATTTTTCAGATCATCCAATGTAATAATGCCGCTGCCTCTTTTCATTTCTTCTACGATCAACCTTGCTGTTTCACCTTCATAAAACCCGGCCTCGCCTTTATCTCTAATTCGTTTTAATGTATTGGCCAGGTCGGTTTGTATCAATGTATCACCGGCTGCCCAATTTTCTTTTATGAATACCGGGGATACAGTATTGTATTTTTTCAAATTTTCTTGTAACGCATTAAACGATTGGGCTTGTCTCTTGGTGATCACAAACCCTTTTTCAGCGATGTCGATCGCAGGCTGGATCAATGTTGAAAATGGAAGTTTTGCATATTTATAGGATGCAAATAAACCGGCCACTGTTCCCGGCACTCCGCTGGAAAGATGTCCTTCCTGGCTTTTCTCATGCAAGGGGTCGCCTTTTTCATCCAGGTACATATCCCGGTTAGCATTACCGGGTGCCATTTCACGGTAATCGATTGTAATTTCTTTTCCATCTGCCAGTCTTGCTACAGTAAAACCACCGCCACCGAGATTACCGGCCTGTGGATATACAACCGCCAATGCTAATTGTGTAGCGATAGCTGCATCTATTGCATTGCCACCCATCTTTAAAATTTCTATACCCACTTTGCTGGCCAATGGATGTGCCGATACAACTGCCCCTTGTGTCGCTATGATTTTTTTTGGGCTGCTGTAATTGTAAGTATTGATCGGGGTAGCCGGGCTATTACTTTTTTGGCTGAAACCAAAGTAAAAACTAATGATAAGAAGAAGTGTTGCAATAATTCTCTTCATGCAAGTGATTTGTTTGCTGAAAGATACTAAAAATATGCCCGGAACCGGAAAGCCATGAAGACCGGAGTTTCCGACTTTCGGTCTTCCTGTCTTCTCTCTATTCCTTAAATTGCCTTCTTAAATTTTTATTATGCTGAAGAAGATGCAAGCCCTGTTATTATTGCTACTTTTTTTTGTTGCTACGAATGCACAATTAAAATCGCCGGAAGAATTTTTGGGATATAAGATCGGCAGCCGCTATACACCCTATTGGAAAATTGTGAACTATTTTAATCATGTAGCCGCCAATTCAACAACTGTAATGAAGTTGCAGCCGTACGGAGAAACTTATGAAGGCAGACCTTTGCTGCTAAGTTTTATTTCTACTGTTGAGAATATCAGGAATCTTGAACAGATCAGGTTAAATAATCTTCGCCTGGCTAATTTGGCAAAAGATAAAGCCGCTCCGCAGGAAGAAACTGCACCCGTTATCGTCTGGCTAAGTTATAATGTGCATGGCAATGAGCCTTCTTCATCAGAAGCAGCAATGCTGACATTATATGCACTGACCGATCCTTCCAATACAAAAACAAAAGAATGGTTAAAGAATACAGTTGTGATCATTGATCCATGCATCAATCCTGATGGAAGAGATCGTTATGTGAACTGGTTCAATTCTGCTGTGGGAAAAAAAATGAATCCACAACTGATGACAAGAGAGCACCGGGAGCCCTGGCCGCAGGGAAGAACCAATCATTACACTTTTGATCTTAACCGTGACTGGGCATGGCAAACTCAAATTGAAAGCCAGCAACGTATTAAAATGTATTCGCAATGGATGCCGCAGGTACATGTGGATTATCATGAGCAGGGAGTGAATGAGCCCTATTATTTTGCTCCGGCCGCCGAGCCTTTTCATGAAGTGATCACTCCATGGCAAAGAGAATTTCAAATGACGATCGGCAAGAACAATGCAAAATATTTTGACCAGAACAACTGGCTTTATTTTACCAGGGAAGTCTTCGATCTTTTTTATCCTTCTTATGGCGACACTTACCCGGTTTACAATGGTTCCATTGGTATGACATACGAACAAGGTGGGGGTCCGGCTGGTGGATTGGGCGCTATCAATGATGAAGGAGATACATTGACATTGGTTGACAGGGCGACTCATCACTTCACTACTTCCATGAGCACTATTGAAATTTCTTCAATAAATGCTAACCGGCTGATAAAAGAATTCAGAAAATATTTCAACACAGCAGTCAGTGCTGGTTTTGGTGAGTATAAGAGTTATGTAATAAAAAATCAGCCGCAGGATGCACAGCGTATCGGGCAGTTGCTTGAGTTGTTGGATAAAAATGGCATTGAATACAACCGTGGCTCCGGCAGTAGCAAAGGATATAATTATATAACGGGAAAAGAAGAATCATTTACCGTATCAGGTAATGATATTGTTGTTAGTGCTTACCAGCCCCGTTCTGCATTGGTAAATGTTTTATTCGAGCCAAGGTCAAAACTGTCTGATTCTGTTACCTATGATATTACTGCATGGTCGCTGCCTTATGTATATGGATTGACGACCTATGCATCAAAAGATAAAATAGCCGGAAACGGCTCTGTTGTAAAAACAAAAGCAGCCAATAAAGAAACTGAGTATGGTTATGTGATGCCGTGGCTGGGAACAAACAGTGCAAAAGCTGCCGGCCAGTTATTGCAAAAAGGAATTTTGCTTCGCTATGCAGAAGAGTCATTTGAAATAAACGGGAACAAATTTGACAGGGGTTCTATTATTATTTTAAAAACAGCCAATAAAAGATCAGGGAGTAATTTATTTGCAACAGTAAGAGAGGTCGCTGATGCCTGCAATGTTCAGTTGTTTCCTGTTACAGGCGGCATGGTTGATAAAGGCTTTGATTTTGGAAGTGATAAAGTGCATCCATTGAAAGCGCCGAGGATTGTATTGGTAACCGGCGATGCCATCGGCGCTACGGCTTCAGGAAGTATCTGGCATTTCTTTGACCAGGAATTGGAGTATCCAATTAGCCAGGTACTCGTTACCGATCTTGAAAGAATGAACTGGAATAATGTAGATGTGCTCATCATGCCGGATGGTAATTACCGTTTCTTAAGTAGTAAAGAAGATATGGAACGATTCAAAAGCTGGGTGAATAATGGTGGAAGGGTAGTCGCAATGGAGAATGCCGTTGCACAGTTGGCAAAAGCGGAATGGGGCATCAAAGTCAAAAAAGATGGGGAAGAAAAAGATTCAAAAGACAGTGATAGTTATGCGGCATTAAAAATTTATGAAGAAAGGGAGAGAGATGCTGTTTCAAGCGTCACACCGGGTTCTATCTGGAAAGTGAACCTGGATAATACCCATCCCCTGGCATTTGGATATCCCGATCATTTTTTTACATTGAAGCAGGATGATAATATTTATGAGTTCATGAAAGATGGATGGAATGTGGGTGTGATAAAAAAAGAGAACCAGGTGGCCGGTTTTGTAGGATCAACACTGCAGTCAAAATTGAAAGATGGTGTATTATTCGCAGTGCAAAGCATGGGCAGGGGCAGCGTTACTTACCTCGCAGATAATATAATGTTCCGCAGTTTTTGGGAAAATGGAAAGCTGATGTTATGTAATGCAGTATTTCTTGTCGGGCAATAATTTTTGAATTCCATTTCAATCATTGAAATGTATAAAAGGATTTTTTTTTGCAGCAATACTCTTTACCGTAATAGCCTCCTGCAAACAAACAAAGCCGGGGTTCAATACAGCAAAAACATTATCGGCATCGAAAAAAAATTGCAGCGACAGATAGATTCTGCCAAATTGCAAATGGAAATATATACTAGCCCCGGTTTTTACGATAGTATTGCTGCTCTTACTGTTAAAACGGAAGCATTGGTTCAGGAAAAAAAAACGGCGAGATCAGCAAAATACCTTTACCTGATGCCAAATGAGTTGAAGCTTTCCGGTCGGCAGTAATCCGCTATTTTAATTATATGAAAAGCAACTACCCGGCGTATCTAAACTGGGCCACTGTAGCTACTGAAGAAGTAAGAAAAGATAAACTGGAAATCATTAAGAAATTGGCTGGTCAAAGTAATGAAGCTGTGGAAGAAATGCAGAAAGCTTACCGGGAATATGCAGATGCCAATGGCTTTAAGATTGAGAAGTAGTTTTTTCCAGGCAATAGGGGAATAGATTGCTGTTGAACCAGTTGCTGATTTGCAACGTGGATAAATAAATAAAGTCAGCCTCTTTTAGAGAGCGGATTTTGCTTTTATGTAAATTTATGTTTCAATTTATTCCAACATGGAAACAGACGAATGTGATGGTTATGACAGTTATAATATGTGTCTTCCCGCATTGATCAGGTTTACTATCTACAATACATCACCTCCCTTTTAGTACCAGGCTGAAATAAGCAACAGCATATTGCTGTTGAAAACTTGTGTGGAGAATACTCTGCAGGAGGCAGCCCTTGTCTGTCAAAAAAAATAATTTCAATCACTAATAATTAATACCACCATGGAATCTCAAGAAATCATCAAGTGGAGCCTTATCATAGGTATCCCGCTTTTTCTTTTATTATTTTATAAATTCATTTTGCGTGTCTTCTTCGGACTCGTCATTGTACCGGAGGATAAGATCGGGCTGGTCACTAAAAAGTTCGTACTCTTTGGTCACCAGGAATTGCCGGAAGGCCGCATCATTGCTACTAAAGGGGAAGCTGGTTTCCAGGCACAGACATTGCCACCCGGCGTTTATTTCTGGAAATGGATATGGCAATATTCTATCACCTTCCAGCCTTTCATTGTTATACCTACCGGTAAGATCGGTTTGATATTGGCCAAAGACGGCGCAGAATTGGAAGTAGGTCGCATCCTTGCCCGTAAGGTTGATTGCGATTCATTCCAGGATGCGCAGGCGTTTTTGAATAATGGCGGACGAAAAGGTCGTCAAACAGCGATCATCGCTCCGGGCTCCTATCGTATCAATACATTGTTGTTCGAAATTGAATTGACTGATATGACTTTTATACCGGATAATGCGGTAGGCGTTATGACAACATTGGAAGGAAGACCATTGGATGAAGGCCAGATAGCCGGAAAGATCATTGAAGGGCATAATAAATTCCAGGACGTTGATAAATTTTTGAGCAGCGAAGGTCTTAAAGGTTTGCAGGAGCAGGTAATACTGGCGGGTTCTTATTTCTTAAATCCCTGGTTCGCCAAACTGGAAATGGTGAAGATGCTGGAGATACCGATCGGTCATGTGGGTGTTGTTATTTCTTATGTGGGCGCAGATGGTGTAGATACGAGCGGAATTGAATTCAAACATGGGAATATTGTCTCCAGGGGACAAAAAGGAGTTTGGGCTGAACCATTAGGTCCCGGTAAATACCCGGTGAATCCTTACATCATGAAAGTTGAATTAGTGCCGACCACCAACCTTGTGTTGAACTGGGCCAGCGCCAGAAGTGAATCGCACCAGTTGGATAAAAATCTTTCTACCATTACTGTTCGTAGCAAGGATGGCTTTCCTTTTAATCTCGATGTATCGCAGATCATTCATATACCCACTACCGAAGCGCCAAAAGTTATTGCCCGTTTTGGTAACATGAATAACCTGGTAAGCCAGGTACTGGAACCAACCATCGGTAACTATTTCCGTAACAGTGCACAGGACAGTGATGTGATCGCTTTCTTAGGAACAAGAAAGGAAAGGCAGCAATCGGCAAAAGATCATATCGGGAAAGTATTGGAGCAATACAACGTTTATGGGGTGGATACACTGATCGGTGATATCGTTCCTCCTGAAAGTTTGATGAAAACATTGACCGACCGCAAACTGGCGGAAGAACAAAAGATCACTTATGATACAGAGAAGAAAGCGCAGGAAACAAGACAAACACTGGAAAAGGAAACCGCTATTGCTGATATGCAAAAAGAGATTGTAAAAGCCGACCAGGGTGTATTGATCGCTGAACGTATTGCCGATGCTTCAGTAAAAAAAGCAACCGGTGATGCCAACAGTGTGCGCCTGCAGGCGAATGCAGAAGGAGACAGGATGAGATTAATGGCCACCGGAGAAGCAGAGAAAGTAAGATTGCTGGCCAAAGCAGAATCAGAAAAAATTGAATTGCTGGCCAAGGCCAATGCAGAGCAAATTTCGCTGACAGGTAATGCTGAAGCTGAAAAGATATTGGCCATTGGTAAATCAAATGCCGAGTCTTATAAATTGTCTGTGGCTGCCATGGGTGGGGATAATTTTACCCAACTGAAAATAATGGAGTCAGTAGCTACACAAAATGTAAAGATCATGCCTGACGTATTGATCGGCGGAACCGGTGACAGTGCCAATGGCGGCATCAGCGGTTTGCTCGGCCTTGAATTACTCGAAAGGTTGGGTAAGAAAATAAGTGGCAATGATAACACCGGGAAGAAGAATTAAGTAATAAGAGAAGTTAAAAGAAAAGGTCTCGCCAATAGCGGGACCTTTTTTATACCGGTGGTTGGAATGGCTTGGCAAATAGCAGTTATATTCGCTGAATAATTACATGCAATGCGAAGATTTTTTTTGATCCTCACTTGTGCCTTGTTCCTTGCACCCTGTTCTTTTTCACAGGCACCTCCCGGCTGGAACTCTGCTGAAATGTACCAGGCTATACGCAAATTGAATGTGCTGGGTTCTGTTTTATATATAGCGGCACATCCTGATGATGAGAATACAAGGTTGATCTCTTATTTATCCAAAGACAGGTTATACCGAACCGGTTATTTATCATTAACAAGAGGTGATGGAGGTCAAAACCTGATAGGTGATGAGCAAGGCATTGAATTAGGATTGATACGAACACAGGAACTATTGGCTGCAAGAAGAGTGGATGGAGGCGAACAATTTTTTACAAGAGCGTATGATTTTGGTTATTCCAAAAACCCGGAAGAAACATTTACCAAATGGGATAAAGAAAAAATATTGAGTGATGTGGTGTGGGTGATAAGAAAGTTTCAGCCCGATGTTATCATAACAAGATTTCCAACCACCGGTGAAGGCGGTCATGGACATCATACGGCGTCCGGTATTTTAGCCAATGAAGCATTCGCTGCTGCTGCCGATCCCAATCGCTTTCCCGAACAATTAAAATATGTAAGTGTTTGGCAGGCCAAAAGAATTTTATGGAACACATTCAATTTTGGCGGCACCAATACACAGAGTAATGATCAGTATAAATTAGATGTTGGTGGATATAATCCTTTATTGGGAAAAAGTTATGGTGAGATATCTGCCGCCAGCCGCAGCCAGCATAAGAGCCAGGGCTTTGGTGTGCCGGCATCGAGAGGAGAGGCATTGGAGTATTTTAGAACAACAGGAGGTAATGCACCTGCTACTGACCTGATGGATGGAGTGGAGATGACGTGGAAAAAAGTGCCGGATGGACCTGCGATAGAAAAAGTGATAGATAGTTTAGCCGCTTCTTTTGACTTTCTTCATCCTGAGAGATCGGTAAAAGGATTAGTCAGGCTCTATAGTATCATCAGTACAAGTCTTTCAGGGGAGCAGCTATATACTTCAAAGACGGACAGATATACAGATGAAATGTGGAAGCAACAAAAAATGGAGGAGATCAAAAAACTTATTGAGCAATGCAGCGGTTTGTTTCTGGATGCAACTTCGGCGCAGCAGATCGCTGTGCATGGCGACTCAATAAGGGTCAATTTTTCTTTTAATAACCGTCTTGGCGTTAATGCAAAACTTACTAAAGTTTCTGTAAGAGCTGCCAATGTTTTTGACAGCAGCTTCAACCAGGTATTAAGTAAGAACAGAAATTTTAATTTTTCAAAAACAATATTTGTTCATCCCGGTTCAGCTATTACACAACCTTATTGGCTGGAGAATAAAATGGAAGAAGGTTATTTTAATGTGAAGGATCAGCAATTGATCGGGAAGCCCGATGTGGACCCAACCTATTGGGCAAACATTATCGTGGAGATCGAGGGACAGCAACTTAGTTTTGTAAAACCTGTAAAATATAAATTCACTGATCCGGTCAAAGGTGAATTATATGAACCATTAGTTGTTATCCCGGCAGTTGAGTTTGATTTTGTCGAGGACAATAATTTTTCTATTAATGATAGTGCGGTTAAAGTGCAGGTACACTTCAAAAGGAACCTGAAGGATTCAATTCTTTATTCTTTCCGGGTGAATCATTCAGATAAATGGTTCGCTGATAAAGATAATTTCCAGTATGGAACCTGGAGCAATCCCTCTAATTATGTTTCTTCTATTATTAGGCCGAAAAAACCCGGCGAAAGTTTACAGGAATCCTTTTCAGTAGATCTGAAAAAAGGAGATAAGCCTTTATATGCGGGCTACCGGAAAACTATTTCCTACGAACATATACCATTCATTAATTATTTTAAGGAAGCCACGACCAACCTGATCCAGATATCATTGAAGACCTACAATAAAAGGATCGCCTATATCGCCGGTGCAGGTGATAAAGTGCCCGAAGCATTGGAACAAATGGGTTATGAAGTGAACATGCTCACAGAAAAAGAGCTTTCAAAAAATAACCTCGATAAATTCGATGCCATCATTACCGGCGTAAGAGCTTATAATACCAATGAATGGATGAATAAGTATTACGACAAACTCATGAAATATGTGAATGACGGCGGCAACCTGATTGTTCAGTACAATACCAGCACTAATATCGGGCCGGTAAGAGCTAAAATTGCTCCTTATAATTTCAATATCACCCGTACAAGAGTAACGGATGAGAATGCAAAAGTGACCATGCTAAACCCCGAACATCCTGTATTTAATTTCCCCAATAAAATAACGGATGAGGATTTTACAGGATGGATACAGGAAAGAAGTATTTATCATGGCAGCGATACAACAGGTAAATTTGAAAAGCTGATCGGCATGAGTGACCCGGGTGAAAAATCAGATGATGGAAGTTTGCTGGTGGCTAAATATGGAAAGGGCTGGTTCACTTATACCGGGCTTGTATTTTTCCGGGAATTACCTGCCGGTGTGCCGGGGGCTTATCGTTTATTGGCCAATATCATTGCATTGAATAAAAAGAAAGGTTTTTAGACCGCCCCTAAATCCCCTCCGAAGGGGGGACTTTCGGAGACGCTGAAATTTTGAATATAGAATACAGTAACCAAACTCCGGACTTCGGGTTCTAAAGCCCCTCTCTGAAGGAGAGGGGTTGGGGTGAGGCCAAAACAAGCTTATGACTGAAGAACGAAAACCTAATGTACGAAGAGGAGAGATGGCTTTTATTTTTGCTATCGTATTGGGACTGGCGCTTGGTATTATGATCAAAAAGATAAAGATCGGGATACTGATAGGATTTGTTCTTGGGGTCATCATCCTTCTCACCGGCTGGTTGCGGTTAAAAAGAAAATAATTGAATGCAGGAACATGATAACGATAATGCACCCTTGTTCAAAAAATGGAGTTACTGGTATGTGCTGGTAATCGCTTTCCTTGTTTTATTGATCATCCTCTTTAGTCTTTTTACCAAAAAATTTGCATGAACCAGCTCGATTGGATAGTGCTTATTGTTACCCTGTCTGGCATTATTGCTTATGGTATTTATAAAAGCCGCACTTCTCATAATCTTGATGGATATTTTCTCAGCAACCGCAGCCTGCCCTGGGGGCTTGTGCTGCTAAGCATCATGGGGACACAGGCCAGTGCCATTACTTTTTTATCAGCGCCTGGACAAGCTTATACAGAGGGAATGGGCTTTGTGCAATATTATTTCGGCTTGCCAATTGCCATGGTGGTCATCTGTATCTTTTTTGTTCCGGTGTATAAACGGTTGAAAGTATATACTGCTTATGAATATCTTGAAACAAGGTTTGATAATAAAACAAGAACACTCACTTCATTTTTATTCCTGTTGCAAAGAGGTTTGTCAACTGGCTTAAGTGTGCTGGCTCCTTCCATCATTCTTTCTTCATTGCTGGGATGGGATATCTATTGGACAAATATTTTTATGGGGGGGCTGCTCATTACTTACACAATTACAGGTGGCGCCAAAGCAGTTGCTTACACACAGCAGTTACAACTTATTATCATTTTTACGGGTATGTTCCTGGCTGCTTATATGGTAATACAAATGCTTCCTGGAGGCATTGGTTTTATTGATGCACTGAAAGTAAGCGGTAAACTGGGCAAACTGGATGTGATCTCTACCGGCATTACGGACAAAGGAGTTGACTGGAGTGGAAAATATAATCTCCTCACAGGTATCATTGGCGGATTCTTTTTATCGCTGTCATATTTTGGAACGGACCAGAGCCAGGTGGGCCGCTATCTTACTGCAAGATCATTGAAGCAAAGCCGCATGGGTCTCATCATGAATGGCTTTGTAAAAATTCCCATGCAATTCTTCATTTTATTGATAGGAATATTAGTATTTACTTTTTATCAATTCAATAAAGCGCCGGTCTTCTTCAATGCCAAGCTGGTGAAAAAAATTGAGAACTCTTCAAAGAGAGATTCGTTTTATACACTGCAAGAAAATTATGATGCAGTCACTTTGCAAAAGCAAGCAGTGATTCCACAACTGGTAACGGCGATGGATGCTAAGGACAAGCCTGTTGTCAACGAAAAGACAATTGAATTAAGATCATTACAGAACCGGGCAGACAGCATGAGAACTAAAGTGAAGGCCTGGGTTAGTTCAAAAGAAATAAATGGCGATAGTAAAGACACCGATTATATTTTTCTACGCTTCGTAGTTGATCATTTGCCGGTAGGTCTTGTAGGTTTGCTGATCGCTATTATTTTTCTTGCTTCATGGGGAAGCATTGCAGCTGCTATCAATTCGCTGGCCTCTTGTACCATGGTGGATTTTCACCGGCGCTTCACTAAAAAGAATGAAACTGCAGAAAGTGAATACAGGTTATCAAAGTGGTACACATTGGGCTGGGGTGTATTCTGCATCATTGTCGCCATGTTCACCTACGATATTGGCAACAGCCTGATAGAAGCAGTGAATATTTTGGGGTCACTGTTTTACGGAGTGATACTTGGTGTTTTTGTTGTAGCGCTTTTCATGAAAAGAATAAAGAACGGGAATGCGGTGTTCTGGGCTGCGGTGATTGCCGAATTAATTGTACTTACAGTTTACATCCTGACAAAGAAGGGTATATTCAGCATGGGCTTCTTATGGCTGAACCCGATCGGGGTGTTTGGAGTGATATTTTTTACTTTATTATTGAACCAGCTTTGGAAAAAGAAAAAGCTCCCGGTTGTGCAGGAGCTTTAACAAAGAAAATATTTACCCGGGAGTTATTTATTCAGTTCTGCAAGTAATTTATCATTCAGCGCCACATAATCATCATTCTTTTGTTCTGTTGCAAGAGCCTTTGATTTTTCAGCAGCTGCTTTGGCTTCATCTTTTTTACCCAATTTGGCAAGGCAATTGGCCCTTTGGTGGTGGATCCAGAAAGCATTCGGCTGTAATTCCACTCCTTTATCAAACCATGCAAGCGCCTGGTTCAGGTCTTTACCACTTTCCATATAATACATAGCAGCGCTGAAATAAGGTTTGTTGTCTTTATTCATCAACTGATCGATCTGGTCCGTTATTTTTTTGTCTATTTCAGTTGTGATGGGAAGTGACACAGCTGTTCTGTCCCACATAATGTGCAATTCGCAACTGGTAGGTTTTATATTCGCAAACTGCATGGTAAATGACTCCATACTTTCATCCATGCTCATCGTATTGGCTTCTACTCTCACCACATCCTGGTCTTGTTTGTAACCTGCAGGGCTTGTTACATCTAATTGTTTGGTGATGATAATTGTCCAGCTTTTCTTTTCAGGAATAGTAACCAAACCATATTTGCCGGCTTTTATTTTTGTGCCGCCAATCGTTACTTCATCAGCAAAAGTGATGGTAGTGGCATTGTTAGCGCCGGTGCGCCATACTTTTCCAAAAGGAACCAGGTCGCCAAATATCTTTCTTCCTTTCATGCCGGGGCGGGAATAGGACAATTCAATATTAGAAAGTCCAAAATTTTGTTTGATCGTTTGTGTGGGACTGGGTTGCGGTGTGGTCAGTGTCTGAGCATCCGCTAAAAAGAAACCGAATACAGCTATGGCTGCAAAAAATAATTTTCTCATGATGATTTTTTTAAGGAAGACAAAGGTAGGGAAGAGTCAGGAGTTCAGCGTCAATCAAAAATTAATTGTAACCGTAGTCCTGCCTTTTTTCTTGGCATTGCGTTTCCATTTGGGGCCTTCTTTTACCAGGCGTTTGGCCTCTTCATCACATTTGCTGCAAAGCGATTTTTCTATTTTAATATTGATAGGCTCACCTTCTTTATTTACTTCAAAAGAAACCTGTACCTGTCCACCACTTTTTTGTTTTGTTCTTATTTCTTCCGGTGCATTCAGGTTGTTGGCAAGATAAGTGTCATAATTCTCCCATCCATCTGCGGGTTCAGGTTCTTCCAGTTTTACCTTTGTCATCATTCTCATTCTTGCCGAATCTGTATTGGGCATTGGAAGAGTTTGTGCTGCAAGACTTCTGTCATCCTGCAAGATGACCTGGTTATTGCTAACATTGTTTCGCAATTGCATACTCCTGTTTTCAAAACCAATAGATCTTACCTGCACATCTAAAACCGAATCCGGATAAGTAAGGGTGAAATTGCCTCTTGCGTCTGTATAAGTGCCGGCATTATTGTCCTGTGCATTGGTCACCCTCGCAAATGGCAAACCAACATTATTGGCATCTGTAACCAGTCCACGGAAAGTATTTGTATTGCTTTGGGTGTATCCCCTGTTGGTCTCATCATTTGCAGTCCGGCGATTAGCTGTTACCGCTTCAATTTTCTTTTGCTGATTAGGAACTGTCGCCACATCAAATCTATCTTTTACTACATCCCCGTCAGTATCTAATTTCCTAACTGGTGCTGCAACATTTTTTGCTTTTTCTTTTGCAAGATCCCTGTCGGCTAGCTTTGCTTTATCATCTATGCCACCTGTAGCTGGTGGATTAGTAATAATGCCACCGGGATTTGTAGTAACAGTAACCGGTGCTGTTTTAACGGCCACATCTTCTGTGCTTATTGTATTGTCCACCTGGCTATTTGCTGTAACTTCTCCTAATGTTTCATGCGTTGCCGGTGTTGTTCCTTTTGCCGGGCCGTCATTTTTAATTGATGAAGTAACTTCATCAATTGTTTCTGGGGTAGTGGCAACTGTATTATCCGTAGTAACAGGTGATTTAACTTCTGTTCCCGTCTCTTTTTCAACTTTTGCAATATCCTCTTTCCTATTACTCTTAAAAATAAATTGGTTGGCAAGAACGGTAGCTCCGGCTACTACAATGACAAATGCTGCTATCCGCAGCCAGGGTATTGCTTTTCTTTTTCTTTCATTCAAAAGGACAACCCTGGCTCCTTCCACTTTTTGAGACAATCTTGTTCTCAGGTCTGCCAGATGTGATTGTGCAGTAGAACCCGCAACAGCATATCCCTCTAATGCATCGGCAATAAAGGGATCGTCCAGCGCAGCTTTTTCCAGGTCATGCATTTCTTTTTTAGAAAGCAAACCCTTGTGATATTTTTCAATATCAGCGGCTGTAAAATTTTTTATGTTGTTACCTGTTGCCATTTAGCACTCCAAAGTTCATAATTTTTTTTAATCCCTGACCCCTGACTCCCGACTCCCAACTCCTGACTCTTGTCTTTCCATACATATTTTCAAATTCCGGCGTCCATTCTGTATAAAACTTCTTACCTGGTTCCAGTCCTGGCCGGTTGTTTCGGCTATCTCGTTATAGCATTTCCCTTCAAGGTAAAAGAGCTTTATTGCTTCCCGTTGTTCGTTGGTCAGGGTGCCCAAACAGTACTCTAACTTCTTGAAATTCTCTTCTTTTTCCAGTACGCCATTCAGATGCACATTTTCCTCCGATTGCACAAGTTCCGTTTTGAATTCCACTGTTTTAAGGTTCTTGGGGGTTCGTAGTTGCATCAGGCAGTGATTTTTAGCTACCTGGTGCAGCCAACCCCTGAAATTATCTACATCATGTCTTTTCAATTTTGATACCAGTTCCTCGAAGATCTGCATCACACTGTCCTTGGCTGTTTCAGGTTCTTTATAGTATTTGAGACATACGCCATAGACAATATCCATGTACCGCTGGTAGAGTTCTCCCAATACGGCCATGTCATCCGATTGCTTATAAAGAGCCACCAGTTCTTTATCGGTTAGTGAGGTGTGAGATATGTTCCTGATAAAAGACACCGCAATAAAATTAGCAAATAAAATGGTAAGGCCTATTATGCAAATGCTAAAATGAAAGCATCAAAGGAGTTCTAAATACATTTTATGAAGAGAATATTATTATTTGTTATGCCGGTGATGTTGATCATACTGGCATTTCGTCCTGTAAAATCTTTTACAGTTTCTGGAACTATTACTGATGAAAAAGGATATCCTCTTCCCGGAGTTACGGTTGTTGTGAAAGGAACCCGCACAGGAGTTGCTGCTGATCATAACGGCTCTTATAAGATCGTAGTTCCGGGTGGAAACAGCATCTTGGTTTTTTCAGGCGCTGGTCTTGAAACAAAAGAAGAAAATGTGAATAGCCGTACTACCATCAATGTAACACTTAAAGTAGTTATGATAACAAGTACTGAAGTAGTTGTTACTGCTCTTGGAGTAAAAAGACAAGCAAAGGAATTAGGATTCAGTACTGCAAAAGTAAAAGGAGTTCAGCTTACAGGCAGCGTACCAGGCGTATATGTTTCTACTAATGGTTATATTGATAAAGATGGGGATGGCGTTAACGATTACTACCCCCATGAAAGAGAGGGCTATGATCATATTACGGAAAATAGATTCTTGACTGTAGATGACAATCCTCTCTCTACTTTTTCTATTGATGTAGATGCTGCTTCTTATAGTAATATCCGTCGTTTTTTAAATCAAGGCCAATTACCTCCTGCCGGTGCGGTAAGAATAGAAGAGATGGTGAATTATTTTAAGTATGAGTATCCGCAACCAGCAAACAACGATCCTTTTTCTATCAATACAGAAATTTCAGATTGCCCATGGAATGCAGAGAATAAATTAGTGCTGATAGGCTTGCAGGGCAAAAAAATACCGACTGAAAATCTTCCTGCTTCTAATCTTACTTTCCTGATAGATGTATCCGGTTCTATGCAGGGCCCCGAAAGAATTGGTTTGGTAAAAGCTTCTATGAAAATGCTGGTGGATCAATTAAGAGAGCAGGATAAAGTATCAATAGTTGTATATGCAGGTGCCGCAGGATTGGTATTAGCTCCTACAAGTGGTTTTGAAAAAACAAAGATCAAAGACGCTATCGATAAATTGGAAGCCGGTGGTTCTACAGCTGGTGGTGCAGGCATCAGGCTGGCTTATAAAACCGCAAGAGAGAATTTTGCCAAAGGCGGCAACAACCGTGTTATTCTTTGTACGGATGGCGATTTCAATGTGGGTGAAAGCAGCGATGATGCCATGGAAAGATTAATTGAGCAGGAAAGAAAAAGTGGTGTATTCCTGACTGTGTTGGGTTATGGTATGGGTAATTATCAGGATGCAAAAATGCAAAAGCTGGCCGACAAAGGAAATGGTAACCATGCTTACATTGATGGAATTACAGAAGCAAAAAAAGTATTGGTGAATGAATTTGGCGGAACGCTTTTCACTATTGCAAAGGATGTGAAGCTCCAGGTAGAATTCAATCCTGCTAAAGTACAGGGCTATCGCCTGATAGGGTATGAGAACAGGATGCTGGCCAAAGAAGATTTTAATGATGATAAAAAAGATGCGGGTGAATTGGGCAGCGGTCATACTGTTACTGCTTTATATGAAATTATTCCTACAGGAGTTGAAAGTGATTTCCTCAAAAGAGTTGATTCATTAAAATATCAATCCAATATTACTCCACTGAGCAAATCATCTCACAGCAATGAAATGATGACGGTGAAGTTTCGTTACAAAGCTCCCGATGGTGATGTAAGCAAATTGATGGAGCATCCTGTATTGGATAAACAAATTGCTATAGCTAAAACATCTGAGAATTTCCGTTTTGCTGCCTCCGTTGCACAATTCGGAATGTTGCTCCGCAATTCAGAATTCAAATCAGATGCTACCTATGCCGATGTACTTAGCCTTGCCCGTAAAGCAAAAGGAACTGATGAGGAAGGTTATCGTTCTGAATTCATCAGGCTGGTAGAAAGCGCAAAGCTGATCGCTAAAACAGAACCTCATCCAAAGAAAACTGTGGATGCAGAAGAAGATGAAGAAATTGGTTCCAATAAATAAATAATTGAGCAAGGTGCAGGGAGTACCATAAACGAGATGCATATAGTCATCCGTTTTAATTCCCTGCTTCCTTGTTCCTGGACTTCGATCATTACCCGGCTGCAATTCTTTTTTAATCTCAAAATAAAAAGCCATGAAAATTTTAGTAAGAAAAAGAAATGCTTTGTTGTCAGCATCAGTATTAGCTGTAGCAGGGTTTCTTGCTGTTAATAATCACAGCAAGAGTGAAGAAATGAAAGTGGTGCGCTGTAACAATACAGCATTGAACCACGTCTGTATTATGAAAACAATTTTAGGTCTTGACACCAGCCAGGAGGGTAAACGGATCAGTGTTTTTAAAACACCTGAAAAAGTTGAAGCGGCTATTAAAAAGGGATTAGAGTGGACCGGCAAAGCACAGGGAAATGATGGTGGCTGGGGTGCCGGCACTCATTACAATCAACAAGTGACGGATCCCCATGCTGTGACAAGCGATCCTGCCACTACCTCATTAGTTGCGATGTCACTACTGAGAACGGATAATACATTGGAGAAAGGGGAATATTCAAAAAATTTGAAAAATGCAACGGAGTTTTTATTGAAACAAGTTGAAGATTGTCCTGATGTGCAACCCTATCTCACTAAATTGGAGAATACACAACCACAGACCAAACTAGGAAGGAATATTGATGTGATCCTCACCGCACAGTTCTTCACTAATATTCTCCGCTATGATATAAGTGATGCACAAATGAAAAAAAGAATTGAAAAGGCATTGGATAAATGTGTGGCAAGGATACAGAAAGGACAAAGCAATGATGGATCCTGGAAAGATGGGGGCTGGGCGCCGGTGTTGCAATCGGCTTTGGCCAATAATGCGCTGGAAAGTGCGGAGGATGTTGGAAGAAAAGTTGATACTGCAGTACTGAAGCGCAGCCGCAATTATCAAAATGGAAATTTTGATACAAAAACAAATGCAGCCGTAACAAGTGAAGCAGCCGGCGTATTGCTTTATGGGTTATCAAGTACTACAAGAGCCAGCGCCAAAGATGCCAGGGCGGCACAGGAAGTTATTGTGCGGGGTATGGCAAGCGGGGCGATAAAGGATGAAAAAGTAACAGAAGAAAATCTCCGGGCGGCCGGAGTGGATGCTATAAAAGCCAAAGAACTGGTTACTGCTTATTCGATTAATAAAGCATCTCAGCAACAGGCTTTGCGGGAAGATGTAATGCAGGGTTTTGGTAATAATGGTGGAGAAGAGTTCATGAGTTTCCTGATGACTGGCGAGAGCATTATGATGCAGGGAGGCAATGAATGGGAAAAATGGTACAATATGATGTCAGGTAAACTGGTCAATATCCAGAATACAGACGGCAGCTGGCAGGGGCATCATTGTATCACCAGCCCGGTTTTCTGCACTGCCACCTGTCTTTTGATACTTTCTATACATAACGATATGCAATTTTCAATGCAGCAGCATCAGAAGAAAAGTAACTAATCATTTAACAGCCGGTTAGTGATAACGGGGCTGGTTTCTACCAGCCCTTCTTTTTTACCGCTGATTACTTTGATTGGAATGATTAAAAACTGCTCGTATGGCTAAAAAACTTCAGATAAGTATTCCCGAACCTTGTCATGAGAATTGGGATGCAATGACCCCGGTTGATAAAGGTCGTTTCTGTAATTCCTGCCAAAAGCAAGTAGTTGATTTCAGTACAATGAGTGACCGGCAGGTGGCGGAATTTTTTAAAAAACCATCCACAGGTTCTGTTTGCGGTCGCTTCATGTCGGATCAATTGGAAAGAGACATTGAAATTCCTAAAAAAAGAATTCCCTGGTTCAAATATTTTTTCCAGGTAGCATTACCTGCATTTTTAGTTTCTATAAAAGCATCGGCTCAAACCATCAAAGGAGAAGCAAAGCCTAAAATTGTAACAACCGATACAACAAAGAAGGAGGGTGTGTTTGCTGATACAAGATTCTCATTGGGACAGCCATTAAGATCGAACCTGGAAAAACCAGTAACAGATAATGCTATTACAATGCCTGAAGTAGTGGTAATAGCGCAGATCCCTTTTAAGCAAACTCCTGCACCAGCAAATATTTTCGATATACTTTCAAAAGTATCCTGTTGTCCTATTATTGTTCCGGTTAAGTACCAAACAACATTGGACCTGGCGAGAACAAGAGACCTGAGTATTCCGGCACCTGTTAATCTTTCCAATGGACTGACTGGAAAAATAGGTGGATTAAATGTTGCTATTATTGATACCAACAAAAGAACTATCAATGGAGTTGTAACGGATGAAATAGGAGCACCGGTGCCCGGCGCAACTGTTGTTATTAAAGGAACCCGGGTTGGCACCCCTACCGATAATAATGGAAACTTTCGCATACTGACAAAGACAGGGGATGTTTTATTAGCCACAGCTTCGGGTCATGAAAGTGCAGAAATAACAGTAGGAACCAGAAATACAGTTTCACTGACCATGCGTCAGCTGTATATTTCCGGGACTGAAGTGATTCTTACTGCAGGTAGTATTTCAGTTTCATATAACAGACCTAAAAAGATAAAACCAAAGAAAGAAACTGTTGTTGCAATCAAAGGAGAAATAATAACTGGAAAAGTGATGGATGAGAGGACAAACCCTTTACCCAATGTTTCTGTAATTATCAAGGGAACAAAAACAGGAACAGTAACAAAAGAGAATGGTGAATTCAATATTAATGCAACAGCTAAAGATGTACTGGAATTTACTACTGTCGGATTTGAAAGAAAGGAGGTCAAGGTAAAAGATCAAAAGGAAATTACAGTATATCTTCAGCCGTACACCCTGGGTGGTATTTCATTCACAAAAAGCAAGAAGAAAAAAGAACCGAAGAATGTGCCGGTAATACCGGAGATCAAATGTACCAATGAGGTAGCTTTCAAAATTTTCCCCAATCCTGTTGAAGCAGGGGGAAGTCTGACTATTGCATGGGAAAAAGCGGATCAAGGCTATTATACCATGCAACTGTTGAATCCATCCGGGCAATCTGTTCATCAACAGGAAGTATGGATCGCTGCCGATTCAAAGCTGCTGAACATAGATATTCCAAAAGTAGCTGCAGGAAATTATTTTATCGTAATGACAGATAAAAAAACAGGAAAGAAGTTTACAGAAAAAATAATCATTCAGTGATCAAATTTTTTTTATGAGCAAAAAAATTCAGCTAAGCATCCCCAAACCCTGCCATGAGAGTTGGGATGCAATGACCCCCGTAGAGCAAGGAAAGTTTTGTGGCTCCTGCCAAAAACAAGTGGTTGATTTTAGTACGATGAGCGACCGGCAGGTGGCTGAGTTTTTTAAAAAGCCAACCACCGGTTCTGTTTGCGGAAGGTTTATGACCGACCAGTTGCAGAGAGATATTGAGATACCGAAGAAAAGAATTCCCTGGTTCAAATATTTTTTCCAGATCGCATTACCTGCATTTTTAGTTTCTATAAAAGCCACCTCTGCAAAAGCACAGGGAGAGATAAGAGTTAAAACAACAAACACAGATACTACAAAAAAACCACCGGTACTAAGACCTAAGATGGGTTTAGTGGCACCCACTATCTGCGTTAAACCTCCAAAGGGAGAGGTGATGATAATGGGTGATATTGAACCGGCGATGGTAACGAAGTTGAATGGCACTATTCAATTAAAAGTAGTTGATGAAAAAGGAGAAGCTGTTCCTTATGCTAGTATCATAACAGGTGTGATCGGCAAAGGCGGCGCCGCTGATAAAAATGGGTTATTTAAGTTGGATAAAGGCATATTGGATGTTAACGGGCACATATTTATTTCATCCGCCGGTTATGAAAGAAAAGAAGTAAGGGTGAGAGATTTCTCCAATCTTATCGGAACATTTACGGTGGTCTTGCAAGAAAAAGGATGGTTGAAAGAAGTCATGGTAACATGTTCAACAATAAGGATGGGTGCGGTAGTTAGAGGCACTTATGTAACGTCAGTAGCCGATCAGGAAGTAAAAGGAAAAGTGATCGATGAAAAGGGGGATGGTGTTCCTTTCGCATCAGTAATCATTAAAGGAACAAAGACCGGTGTTATGGCTGATCAAAATGGTGAATTCTTGATCAGGCCTCAGCAAGGCTGGGATAAGTTGTCCCTGGTAGGCTCTGCTATAGATCTGGTCACCACGGAGGTTGTAGTTGATAAAGGATCGCTGAAAGGGAACGTGATCATTCGTATGCAGGCTCTACCGCCAAGTTATGATGTTGGTGTTATTGTAATCAAACAGCATAAAAAAAATGCCCCCATTCCTCTTATACCGGATATCTCTTTAAAGAAATCAGCCAACGGGTTTACTGTATTTCCCAATCCTGTTGATGCAGGCGCCAACCTGAATATTGAATGGAAACAAACAGATGAAGGTTATCACACATTGCAAATGCTGAATGAATCGGGTCAATCTGTTTACCAGCAGGAAATATGGATAGATGCAGAAGCAAGAACACTAAGTATTCATGTCCCTCAAATGGCAGCCGGAAATTATTTTGTCGTACTCATCAATAAAAAAACAGGAAAGAAATTCACCGGGAAAATAGTTGTTCAGTAAGAAAAAATTGTTTTAAGAGTTTGCTCTTAACCCTCTTTAGGTAGTTCAATTTAAGAAGCGTAATCATCGCAGTTGCTATTTCATTCTTCTATGAGGCATTTCCTATTGTGACTTCAATGATATGAGAACATCTTTGCATTCGTATCATTAATTAAAATTTTTAAAACAACACCTTATGAAAAATCTCTTCCGCCTGGGCATGATTGCCTTTATTGCTATTTCAATAGCCTCATGTTCCAAGTCATCAATGGACCTGCTGCCAAATGATGAAGCGGCTACAACAACAGGGACACAAACTCCCGGAACGCAAAACACAGGAACACAAAACAGGACGACTGCCAGGGTAAGCCCTCTTATTCACATAATTGCTATTCCCGATGGCACCGAAGGTCAACAGTCATATATTTATCCTGTCATTTATCAACCACATCAACTTAAACTCGGTTATTCAAAGAGATCTGTTATGCACTCTGGAAACGGCGACTATGCAGTTTTTTATGTAATTGTTTCTCCGGAGCATATGCCAGATCCTTCAAACAAGAGTACATTGACTTTAGTAGATTCAAAAACAAACGAGGCTTTGCTATCTACAGACCTTATTTCTTATGAAGAAGCTTCCCAATATGAAATAGGAGTGCCACAGGAACTTACCGGCCAGGTTTATATGTTTGCTCAAATTAAAATGGGAGACCTGGAGAATCATGCTGATAAGGTTATCACATTGCATTCGGAAATTAACATTACCCCCGATAATGGCAAAACCAATGAATCATGGCTTGCGAAGGCATTTATATTGGAACGATAACACAATCGTCAAATAAAAAAAACTCTTCCTGCCACCAGGGAAGAGTTTTTTTTTATTTGAACCCGGGATGAAATTGCTCCAGCGTTTTTCTTAAAAATTCCCGGTCAAGATGAGTATAGATCTCGGTAGTAGTAATGCTTTCATGCCCCAGCATTTCCTGCACTGCTCTCAGGTCAGCACCACCTTCCACCAAATGCGTGGCGAATGAATGACGGAATGTATGAGGTGAAACAGTTTTTTTTATACCGGCTTTCTGCGCCAGTTCTTTAATGATATAAAATATCATTACCCTCGAAAGTTTGTTGCCAAGCCTGTTAAGAAATAAAATATCCTCACTCCCTTTTTTTATTTCACTATGAACCCTGATATCATCTTTATATATACCAATGTACTTTACAGCGCTGCTGCCAATGGGTATCAATCTTTCTTTGTCGCCTTTGCCCAGCACCCGGATGAAACCAACATCAAGATAAAGCTGTGATATTCTCAAATTCACTACTTCACTTACCCGCAGGCCGCAGCTATACATTGTTTCAAGGATAGCTTTGTTCCGGCCTCCTTCTGCTTTGCTCATGTCTATTTGGGCAATGATGTTTTCGATCTCTTCAAAACTAAGCACATCCGGTAATGTTCTTTTTAATTTCGGCGCCTCCAGCAAAGTAGTAGGATCTGTTTTTGAAATATTTTCCAGTAAACAATACTTATAAAAAGATTTAATGCCTGAAATGATCCTTGCCTGCGAAGAAGCTGTCATGCCCAGTTCGGCAACATTCTTGACAAATTGTTGAAGATCTTTTAATATAATATCAGCGGGTGCTTTTAATGATCCTTCTTCCTGCAAATGCTGCGTCAGCAATTCAATATCCCGCAAGTAAGCCCGTACAGTATTTTCTGAAAGAGATTTTTCTAATTGCAGGTATGCTTTGAATCCTTTTTTATAGGGCTCCCACATTGTTGGTTAATTTGGTACTTGCTTAACCAGTTTATTCTAATGTAATATCCTTTTCTTTTACAACCCACTCTTTGCCGATCTTTACTTTGGACCAAATTTTTGTGGGGGTGATGCTGACAGAATCAATATACTCATGAATGATATCGAATTCAATACCGAGATCTTCCCCAAAGGTCATCTGTGCTTTTTTCCCGGTAGCTATTTCTTCAACAAAAATATTTCCCCGGTCAGTATAAGCAATAAGACCATCGGCTACTGCAAATTTTGGATCCGTATTATTAATGCCGCCACTTTTTCTTCCAATATCGGCCGTTTTATTGAAAGGGAGTTTCACCTGGTAGCCTCTGCCGCTTGCACAATCATTGAACACCAGCCATGCATACGCAGTGTCTTTGATAAAACATTTGATATTATTCTTATTGATATGAACGGAGTTCTTCAGCAGACCGGCAATATCAATCTTCCTGTTTACTCCCATTCCTTTATAACTCCAGGTAATAGTGTCAGCAATACAACTGCTGGCAGTGATATATACATAAGGGGCCAATTTATGATCCCCGGTAAATTTTATAGAGTCCTTCAGGCAGGTTGTATCGCAAAATGTTTTGGCGGTTTCACCGGATTTGCATCCCATATTGTAACTTATTATTGCAATTGCCAGCAGAAAAATAAATAATGATCGCATAGTATTGATTTAAGAACAAAAATAACCATTGCCTCACAGCAATAGAAAATTCTTTTAAATCACTGAATGATTATCTTCGCAGCATGCAGTTAACACAGCCCGTTAATTTCCGTTCATTCAAACAAAGGGTCCGTCACAGTAAGAGCCGCTTTCGGCGTTTTCTCAGCAAACTGGAAAAAAAACAACCCAAAGGGTTTCAAAACCTCGCTGTTCAGATAGAGAAAGAAGTATGGAAAGAAGTGGATTGCCTCAGTTGCGCTAATTGCTGCAAAACAATGACGCCAACCTTCAATGCAAAAGATATCAAGAGAATATCAGCTCATCTTGGTCAAACCGAAGAGGAGTTCAAAACAAAATGGCTGCGAAGAGAAAGAGGCGGTGACCGGGACTGGCTGAATAAAACAGAACCTTGCCAGTTCCTCGATCTGAAAACCAACCTGTGTGGTATTTATGAGGTTCGCCCTGCCGACTGTGCCGGCTATCCTCACCTGAGAAAAAATATGAAGGACTATGGGCATGTGCACAAGCAGAATATTGAATGCTGCCCCGCTACTTATAAAATGGTAGAAAAAATGATGATGCGGTTGAAGAAGGAAGTGGCTAGTAGGGAGTAGCTAGTAGGAAGAAAGCTTATAATATCACGCCAGCCCTACTTGCTACTCGCTACTTCCTACTAACTCAGAGAAAAACATCTTCCAGTAAAAAATATTCTGTTTCTTTATCGTTATGCAATGTAATGGCCAGCACATCGTATTGCAGCCATTTGTAGCCGGGATTCAAAAAAAGAAATTCATCCACCGCCTTTTGCAATTTTTTGAATTTGCTTTTTGTTACACTGTCTTCAGGATTGCCAAAAAAATTTCCTTTCCTTGCTTTTACTTCTACAATATGAAGCTTGTCAGCTTTTTTTGCTATAATATCTATTTCATAGTAAGAGTGCCGCCAGTTGAGGTGCATTATCTCATAACCCTTTTCTTTCAGCCACCGGATGGCCATTTGTTCGCCTTCTTTTCCCAATTCATTATGCAGGGCCATGTAGTATCTTTACTCCAAGTTAAAGAAGAAAAATTGTATGCCGGGGATCTATCGCTTAAAAGGAACCGTAAAACATTATGACTGGGGTGGCACTTCATTTATCCCTTCATTATTACAAACAGGAAATGATGACAGGCTTCCTTTTGCCGAATACTGGATGGGTGTGCATGCACAGGACAATTGTACGATCGAATTGCCGGACCATCGCCGGGTATTATTAAAAGAATTTTTGAAAGAACATCCCGGGTTTTTAGGAAATGATGTGCAGCAACGCTTTGGGCATTTACCTTATTTATTTAAAGTGCTGGATGTTCACAAAATGTTGTCCATACAGGTGCACCCAACAAAAGCAGCGGCCGAAAAGGAATTTGCAAGAGAGAATACCGAAGGCATTGCGGTTGATTCGCCCCGCCGTAATTATAAAGATGATAATCATAAACCGGAACTGATGGTGGCGCTGAGTGATTTCTGGTTATTGCATGGATTTAAACCACCCGAAGAACTGGTATATACTTTATTGAATGTGGCTGAATTGAGAGAGCTGCTGGGCATATTCAATCAATCCGGCTATGAAGGATTGTATAAACATGTAATGGAAATGCCGCAGGATGATGTGAACAGGATATTGCAACCATTGATCGATAATTTGGCTACCATTTACCGGGACAAGGATCCTGATAAATATGATGAGGACTATTGGGTGGCAAAAGCAGCTTATAGTTTTCCGCACAATGGAAAAATAGACCGGGGCATTTTTTCCATTTATCTTTTCAATTTGGTGCATTTAAAAAAAGGAGAGGGGATCTTCCAGGATGCCGGTGTGCCGCATGCCTATTTAGAAGGACAGAATGTAGAGATCATGGCAAGTTCTGATAATGTATTAAGAGGGGGGCTGACCAATAAGCATATTGATGTAAAAGAATTGCTGAAGCATGTGAAATGCGAACCGACTCATGTCCGCATCATCCCGGGAGAACAAATAAGTAATGCAGAAAAAGTTTATACTACGACTGCGCCCGACTTTCAGTTAAGTGTATTTGATCTGAAAAAAGGAGAGAGCATCAGTTTTTCTCCCGCTACAGCTGAAATACTTTTATTGACGGAAGGGAATGCTGAACTGGACAACGGTTCAGTAAAATTAAAACTGCAACCAGGTAATCCCTCCGCCATTGTGTTTTCGGGAAAAGAAATTAAACTAAGCTGTGCCCAGGGAACTACTGTTTTCAGGGCATCGGTTCCCCGTTGACAGCCGTTGATAAATAGCTGGAGCATTTGCGTCAATTCATTTATTTTTGCCTCACATTTCAATTATTTATTATGAAGATCAACGGACGTTTACTATTCTTTGCTTTAATACTGGTAGTTCTGCAAACAGCCTGTAAGCTTTTATTCGCTTCCAAACCAGAATGGTCAGGTTTTTCACCATTCATTGCAATAGCCCTGTTCTCAGGTTTTATCATCAAAGAGAGAAATATATCTTTCTTACTGCCACTGCTCGCCCTGTTTGTTAGTGACGTCATCATCCAGGCTTTGTATGTGAATGGCGAGTTTGCTTTTGCCGGTTTCTACACCGGTCAATGGAAGAACTACCTGTTATTATTATTATTAACGCTGATCGGCTGGTTATTGAAAGGAAGAAACTACACAACGCTTGGCATAGGTGCCGTAGCTGCACCCACTGTTTATTTTTTGGTATCCAACTTTATGGTATGGCAGGCTGCAAGTGAGCAATGGTATTCAAGAGACTTCAATGGATTGATGATTTGCTATGATGCAGGATTGCCTTTCTATCGTAATTCTATCATCGCAACATTTGTTTTCCTGCCGGTGATATTGTTCCTGTATAATTATCTGGCAAAAAGGAAAACAGAGCTTACGCTGGCATAAGAGATTTTTTTTGCTCACAGATTACACAAATGTACACAGATAAATATGTAAAGAGGAGGTCTATTTTCTTCCGAAGTCCGCAGGGTTTTCGCCCCATGCTTTTGTTTCCCACTTCAATATTTTATTGGAATAAGAATTATTTTTTAACCAATAAATGGCTCTGTCCAGAAGCTCGAAAACTTCAATGTTGTTATTTGTCTTTTCTAATTTGCTTTTATGCTCTTTGTTTTTAACCCACTTAATAGCATTCCTGCTATCAGAATATATTGGGAGTGAAGAACTGCTTTTTTTTAGATGAGCTAAGGCATGAACTATGGCTAAAAATTCTCCCACATTATTTGTTGCATCTTTAAATGGACCTTTTTTAAACAAAACTTCTTTTGTATCTGTCCACACTCCCTGATATTCCATTTCTAACGTAAAAGTATTCCAAGCTGCATCCACGGAAATACTGTTCATAATAGGAATCCCAATGATCCTGAGTTGTTCCGGACTTAAAGAGCTTTCAGAAAAACTTTTGCCCCAATAATTACCTGGCCCTTCTTCGAATGCTTTTAAGGCTGCTTGCTGAGTTTTAAATCCTTTATATTTTGCTTGAGGATATCCATTGATTAGTTTCTGACATTCTGCCCAGCTCGAATAGACTCCCGGCTTTATTCCTTGCCATACAACATAAAATTTATTTTTTTCTTTCCCCATTCTAGAATCACGAATTTTAAATTACTTATAGATTATTCGTAAGTCATGCTTCGAGAGCCTCAGCATGACATCAACATCATACCTGAAACACTCCCGTCTTTAATGAATGAATCTCCGGGTTATTATTCGCCGCTGCAATACCTTCTGCAATTACTTTTCTTGTATCCACCGGGTCAATGATGGCATCTACCCACAACCTGGCCGCTGCATAATAAGGAGAAGTTTGTTTATCATAACGGCTCTTGATCTTGTTCAGCAATTTATCTTCTTCTTCCTTGCTTACCGTTTTGCCTTTTGCTTTTTGCGAAGCCACTTCTATTTGTAATAAGGTCTTGGCTGCCGAATCACCACTCATGACAGCGATCCTCGCCGAAGGCCATGCATAAATGAATCTCGGATCATAGGCTTTGCCGCACATGGCATAGTTGCCGGCGCCATAACTGTTACCGGTAATGATAGTGATCTTCGGCACCACAGAATTTGCTACTGCATTCACCATCTTCGCACCGTCTTTGATGATGCCCGAATGTTCGCTGCGGCTGCCCACCATAAAACCGGTAACATCCTGTAAGAACACCAATGGAATTTTCTTCTGGTTGCAATTGAGAATGAACCTTGCTCCTTTATCAGCGCTGTCATTATAAATAACACCGCCCAGCTGCATCTCGCCCTTTTTTGTTTTAACGATCAGCCGCTGGTTGGCAACAATACCTACGGCCCAGCCATCTATTCTTCCATAACCGCAGACGATCGTTTTACCATAATCTTCTTTGAATTGTTCAAATTCAGAATCGTCAACGATCCTTTCAATGATGTCGATCACATTATACGGTTTGCCATCACCGGGAAAAATACCATGCAGCTCTGCTGCTTTTTTTGTTGGCGCTTTTGGTTGGATCCTGTCAAAACCGGCTTTGGGTTTATCACCCAGCATGCCCATCATCTTTTTTACATGATCCATGCATTCCTGTTCGGTCCTGAATTTATAATCGGCAATACCGCTGATCTCTGTATGCGTTACCGCACCGCCCAATGTTTCATTATCTATGTCTTCGCCTATCGCCGCTTTCACCAGGTAAGGACCGGCCAGGTAAATAGAACCATTGCCTTCCACCATCAGTGTTTCATCACTCATGATCGGTAAGTAAGCGCCGCCGGCCACACAGGGGCCCATCACCGCAGCGATCTGTGTGATGCCCATGCCACTCATCACCGCATTGTTGCGGAAGATGCGGCCAAAATGTTCTTTGTCGGGAAATATCTCATCCTGCATCGGGAGAAAAACGCCGGCGCTGTCAACCAAATAAATAACAGGTAAATGATTTTCCATCGCTATCTCCTGCAAACGCAAATTCTTTTTACCGGTAATAGGGAACCAGGCACCGGCTTTCACCGTTTGATCGTTTGCCAGTATCACACACTGCCTGCCGCTTACATATCCCACACCGGCCACCGTACCACCGGCGGGACAACCACCTTGTTCTTCATACATTTCATAACCGGCAAAAGCGCCGATCTCGATAAAGGGTTTGTCTTTATCAATTAAATAATCAATTCTTTCTCTCGGAGTGAGTTTATTCTTCTCTTTTTGTTTCTCCATCGCTTTTTTACCACCGCCTTCAGCGATCTTATCCAGCCGCTGCCGCATCTCACTCAGCGATTGTTTCATTACGTCGTCGTTCTTATTGAATTCGAGGTTCATTGTGCAAGTCGTTGTGCTGCAAAGATAGGGGAGGCGGAATGAGTGGCTTTTGTCTGACCGTCCCGGTCTGACAATAAGGATTATTGGTCCGGCTACATTGCTACTATCATCGTTCCTTGCGTCGCACTCTTGTGCTGCAGCAATTCTATTCAACAATTTGTTGCAGTAGCCCGCCCTGAGCAAAGCGAAGGGTTCTGTTCTCTATTCAGGAATGTTGAACCCCTACGGGGTTCGGTTCGCATATATTTAATAGTTCTACCCACCTGTAACCCCTACGGGGTTGCCTAAATCTTTTTGTATGCATTTAATTGTCCCGTAGGGATATTTCATAGGTAGAATGATGAATGAAAAATGAAGTTACGTTCCAGCGGAACGTTTGGTGCGGTAAATACCGGTAAGTAAAATGTTTAAACCGGTGGTTGGTGTTTGTTCTCCACCAACCATACGAATAAAATAAGAATTTTCATTACGCTTATGAAACCTACTATTTACCTGTGGCGGGTGGAAGAAAACACCCGCCACGGCGTAGAGTGGGATTTAATTAAATTTACTTCATGGATGTCAACCCCGTGGCCATAATCGTCATAGCGATCGTTGTTATCATCATTATCAGGCTTGTCGCCGGAGTTTTTGATGGCGGCCGCATCGAAGACCATTTCAGTGAAGAAGGAAAAGAATTCATCAGCAAAGAATGGGCGCCGCTGGGTAAAGGCTGGTTTGGCGATAGCAGCGACCGTATTTATGTGGTAAGGTATAAAGACAAAGACGGGCATATACATGAAGCTTATTGTAAAACGAGTATGTTCAGCGGGGTGTATATCACCGAGGATAAGATCGTTGAGTATAATAAAGATGCATTAACGGATGTAAAGAAGCTCGAAGCCGAGAATTTAAAACTCAAAGAAGAATTAGAACGGTTGAAGAAAGGAATATAATTTCATTAGCGTAAAGATAATGGGTGAATAGTGAATGGTGAATAGTCAATAGGAGAGTTTGATTGTCATGAACCCATTCACCATTGACGATTCACAATTCACTTCACAAAACTTTTAACCAGCCCTTTGATCGTTACTTAAGCCCCACCGTCTCCATGATCCCTTTGAGTAATGTCTTCCATGCAAAATTGAAAAAGGATGCATTGTTGTTGCGTTCGAGATGTACCTGTGCTACCCGCACAGGGTCTTTTCTTAGTGGGTTGGCATTCTTGATAGCCATATTGGCCATAAAACTGGCAAGACCTTTTTTATCCAATTCTGCTGATCCCTTGTCTTTTTCAAGTACGTTGACTTTAAGATCGTCGTAGAGCAGTGTTATTTTACCATCCGCAACATGATCACTGCCCTGTACATTGAATTCGGCTTTTTTGATCTTTCCTGATCTTATATGTGTAAGCCCGGTATTTTCTATCACTGGATTCAGGACCGTGGCATCCATCGCACCCAGGGTTCCGCTCAGGTTGAAACGACCATTGGCATCCAGCAAATAAAACTGCCCGCTAACTTTCAACGGAGCTTTATTGAGGAATTGTGCACTCATATCAACTGTCATTACATTATTGGCAGCGATCGCTTTTTTATCATTGGTAAAATTGCTGATGACGGCATTTATAGTATGGTATTGGATCTTGCCCGCCTGGCGGCTTGTATGATGTCTTTCTTTATATTCAATGAATCCGTTCGTCACAACTATTTTTCCCAGCGTAAAAGTTATAGGGATGGTTTGCATCAGTTGATGAGGATAAGCGCCTACCCGGTTCTTAGTGTCCCGTGGTATCGCCAGGTCACGGTATATTTTCAAACTGGGCGAGGGGAGAAGAATATTATCTGCCACAATATTTTCTTCGAGCAATTGCTGCATGTCAATATTTTTCATTTCAATATTACTGACCGAAAAATCAAAGCGGTCGCCCTGTGCAGGCAGGGCTTTTACAAAAGCTTCTTCATCCAAAGCAGGAACCATACTGAAGCTTTTGATCCGCAGCAAACGGGATACTGAACCTGCTGAAATATTTTCAACATTATAGCTATATAAATTATCGGGAGATGACCAGCTTAGTTTACCGCAGGTAAAACTGGTTTCTTTGGAAAAGAACATCCGGGTACTGTCTGTACTACTGCTGCTGTCAACTTTTACATCCACCAATGTGATATTGACATCCTGCAACTGCATACCTGTTTTTTTTGTTTTGAAATTACTGGTAGTGATCTGTGCGCCGCTGATCAGGATGCTGTCTGCCTTTATCAGGTCCAGGTCGCCTAATATCTGTTCATATATGGCTTTGGGAGGTACAGCCTGTGATGAATCTTTACCGGGATTGGTATACATAATATTGATCACCGGGTTTTTTATTTCCAGTTTCCGGCCTATGATCTCGTCGCCAATTAATGCCTTTGGAGTTTTTACTCCTGATACGCTGATCTCAGGGATATGAATGTTCAACAGGATAGAAGGCTCATGTCCCTGCTTTGTAAGTTCGGTATAGCGGGCACTGTCATAAGATAAATTCATATTGGAAATGGATAAATAGCCATCCATCTCATCAATGCTGAGACTATCATATTTTATTTTGTAAAGACCACCGCTCTTTTCCTGTATGACTGTTTCCAGTTTGTTTTTGATGATCCTTTTTTTGTGAGTATTCCAGTACCAGAGACCTGATACTATGGCAACGAGAAAGAAAATAACAATACTGAATACAATTGTCCGCCCCCTGTGCCCGCCCTTCACTTTTTTCAACTTAGTTTCTGTCGTTTGCATGATCCAAAATATACACCTGGTAATCCGGGCAATTGTTACACAATTGTCGGAAAGAATTGCAGGATTCATACTTCTGACAAAAATGATACCTGTTTCATCTATTATTTATATGGGAAGAAAAAGATTGCAGCGTATCACATCACTTTCAGCCAGCCGCTGATACTCATCCGTTGCCGCGTGGCTTTAGTTACCTCATGTTCCATCTCATCGCTTTTAAAGAATACAGCTGTTTGGGAGCGGGGTAATATTTTTTGGACCCCTTCATTTTGATAGACCAGTAATTGACCGCCCTCTTCTTCCAGCCAGTTCTCATTCAAATAACTGATAAGAGAATATTTCCTGTGGCTGTTATTTTTGAACTGGTCCTTATGCCGTCCATAAGAACTGCCTTCTTCATAAACAGCATAGTGAAATTCACAGCAGTTGATGCCAGTGTAACAAGTGCTGTTGAGATGGTCAATAAAATTTTGGGCGAGTTGTAAGAATTCCTGTTCATAGATATTGCCGTGTGATTTATCCATCCAATAGATCTTATCGCTTCTGATCTTTTGTGCAGGATCTTTTACATTTTCATTCCCGATTCCGGCAGCGGTCAATAACTCATCTTTTTGCAGTTGTAAAATATTTTGTTGCAATCCATCGGACAGTCTTTTGGTCAGAAAATTACTGTCGATCCCTATTTTCTTATCGAGATAACTATCGATCAGCATATCAAATTGATCATTCATGATCTTGTTGATAAGACAGCAGGGTTACGCTGTCACCGCACATTCCTTATAAATAGCTGCGTCCACACCATGTCTTTGCTGCAGTTGAAGCAGCAGTTCGCCGGCATTGGCTTCGGCTATATAGAATTCGAGTATATGACCATAGGTGCAACTTTCGTAATAGGCCTCGTAAATATCGAGGTGATTGAATAATGACAACTGGCGATAAAAGTCAATATCATTTTCGCTGTGGCTTAGAAAGGCGAGCAGTTTGACATCGTCATCTTCTTCTCTATGCTTTTTTTTCGCAGGCAGTAGTTTATAACCACCCACCTGCACCACCCGCACATGATGTTCAGGAAGGCTTTCCGACCTGCTTTTGATCATAAAAGAAAAATGAAAATCCCCGCCGGGGCATTCATGTTGCGATATATACCTGTATTTATTTTTTATATCAGCAGCCAGTTCCAGCAACACCGGTTCTTGTTTTTTATACCTGATTTTTTTTGCAAAAGAATCCCATTCGCTTATGAATTGATCGGGTTCAAGTTTTGTTGCAAAGCAAACAAACTGGATAACGGTATCTTTTATCATTGAGTTTTTTTTAGCAAACTTATTCTGCCGGCAGGTTGACCATGTTGATGGTATGGACAACTCCATTGAAACCCTGCCTGTCTTTGGCCAATATCTGGGCGCCATTGATGCGAACGACACCATCTGCTATCGTTACCGTCAGTTCTTTTCCATTGATCGTCGGTAATTTTTGCCCGTCCCGGAAATCCTTTACCATTTTTCTTCCGGCAATAACATGGAAGCTCAGCAGGTCTGAAAGTTTGCTGTTGCTGTTACTTTGTTTTACCATATTATCAAAAGTGTCCGGTATTGTAAGGTTTCCGAATGCGAGGTTAACAGGAGCGAGGATGGTAAAAGGACCGATACCGCTTAAAGATTCTTCCATCTTTGCGGCTTTTAACCCTTTCATCATAGCAGTAAGATTCTTGTCTGCTGTCGCAATTTCTAAAACAGTTGCCATCTTATTGGGGAGTTTTTGCAGACAGAATGATCTGCAGGACATGTAATGTAACCTTTATTATCCGCATTGGCTGATTTCATTCTTCAATGAAACAACATGCATGAAGGCAGTGTACCAGTTTCAATTTAGTTTCCCACAAAGACACTAAGAACACAATTGATCTTAACCACTTTGTGGTTTTTGTGTCTTTGTGGGATGCCTTTATTTTTCAAAATGAGACACTACTTGCACGAAACATTAACAGCAAAGCTGATCCATTAAGACTACCTTTCGACCCTTGCGGGCAATATTGCCGGCAGCTAAATCAATCAACATGTCAAATCTTACACAAGTAGTTAATGTAGATAAATCGCTGAGAACACTAAAGAAAACTGTACATGCATCCGATATGGATCAGTTGCTCAGCAGCACAGGACCTTTTACTTTTATTGCACCCAGTGATCTTGCTTTTGAAAAACTGGAAAAAGGATTAGTAGAAAAATTACTGGAGCCACAAAACAGGGCACAATTGGCCGATCTTCTCAACAATCATATACTGGACGGAAAGATCTCTTTTAAAGAATTGAAAGACGGAGATAAACTAACCACATTAAACGGTAAAGAACTCCTGGTGCAGGAGAAAAACGGTGCGATCACTATCGGCAGCATTAACATTCTTCCCCGTGAAGCAAAAATATCAAATGGTGTGATGTACCTCGCTGATACGGTGATACAATAACAGCATAATACTATTTTATAACGTGGATGATACTGAGCCAGCCTTTTGGCCGGCTTACCGGGGTACCATATTTAATAAATGGATCACCACTCCGCTATCTTCTCCACTTTACTATTCACCGTTACTTCTGCAGTTATAGATTTCTTCGCAAGACCGGAAGGCTTTACCGGCATAAGATCAACGCGGTAATTACCCGGAACTAAAATGAATTTCTTTGGATTGCTACCGGCTGCCTGGTAAGTGCGGCCGCTGGCAATATCTTTTTTTGTCTTCAGATCATGAATGACAACTGTTGCATCCACATAGCCCTGCGCATTCTTAGCGCCGATGAGCAATTCACCGGATTCAAAATTATGTGGCAATGCGATCTTCTCACCGGCTACAACAGTTTGCCTGATGAATTTTTTTTCAACCGATCCATTCATCTCCGCCGAAGTAATTACTATATCATATATACCGGGGGGTACTTTTAATACAGCAGGATTTGTTTCTGCTTTTGCATAGGTGCGGTAATTGGCAACCGATGTTTTAGTGCCGGTTAAGAATACCTGTACGGTTGCATCGGATAAAGCATCGTTGCGGGTAATTTTTGTTTCAATAATGCCCTGTTTAAATTCAATATCCCTTTTCGTTGTATCGCCTGCAGGTATCACCAGGTCGGAGAATTTTATTGTTGCATATCCATCAATATCTACAGGACGTATCTCAACATCATACGTGCCGGCAGGTAATTGCAGAATGCGGGGATTAGTTGCTGCGGACTCATAGGTTCTTCCTGCAAAACCATCTTTTGGATTCCCTTTCTTGTACACCTTTATATAAGCATCTTTCAGTTTGCTGTCTAACGTTGTCTTTATAGAAAGAAACGCATCGCCTTTAGGTACTTCTTTTACGGATTGTTCCAATGCTGTGGCTAACTCTTCTGCACTATTAGCAGGAAAATATTGCCCGCCGCCTGCCTGTGCGGCACATTCGAGAGAAGAAAGATCTTTCTCTGCAATACCAAAACCTACTACATGCAGGGTGATCTTTATTCCTTCGGCTTTTGCCTTGCGGATGATATCACAGGCAATGCCTTCGCAGGTTTCGAGACCGTCGGTAACGAGTATAACTGTTACCGCTTCATTCATTGCTTTTATCAAAGTGATCGCATGAAGTATGGATTTAGCAATGGGTGTTTTGCCTTTTGGGTTCAATGCCCTTACAGTAGCGGTGAATTTTGTTTTATCCAATGCGGCTACCGGTTGCAATGTTTCAATATCGCTGCATTCGGAATTGCGGTGACCATAAGCTATCAACCCGGCTTTGGTATTGCTGTTTAGTTTTTGTACCAGCGTACCCATTGTTTGTTTGGCTACTTCTATTTTGGTGCTGTTTCCCAATTTGCCCCACATCGAGCCGGAAGCATCGAAAATAAAAAGAATGTTCTTTGGATTTGATTGGGCCATTGCAGTTATGGACATTGCGAAACAGGCGATAGCCATAACAAGGATAAGGTTTATCTTTTTCATATTAGCTGGTGGTTGGATAACTGAAAATTGATATGAGGCTATAAATTTAAGAAAGTAAAAAATATGCAGCAACCCTGTAACTTTTTAACCAGTCAAACGTCGGGTACGCCAAAGGAGTATTTAACCGCTTGTCAAATACCACAAACGGTCAGCTTTTGTTTTTCATAACTTTCTTAAAACCTCAAAGCCATGAGAAAAATTTTGCTATCACTGCTATGCAGCATTATTGTTGCGTCATCCTGGTCACAGGATCATCCTGTTTTGCCGGCCAGTACAAAATCACCGGGTACACTAACTGCCGCTGACTGGCAATCCGATCTTCGTTTTCTTCAGCAAACCGTTCACAAGGATTATTCTTTTTTATTTAAAAAAGTAACGGTTGATGACTTCAATGCAGAAGTGGAAAAATTGTATAAAGCCATGCCTGCCATGAGCGACAATCAACGCATCGCCGGTATAGCCCGCATCATTTCATTATTCAAGTACGGACATACCAGCATGGGCTGGAGGCAAATGCCTTTCAAATTTCATGTGGCGCCTGTAAACTTTTATTGGTTCAGCGATGGTATGTATGCAGAAGGGGCAGATAAAAAATATGAGAATATTGTCGGCGCTAAACTGGTCAAAGTAGAAGGCAAGCCGTTGAAAGATGTATTGGAAGCTATCAAACCATTGGTGCCGGCGGAGAATGACCAGTATTTCAAAGCTTATGGTTTGGATTTTATGGCGATACCGGAGGCATTGCATGCACAGGGCATCACCAAAGAATTAAAACCTGCTATCACTTATACATTTGAAAAAGATGGAAAGACATTTGACCAGTCCATTACTGCTATCGAGGGTTTTCAATTGCCAAGAAGATATGGTTTTGCAAAACCGGGAGAGGATTGGGTCAGTGTCAGAGACCAGAGCAGCACACCGTACTATTTAAAGAACATTGATAAAAATTATTATTACGAGTATCTGCCGGAAAGTAAAACAGTGTATGTGCGGCAAAGCCAGGTGCTGGATGATGCACAGGAGTCAATAGCGGCATTTTATAAAAAGGTATTTGAGTTTATTGATAAGAATGAAGTAGAGAAGTTGGTGATCGATGTCCGGCTGAATGGGGGCGGTAATAATTATAAGAACAAACCCGTCGTTACCGGCATCGTTGAAAGTAAAAAGATCAACAAGACAGGAAAACTATTTGTGATAACAGGTCGCCGTACTTTTTCTGCCTGTCAAAACCTGGTGAATGAATTCAGCAATTATACCAATGCCGTGTTTGTGGGTGAACCGACATCGGAGAATATAAATTTCTATGGTGATACCCGGCGTGTCGATCTGCCGAAGACAGGCATTCCTGTTTTTCTTTCATTTGCCTGGTGGCAGGATAAACCGCAATGGGAAAATGCGGATTGGCTGGCGCCGCATTTATCCGTCGAAATGAGTTTTGCAGAGTATAAAGCGAATAGAGATCCTGCATTGGAAACCTGTTTGAATTTTAATGATAAAGATTATGTGCTGGATCCAATGACCCATTTACGGAATTTATTTACAGATGGTAAACTGGACCAGGTGGAAGCCGAGGCTAAAAAAATGGTGGCTGATCCAAAGTACCGCTACATGAATTTTGAAACGAAGATCAATGATGCAGGATATAATTTGCTGAATGGAAAACAGAATGATGCTGCGTTATCAGTATTTGAGCTGAACACAAAACTGTTTCCGAAATCAGCCAATGCATGGGACAGTTATGCCGAAGCTAACTGGAAAGCAGGGAAGACAGATAAAGCAATTGAGTATTATAATAAAGCAATCGAACTCGACCCGAATGGTGTTACCGGCGATAACGCAAGGAATATGCTGAAGCAGATAAAAACACAGAAAGGGTTCTAAGTTTTATCACATGTAAAAACCCGAAGGCATTTCAATTTTCGTAAGGTGCCCATAGGTAGAATACGATAATCGTTTCTGAAAAAATACAAATACAGGCCGCTAAAAAGTTAGCGGCCTGTTCTTTGTTGTACTTATCCCTATCAACCTGTTTTACTCACAATTAAATCCATACCAATGAAACACCTGTACACTCGTATTGCCCGGTTATTGGCCTTGCTTTGTTTTCCTGCATTGCTGCAGGCGCAGGAACAAAAAGATTTTGGCATCTATCTCAATTCAGGAAAATTTATTCCGGAAGAAAATACTGACCGGCTTACTAATGCCGGTATCTTCAGCAAGAGCTTTTACCAGGATAAATATTATGTCACTATCCAATTCTCTTCATTACCTGATGAAGCGACAAAAGTTCGTTTGAAGAATGCGGGTATTGAACTATTGGATTATATACCCAACCTGGCTTATACTGCTGCTGTTAAAAGCGATCCTGATCTTTCTGTATTAGAAACTCTCAATGTCCGGAGCATATTTCGCTTCACTGAATTGCAGAAAGCAATGCCTGCAGTAGTGAACAAGGATGTTCCTGCCCATGCAAAAAGGTCGGGTGGATATGCTGATGTAACTGTGCTTACCTATGAAAAAATGGCGGCTGGCAAAATCATTGCTTCTCTCGATCAGCTTGGAGCGATGATCCTTGCGGAAACACCTGTGTTCAGAACATTCAGCATCATGGTACCGCAGGAAAATCTTGATGAACTGGTTGCTTTACCGTTTGTGCAATGGGTCGAGTTTATTGATCCGCCCAACCAGCCGGAGAATTTGTTGGGAAGAAGTCTTCACCGGTCAAATATTTTGAATGACGGTATCAGGAATTTAAAAGGTGATGGTATCAATATCAGTATATGGGATGAGGTGGCCAGTCAGCACCTTGATTTTTCTCCCGGGCGTTTACTGAATATTCAAACCGGAACAGCCGGTAGTCATGGTACCCATGTATCCGGAACGATGGCAGGCAGGGGATTGATCAATCCGTTGGCAAAAGGAATGGCACCGAATGCAACAATTTATTCGTATGACTATAATGGCGACGTACAAGTCGAGATGTCAGTTGCAATCCCGGCCTATACTCTTATTTCAAGTAATCACTCTTATTACGATGGGCAAGCTATTCAATGCGGGGTGAACGGAACTAATTCGGCGTACTCACTCCGGGCAAGAAATACGGATATCAACCTGAATAATTTTCCTTATCACCTGCATTGTCACTCAGCAGGTAACCAGCAAACAGCCTGTGCAAACGGATGGACAACTATTACCGGGACAGGTAAGGCAGCAAAAAATAATATCGTTGTAGCCAATATAACCACTACGGAAACTATTTCATCCAGCAGCAGCTTTGGCCCCATGCATGATGGAAGGGTGAAACCGGAAATAAGTTCAATGGGAACAAATGTTTTTTCTACTTATACTCCGTTGAATTCTTATGGTACCATATCCGGTACTTCGATGGCAACGCCGGGTATAACTGGTTCAGTGGCTTTATTGGTGCAGCGATACAAACAATTACACGGAGACACATTGCCTGCATCTTCGCTGATAAAAAATACTATTTGTAATACGGCAAGGGATCTTGGTAACCCCGGTCCCGATTATAAATTTGGCTTTGGACGAATCAATGCATTGGCCGCAGTAAGAATATTGGAAGAGAACAGGTATGAAATAAATAGTATTACAACCGGCGCAGTCACTGAACGCATTATTTCTGTTCCGGAAGGTACTTCACGGTTAAGAGTGATGCTGTCATGGAATGATCCTGCCGCAGCTGCCAATTCGGCGATAGCTCTTGTAAACAATCTTGATCTCTCAGTAATAAACGGAACGACAACTACATTGCCCTGGAAACTCGATAAGAATAACCCCGGCAGTAATGCAACAAGAGGAATTGACAATATCAGCAATATCGAACAGGTAACGATAGATGATCCACAGGCCGGTGATTATATAGTAAGAATAGATGGTATTGCTATTACAACAGGGCCTGCACAGGAATATTATCTTACCTGGTTTGCAGAAATGCCTTCTATAGAAGTGATATACCCGAATGGCCCTGAAAATGTAAGCCCCGGCAGCAGTGAAACAATTACATGGGATAATGCAGGTGTGACAGGTAATCAAACGGTGGAATATTCATTGGATAACGGCGCTTCATGGGTTGCAATTTCTTCAACTGTTCCTGCAGCAACAACAAGACTTGCATGGACAGTTCCTTCCGGGGCAAATACATCCACTGCATTGATCAGGGTTTCCAGCGGAGCATTAACCGATGTGAGTGATGCGAATTTTAAAATACTGGGAACTGTAACAGGATTAAATGGAAGTACCGGTGTTTGTTCCGGCCAGGTAAATCTCAGCTGGACCGCTGTTGCCAATGCTACGCAGTATGATATTTATCGTCTTGATGCAACAGCCGGTGATTATGTTCTGGCAGCTGCTGATGTAACCGGTACTTCTTATATTGTTTCAGGATTGACACCGGGAGCAAGTATTTGGTTTACCATAAGAGCAAAGAACAGTACAACAGGAGCCATAAGTGAAAGAGCTGTGGCGATCAATCGTACAGTATCAACAGCGACATGTACTAATAATTGTCCTGATCCTGCAGGGTTAAGTACAACATCAATTGGTTCGGCGAGTGCAACACTGAATTGGAATGCTTCTCCAACTGCAACAAGTTATAATGTCGATTATAAACAAGCGTCTTCACCTGACTGGATCAATGCAGCGACAAGCACAACATCGCTTTCTGTTAATCTAAGTGGATTAACTCCCTCTACTCAATATGACTGGAGAGTGCAATCAAATTGCAGCAGCGGAAGCAGTAATTATAAAACAGCACAGTTTGCAACCACGGCTGTTGTGGTTTGTCCCGGTCCTTATGATGTAAGTACAAATGGTAACAGAAGCGGCGCTGCAACCATTCCGCTGAATACAGATGTAAAAGGCCTTGTCAATCCTTCCAATGATAATGATTATTACAGGTTCGTTATCACAACAGGAGGAACGATTACTCTTACTCTTAAAACACTGCCTGCTAATTATCATTTGGCATTGCAAAACAGCAGTGGCAGTACATTGCAATCATCCACTAACAGCGGCACGAACAATGAAACGATCAACAGGACAGTGTCGGCTGGTACGTATTATGCAAGAGTGTATCCATCCAACAGTTCCAACTGGAATGCGACGAACTGTTATACAGTAAGAGTACAGACCGGTACAGCAACAAGAATGATAGAAGAAGATATTGTTGTCAGCAATGATAATAAACTGACTCTTTATCCCAATCCTGCCAATAACAGGCTGAATATTTCTATTGATGATCTGCAGGCAAAAGCAGAAATAAAAATATATGATGCTACCGGAAAAGAAGTGATGCAAACGCTGACAAGCACAGCCAGCACCTGGTTAGATATCAGCAAAATACCCGCTGGTATTTATATGATCCGGGTAAACCATGACAATAAAGAGAGCAGCATGAAGTTTGTTAAGCAATAAAAGAACGACCACTTATTTTTAAACCGTCCCGCCCCAGGTGGGACGGTTTATTTTTTTGCCTCATTTCGAAAATGGCGTTCATTCATCATAAATTAATTCAACCCATGAAATAATTCCCTTAATTTAATCCTTCAATTATTTTATCACTTCAACAAATAGTCATGGCAACCGTTAATGTTTATCTCACCTTCAATGGTAATTGCGAAGAAGCTTTCACTTTTTATAAATCGGTATTCGGTGGCGAGTTCCCATACATTGGTCGTTTTAAGGATATGCCTCCCGGTGAACATGGAAAAGTTTCGCCGGAAGAAGAGAACAGGGTGATGCATGTTTCTTTACCAATAAGTAAAGAAACAATGCTGATGGGCAGCGATACAGGCGGTGAGTGGGCATCCGGCTTTACACAGGGCAATAATTTTTCTATTTCTATTACTGCCGGCGGTA
>JABFRU010000075.1 GCA_013140985.1 Chitinophagaceae bacterium | reverse complement strand
AGCGGTGCTGGAGAATTCGGATGAAAGCAAATATTTCAATACATGGACCATGCAAATGGGCGGCAACCCCATTATGCCACCCATGCCCAAGATACAAGTGGCAAGGGGTTTCTTATTTAATCATCTTTACCACCACCGCGGTGAGTTGGTGTCACATCTAAGGGCGACCGGCAATATTGTACCTGGCCTGTACGGCCCTACGTATGAAGAGTCACAAGCAATGATGGCCCAGCAGAATTAAATAAATTTAAATGATAAGTAAAAAGCCGACGGTAGCTGCCGCCGGCTTTTTATTTTTTGACGCCCCGTTTTGATAGGTTGTTTCAAAACGGTTTTCAGAAAGGCCTGTTTATCGTTACTTAACCAGGTTCAGTTTTTGTGTTAGCCTTGTTTTCCTCTCAGGCGATATTATATTTAAAATATACATGCCCTTAGTATATTTTGACATATCGACACGAAACGCTGTTACTGCTTCGATGTTTTTCTTTTCTACCACAGCCCCGTTGCTGCCAAGTATCTCATAATATACAGCCCTTGTATTTACCGGCATTTGTATGGTAAAAATTGCATCGGAAGGATTTGGATAAACCGAAAGGGCCGGCATCAATAGCTGGTCAGAAGGCGGCGTGTCCTCCTCAACATTACCAGAACGATTATGATTAACGATCGTTACATTATAATCTTCTACCTCACCTTTAAAATTCGTAAACTGGCAGGGAGTAATGGTTGTGCCTGTGCGGCAAACGATAACCCTCATTTTTGTTGAACCGGTTGATACATTATTGGGTATGGTTACATTAAAATTATAGATAGCCGCCCCGCTTGTTACCAGGGTCGGGTTCACTACTCTTTCGCCGGCATCTCCAAAATTTCCGTTCCGGTTAAAATCAATATACACGGCAAAGTTTTCATTAAAGATAATTCCGGGATTATAGCCGGCGCTGAACTGGCCTGCATTGGTTGAGCCTTTTGATAAAGTAGTGCTTAATCCTGTATTGTAATACCCTCCTACTTCACGACTAGATGTTCTGTTGATACTGCCTAATGCAACGAGGTCAATGTATTCGCTGCCATTCGCTCCCCATGCCGGGCAGGTAGCATGATAAGTTGTGAACTGTGAAGTAATATAACCACTGCTGCCCGCACTGCAATTCGCTTTTACTCTTACATCATAAAGTGTTGCACTTGTCAACCCTGTCAAAACTTTGGTATTAGAACTTGCAGTTACAGATGACCATACTGAACCTGTCACTGGTTTGTATTCGACAGTATAATTCAAAAAACCGCTTACGGCCGCCCATGAAACGGTAGCCTGGTTATAAGAAGCATTGGTAATGCTGATGGTGGTTGGAATATTACAGGCCACAAAAGCCGTAGTAAAGGTGCCGGTAATGGGTGTGCTGTTGCTGTACATACAGCTTTGATAGATCCTGTATTCATACATAGTATTAGAGGTAAGCCCTGCCAGGTTTTTTGTGGGAGTTGATGTGCTGCCCGCCCATGTCCATGCATTGCTGGTATTAGCCAGCCTGTAACTAACCGAGAAATTGGAAGTAATGGTATTGTAACCCGGTGCAGGAGTCCAGCTAAGTGTTGCTGTTGTTCCGGTAATATTCGAAACAACAGGATTGCCGGGTTCAGGACAAGGTGTGCTATACAGCATGGAAGCGGAAGTGCCGTAGGTACTATTTCCACAATCGGTGCTAACTCTCCACTCAAATGGAGCCGATTGAAATAACCCGGTCAGGCTGAACGTATTTCCTGTTACGGTAAATCCGGCGCCGCTACCCCAGGGGTCCCATTGAAATTTTAATTCAAACTGGTAGGTATTTATGCCGGGTACGAGATCCCAACTGAAAGTAGAAACATTGTTGCTGTAGCTGGCGGACAGGTTGGTTGGAGCCTGGCACTGTGACATTGCAAAATGACTGGCCAGTGATAAGAAGAGTACCGGGATGATCTGTAAAAACTTTTTCATAAATTTTTTTTTGTTGACTGCATTTAGTTGGAAGCTAACCGCAGTACGGTGTCTGGTTAATAGTTTTGTTCTGAGTATAAACTTATTTGATTCTATGACCGTAAATGGCAGTAATGCACCACTGGCAACAGGTTATTGACAACTGTATGCATTGATTAAACAAGTGATTTCGTTCGTAGCCGAATCTCACAGCCGGGCTATGTAAGCAGAGTGGACCCGGCGTTAAACAATGGCGAGTCACGCCGCTATTTCACTTTTATTTAAAATCACTGCTGGCGGAGACATCGCCTGTGAAGTGAGTGGACACTCGGTTGGGAAAAAAAAGCCGACGGTAGCTGCCGTCGGTTTATTTGTTTTAGACCGATTTTGCGAGGTTGATTAGGAAGAAGAACGGCTCTTAGGAGCCGATGCTGAGTTGTAAACTCAGCATAACCTTTCAACATTTTTTTATTTAATGAACACTACAGACAGCTGGGGGAAAAGGATTATGTAGTTTTGCTTAAAAGTAATATGTTTAAACATATGCCTTTATTAGCTACCATTTTTTGTTTATTACTTTTGAATTCTGTAAGTGCACAAAATGCAGAAGAATATATAAATCGAGGTCTTTCAAAAGATTCTGCATTGGATTATAAAGGAGCAATTCAAGAATACAATAAAGCAATAGAACTTAATAAAAAAAGCTTTTCTGCTTATTTAAACCGGGGATTGGCAAAATATAAGTTGCAAGATTATCGAGGAGCAATCCAAGATTACAGTAAAGCAATAGAATTAAACACAAAAACTGCTTCCACTTATAATTATCGTGGCGTCGCTAAGTCAAACATTGATGATATTAAAGGAGCTCTGGCAGACTATTCTAAAGCGATAGAGCTAGATCCAAAATTTGCCGAAGCATATTCAAACCGAGCCTATCTAAGAATTATTACTGACGATAAAGAAGGCGGTTGTTTAGATTATAGCAAAGCAGGAGAACTAGGGTTAGAAAGAGCTTATGAAATGATAAAGCAGTACTGCAATAATTAGTCTATCAAATAGATTCCACAGATTCTAAGTTCCTTTCAATTACTGGAATTGTCTTCGACTCGAGATAATCATATAATGATAACTTATTTTCACTTGTCTCAGTAAAATGAATTTCACAACCAGCAATCCTCATTGGACTGATTGAGGCAGGAAGCTTATATATTATGGTGTTTTCACCTTCTTTAATAACACCATTCAGTAAAGAGGAAAATAAATAGTCTGGAATACTTGCTTGTAAATAAAAATTTCTTTTATTGTTAGAGACAAGATACTCTTCAACTTCTTTTAGAAAATGATTCCATACCGGAATCATTTCGTCTTTTGTTAAGTATTTCACTTTAATTAAGGTTCTAGTATTAATTATTAAAACCACCCTCGATAAAAAATCGAGGGTGGTTTTGATTGTTCTATTTACTTCACCTCTTCATAAGGCACATCCGTCACATTATCACCTGCACCTGCATTGGCATCAGCAGTTTGTTGTCCATCTCCGCCGCCTTCAGCATTTGACGTTGGGCCTTGTGCATTTTCCTGCGTTGCTTTATACATATCCTCACTCGCCGCTGTCCATGCTGCATTCAATGCGGCCATCGCTGTATCAATTGCAGGTATGTCCTGTGCCTTGTGCGCTTCTTTTAATTTTTCTGCAGCTTCTTCAATCGCTGTTTTCTTTTCTGCCGGTATCTTTTCACCATATTCCTTCAGTTGTTTTTCTGTCTGGAATACGAGGCTGTCAGCCATATTCAATTTCTCTACTTTTTCTTTTTCTGCTTTATCACTTGCTTCATTGGCCCTTGCTTCGGCTTTCATTCTTTCAACTTCTTCTTTGCTCAAACCGGAACCAGCTTCGATATGTATCTTCTGTTCTTTGCCTGTGCCTTTATCTTTGGCCGTTACATGCAGGATACCATTGGCATCTATATCAAATATTACTTCGATCTGCGGTACACCTCTTGGTGCCGGCGGTATGCTGTCAAGATTGAACATACCCAAACTCTTATTGTCTTTACTCATAGCTCTCTCTCCCTGCAATACATGTATCTGCACACCGGGCTGGTTATCGCTGGCGGTTGAGAATATTTCTGATTTCTTCGTCGGGATGGTTGTATTGCTTGGTATCAATGCTGTCATCACACCACCCATTGTTTCGATACCGAGAGAAAGCGGAGTAACATCGAGCAACAATACATCTTTTACTTCGCCGGTCAATACTGCACCTTGTATGGCTGCACCGATCGCTACCACTTCATCCGGGTTCACACCCTTGTGTGGTTTTTTGCCAAAGAATTTTTCTACGATCTCCTGCACTTTCGGGATCCTTGTTGATCCGCCTACCAGTATCACTTCATCAATTTGCGAAGTGCTGAGGCCTGCATCTTTCAATGCAGCTTCACAAGGTTTCAAACAACGGTTGAATAAATTATCAGCCAGTGATTCAAATTTTGCACGGCTTAATTTTTTCACTAAGTGTTTGGGCACTCCATCCACTGCGGTGATATACGGAAGATTGATCTCTGTTTCTGAAGAAGAGCTCAATTCTACTTTTGCTTTCTCCGATGCTTCTTTCAAACGCTGTAAGGCCATCGGGTCTTTGCGCAGGTCAATGGCTTCATCTTTTTTGAATTCATCGGCCAGCCAGTCCATGATCACTTTATCAAAATCATCACCACCAAGGTGCGTATCACCATTAGTTGATTTTACTTCAAATACACCATCGCCTAATTCAAGGACGGAGATATCAAACGTACCGCCGCCCAGGTCAAATACGGCGATCTTATGATCATGCTTGTCTTTATCCAAACCATAGGCCAGTGCGGCTGCAGTGGGTTCATTCACTATCCTGCGGACAGTAAGACCGGCGATCTCGCCGGCTTCTTTGGTAGCCTGTCTTTGGGCATCATTGAAATAAGCCGGAACGGTAATGACCGCTTCGGTCACTTCATGGCCAAGGTAATCCTCAGCGGTTTTCTTCATTTTCTGAAGCACCATCGCTGATATTTCCTGCGGGGTATATAATCTGCCATCTATGTCAATACGAACAGTATTATTGTCACCTTTTGCCACCTTATAGCTCCAGTGGCTGATCTCTTCGGTCACCTCATCGAACTGGCGTCCCATAAAACGCTTTACCGATGCGATGGTATTATGCGGGTTAGTGATGGCCTGGCGCTTGGCCGGGTCACCTACTTTACGTTCACCATTTTTCAGGAAAGCCACTACAGACGGGGTTGTACGGCGACCCTCGTCATTGGCAATAACGACCGGCTCGCTGCCTTCCATAACTGCCACGCAGCTATTGGTGGTTCCTAAGTCTATTCCTATTATTTTTCCCATGTCTTTAATTTTTAATGAGTTCAATCTATATTATCAATGATTATGCCCTGAGGTATGAAGATGCAAAAATGTCAGCCGGTGTTTAACGGATTTTGGCCTAAAAGTCTAAGGGATATTGTTTGATATTGATTAAAAACCTAATTTACGGTTCGAATTTTCCTCCCCCCTGAACACTGTAAGCCTCTGATAAGTTGGGTTAGGTTTCCTGGTTATAGCAATAAGCTAACGGCATTTTTTGCCCCAAATC
>JABFRU010000011.1 GCA_013140985.1 Chitinophagaceae bacterium | reverse complement strand
GGCAGAGAAGGTTTACAGGCGGAGTACTTTAATAACATTACAACAAAAGGAGATGCTGCTGTAAAACGAATTGACAAGACAATTGATTTTCACTGGACATTATATGCCCCTGACCCAACCCTGCAAGCGGATTTTTATTCCGTTCGCTGGACAGGCAAACTAATTGCACCGGTAACAGGAACGTTTAAAATTGGATTAGAGGGGAATGATGGCTACCGGCTATACATTAACAACAAGCCCATTATTGATAACTGGAAAAAACAAACTTACAGTACATCCCTTGCAGATTATTTTTTTGAAAAAGGAAAAAGCTACGATATACAAATAGAATTTTTCGAACCCAATGGGAATGCCACCATCAGATTGATCTGGAATATTGGTGTAGCCAACGACTGGAAAAAGAAAATACAGGAAGCAGTAACTATAGCAAAGCACTCTGATGTTGCTATTGTTGCTGTTGGGATAAATGAAGGAGAGTTCCAGGACAGGGCCATGCTTTCACTCCCCGGTCACCAGGAAGAATTGATTGCCGCCGTTGCAGCCACAGGAAAACCAGTTGTTGTGCTATTGATTGGTGGAAGTGCCATAACAATGAATAGCTGGGTCAATAAAGTTCCCGCCATTGTTGATGTCTGGTATCCCGGCGATGAAGGGGGTCATGCAGTTGCTGATATATTGTTTGGTGATTATAACCCTGCGGGAAGATTACCCATTACTTTTCCGGTGCATGAAGCACAATTACCATTAGTATATAATCACAAACCCACCGGTCGTGGTGATGATTACAATAATTTATCCGGGTTGCCGCTTTTTCCGTTTGGTTATGGATTAAGCTATACAACATTTGATTAAAGTGATATTAAATTAAGTAAGATCAATATCAGTAAGACAGAATCAGCAACAGTTTCTTTTACTATAAAGAACACCGGCATAAGAGATGGTGATGAAGTGGTGCAGTTGTATATCCGGGATATGCTTTCGTCTGTGGCAAGACCGGTGATGGAGCTAAAGGGATTTCAAAGGGTTCATTTAAAAGCCGGGGAGTCAAAAATTTTTTCTTTTACTATTACTCCGGAGATGCTCTCCTTGCTGGATATTAATATGAAAGAAGTAGTGGAGCCTGGTGATTTCAGGATTATGATAGGGGCTTCCTCAAGAGATATAAAGCTGAAAGAAACGCTGACGGTAAAAGAGTAGAAATTAGCTTTCAATTTTTGCTTTATACCCCCCTTTCTTCCTGAGTTCCAGATAGAATGAGGAACATACAGGCTTATGGCCTGGGCAATAGTTATTTTACTTTATTGGTTGAAACAAACTAACAGGGGTAAAATCATTGTTTTGTAGTAACAAAGAATTTATCTTTTCTCAAACGAACTGATATGAAACAAACATTTTTGTTGATTGCAGTCCTTTTAGTGATTAGTGTTGTTTCGGCACAGAGTGTGGGTGTAGGAACTACAGCACCCAACGCCTCGGCACAACTGGATATCAATTCAACCACCAAAGGATTTTTACCCCCAAGAATGACCGCTATCCAGCGGCTCGCTATTTCTTCTCCAGCGGAAGGCCTGCTGGTATATCAAACCGATTATCCGGCTGGATATTATTATTATAAATCCGGCACCTGGTCACCTATCGCCATTACAACTCATTACCCAAGTGTTTCTATATGTACCCAAAAATGGATGGACAAAAATCTAGATGTTATTACATACAGCAATGGAGACACTATACCATATGTTACTGATCCAGTAACATGGAGCAGCCTCACAACCGGCGCCTGGTGTTACTACAACAACGATCCATCAACAAATGCCACATATGGAAAGCTGTACAATTGGTATGCAGTTAATGACTCTAGGGGCTTGGCTCCTTTAGGATGGCATATACCCAGTGATGTTGAGTTGTCAACGTTAGAAACCTGTCTCGGCGGAGCGTCAATAGCAGGTGGTAAAATGAAGGTTGAGGGAACTACAACTTGGCAAAGCCCCAATACCGGGGCAACAAACAGCAGCGGGTTTGCAGCACTCCCTGGCGGAATCCGCATCAACACCGGAGCTTTTACAGATGTTGGCACATTCGGCTACTGGTGGAGTTCTACGCAAGATGTTGCTCTTTCAGCTTGGGGCCGCTTCCTTTTCTATATTTCTGCTAATATCGACAGATATAACTTTCCTAAGAATATGGGACTTTCCGTTCGCTGCCTCAGAGATTGACAACGACTCTATTTATTTTTATACTTCCCCTTGCTCCTCCTGATCGTACAAGCCACCACTTTATACTCCGGGCACATAGCTTCGGTATCGCTGATGCTTGAAGTGATATTGTTGAGCATGATATCCGGAAAATGGAAAGTACTGCTGAGTATGCCGGGCTTAACTTCATCGGTGATCTTTGCTTTGATGTCCACTTTGCCACGGGCTGATTCCACGCAGACCATATCGCCGTCTTCAATATGATGTTTGCGGGCATCTTCTTCGCAGATCAGTAATACATCATCAGTCAGTATATCCACATTCCGGGTGCGCCTTGTCATGGCCCCGCAGTTATAATGCTCCAGCTCCCGGTTAGTGGTGATGATATAAGGATATTCTTTTCCGTGTTGTTTAATTTCTTCTGATTCAATAAAATCCTTGAACTGGAACTTTCCTTTTCCTCTTGTAAATGATTCCGTATGCAGGATCTCGGTATCAGTTCCATCTTTTCTCACCGGCCATTGCTTGCCATTATCACCCAATTCATTCCATTTTACACCGGCAAAGAATGGAACTACTTGTGAAATTTCTTCCAGCATAGTATCAGGATCATAATCGGCCTGCTTATATCCCATGCGGTTCATGATGTCAACAATGATCTGCCCGTCGCATTTTGTTCCTTCAATGGGCTCCACCACTTTGTTCACTCTTTGTATCCTTCTTTCACCATTGGTGAATGTGCCGCTTTTTTCAAGGAAAGAAGCGCCGGGTAATATAACAGTGGCGAGCTTTGCTGTTTCTGTCATGAAAAGTTCCTGCACCACGAACAAATCCAAACGCTGCAATGCCTTCACCACATGATGGGTATTAGGGTCGGTCTGCGCCATGTCTTCACCAATCACCCAGACGGCTTTCAGTTTTCCGTTCAGCGCCGCATCATACATCTGTGGAATCTTTAAGCCAGCGTAATTGGGAAGCTTGGCACCGTAAAACTCTTCATACATTTTGTGTATATCAGGATTGGTTACATCAAGATAACCGGCGCCCTGGTAAGGCTGGCAACCCATATCAGCAGCTCCCTGCACATTATTTTGTCCCCTCAATGGATTTACACCAACACCTCTTCTGCCGATATTACCTGTTATCATCGCCAGGTCAGCAATCAGCATCACCGTGTAAGTGCCATAAGAGTGTTCGGTAACACCCAACCCATGAAATGACATAGCATTGGGCGCAGATGCATAGGCTATCGCCGCTTCACGAACTAAGCTTCTGTCAACACCGGTTACTTTTTCCAGTTCATCAATATTCAACCCGAGTATTCCTTGTTTGAATTCTTCATATCCTTCGGTTCTGGCGGCAATGAAATCTTTATCTTCTAAATTTTCTTTTACAATATAATACAGCATCATGTTCAGCAGCGCTACATTGGTACCGGGCCGCAGTTGCAAATGATAGTTAGCATACTTGACCAGTTCTGTTTTTCTTGGATCAATAACGATCAGCGTTTTTCCTTTGATAGCCTGCTGCTTCATCTTGGCGCCGGTAACAGGATGGGCATCGGTTGGGTTGGCGCCGATCACCATCATGCAATCGGTGTATTGCATATCAATAACAGAATTGGTAGCAGCGCCTGTACCGAATGTTCTTTGCATGCCAATAGCAGTTGGCGAATGACAAACCCTTGCACAACTGTCAATGTTATTAGTGCCAATCACCGCACGGATGAATTTCTGCATGATGTAGTTCTCTTCGTTGGTACACCTGGCAGACGAGATACCGGCAATAGCATCGGGGCCATGATTATTTTTTATCTCCGTGAGTTTATTGGCGATATGATCATATGCTTCATCCCATGTTGCTTCCACAAATTCACCGTTCTTTTTTATTAAAGGAGTACGGAGCCGGTCAGGATGGTTGTAAAAAGAAAAAGCATAACGGCCTTTCAGGCAGGTGTGACCCGCATTGGCTTCTGCATCATAAGGGGCCTGGATGGATTTGATCGTTCCTGCATTTACAGCCACATCCAGATTACAACCAACACCGCAGTAAGTACAGACGGTCCTTACTTTTTTGTCAAACACAACAGACTTCGATTCAAAAACATCACTGATGGCAGAAGTAGGACAAGCCTGTGCACAAGCGCCGCAGCTTACACAATCACTTTCATTAAAGCTTACATCACTTCCTTTGATGATATGGCTGTCGAACCCACGGCCGGCCATGCTCAAAACAAATTGACCCTGCACTTCATCACAGGCTCTTACACAGCGAAAACAATTGATGCACTTGGAAAGATCAGACGTCATATAGGGATGGCTCAGATCTTTTTTTCTGTCTAAATGATTTTTCCCTTCGGGATAACGAACATCACGGACACCCACTCTTGCGGCAACCGTTTGCAGTTCACAATTATTGTTTACTTCACAGGTCAAACAATCCAGCGGATGATCCGTCAACACCAGTTCAATGATGTTCTTACGAAGTTTTTGTATTCTTTCAGAATCGGGATAGATATAGGAACCCGCCATCACCGGGGTATGACAGGATGCCTGCGCTTTTGACGGGCCGTTTTCAACTAATGCCACATCAACGCTGCAGACACGGCAGGAACCAAATGGTTCGAGATTTGGCGCATCGCACAATGTAGGCACTGCATCTTTTCCAAAATATCTGCGGATAAATGAAATGATCGTTTCTCCTTCTTTTATTTCAAAAGGCTCGTTGTTGATATAGGCCACACCCGGTTTGGTATTACCATTGCCGGAGCCATACGAAACGGTTGTACCCTTCCCGTTCTGTTTGTATTTATCTTCTTTTTTGTAAACGATACCCATGATCAGGACCTTTTAAAATAAACCGACAACTCTTTATCAAAATACTGCAGTGCATTTTTTACCGGCAATGGCAACCCGCCTCCTAATGCACAAAGTGAACCGATCTCTAATGTTTCTACCAGGTCATCAAATAATTTTCTGTCTATTTTATAATCACTTTCCTGTGCCTTCTTCAGCATTTCGGCTCCTCTCGTTGAACCAAGCCGGCAGGGGAAACACTTGCCACAACTTTCATGCGCCGTGAATTCAAATAAATGTTCCAGGTATTTTATGATCGGAAAATTTTCCGGAATACAAACAACAGAAGCATGGCCTAACAAAAAACCATTTTTTGAAAATGATTCAAAGTCAATAGCAAGATCATTGATCTTTTCAACCGGCACCAAACCGCCCAATGGTCCGCCGATATGCAGGGCCTTTATGGAAGAACGGAAGCCGCCACCCAATTCATTCACCACAACAGAAAGCGGAGTTCCCATATCCACTTCGTAAATGCCGGGTTTATTGAAATAGCCGTCTAGCGAAATAAGTTTTGTTCCGGTGGACTTACCAATGCCAATATTTGCAAATTTTTGTCCGCTGTTTTTAATAACATAAGGAATGCAAGCAAGCGTTTCTACATTATTAACCACGGTTGGTTTATTGAAAAGGCCTTTTTGTACAGGATAGGGCGGACGAACTCTTACCTCGGGCCTTTGTCCTTCTATGGAAGAAAGCAATGCAGTTTCTTCGCCGCAGATATAAGCACCCTGTGCGCCGATCACTTTAAAGTTGAAATCAAAACCGGAGCCCAGGATATTTTCGCCCAATAGTTTTTGCTGATGCAGTTCATCAATGGCTTTCTGTGTGATGGTGATCGCTTCGGGATATTCTGCACGGATATAAACCACACCCATATCTGCGCCACTGATGTATCCGGCGATCATCATTCCGAGTAAAACACGGTGTGGTTGCTGTTCCAGCAAATAACGATCGCTATAAGCGCCGGGATCACCTTCATCGGCATTACATACAATGAATTTTTGTGTGCTGATTTCTTTTTTACAACCCTCCAGCTTAATTGCAATAGGAAATCCGGCACCGCCACGGCCTCTAAGACCTGAAACTTTTAATTCTTGCAATAATTCATCTGTTGTTTTCTTTAATGCACCGGCAAGTATTGAATAATACTCTTTGATGCCCGGGAAAGCGGCGGTCAAAACAGCTGTCCCGTATAAAGAGACATTGTATTTATCGCTAACAACGGAATTATCTTTTTTGATAGAAATGATTTCATCAATGGCATTGCCGGAATAATTTTTTCCGTCAATATGAAATGAACTGTTCTCATGACAACGCCCAAGGCAGCACATTTCGCCAATCTCGTTTGCATCAAAATGGTTCAGCAATTTTTCTTTCAAAGAAGATTGTGTGCCGGCTGTCATGCAAGAGCTGCCATTACAAACATAAACTTTCTTTCCTTTGTTCCCGGGTTTCAGAAAATCATAAAAACTGGCGGCGCCATATACATTTGCTTTGCCCATGACGAATTCATCGGCCAGCCTCTCCATTTTTTCCACGGAAGGGCTACCTGCAGGCCGGGCAGCAATGCCAAGCTCTTCAAACAATGTTTGATTCACTCCTTTTCTTCCGGCCAGCTCACCCAGGTTTTTTGACATATCGTTTGTTTAACAAGCCTTATTCGGGTTCGGGTAATTATCACTCTGGTCTTCGAGAGTATGATCAAGACAAACAAAATCTTTTTCTACCAGTAAAAACAATTCTTTACCGTCGCCAATATTCATTTTAGTATCAAAACCTACTACATCTGTGGTTGTCCATTCTCTGGCGATCTTTTCAGGGATAAAAATACAAATCTTATTTCCGGAAAAAGAAGCCTCAATATCTTCAATGCCATCCTTCTTCTCCAGGCGATAATAAAAGGCAGGACCATTTAAAAATTCCGTTTTCTCCTCAAGAAAGCCGTTATTTCCAAAATTGGTGATCTCGGTCTGCGTAAGCCTGTAACGGATCGAATTTCCTTTTATCCTGATCTTCATAAAAAAAATTTTCCCACAAAGCCACCAAGTACACAAAGGAACACAAATTGATTATTAATACTTAGAGTCCTTTGTGTCTTTGTGGGATGTATTATTATTTTATTATTCGTTGTTCACCTGAATAAATATTAAATCTTCCGTCTCTTAAAAAACCAACCAGCGTCATATCACATTCCCCGGCCAGCTCAACAGCCAGGCTGGACGGCGCCCCTACTGCACATACAATTTTTATACCCGCCATTGCTGCTTTTTGTATCAATTCAAAACTGGCCCGGCCGCTTAATAATAGAATATGAGTGCTCAAAGGAATTTTATTTTCCATCAACGCTGCACCGATCAATTTATCCAAGGCATTATGACGGCCTACATCTTCTCTTGTCAATAACGAATTTCCATTAAGATCAAATAATGCCGATGCATGTAATCCGCCGGTATATTCAAACACTTCCTGTTGTTTTCTTAATGTATCAGGGAGCTTTGTAAAGACAGGAGCATTGACAACGATATCATCTTTTGTTCCATTAGCAGGAAAAACATTTTTTACTGCATCAATCGATGATTTACCACAAACACCGCAACTCGAAGATGTATAAAAATGCCGTTCAATTTTTTTAGGATCGAATGAGATACCCGGCCTCAATCCTGCGATCACAATATTATCACCGGCGGTGCTGCAATTCAAAATATCCTGTTTACCGGAAATGATCCCTTCTGTAAAAAGAAAACCGGTGGCCAGTTCGGCATCATGACCAGGTGTACACATCGTTACCGAAATATTTTTTTGCTGACGATTATTTTCATCACCATAAACGATCCTGATTTCCAGCGGTTGTTCAACGGCCAATAAGTCTTCGGCGGCATTGGATGCAAAAGAACCCGCATCGCTTCCGGGAGAAGTAACCTTCACGATCTGGACCGCCGCAACTGATGAGGAACGCATTCACCAAATTTACTCAATAAGACCGAAAGTCCGGAAGTCAGGAAGACCGAAAGAATTTTCAAACCGGGAGCAACCGCTTTCGGACTTGCGGTCTTCCCGACTTACTGTCTTTCTTATGACAAACCAGATATCTTACCCGCATTATCAATATCCATTCCTTCCGAAGCAGGGATAGCAGGCAAGCCGGGCATACGCATCATATCACCTAAAATCGGAATAACAAAACCGGCGCCGGCGGCAAATTCAAATTCTCTTACGGTAACAATAAAGTTGCGGGGACGACCGATCTTATTTTCTTTGTCAGAAAAAGATTTTTGCGTTTTGGCCATGCACACCGGCAAATTATCAAAGCCGAGTTCTTTGATCATCTTCAATCCTTCTCTTGCTTTGGGAGAATATTCAACATCATCAGCCCCGTAGATCTCGGTTGCAATGGTTTTTATTTTTTGGTCAACAGGGATGCTCCAGTCATACAGCGGCTTGAATTTATTGACACCGCTTTCGATAATATCTACGACCGCTTGTGATAACCCGATCATGCCATCACCACCTCTTGCCCAGCAATCGCTGATGAAGGCTTTAACACCATGCTTTGCACATTCATTAGTTACAAAATCAATTTCTTCCTTTGAATCTGAATTGAAATGATTGATAGCAACGACCGGCGTTAATCCAAACTTCTTGCAGTTCTCAATATGTTTTTCCAAATTCTCAAATCCCTTTTTTACTTTCTCCAAACTCGGATCATTGTATTCACTTTTCTTCGCACCACCATGATGACGCAATGCCCTTATCGTAGCAACCAACACCAGTGCATCTGGTTTCAATCCTGAATAACCACATTTGATATTCATGAATTTTTCAGCGCCAAGATCTGCACCAAAGCCGGCTTCTGTAACTACATAATCGGCCAATGATAATCCCATCTTTGTTGCAATGATCGTATTCGTTCCCTGGGCTATATTGGCAAAAGGGCCACCATGCAAAATAGCCGGATTGCCTTCCAGGGTTTGTACCAAATTTGGTTTGATCGCTTCCTTTAATAATATGGCCATGGCCCCTTGTGCATTTAGCTCTCTTGCAAAAACCGGCTTACCATTTTTACAGAAGCCCACCAGTATATTTCCCAATCTTTCTTTCAGATCATCAATGTTTTTCGACATACATAATATGGCCATCACTTCCGAAGCGGGAGTGATGTTAAACCCATCGCTTCTTGGCATACCGTCGCCGGTTCCGCCAAGACCAATAACTATATGACGAAGAGAGCGGTCATTCATGTCCATCACTCTTTTCCAAACAACTGTCCTCGGGTCTATATGAAGGCTTCTTGCTTTACTTTGAATATTGTTATCAATTAGCGCTGCCAAAAGATTATTCGCTTTCTCCACAGCATTAAAATCCCCGGTGAAATGAAGATTGATATCTTCCATGGGTATCACCTGTGCATAGCCACCGCCAGCTGCTCCGCCTTTTATTCCAAACACCGGGCCCAAAGAAGGTTCTCTCAGCACCGCTATTGCTTTCTTTCCGATCTTATTTAATCCATCAGACAACCCAACAGACGTAGTTGTTTTTCCTTCACCGGCCGGGGTGGGGCTGATCGCTGTTACCAGTATCAACCTGCTTTTCTTTATTTTATTGTCATCAATGAGTTTTAGCGGAAGCTTTGCCTTGTACTTACCATAATATTCAAGATCATCATTGGAAATTCCTGTTTTAGCAGCTATTTCTTTAATATGAAGTATAGCAGCTTTTTGGGCAATAGCCAGATCGGGGTTGATGTTGTTTGACAAGCAGTCTTGTTTTAAGGCCTCTCCCCAAACCCCTCCCCGCAAGGGTGGGGCTTTAGTGAACTATAGAAGAAAGAGGTTATTGTTAATAGATAATTTTAGCCGTTATATTTTCTAAGTTCTTCAATAGAATTGATACTGGCGAATTCATTTCCGGTAAACCGGTCCTGAGACCAGCAAAGCAAGTAACTTCCTACTTATTTGCTTCCACGCAATCCACTGCTTTTTTTATTATACGATCGGCCAGCTCTTCCATACTTTCATCTGCTTTTTTCTTTTCTTCAAACTCACAAAGTTTGTCTTTTCCTTTTTTAATGCGGATCTCGATCTTTATTTCATTGTCTTTGTACTTATAGGATCCATTTAAACTGTAGGCATCTCCCGACGGAGATGATAAAGCAAAAACAATTTTACTTTCTTTTCCTTTTGAAGAAATTGCCCGGAGCATTTCATTTACAGTTTTTGTTAGCCCCAGGTTGTCTCCCTGTTCAACTGTATCAGCATTCATGAAATTGCTGGCAGTGAACATTGGTTTTTCAACCGCAAGACGGATAGATGAAATAACAGAGGAGTCCACTTCGCCGATATTGAAATCGATCACTGAAAAGATCTGGGTCTTCTGGCTGCGGCCTTCTTCTTCAGCCATTGCATTCACCGATCTTCCTGCCGCATTGAACCACCGGCTTATATTCAGGTTTTTTCCTGAATCCAGTATATCCGGTTGTTGTTTAATGACCTTTAATAAAGAATAGGTGAGATAGCCATGCTCATACTCATCAGATTCAAAAGCACTTTGTTTGCTGGCCGATGCAGATAAAATGAACAGGCCCGACCTTTCGCTCAGTTTATCCATTACTTTGACCTCATGCGCCCCCAGCAGGTCATTAATGACCTGGCCGCTATGGCAGGCATCCAGTATCAAGATCCTTTTTTGCGCAGGGATGTTTTTTGGGCTGATCCATTCCATCAATGTTTCAGTACTTATACCCACTTCAGAAAATTGTTTTTCATCCATGAGACTGGACGCATCTTTCGTCATGTAATAAAACCGGCCTGCATTGTCTTCATCATCTACTACTCCATGTCCGGATAAAAACAGGAGCAGGATATCATTGGCCGTTGCTTTTTTTCCTATGGAATCCAGGATAAGTTTTATAGTTCTTTTATCAGGTCTCAGTACATCGGTGCTGTCGGTTGTCAGGGTGAACATAAAGACATGATCATCACCATACATTTTTTTGGCGGCTCTTTCCACTGTTTGAGAAACAGCTTTTGCATCAATGGCCGGGTAAGTAAGGCTTATGTCCGCGTCAAAAAAGGTTTCGCTGTTTGTAATTTGCTTTTTATACTGGCTGGTGCCGATCAGTACTGCATAAAAATTGGGTTTATCAACAGACCGGATACTATCTTTTTCAATTGTGATTTTAGCTTCATTGGAAGAAATGGTATTGCCTGCCGTATATGTTTTTACGGATACAAGATTATCTTCATTGGCCACAAGGAATCTTTTCAGCGAATCCATGCTTACGTCTAATTCAAACACAGCGTTATTATTTTTCAGCTGCTCTTTTTTATACCTGGCCGTTTCAATGCCATTAACGAATAAGACGGTTTCACCTAAACTATCGCGGCCGGGGGTGATGCTAAACTGAAAAACATTGTTTGAACTCCCGGTGACTTCTACTTCTGGTATGCGTCCGCACACATCAAGCTGGTCCAGCGTTTTTTCTTTGATAATCTCACCTTTATTCAACCTTTCAGCAAGATTGGGAACCCAGAGATCTCCCTTTACCTGGTCGAGGCCTATTTTTTCTGAACCGCAGGTAAAATAAAGAAGGTTGCGGGCATTCTCGGTGCCATCAAAATGATTGGAAGGATCAACCACTAAATAATCGGTACTGTCCACGGCAAAAAAAGTATAAAGCAGCTTTCCATTATCCGCATTCCAGACTTTAACGGTATTATCACCTGATGCTGTAATTATTTTTTTTCCTGCGGAATCAAACTGTGCAGTATTGACCCAATCCTTATGGCCTTTTAGTGTAAACAGAAGTTTGCCGCTGACCAGGTTCCAGACTTTTGCCGTTTTATCTTCTGAAGCGGTAACAAGTTTTTTACTATCGGGACTGAAAGAAGCGCAGATCACTTTTTCAGTATGACCTATCAAAGTATCCAGCGCAATGCCGGCGCTGTTCCAGATTATGGCTGTCCGGTCTAAAGAGGTGGTTACAATTTTATTATTGTCCGGGCCAAATGCAGCAAATAACATCCCATCATCATGACCGGTTAATGTTTGTAATAATTTTCCGCTTGTTGTTTCAAAGATCCTTGCTGTTGAATCTCTTTCTGATGCTATAATAATTCTTAAACCATCCGGGCTGAATTTGGCTGATGAAACCCCGTTATGCCAGAGTCTTGCATGGATGGTATCAAAAGTAAACGCATCGTAAATCCTGATTGAATCCGTGCCCGTGACAAGTGCCGCTTTTTTTCCGTCCTCACTATAATCAGCATATTTAAATCTCGATCTCCTGGTGCTAAAACTGGTTTCCATAATTCCGCTGCCGGCATTCCAGATTTTAACTGTACTGTCTTTATAGGTGGCTATTATTTTTTTCCCGTCGGGGCTGAACTTCGCCGACAGCACCCATCCGCTATTTCCTCTCAAATTTACCAGGAGATCTCCTGTTACTGCATCCCATATTTTAGCTGTACTATCATCTGTAGCCGTTACAATTTTTTTCCCATCAGGAGAAAATAAAGCAGAGTAAACCCAATTAGTATGCCCTTTCAGATCGGTTAACAAAGAGCCGGTTGCCCAATCCCACACTTTGGCTGTGCCATCATAAGAAGCAGTAACAACTTTTGTGCTGTCTTTGCTGAATGCAGCAGACCAAACAGTTCTTTTATGTCCCGTCAAGATCGTATCAGCATGACCAGTTGCCCCATCCCATATTCTGCTGGTAAAATCAAACGAGGTGGTGATAATTTTTTTTCCATCCGGTGAAAATTGGGCAGATCTTACTGATTTGCTATGACCCTCCAATGTCCATATCAATTTTCCATCAGCCGCATTCCAAATCATTGCTTTTTTATCCGTGGAGGATGTTACCACTTTTTTCCCATCAGGACCGAATGCTGCTGAATTCACCCAATCAGAATGTTTTTGCAGTGTTTGTAAAAGTTTTCCGGATTTAACGTCCCAGATCTTTGCTGTTTTATCCCATGAGGCAGTTACAATAAAATTGTTATCCGGGCTGAATTTTGCCGATGTTACCGAACGCCTGTGCTGGTCTTCGGGTTTACCTCCTAAATATTTTCCCTCCCCGGTCTTTGCATCCCAGATAGCAACAGTACCATTTACCGAGGCAGTAACTATTTTTTTTCCGTCAGGACTAAACTCCGCAACATTTACTTTGGCTTCATGGCCATCTAAATTTGCAATAAGCCTTCGGGTGGCGGCATCCCATAATTTGGCTGTGCCATCAGCCGATGCGGAAACAATTTTTCTCCCATCGGGGCTAAACCGGGCCGAGAACACAGAATCTTTATGTCCTTTCAGTGCATATAATTGTTCTCCCGTTTCAGCATCCCACACTCTTATGAGATTATCATAGGAGGCTGTTACTATCTTTTCTCCGTCCGGGCTGTATTCTGCATAAGACACCTGGTCTTTATGATCATCCAGCACCAGCAGCAGGTTTCCCGAACCGGCGTCCCAGACCATCGCGGTTTTATCTGCGGATGCTGTTACAATTCTTTTTCCGTCAGGGCTGAACTGTGCAGATAATAATTCAAGCTTGCTGCCGATAGGCAGCATCAGTTTAGGTGAGGCCGGCTGTGCCAAACAGGCATTTGCATGCAAGATCAAACTGCAAATGCAACCAGATATGATGAGGCGAGCCGGCACCAGGTTATTTTTTTAAAAGATATTACTATTCCTTCTTATTTACAAAACTCCTGTTCTTCCATAACAGGAACCATATAGTTTCAGGCGAATTGTACTAACCGTTGTTTTCAAATTCCTTCAGTTCCTTTATTGAATTGATATTGGCAAGTTCATTTCCAATAAACCATTCTTCTTTATCAAAACTAATTGTCCCCGGTTTCAATCCCGCCATGGCATCAGTGATTTTCAGTTGATCCTTTTCAATCAAATTTTTGAAATGCGGGATACAGCTTTTATCATATATGGAACAGAGTGGTTCTGCTTTGTCTTTATGCATGGTTAAAAGAACATCAACGCCACCAGAGCCACTAATCAAACCATTCAAAATATTTTGGGAAAGAAATGGCATATCACAGCCAACAACAATATTTTTTTGAGAAGGGGAATTAACCAACCCCGTATAAATGCCACCAAGTGCTCCTTTGTCTTTATAGATATCGGGATAACAAGATAGCCCAAATGTTGAGTAAGCCGGATCTTGCGTAATGATAATAATATTGTCCGTTATTTTTTTCAGTGCATCAATGACATGTTGAACAAGCGGTTTGCCATTAAAGATCACTAATCCCTTTTCTGTTCCCATCCTGGAGCTTTTGCCTCCGGCGAGGATGATGGCTGTGATATTTTTTTCAAGAGGCATGAAGCCTATAGTTTTTCATACAAAGCTCTCAGTTTTTCCCTCGTCATGATCTTTTCCCAATCTTTTCCCAATGCATTTTCCCAGAGAGGTTTCATACCAAGAGATACATTCATCATCTTTTCAAAATCACCATCACTTAAATTTTTACAAATGCCTTTGGGAATATCAATATTGTTTTTCTCCACCATGTATTTGAACTCTTTCACGCCTTCGGGATAATATTCTTCAAGATGATCCATCACAATACAATTACCAATGCCATGTTTGGTGCCGAGTAAATAACTCAAACCATAACTTACCGCATGTGCCACTCCTACCTGCGAATAAGCAATGCTCATTCCGCCGGCATAAGAAGCCATCATTAATTTATCATCACAGTCGCTGTTCCATTCATTGCTTTTTACAAATACTTCACGGCATAATTCCAATGCTTTAGCGCCATAACTTTTACTGAACTCATTGAGATAAGTGCCTTCCAAACTTTCAATGCAATGGATATAACAATCCATGCCGGTATAGAAACGCTGATTGGCCGGAGCATTGGCTGTTAATTCAGGATCAAGAACAATTTGATCAAAAGGAGTGAAGTCAGAATTCATTCCTAATTTTTTTGTTGGGCCGGTTAACACCGTTGTTCTTGAAACTTCCGCACCGGTTCCGCTGAGTGTAGGAATGCCTGCTTTATAAACTCCCGGAAATTTCACCAGGTCCCATCCCTGGTAATCAGCAGAAGAGCCAGGATTATTCATCATCAATGAAACTGCTTTGGCAAGATCCATGGTACTGCCGCCGCCAATACCGATCACACCACTCACAGTCCCGAATTCATCTTTTAATTGTTGGGCCAGTTGATCAACATAAGTTGTTTTGGGTTCATAAGTCACATCAGCAAAAATGATTGTATCATTTCCACGAACAGGAACTCTTTCAACCAATGGTTTTCCATTGAAGAAGTGATCTACCAAAAAGATCATCGGCTTTCCATCTTTTCGATGCGGTGCAATGATCTCATCTAATTGGCCAAAACAACCACGACCATATACTACATAGCCGACCATTTTAAAATTGCGAAACTTCATAAATTACTTTTTACCACAAAGAGCACAAAGCTCTTTGCACAGAGGGCACAAAGTTATAATACCAACCGCTTGATACCATTTTTTAGTAAGGCGACATTAAAATTAATAAGAAGCCCCAAGCGATTACCAGATAATTTAAGATAGGTTAATATTTGTGCTGTATGTATGTCTGCCAAAGCTTCTACGGCCTTAGTTTCTATAACCAATTTGTTTTCCACCAGGAGGTCAATACGATAACCAATATCAAGTTTGACCGTTTCGTAAACAAGGGGAAGCGGCTTCTCTTTTTCTACAAAATATCCAGCAGCTGATATTTCATAAAAAGACATTCTTTATAAGAAGGTTCCAGAAGCCCCGGACCCAGAGTCTTGTGTACCTTTATTGCCAACCCGATTATTTCATTTGAAAGCTGGTTTAACTCTTGGGGATATTCTGATAAGCCATGTCTTTGTGTTCTTAGTGAAAATCAACTCTGTGTTCTTGGTGGTTAAACATTTATAATAACCGATTGGCTTTTTCTAGGTCTTCCGGAGTATCGATCTCTACTCCCATATAATCTACCACCACCATGCGGAGAGGAATGCCATTCTCCAAATAACGAAGGCATTCAATTTTTTCTGCTGCTTCCAGCGGCGACATTCGCCATTGTGTAAAATTCATCAAAGCCTGCTTGCGGAAAGCATATACACCGATATGTTCATAATAATTGGTTGGATATTCTCTGTCTCTCGGATAGGGGATCACACTGCGGCTGAAGAAAAGCGAATTCATTTGCTTGTCCACCGCCACTTTTACAAAATTCGGATCCATGATATCATCCCGGTCTGTAATTATTTGCATCAATGAAGCGACCTGTACGGAAGGATCATCAAATTGTTTTAATAATTTCTCCAGCGGTTCTTTTTTTACAAAAGGCTCATCGCCCTGCACATTTACAATGATGTCAACATTCATATCAGCCGCAGCTTCTGCAATACGATCACTACCGCTTTCATGTTCTTTTACACTCATCTTTGCTTTGCCGCCATTGGAAACGATCTCATCAAAAATAATTTTGCTGTCGGTTACAACGATCACTTCATCAAATAAGCCTGTAGCTACCGTATTATCATAGGTATGACGGATAACAGTTTTATTACCGAGCATTTGCATCAACTTCGCAGGGAACCTTGTGGCGGCATATCTTGCCGGTATCATTGCAACTTTCTTCATTCAAATAGTAATTTGTTAATAGCCTATACTCCTGCGCTAAAAAAGATCACCAGCTGATTTTCCAGCATATACATTTCAAACTGGTAATAAGCGCCGTCCTCAAAACTTATTTCAATTTTTTCTATGGAGAAAGGACTTGTATCACCGGAATCGGCGCCGTCTCCCATAGGGCGATGAACTTTTATTTCATACTCCTTTCCGTCTTTGGTAAATTTTTTGCTGGTGAGGGGGAACTCATCTTTTTCTCCGAATATGTCTTTAAACTCCGGGATCAGGCGGCAAAGCACAAACCCCTGCTGAATAGAATAGCCGGGTAAAAAATAGGTATCAGCGCTATATTCATAAGCATAGAACTGGTGATATTCGGCGCCATTTTTATACAACTGTTTGGTAAGCTCCCATCCGCTTTCTGTTATTTGGGTCATCGTGCCGGATCTGGTCACTACTTTTGCCCCGGCCGGAAGAGAAACCTGTCCCAGGTATTGTTTCATGTCTTTAATGGTAGCGAGTTTCGGCGGAGCCCAGGGAGATAAATAGCTGTCAACAATATATCCGGTTTTGTTATTGAATGTTACTTTTCTCCAATAGCCGGTCATGCCTTCTGTTACAATATCTTTCCATTCGCCGCCATCATCAAGAGTGGTGATCTTTGTACCATAAGGAATTTTTTCCAGCACTTTAGAAGCGGCATCCGGCTTTTCCCGAATGCTTAAACCTGTTCTGGCCGATACATAAAAAGCGCCGAAAGGTTGCGCTAAACAATCAAACGAAAGAATAATGAATGACAACAAAAGAATTTTTCTCATAGCAAAAATTTAGCAGGTGGAAGATCAGGGATCCGTTTTTTGAAATGGTTTTTTCAGCAAGAGTAAAAAGTCCTCATCTTTTTCATCCGGGTAATCTTTGTCAATTCCATAGCGAAGCTGTTTGGGCTCAAGAAATTTATACGTACCAAACAAACGGTCCCAGATAGAAAAAATAGCGCCATAATTACTGTCTGTATAAGGTTGTTTCCAATGATGATGCACTTTGTGCATATTGGGAGAAATAAAAATATAACTCATCGCATTATCCAGCCATTTAGGCAAACTGATATTGGCGTGTTCAAATTCAGTAAAGAAAACCAATATGGTTTGATAGATCATTACAGCAAACATTGGCGCACCGGTAACAAGAATGCCCATGAAAAAGAAAACACCTCTTAACACACTTTCAACCGGATGGTGGCGCAGCCCGGTAGTTACATCCACATTCGTATCCGCATGATGCACTACATGAAAACGCCAGAGCAGTTTCCATTTATGCTCGGTGATATGCACCAGCCAGCCGCCAAAAAAATCAACAACAAAAATGGTGATCAGAATAGTTGCAAGAATTCCCGTTTCAAACCAATGAACCAGGCCAAACTGGTTGGCAGCACACCAATCGCTGATCAACACAATAATAATAGCGAGAAAAGTATGAATGATAAGGTGGATAACTGTCAATCCAAAATTCACCCCGGCATGACGCAACCTTGTTTTTCTGAAACGTAAACCTAATAATGGAATAGCGCCTTCCAGTATCCAAAAGAATAGAAGACCGCCGACCAAAAAAGCCATTCGTTCCAATGGTCTTTCTTCCAGTGTTTGAAAATAATTGATAATATTATCCCACATAGAAAACAATCAGTTGAAAAGATACGAAGGAAATCAGTTGCTATTATTCATTGTTAAATATTATAAAGTCGGCCACCGTAAAACACAGAACAACGATAGATAAGGCTATAATTATTTTTCCATGCTGCCTGGTTTCTTTATTATAAGAATATACTTTAGATCCATCAGGTAAAAGTTTTTTATGGAAGGCTAATATTGAGCCGATCAAAAAGGAAAATACAACACCATACGATGATAATACAAAACCACCCGGCCTGAAATGATATAAAAAGCCGAGGCCAATTATAATATAACCAATAACAAGTAAATACCACTGATCTTTTTCGGGTTTAGCCAATTCTATCTTTCTTGATTCCTTCAAACGAGTCATTGTCGTTTCATTAACGGGTGTACCCCGGGTAGCCAGTATCTTTTGCGCTAATTGGTAATCAAAATAACCCCACTCATCAGGCCTGGCAATGATTTCAAGTAATTCTGTATGGGAGAAATTAAAAAGATAATAATCCTTATCAACCGTCTCAATGAAATTTTTGTAATATTCACGGAGCGCAGTATTGGCTTTTTCAAAATCAGAAGAAGGAATTTTTACAATAAAATAGGAATCTGCCAGCGCACCCATAATATTCGAATCCATGAAAGAGGGCACAGTCTCTATCTTATACACAATGCCAACTTTTTCAAGATCGACAGCAAAATCTTTGGCGCTGTCTTCGTCCGGAAATTTATGAAATAATAGAAATTCTTCTGCCATTCAATTCAATTTTACCTGCCATACTCATCTCCATACTCATCCGCATATTTTTCATATCGCTTGATAAGTTCTATATTCTTTTTTTCTATGTCTGTCAAAAAACCTTTGATGTCAACCGTGTTGGGTATATACCAGTCTTCCATTTCAAAGCGCTGGCGCAGACTTTTGCTGCTGAAACAAAAACCATGACGGGCAAATATCTCATTCCGCATAAATTCCAGGTCCTCTTTCATCATATTGTCCACATCATCGGCTTTAAGCAGGCGTTGGGATGCTTCAGGAAATGTTCCTGCATCAGCTTTGTACTCAAATTTCCTTCTGTTAAGGCTGTATTCTTTCGCTGATCTTTTTGTATCGTTAGCTTTCCATGTACCAGCTACCATATCCGGCTTTGTTTCATCAATGGTAAATTTAAATACGCCATCGTCCTTGTGATCGCCCGGTTCTTTGGCATCGAAACTGAATACGGTTCCGTTTTTACTGAATGTTCCTTTGAAAGGCCGGTCGTTTCCACCTACAATGGTGCGGCCCACTACAGAATCAGCTGCAATAGTGGTGATAAGCATGGTTATCCTGTTGTCGCCAAAAGCTCCGACGAAAGACCCCAGCATTTTTTCATAAGGTTTTGAAGCGGCCTGCAGAGCAGCCAGGTTTGATTCTTTGACAGGAGCGGATGTTTCATTTGTTTTTTCAGTGGCCGATTTGCTTTCGGAGCCATCTTTGTTCTTATCATTGTTGCAGGCGATCAGTAACGAAGCAGCCAGCAGTGCGAACAAAAGTTTTCTCATGGTGAATGGTTTAAATTTGTAAGGAAGAGAAATATTCATTTTAAAAGTAAGACAAATTTTACGGCACACAAATATTTGGAATGCGGGCCTTTTGCTCACCCTGGCTTTTTTTACCTGGCTGATGGCGGGAATAACGATCAATTATATTCCATACAATACGGATGTAGGCTTTTTGCGCATCAAGCAACAATATATTGGTATTGACCATTGGCGGACTGCCTTCTTCATTCATGTCTATGCCAGTCTTTGGGTGTTATTGGCCGGGTTCACACAGTTTTCAAAATGGATACAGCGCAATAATCCAAAGCTTCACCGCAGCATGGGATATATCTATGTGGTTAATGTTCTATTGATAACCGGTCCCGCCGGACTGCTGATGGGTTTTTATGCGAATGGCGGCATTCCATCAAGAATTGCATTTGTTACATTGGCCTTGCTCTGGATATTTTTTACCGCCATGGCATTGATAAAAGCAAGACAAAAAGATTTTAAAGCTCACCGCAATTATATGATCCGCAGCTATGCGCTTACTTTATCAGCCATCACTTTAAGAATATGGAAATATCTTATCACCAATGCAGATCATATTGATAGTTCACTCGTCTTTCCTCCGATGGATGTGTACAGGTTGGTCGCATGGCTGGGTTGGGTTCCTAATCTGCTTTTCGCCGGGTATCTCATACATCGGATAAAAAAGAAGGGTTTGCATAAAAAAAGAAACCCACAGCCAGTGTGAGTTTCTTTTGTTTCCTAATAATTTTTTGATCCAATAAATCCGGTTCTATTATTGGTTGAGCATCAACGGCATCACCAGCATTAGTAATTCTTCATTCTCATCCTGGTCGGATGGTTTAATGATGCCGGCTTTCGTCGGAGTTGATAATTCAACATTTATTTCATCACTTTCCGCAGCACTGAGCATTTCTATTAAGAAACGGGCATTGAAAGCTATCATCAGGTCTTCGCCATTGTACTGGCATTTCATTCTTTCATTTCCTTCAAAACTAAAATCAACATCCTGGGCCGCCAGTTGCAATTCACTTCCGCTGATGCTGAGGGCAACCTGGTTGGTGCTTTTATTACTGAATACACTTACACGGCGCAAGGCGCTTTGAAAATCATTTTTATTAACGGTTAAACGATAAGGGTTGTCAACAGGGATCACCACTTTATAATCAGGGAAACGGGCATCTATCAGCCGGCAACTCATCTGCGTGGTGCCATGCTTTACAAATAAATGATTGCTATTGTAGCTCACGGTTATTTCATCTTCATTGGAAGGAATAGCGATCTTTAAAAGATTCAACGGTTTTCTTGGCGCAATGAAAGAATCATTCTTCGGGCATTTTACATCTGTTCTTTTATAACGAACCAAACGGTGAGCATCGGTAGCCACGCATTGTAATCCTTTTTTATCCAGCTCAAAGAAAACACCTGTCATGGCAGGACGCAGATCATCATTGCTGGTAGCAAAGATCGTCTTATTGATCGCCGTTACCAGCGAAGAAGCGGTCATTGTAAAGGAAGTAGTATCATCGGCAACCGGTTCTTTTGGAAAATTGTCCGGATTTTCTCCCATTACTTTATACTTACCATTATCACTGGTGATCTCGATACCGAAATTCTTATCAATATTAAAAGTGAGCGGCTGATCAGGAAGATTTTTTAATGAATCCATTAAAATTTTGGCAGGGATACAAACTTTTCCGCTGTCTTTTGCTTCAATGTCGAGTTGAACCCTCATCACTGTTTCAAGATCGGTGGCAACAACGGTCAGTTTGTTTTTCTCCACCTCAAATAAAAAATCCTCGAGGATCGGGAGCACTGTATTGGCATTAATAACACCGGCAATATGCTGCAGTTGTTTCAGTAAAGAGGAAGAAGAGGCAATGAATTTCATCTGAAAAATTTTATTTGTTCTTTAGCCAGATGGAATTCGGCATAAAAATTTTCATCGCAGAAGGGTAAGTTGCTCGAAAATTTTTATCCCTCATTTCATCGTCAATTGGTTTGTGGCGAAACTACTGATTTTTGCTTTACAGCCAACAGTTTCGGGCCAGAAGTGGATTACTTGCCAACAAGCTCTTTTTTTCAAAATTCGATGCTAAACTAGGTGGCAGAACCCTAAGTTGTCCCTTGTTCCTTGTGCCTTCTTTATTATCTTGCCTTTTCTCAAAAAAACAAACATGTTTGATAAGCTTTTTGGAAGGGGAAAGAAAAAAGAGGAATCTAAATCCGGGCCCGATATATTTTTTGGCCGCTACTCAGATAATAATAAACCGTTGGCTAAAGTAAACCGCTGGACGGAGGCCGATAATCTTTTTAAAGAGAAAAAATATACTGACAGTTTCGACGCTTTTTTTGATTACCTGAGAGATGATACCGTACAGAATGTGGTGTATGAACGCAATGGCGCCGAAGGCCGCTTTGAATTTTACCAGGGCTCCAAGATAATAAGAGGCCATTTCAATAATGAAGTACTGAAAGCGGAAGTAACACTTGCCCGGATGCCTCAACCATCTGTGCCGGTGATGAGACGTTTGCTGGAAATGAATTTCAGCTTATACTATAGCCGCTTTGCTCTCGACAGCGACCGGCTTTGTATGCGTTTCGACAGCGATATAGAAACAGCAAGCCCCAGCAAATTATATTATGGATTAAAAGAAGTAGCTACTAAAGCCGATAAACAGGACGATCTGCTGGTACAGGACTTTAGCATGTTACAATCGGCCGACAGTGAACATGTAATTTCTGTTCCTGATGTGGAAAAAGAAGTGAAGTATGAATTTCTGCAGAAATGGATCAAACAGGCATTGGATAGTATTGCAGCGGTAGATGCAGATAAATTTTCCGGTGGCATTGCGTATATGCTGTTGTCACTGATATATCGCCTTGATTATTTGATAGCACCGGAAGGAAAAATGCTGAATGACCTGGAAAAGATCGCAGGGATCTATTTTAAAAAAGATGAACGGCCTGTCATAGAAAAGAACAGGGACATGGTCAGCGAATTCAAAAAGATACAGGCATTATCCAGGGAGGAAGTTTTCAAATACTTATTCCGTTCAAAATATACATTCGCCATCGTTGCGCCGCAGCAGTATAAAACCATTGCAGATTCCATTCACGGGGCCAACCAGAATATGTTTTGGTACAGGGATAACAATTACCCTCTTTTTGCCAATCATATTTCCGAATACGGGATGTCTTATTGCCAGTATTCTTACAGTTTGCCGAAAGCCATTACCGAATTGTTTCATTTATATATGATGGTAAATCATGCGGACTATTTTACAGCATTGGGCTATAAAATAATGTATTACGATACGGGGAATAACAAATTTGACACGGACAGTATCGTTGAAAAAATAAAAGAGATACAAACCCGATGGAAGGATAAATATCCATTATTGGATTTTAAAACGCAGAACCTGAAGTTTGACAATCTTGTAAATTTCAATTACTCATTCACCGTTGAAATGGAACTCTTAAACACCGACGCTAAGTAACATGGATCCCCAACAAATAATAGAACAATACCAGAAAGCAATTATCCAGATCGCTACATCAGGCGGCACCGGCACCGGTTTTTATGTAAAGGAATATGACATGATCGTTACTAACGACCATGTGGTGGCGGATAACGCAGAAGTAACGATTGCCGGAAAAGCATTTGACAAAGCCCTTTCAAGAGTTTGGTACACCGACCGCAAGCATGATCTTGCTTTTTTGGAAGCGCCAAAAAATATAGAACTGCCGGAGGTAAGATTAGGACAATACGACCAAATGAAAGACGGAGATGTGGTGGTTGCCATTGGCCATCCGTATGGATTAAATTATACAGCCACACAAGGTGTGATATCAAAAGTGGATCGCATCCGTGACGGCCTGAAGTTTATTCAGATCGATGCAGCTATCAATCCCGGTAACAGCGGCGGTCCATTGGTGAATATGAAAGGAGAGATCATCGGCGTCAATTCGTTTATCATTCGTGGCGGCGACAATTTAGGGTTTGCATTGCCGGTAAATTATTTGCGGGAAGCATTGCAATTATATTTACCCAACAAAGGCCATGCCTCCACCCGTTGCTTCAGCTGTGATTATTTAGTGACATCTTCCAATATTGATTCAACAAAATATTGTCCAAGCTGCGGCACTGAAGTAAAACTTCCGGAAGTGCCGGAAAAGGAAGTGGAACCCGTTGGCGCTGCGAAAACCATTGAAGAAATTTTAAAAGAATTGGGCAAAGATGTAAGGCTGGCAAGAGAAGGAGTAAACAACTGGAGTGTGAAAGAAGGTTCTGCAAAGATCAAGATCGCTTATAACGCAGAGAACTATTTTATTGCCGGCGATGCGTATCTCTGCCAGATGCCCGCCGATGCAACGAAGATCAAACCGCTGTATCAATTTTTGCTGGAAGAAAATTACCGGACAGAAGGTCTTGTTTTAAGCTGCGTCAAACAAAACATCGTATTAAGCTGTATCATTTATGATCTTGATATGACGAAAGAGAACGGTGCAGATGCTTTCCGCAATCTTTTTCAAAAGGCAGATTACTATGATGATTTTCTAAAAACGCAATATAGTTGCACACAACGACTGGAAGAATAAATTGGCATAATCATTACCGCAGATATACAGCAACCAGCTACGAATAAACAATCCCGGCAGTAATCTGCCCCGCTTTTTCTATTTTTAATATGCATGAGACAACTGCTTAAGCATAGTATTATTGTTATTTTATTTTTTTACCAGCAACAGGTAAAAGCGCAAACCACGCAGGTAATAACCTATACTACCAAAGAAGGATTATCGTCCAATTCAGTTTATCGTACTGCTATTGATAAACGGGGTTTTTTATGGATAGCCACAGAAAATGGTTTGTGCCGCTTCGATGGAAGAAAATTTGAAACATACACTACTGCCAAAGGGTTGACCGATAATGAAACAGTTGATCTTTTTATTGACAGCAGCGGCATTATCTGGTCTATTCCATTTCGCCGGTCGCCCTGTTATTACAATGAGAAAAAAGACCGCTTCGAAAATGAAAATACAGACCCGGAGCTGAATAAGATCGATCTCGCCAATACACACAAAGTACATGTGCTTCGGTATGGAGGTATTGCTTTCAGCAATAATCTTCGCAATTTATTTATATATAAGAAGGGGAAAACAACTGTTTATAAAGAATTCATGCCTGCAAAAACGGGAGTGATTCAAAAGATCGTAGAATATGCGCCGGATCAATTCCTTTTTTTTGGAGAAGATACCATTCGCTATTTCAGCAATGGAAAAATTACCCGCAGCCTTCCATTAAAGACAGTGCTCATCGCTGCAGAATACATCAATAATAAAGTGTTTCTCGTTCGCAGCAAAAGCATTCTTACTTATACCGTAGATGACAAAGGAAATTTTCAAAATACCGGGGAGAAAGAATATCCTTTTGAAATAAGAATTTTTTGCAACACCAGCAAGGGCTTTGCGATAACATCTATCAGCGGCAACACTTATCTCGTTGACACAGCCACTCTCGATATTAAAGAAAATGTCTATAACCAGGTGCAGGTAAGAAATGTATTGCAGGACAGGGAAGGCAACACATGGCTTTCTACCATGGAAAACGGGTTGATAAAGATCCAGCAAAAAAGAATTTCTTCTTTTACCAGTGTTCCGGAGATACAACAAAACTTCAATGCATTGCTGAAAACAAAGAGCATCCTTGCCGGTACCAATAATGGGGAAGTATTTGTCTATGACGGGCTGTATAATATCCGCCGCATTTCATTGACGGATAACAGGAATATTGATGCATGGGTAAGAAAGATCATCAATACTTCAAAGGGGATTTATGTATCTACACAAACCGGTTCATTTTTTTTGGATGGAACAACATTGGAGATCAAACAGAAATTTCCATTCGGACAAAACAAGGCTTCCAAAACCGCCGTGCTGCTGAATGACAGCATATTGGCGATGGGCACTCACTCGCTGGCATCAAAGTATAATATCAACACAGAAAAATATACGGACAGCATTGTCAAAAGAGTCATTTCAATTACTGCAAACAGATCAGGTAAAGTTTATATCGGCTCCAATGATGGGCTGTACCGTTGGGATAAAGATTCGTTGTTTGCATTTAGCTCACAGCAAAAAACATTTGGATACCGGGTCAACACGATGACTTGTTCTCCCGATGATATTATCTGGGTTGGATTAGGATCAGATTCATTGTTAGCGCTGAAAGATGATAAGCTCATTGCTGCATTATCATTAGGTAGCGATATTCCCGGCAATATCTGTAAATCTCTTTTTTGCAATAAGACAGGAGAACTCTGGCTTGGAACTAATAAAGGGTTGAACAGAATTCACTATGGATTTGTCAATGACAAATTCACTTACAGCAATACCTATTTCGGTACAGCCGATGGACTGATCGGTGAACAGGTAAATGATATAACATTCAACAGCGATACTATTTATACGGCAACCAGTGGCGGGATCAGTTATTTGCCGGTCAATCTTTCATTGCCGGTGGCTGATATTGCTACATTCATTACCCGCATCAGCATTAATGGGCAGGACCAGGAGCTGAAAGAAAGTTATTCCGTACCATTCAGTAAGAATGATGTTACTATTGAATTCTCAGGCGTGGATCTCACCGGTTTTGTTCCCATATTTAAATATAGCGTTAACAACGGCGAGTGGAAACAGACAGATAAGATCGAACTCAAAGAATTATCACCGGGAAGCTATACTATTAAAGTAAGAGCTATTAAAAGAGATGGCACCGCATCGGAGCAGCAGGCAACAGTGAATATAAAGATCAAAACACCTTTCTGGAAAAACCCGGTATTCTGGACCATTTTGGTTTTCCTTTCATTCGGCGCCATTATTTATTTTATACAAAAAAGAAATAAACAAAGGCAAAAAGCAGCAGTAGCCAAAGTGGTAACGGAAAAAAAGATCGCTGAACTGGAAATGCAGGCATTGAAAGCACAGATCAACCCGCATTTTGTTTTTAATTGCCTGAATTCTATCAAAGGATTTATCTATGATAAAAATTATGAACAGGCCGATAAATATTTGGATAAATTCTCTGAATTGCTCCGCAGTACGATGGACAATGCAGATGCGGCCATTATTTCGCTGGAAGAAGAAATAAAATATTTAGACACTTATTTACAATTGGAAAAACTTAGATTCGGCGATAAGTTTGATTATGCGATCAATGCGGAACCGGGTGTTGATGTACTCCAAACGTATGTACCAGCCATGTTGTTGCAGCCCTATGTAGAAAATTCGATACGACACGGCGTAAGGTTTTTAGAGGATAAGAAAGGTGTGATAAGTATCAGGGCGAAAAAAGAAGATGGCTTCCTTGTTTGCGAAATAGATGATAACGGTATCGGGAGAGAAAAAGCAGCGCAGCTAAAAAGCAGTATGCATATTGAGTACCAGAGCCGGGGGATGCAGTTGAGCAGGAGAAGAGCGGAATTGTATAATATACAACAACAGGTGATTGATAAAAAAGATGGAGCAGGAATTGCAAGCGGAACAACAATTATTGTCAGCATACCATTAGAACTGAAACCATAAGTAGATAAAAGATAAAAACTAACAGTTAAAAATTCTTTTACTGCTGGTCACTTTATAGTTAGGGAATTTTTCAAATGCGGAAAGAACCGGATCATAAAGAACTTTTATCTATTATCTTTTAGTTTTTATCTGGCGCTTTAATGTAATTTGTTTTTAATGAGAACCATTTCCACCATAATCATTGATGACGAGCCGAAGAATATTCAGCTGCTCCAGAAAATGCTGGCGGCACATTGTCCGCAGGCGGAAGTGGTGGCGACAGAAAGCGATGCAAAAAAAGGATTGACATTACTGGAAGATAAACAGCCGCAGCTATTATTCCTTGATGTGGAAATGCCGCACCTGAATGGATTTGATCTGCTGAAAAAATTAGAGCCGATTCCTTTTGAAGTGATCTTTGTTACCGCTTATAGCCATTATGCCATTGAAGCTTTTGAACATCATGCTACCGGCTATATTACCAAGCCTATCAATACAGAAAAACTAATTGCAGCGGTAAATGTGGCCGCCAAAAGAATAGAAGAGAAAAATGTCAATAAGAATTTGTTCAGTTTGCTTGAGCACAATTCAAGGCAATCAGCGCCGGACAAAATCCCTCTCTCCACCAGCAACGGATTGTTGTTCGTCAAGATCGCAGACATCATGTATTGCGAAAGCAGCGGCAACTATACTCATTTTTATATGAAGGATGATAAAAAGATCGTTGTGTCAAGGCAATTGGGCGAATACGAAAAATTATTGCCGGAAAATAATTTTACCCGGATTCATGACAAGTATATCATCAATCTTGGTTATATAAAAGAATATGTCAAAGGCAACGGTGGTGAAGTGCTGCTGGAGAACGGAAAAGAAATTCCCGTTGCTTCCAGGCGGAAGGAAGATTTCTTGGCAAGATTTGAGAAGTGGATCAGGAGGAAATCCTGATATACACATATACAACCACCCCTCACACATATACAATCCGGCAAAAACAGGCAATTCTTCTTCCCATTTTTACATTGGCTAAATTATTTGCAAGTCACCATCAACCTTCCGCATATGAAGAAGCTAACTACCATTCTCTTCCTCACTTTATCCTTTGCCGCTTTTTCACAGCGGACAAAAGAAAATAATCCTCCCACTAAAACAGAAACCGGGCAAACCAACACAGGCAATCCCAATAGCAGCGGACAGATCAACCTGATCAGCCCCGCAGATGCAAAAGGATTTGAAGCAACTGAAATAAATAAACCGATCCTGTTTCGCTGGGCGCCGGTAGTACCAAGACCACAAGGCCCGGTCATTTATCGGTTGAGAGTATGGCAACTGATGCAGGGACAAAACGGCACACAAGCCATGAGCGCCAATCAACCTGTTGTTACAAAAGATGTATCGAACGTAACACAGGCGTCTGTTACAGTATTGACAGGCCCCTGCAAACCTCCTTATCTCTGCGATTTTATCTGGGCTGTAGAAGCGATCAGCAGTAGTGATGCAACAAAGAGTTACGGAAGAAGCGGCGCCTTTTCATTTATGATCAACGAAGCTAAGTCAGTGAATGCACAGGGCGACCCGATCCATGGCGTGGACATAAAATTGGGATTTGAAACAAAATGTGATCCGATACATGGTGTTGATATAAAATTAGGAGCGATCGCAAAAAATGCTAACGGCGATCCGGTGCATGGTGTTGATATAAAACTGGGTTCAGCGATAAAGGTTACGAATGCTAATGGAGACCCTGTACATGGGGTGGATGTAAAACTGGGAGCCGTAACTAAATCAGTCAGCGCCAACGGAGATCCTGTACATGGAGTGGATGTAAAACTCGGGGTCAAGTCTGCCAGTGCGCAGGGCGATCCTATCCATGGTGTTGATATCAAATTGGGATTTGAAGGAAAGAAAGAAGATGTTGATCAAATACAAAACGTCGAAATCATAGTAACTGTAATGGCTACTAATGCCAATGGCGATCCTGCACATGGAGTAGATGTAAAGCTTGGAGTTAAGTCAGTGAGTGCAAATGGTGATCCCGTTCATGGTGTTGACATTAAACTCGGATCAAAAAACTTAGCGAATGGAGATCCTGTGCATGGAGTAGATATAAAATTAGGGGCTACCCAAAGACGGGATAAAGAACTAGACAAAAATCAGCCTCAATCGAAAGCATTGGATAAAGAACTAGACAAAAATCAGCCTCAATCGAAGGCATTGGATAAAGAACTAGACAAAAATCAGCCTCAATCGAAGGCATTGGATAAAGAACTAGACAAAAATCAGCCTCAATCGAAAGCATTGGATAAAGAACTAGACAAAAATCAGCCTCAATCGAAAGCATTGGATAAAGAGTTGGACAAAAATCAGCCAACGGCAAAAAGCATGAACGCCAAACAGGATTTACACCCTGTTTCTCTGCCAATTGAAAAAATTATTTATGATGCTGCCGGAAATATTGTTGAGATAGTATTGAAGCAAAGCACAGCTATGCCTTCGCCAAAAGTAGTAGTAGCGGGAAGCAAAAGTATATCCGGATCCGCATATCAGCCGGGCATACCGTCCTGGGGCGACGATCCAAGTAAAAATTGTAAAACAGTGTACTGCCACAATCCACTTCATTCTGCCGGTTGTGGCTGGTTGGAGTGTAAATGATAAAAAGGATTTGATTTTTTTCTGATAAAACTCTTTTATGAAGAAACTAAAACTCCTGCTGCTTTGTTTGCCATTTTGTTTGTTAGCAAATGGCCAGGCAGGCCAGCTCAACCAGATCAATATCCCCACATTCACGGTAAAGAACACTTTACCGGGAACCGTTGACAGCTGGGTCTCTACCCCCGCCGCACTGATACTGGTGGCACAAAAAGTGCCCGGTGCAAGAATAAAAGAAACCTTGTTGGTCTTACAAATAAGAAGCGGCAGCGCTATGATCTGTGGTACCACAGTCGCCACCGCAAGACCGATCGATCCTTTTGATGTAAGAACTTTCAATACGGCCGACCTGGTGGGCATGCTTACCAACTGTCATGAACTGAAAGAAGGCACATATACTATCTGCGCACAGTTCTTCAATCTCGATAAGATCGCTATCAGCCGTGAAGTATGCAAAGACTTTAAAGTAGAACCAGCGAATGTTGAATATGCGCCGCCTACATTGATCACTCCCGAGAGCGAAAAGAAATTTAGCCCGGCACAATTGGAAGGCCCTGTTACGTTTCGCTGGACACCATTAGTTCCCAAACCAAGAGAACCCGTTACTTATCGCTTAAGAGTATGGCAACTGATGCAGGGACAAACAGGAACACAGGCCATGAGAACAAATACCCCATTGATACAAAAAGATGTTGATAATCTTACGCAGGCGACAGTCAGTAGTATATTGACAGGCCCGTGCAGACCGCCCTATCTCTGCGATTTTATCTGGAATGTGCAAGCGTTGAACCGTGCCGGTAAACCCATGGGGAATAATAACGGGACAAGTGAGCCATATACATTTGGCATAACAGAAGAGAATTCGAAATGCCCGGCCAATACATTGCCGCAAGACAAAAAAGAAATTCTTCCGGCAGATGCCAAAGCGATAACCTTCAAATGGACAAACACCGCTACAGCAGGACAAGCTGCAACATACCGGCTAAGAGTATGGCAACTGATGCAAGGCCAGAATGGAACACAGGCGATGAGAACAAACAATCCTATCGTTACAAGAGAAGCAAGAAATGTAAATGAAATAAGCATCAACAGTATTTACACCGGTCCCTGCAGACCGCCATATCTCTGTGATTTTATCTGGGTTGTTGATATGATGGATGCATCAGGCGCTGTTACTTGTAGCAGCGAGCCGACAACATTTAAAATAACAGGAGAAACATCCAAGTGTCCGGCGAATACAATGCCTGAGAACAGAGCACAATACAACCCTAAAGAATTACAAATAGATAAATCAATAAAATTCCGTTGGACAGCATTGGTACCCAAGCCCCGGGAACCGGTAACCTACCGCTTGAAAGTATGGCAATTGATGCAGGGACAGAATGGAACAGCAGCGATGCGTACCAACAACCCAATTGTAACAAAAGATGTAGTTGATATTTCAGAAGCAACAGTCAGTGGAATTTACACAGGCCCCTGCAGACCACCTTACCTCTGCGATTTTATCTGGGCTGTTGACATGATGGATGCATCAGGCGCTGTTACTTGTAGTAGCGAGCCGACAACATTTAAAATAACAGAAGAAGAGCCGGCAAAATGCCCGGCCAATGCATTACCGGAAGACAAAAAAGAATTTCGCTTAGCAGATGCTAAACAAGGAATAACATTCAAATGGACAAAAGCATCAACAGCGGGAGAAGCTCCTGCTTACAGGTTAAAGGTATGGCAACTGATGCAGGGACAGAATGGTACACAGGCGATGAAGACAAACAATCCTATTGTTACAAGAGAAGTAAGAAATGCAAATGAAGTAACTATAAGCAGTTTTTTAACGGGTCCCTGCAAACCACCTTATCTCTGCGATTTTATCTGGGCTGTTGAAATGATGGATGCATCAGGGCGCAGCACCTGTACCAGCGAACCAGCCGTATTTAAAATTGCCAATAATGATATTGATATACAAATTGACAGTTTCAATGTTGAATGCTGTAAGGATGGCAAACAAAATATCTATCTTAAAATAAAAAATAACCTCGCCACTCCTGTCAAGATCACTCAAATCAAGATCGATAAGATAAACGGGGTAACAGCGAATATCATCCCATCACCACTTACACCTCTGCCTCCTGTGAATATCCCGGGCAATGGCTCACAGATCTTTACTGGCCAGGTAAATTGTATTGATACAGCGAAGATCATCCGCATATGGGTAGCAGCAGAAGATCCTGTTGACAATGCGATCACGGAAACAGAAGTGGAAGCGGATACATTGCATTGCCGCTGCGACGCATGTGACGAAAAGAATTTTATACTGAAGACACCAGCGCCGGGACAGATATCTGTTACCAACAGCGGCATTTCATTCAATCAATCGATAACTGTTACAACTACGCCGCCGAAAACGATCAAGACCATCACAGCAGAACTGGTGTATTTTGAAATGATACCTGAGAATGACCAGTGCATTCCCTGCGACAAAGACGCAACACTGTATGGACATTTTTTGAATGGTACCAACAGCCAGCAATGGAACGGACCGCAATCAAGCCTCAGTATTGGCATCACCACACCACTTATGCCATGTTGCAGCACTTTGTTCCGATGGTGCATACGGTACAAAATTGAATTCACCGACTGTACGGTCTGCAGCAAAGTAGTTTGCTACCAGAAGAAAAAGACCGGCTGCCTTCCAACAGGCGGTGGAGGAACAGATACCGGAAGCGGTACAGATAACCCAACTAAAGACAAATCAAATTAAACTGCAATGAAAAAGACTATCATCTTAGCGATAACGCTTTTCGTTGCAGCACTATTCACTGCGACGAATAACAAACTATCCGCACAAACCTGTAACCAGGTAGAGATCTTATACAAAGGCAACGACTGTTATGAGAGAGATCCGCATGACCAGGCCGGCATTTCCAATGGAAAAGAATGCAAGGAGGTCGCTGTATGCCTTGGTGTATCTTATAACTACGCTTCTTCCATAACAGGAGGAGGATGGACTTACAACTGGACAGCGACCGGGCCTGCGCCGGTAACGATCAATCCCAACAATACAAGTCCGGGTATAAGCATCACATGGCCGCAAACAGGAATATTTACATTGACGCTTACTGCAACGGATCCATCGGGCAATGTGTTTACCTCTTGTCTTAAAGTAACAGTGAAAGACAAACCCATTGCCGGTTTTACATTTACACCGAATAATGTTTGCGCCGGTTCTACGATAACATTTACCGGAACGACAACATACTCCGGCAGCTTTATGTATTCCTGGAATTTTGGAGATATTCCTTCCGGAAGTAATAATTATGCTACTGTTTCAGGAAATACTCCTGTTACGCATCAGTATAATTCACCTGGAACCTATACGGTTACGCTGATCACTTACAGCTTTATCACTGTAAGCAGCAGTGGCGGCAATCCTCCTGATTCAAGCACAATGATCAAAACATGTTGTGCAGATACGATAACTAAGCAAGTAACTATTGTACCGGGAGTATTGAAGATCGATTGTATCAGTACGGTCTGCCCGGGTGATACGGTGAAATATACAGCAGTGGGTTGCCCGAGTGTAACATGGCTTCCTGTTGTGGGCGGAACCATGATCGCATCAACAGCGAATACGATCACTATTGTTTGGGGTAATGGTACTCCACAAGGTCAGATACAGGCGCAATGCCCCGGCGGATGTATCGCATCTGTTCCTGTTCCGATCATTCCAACGAACCCTGTTATTATTGGTAACACAAGTCCATGCAATACTTCAACAACGTCTTATACTTTACCAGTGTTACCCGGAACATTTTATACCTGGACGCTGAACAATATTACCAACGCAACCAATCATGATAATTTAATTAATACCTATCCCGATAATAATACAGTATGGATAAATTGGTCAGCAGCGCCTCCGGGCACTTATCAATTGACCGTTAATCTTGATAACAAACATATCTGTTGCAGCAGCAGTGGTTCTCTCACTATTAATCCATCAGATAAATGGACGGCTTATTATGATCAGACGGTTTGTACAGGGCCTCCCGGAGCAAACCTTTCCGTATTTCCGGCAGCAGGAACATTTAACTGGAGCATATTACCAGTGAATACCGGCGCAAGCCCACTGACATTCACGGGACCAACCTTCAACCCAATATTTACAATTCCGGGAACATATACTGTACAGGTAATTGAAACGGCCAATACTTATTGCAACAGCGGTATTGCAAATCCACAGCAAATAAAGATCACTGTATTACCTACATTAACACCGGGAGTTATCAACGGCCCGATCACAGTTTGTATCGGTTCGCAGTACACTTATACAATGAGTACGAGTGCACCAAGCGGTTACCATTATTTGTGGTCGATCACAGGAGGATCCGGATCATTTCAACCGGGTAATCTTGCAACAACAACAGGTAATTCAGCCAATATTATTTGGGCAACAGTGCCGGGAACGATATCTGTTGTGCTGCAAGCCAATGGTTTCCCATCATGTCCATCAGCACCTGCCACACTCAATGTAAATCTTGCAACAGTTGGAAACATAACCGGCACGATGAATGTATGTGTGGATGGAAACGGAACCTATACATTAACAGGCGGCACTTTGCCACCGGGAGAAACGATTACATGGAGCATCTCTCCCGCCAGCCAGGGAACGATCATATCCGGACAAGGAACAAGCAATATTACTGTACTATGGCACGGTACTCCGGGTACAGGTCCGTGGCCTGCTACTATCAATGCGTCAACAGCATGTGGCAATGCAACACCATTGACAGGTGTACAGGTTTGGCCCAAGTTCAATGTTTCAATAGTGGCATCAGGAATTGATATTTGTTCTCCGGGAGGAGTGTCATTATCAGTAAACGGGGCGCCAGGCGGAGCAACAATCACCTGGTCTCCGACAAACATCAATAATATTACTACACCGGGTACTTATACTGTTACTGTTACAAAAGGTGGTTGTAGTGATGTGGCAACTTATATTGTTGAAGATCCATTTGCGATCATACCAGTTACCTGCGGTGTGGGTACCTGTAACGGAACAGCAACGAATGAAGTGCTTGGAGTAACAGTAGTAAAACCAATTGCCGGAACATTTACTTATCAATGGTACACCGGAACACATCCTTCGGGCTCACTTATTGGCGGAGCTACCAATTCAACCTATACAACACCATCACATGGTAATTATTATGTGATAGTGACCTATGGTAACTGTACAAAATATCTTCAATTTAATGTGAAGAAAGTTTGTTGCCCGGATGTAAACACTCCGCAGATCACCAGTGTGGTCAGGAACAGCTGCAACAGTTATACTTTCACCGGCACTACGCCAAACCCAACTGGTGCTACTATCACCTGGAATTTTGGTGATGGTAATACAGCAACTGGTGCATCTGGCGTGCCGGTCACACATGTATATAATAGTGCAGGAGTTTATTGCGTTACATTCTGTGTAGGGCCTCCTTCACCTAATCCGACAAGTTGTACCGGTAATTGCACCGCAACAACAGTTACTGTTCCGATACAGGCAGCATTCTTATATACATTAGGTTGTAACGGATGTTTGAATGTGACCAACACATCAACAGTTATCGCCAATCCATCTTATATAAGCTACCTATGGAATTTTGGTGATGGTAATACATCAACAGCACAAAATCCCGGACCGAATTGTTATGCCAACGCCGGTACTTATACAATTACGTTAACGATCACTTACAATGACGGACAGGTAACCTGTACCAGCACAGCAACACATACCGTCAACTATGTACCATTGGCAATAAGTGTTGTTCCATCTCCTGTTTGTACAGGCGTGCCAACAACATTCAGTATTTCCGGTTCACCATCTTTTACCATAACAAGCTATACATGGAATTTTGGCGATGGGTTTACTGCCTATACTCCATCAAGCACACATATTTATAATTCATCAGGGCCATTCACTGTTACATTAACCATTGTTGATGGATTGGGAAATACCTGCACTGCTACTGATAGCATCAATGTACAACCCGGCATAGGACCCTGCACAATATTGCCAGGATATATCTGTCCGGGTGGTTCTGCTACATTAACAGCACCCAATATTGCCGGCGCCACTTATTTGTGGGAGTATGAATCATCTCCGGGTAACTGGGTTGCAGCACCGGGAACAAACAATACGATAACGTATTCAACTACGGTTGTTGGTTTCTATCGTGTAGTGATCACCGGCCCCGGCCCCGGTTTCTGTAAGTGCACAAGCAATAAAGTAGAAGTAAAAGCGGTTACAAAACCTAAAGCATTAATTGCCGCATCACCTTCATCCAAATTATGCGGACCGGGTAATGTAATGCTGAGCAGTCCTAATCATTTACCGGGATATACTTCCGACTGGTATGCGAATGGCAATTACGGTTCGCAATTGGCATCAGGGCAAATGTATATGACGTCGGTTGGCGTTACAACCATATTCAATCTTATACTTACCAATGAGTATGGTTGCTCTGATACTTGCTCGTTAACGATAACAGTGAATCCCATTCCGGCACAACCTGTCATTGCAGCACCGGCCAGCCTTTGCGAAGGAGTACCGATCACATTAGCTGTTACTAATTACGCAAATAATATAACATGGAATACTGGTGCGGCTACAACAAGTATCACTGTTTTCTCTGCAGGAGTTTATACAGCCACTTATACTCATCCTGTAACCGGATGTACCAGTAGTAAGAGCATTAAGATCAATCCAAGGCCGCCGACAGACCTGTTCCCTCATTATTGCGATAGTATTCCATGTACCTGTCGTGACTCTACCGGTAATTTCACCATCTATGCACCCAAACCATTGATCGGGCAATTTGCATCGAACTATACTATTCAATGGTATTTAAATGGAAGTGCGGTTGGAAGTAATGGACCCAACCCAACCTATAGCCCTGCAGCAACAGGAACCTATCATATTGTAGTTACTGATCCGATAACAGGCTGTAAAGACACCAGCGCTACTTATTCAATTGTTGTTCCTTCCTGTGACACCTGTAATTGTGATGAAAGCAGCTGGGGCGATATTATTTTAACAGAAGGAGAAAACATTCCCGGCAAAGCGAAAGCAAATATTGGAAACCCTGGCGGCGGCAGCGGACCTTTAAAATTAAACTGCAAGAACAACTATGTATTGAAATGCAACCAGACTTATACTTTCAATGCATCCTATATCTGCAAGGATACTGCGAATTGTCCCCCGAAAGTTACTTATTCACTACAACCGCCAAGCGGATCGCCAATAGCGGGTAATGTTGCGTTCAGTTATACATTCTCACAAAACGGGGTTTATACACTTACACTATATGGATGGTGCGGAAATAAGATCTGCGATAGTTGCGTCATTGACCTTACCGTAAACTGCGAACCGGCTGCCTGTGATTGCAAAGGAAGCAAGTGGGGAACTAAAGCATATACAACGCAAAATCAAAGTAAACCATTTGAGTGTAAGAAGGATTATACGGTAAAATGCAATCAACCGGTAACAGTGCAGGCCACTTATATTTGTCCTGATCCCAACAATTGCCCGGCCAATGTTACTTATACATTGCAGATGCCAAGCGGGTCACCGATCTCTGGTAATGCACCGCTGACATTCATTCCGAATCAAACAGGAATTTATACTGTTACATTATACGGTTGGTGCGGCACGGCAAAATGTGATAGCTGTGTTGTAAGGTTCAGAACAGAATGTCCGAAGGATACCAGTTGTTGTCCTTATGCTATCAAGGTTGATACAACAAAGATCACTTCTAACTTTAACCAGCAATACAATGCCACAGTGATCAGCGAAAATTTTGTGATCAATGGGCTGGCAGGAGTGCCGTTGACAGAAGTAAGGGCCGAAGTACTGAGTTATACAATTACTGATAATTATAATAAGGAATGTATGAAGTGTGTGAACCTTCCCTACACATGGGCCAGTGTTTTATCAGCAAACAGTATTGGCATACCGGCGGCACAGCCTAAGATCACTATGTTTAATTCAACAGTTCATCCATTCAATCCAACAGGACCGGGAGTATATAAGAATCCGAGAGAAATAGTATGGAGCAATGGCAGTACATTTATTCTTAATAATAATTCACCGATAGCTATGAACTTCCTGTTGCCGCCGCCACCAGCTATTGATTGTTGTGAGTTCAAAGGAAGGATCTGTGTGAAGTTCACTTTCCGGGATGAGCATTGCAAGGAATGTGAAGTGATCGCCTGTTTCGAATTTGTAATAAAAAGCAAGAAGCCATTCTAACACATGAGAAAGCTAATAAAACCACCGATCATCTTTCTGCTATTCATTGGCTGCTTTAATGTTGCCGATGCACAAGAAGATTCTGCAAAAGGAAAACTCAGTATCAGCGGTACTATGGGAGTGAGTTATGAATATTATGGATTGCATCGCAAACCCGGCGGCTGGACAGGATTTATGCCCCGCAAACCCTGGAACCAGGTACGGTTTAATTTTTCCCCGAACATGAAGTTTGGAAAAAATTTCTCGCTGCCTTTCAATTTCAATTTTGCAATGAAGCCGACAAATTATGCGGGACCTTATAGCGGAATAAGCAAACAAAGCTTTGGCCAGTTCATCACCAACCCGATGAATAGTTTTGGATTAAATCCAAAATATAAGTGGGCAGAGCTTCAATTAGGAACACAATACTTGAATTATTCAGCGCTTAGCACCGGCGATATTGGCGTGTTTGGCGGAGGTGTTGATCTTCGCCCGGGAATATTCATGATCAAATTTTTTACCGGGGTATCACAACAAGGCATAAACTTTTTTACAGGCCCGCCGGCAACTACCGGTTCGTATCAGCGATGGAACTGGATGTCTTCGCTGGGTGTGGCAAAAGAAGGCAAATATGAAGCGGCGGTTAATTTTGTAAAAGCAAAAGATGATACAACATCTGTCAACACGCCGCCAGTTGGGATCAATCCCCAGGAAGGATTTACGATGAGTGTATCCGGAAAGGCAATGATAAAAGGCGGATGGTATGTGAATGGAGAAGCAGCACAATCTATTTATACAAAAAATCTATTGCTTCCGCAGGATAGCAGCAAGCCATCATTCAAACCTTTTATTGACGGACATACATCTACCGTAAAGGATTATGCCGCTGACTTTGGTGCAGGAAGAAAGACGCAGAACGTTGATATTGGTATAAAGCTTAAATACCTGGGTGCGGGATTTCAAACACCGGGCTATCCTTTTTTATTGCCCGACAGATTTGATTATACATTGAATACAAGATTCAATGCGGTGAAAGATAAAAATGGCGGCCACAAAATGAATGTGGTAGCAAGTATTGGTCAACGGGTGAACAATGTGAGCAATACAACACTCAGGGCTAAACAATTTATTGGCAACCTGAACTGGTTCACACAGTTCAATGATCACTGGAATCTGAATATCAGCTTTAACAATTTTGGATTCCAGGCACCCGGAGGTATTAATCCTTATGGAATAAAAAATGTAAGCAATGATCTTGGTATCAATCCATCCTACACATGGGGTAATGATAAAGTGATCCACTTGCTCAGCCTGAATTATAATTACAGCAAGTATGAAGAAAGAGATGTGCTGACAGGCCTTACTACATCTAACAATACACACACGGGCCTGCTTACCTATGTACCTACATTTTTAAAAGGAAATATATCTCCTGACTTTACAGCTATGTATTTCTATAATTCAGTACCCGGGTTTAAATTGACATTATTTACTGTTAGCGCAGGAGCTTCCATGCAGGCGGCCAAAAAGAAAATGAACCTGCGGGCACAATTGCAATACAACTATTCAAAGACCAATAGTTTTAAGGGCAACAATAATATCATTTTCACATTCAGTGATGATTGGAAAATCTCTGATCGGGTGACATGGAATGTTTTTGTATGTACCAACCAATTTAAATACGGCAATGAAATAACACCTAATAATGCAAGCTATCTCGAAAGCAATGTCCGCACAGGATTGCTTTACAGATTTGGTAAATGATAATTACCCTACCAGCCGTTGAAAACGCTGACGGGGGTTAAATAAAAAAGTATGAAAAAATTATTTCTAATAGCAGCCATTTGTTTTGTTACTAAAACATCTCTGGCACAACTGAGCACACAACTTACGATAGTACCGATGCCGCCAGGCACTTTGATAGACTGGGACATTAAGACACTCACCTATATTGTTTCCAGCCCGATTGGTGTAAGTTTTAAAGCATTGATCAAAACAGAAATAAAATTGCTTGATGGAACAGTGGTGGGCACTACCGATCTTGCCAGGGCAAGACCGATAAATGTGGGAGGAAGCAGTCTTATATTATATGCAGCGGATGTCCTGCCGCTTGATGTAATGATCTTCAATGGTAAATTCAAATCGTCATTGGACAAAACGGGAAAGCTTCCGGCAGATAATTATCAAATATGTGTGCAATTGGTAAATCAAATTGATTACCGTGTATTGAGCGAAGTACGATGCAGGAATTTCAATATTGCCGCATATCAATTACCGATACCCATGATGCCGGCTAATGAATCGGTATTGGATATCGAAAAAGCGCAATCAACAATTACTTTCCGCTGGACACCCGTATCACCAAGACCTGCAGAGATCATTACCTATCGTGTTACTGTTTTTGAGATATTGGAAAATCAAACAGCTATGCAGGCATTGCGGAGCAATCAACCTTTGCTGGCAAAAGATGTTGTTGGCACTACGCAATATATATGGCAGCCGCAATTGGGAATGACAAAATGTTGCATAGATACAGATGATGATGGAGATGCAGAAAGATTGAAAGACACAACGAGAAGAACGATCGGCCCGGATATGGAGCCGGATGCTTATGCATTTATATGGACCATTCAAACATTCGATTCACAGGGCCGTCCCTTTGGTGATGGCGATGTGAATGGTGACGGAATTACCGAACCCATTATATTTTTTGTTGACAGGCGGCCGGCAGACATAAGAAAATCGGGACCGTCGGCAAGAATACTCGACATACCCTGGAAAAGAAATTAAAACCCGGTGCATGAAAACAAATCTACTCTCACCCCGGTGAACTTCGCCGGGGCTTTTTATTTTTACAGCGATGTATAAAAAACAACTGACCAAAGAACAGGCATTGCAAAAACTAAAACACTACTGCGCCTACCAGGAAAGATGTCACAGTGAGGTAAAAGAAAAATTATACTCACTTGGCGTTTGGAAAAGGGATCATGATGAGATCATTGCTGCATTGATCGAAGAAAGTTATTTGAATGAAGAAAGATTTGCGATTGCTTATGCCGGGGGTAAATGGCGGATCAAGCAATGGGGCAGGGTGAAAATAAAATATGAGCTAAAACAAAAGCAGGTTAGCGAATACTCCATCAAAAAAGCATTAAAGCAAATTGATGAGGAAGAGTATTTAAAAATGCTGCATAAACTAGCTAAAGAAAAATATGCGGCGTTAAAGCATGAGCAATATTTGATCCGCAAGAAAAAAACATTGGACTATCTCATTACAAAAGGATTTGAGCCAGCGCTTATCATCACCATCCTCAATGAGAAAAAATAAATGCTACAATTACATCAGCCAATTACGATCCTGAACACTTCAAAGCCTGTAGCCGTTTCAAATTTTACCCAATACATACCCTTTGCTACTGTTGGCAGCTGTACTGTTAAAAAACCTTGCTGACCGTTTAATTCTTTCCTTAATACTATTCTTCCGTAACTATCAGTGATAATTAGCCTGTTCATCACTTTTTCAGATGAAATACGAAGTAAATTATCTGAAATAAAAGTTGGCGAAACTTTAATATGACCTTCTTTCAGATCAATGCCAATTACAGCAGAATAATTAATAGAACGATCCAGGTTTTCGGCTTTCAATCGATAAAATATTTTTCCTGACCCGGTAGTAAAATGCATGAAACGATATTGCTGAACACCGGGTTGGTTGCGGGCCGCCACCTCGCCACCATACTGGAAATACACACCATCGGTACTGTACTCAACAATATACCTGTTCATGTTTTGCTCATCACTTGTTTTCCATTTCAGCTCATTGTATCCATTCATTTTATGACCACTGAAAGAAAGTAATGTAAAAGGAAATACTACGGACAGATCTACTTTATAAACAGTTCCGCCCAGCGATACAGCAAATAGTGTCGCATCTTCTGCTTCGCCAAAACCAGAAATATTTCCCGGCAAACCGGATTGCATAGTTGCTGTCCATCCGCCACCGCCATCAGGATTAATAAGCCAAACATTTCCGGATACATAATCGGCGCAGATATAATAACCAAAAAGCCCTGCATGTTCAGCACCCCGATACACAAAACCACCAGTGATGGAAAATCCTCCCGTAGCAAACGAATGCGGATAGACAAAAATGGGAGAGATGTAGCTGCTTTGCGGCTGACAACCGGCTGTATTGTATGCAGCATTGCCTTCATAGCAACGCCAGCCATAATTGATACCCCCGGTTGCTCCGGTTGAGCGAAAATTCACTTCTTCCCATGCACCCTGCCCCACATCAGCGATCCACATATCATTTGTTGATCTGTCAAAACTCCAGCGCCATGGATTGCGAAGACCAAGAGCCCATATACGATCATCTACCAGCGGATCGGCCACATAAGGATTATCAGCAGGAATAAAATAATAGGGTGCAGTTGAAAAATTACTTACATCAATGCGGATCATCTTCCCCAATAATGAAGTGCCGGTTTGGGCATAATTATTCGGATCGCCACCGCTGCCCCCGTCACCCGTTGCAAAATATAAATAACCATCAGGGCCAAAATTCAGATCACCGCCATTATGATTGGAAAAGGGCTTTGGTATGTTTAATAATACTACACCACTCAGCGGATCAGCCAGGTTAGGATCACCGGCTTGTGTTTGATAACGGGCAATAGTGATATCGCCACTGAGATTGGTATAGTAAACAAAAAAGTAACGATTAGTTTCATAATCAGGATGAAAAGCGAGACTGAGTAAACCTCTTTCGCCCCCGGAAGTAATGATGCTGCTGATATTGAGGAAGGGAGTTACCAATAGCGATGTGCCATCATGTATGCGTATAGTTCCACCTTGTTGTACAATAAATAACCGGTTACTTCCATCACCTGCATTGGTGATATCAACCGGCGATGACAAACCAGAAGCAAAACTATTAAATGTAAGAACCGGCTGAGCGGTTGTTGTGTTTGACTGAAATATAAAAAAGAATAAGACCGCAAGCGGAGAGAATAGAACTTTCTTCATAGCAAATGGTTTGCTGTAAAGTATCAAATTCAATGCCCGAACCCTTTAAGTAGCCGGGCAATCCAAAAGAAAATTACGAAGGGGGTTTACGAAATGTCAGTTACCTCCATTTTTTGCAGCAGGTATTCTTACCGAAATGGTTGTTCCTCCATCCTTTTTGCTTTCAATGGTAAGAGAGGCTTCCATTGTTTTTACCAGGTCTTTAATGATAAGGAAGCCAAGGCCATGCCCTCTTTTATTATCAACGTTTGCTGAAGTAATAACAACTTCTTCTGCCATCAGTCTTTGAATTTGTTCCGGCGTCATCCCAATGCCTTCATCTTTTACGGACACTGTAATAAACCAATTTTCCCTGGCAGCGTTTACTGAAATAGATCCTTTTTCTGTGAACTGGATCGCATTTGTCATCAGGTTATAGACAAGGATCTTTACAGGCTCATAATATTGGTATAGCGGCATATCAGCAGGCACTTCATTATTAATGATCAAACCTTTTTGCTTTGCCAGCGATTGCAGGATGCCAAAAACCTGTTTCACCATTTCATGCAGGTCAAATGTTTCTTTTACCATCCGGCGGTTCTCATTCTGGTATTTTATCCAGTTAAGAATGTTGGTAGAAAGCAATTGCAACTCCTGCGAAGTGTTGGTCATTTCTTTTATCGTCTCTTGTTGCAACACTTCCGGCATTACCTCTCTTTTTTCCAGTAACCTGTTACCGGCAACAGTTACAAACTTTAATGGAGTAACAATATCATGACTGATAATAGAGATCAGCCTTGTCTTTATAGAATTATTTTTTTCAAGGATCTCGTTTTGCTCCTGCAGCTCTTTTGTTTTTTCGGCAACTTGTTTTTCCAGTTTGTGTTGCCGGAGTTTGAACTGGTTGGTACGATACCTGAAATACATTACGATGATACCCCCTGCTGCTGCCAGGCTCAATAGGTAAAACCACCACTGCTGGTTCCATGGCCTTGGTATGCTAAAATGGATTTCTTTATAGGAATAATTGTTAACGCCAAATCCATTCAGCTTACGGATCTTCAATATATAATCACCGCTGCTAAGATTATTGAGCTCTATAACTGCGCCGTTATCTATGTTCACAGGTTTCCAATCTCCCTTATCGTTGAGGCGGTATTGCAGGTAAACATTTTCTTTATTACACCAGGCAGCAAAGCCAAGCCTGACGAGAATGTCATGCTTCGAGGGGCTAAGTTTTTCCTTTTCCAAAACAGATAATTCTATTTGCCTGTTATCTACTTTTATTTCATCTATAAAGATCTCACCATCAGGCAGGCGGGGCATCGCCTTGCCGGGTTCTACCCAAAGCAATCCCTCCATCGTTGGAAAAGAAATGGTTTTATTTTTCATGGTTAACCCACATGGCATACACCCGCCATTCATTTCCGTCATATCCATTCCATCATTACGGCCGAAATAATGATAATAGACCTGGGCAGCATTCGTTTCATATGCATTGATCATTTCTGCAATGCTTGCTTTGAACAATCCACGGTTGGTGCTGATCCAGCAATAGCCATTGTCATCTTCAATAAAGCAATGGGTATAAAGCAAATGCCGATTCTTATCCAGGGGCAATGCTTTTGTTTTTCCATTCCTGCTTATATAAAGACCATTTCCATAAGTGCCAAAAAATGTATAGTCTTTGTATTGCCAGAGGGTGCGGACACAATAATTTTCTGATGAAAAAACAGTATCAACTTTATTCGCCCTGATATCATAGGTCAACAAAGCATTACAGGTTGCCATACCCAGCAGCCCGGGCTTAATTTCTTTCAGATCAAAATGTATTCTCGGAGTACTCACCGAAGGATAAGTATGGAGTGTCCTGAGAGAATCTCCTTCCAGTCTATAAATACCCGGCTCTCCCACCATATACAAATGCCCCCCTGAATATGTTATGGCCAGTTGCGAATAAATATTCCTGATCCTGGGATAAGCTTTTAATTGATGGGTTTTTAAATTATAACTGTGCAGGCAGAACGAGGTGATATCTGCTCCCCGCATCATGGTCCAGAAAAGAGAATCACCCTGCATAAATGTGCTTACACTAAACCCTCCCGTGAAGGGAACTGATGACTTTTCGGGGTCATTTTTTCCAAGCAAATGACCTTCGTTGGTCAGGATATTACCATCCGGTAATTCAAGTTGAGAGTAATAAGAGGTCCTTTCGCTAATAGTAGTTCTGTTTTTCCTGAGTTGTTCGATCCTGTCCTTTTTCAGAATAATAAGACCTTTTGAATCGGCGCCCAGAAATAATGTGCCCATGAATTCATCATATTGGGCGTACCGTATCAAAACATCCAGTGGTATTTGGTCGGAAATAAGTTCAGCACTTAATTTTCCATTCGCAAAAACGATCTTCCATATTTTGCTTCCATTCAAAAGCAAAGGCAGTTCCATCCCGTTTTCCCAAAGAAAAACACTCTTGCCTTTATCGGGTCCAATGTCAAAATGAAGATCGGTCTTTGACAAATGGTGATCACCCTTGTCAACCCGCCATATATTATTTACTGTGTCAGCGATAAAAATCTCTCCACCGGTTTTAAAAGCCTGCGGGATTGTTTGGATCGGCAGTTTAATCTGCTGCGGACCGTTCATGGATATAGAAAAATAATATAGCCTAGCCGCCAACCATATATATGCAGCTGTATCATTCACCGGCATTACTCTTATAAATTGAACTGGGAATTGACCTGTACTGATCTCCCGCCTGGTATTGTAAAAAATATCAGATATGCCCAAGGTCATTACATTGCTGCGGGGATTATTGGAGATAAATTTTTTTTCTATGAAGGAGAGGCGGTTCTTGTTGACAGAAAAAAGATTACCCGTATTGTCTGCAGTGTAAATAGTGCCTGTATTATTCCTTACCAGAAAAAGTATCCTTTCATTCGAGATATGCGAATCGTCCCCGCTGGTATAGGTTTTAAACTCCATGCCGTTGTAACGCACCATACCAGCTTCTGTAGCGATCCATAAAAAACCCGTTTGTTTATCCCATTGTAAACCCTTGATACCGTTCGAAGGCAGGCCATTCTCTGTGGTGAATTGCTCAATATGGTGCCGTATTCCTGTTTGAGTAAAAACAGGAACACTAATGATGGAGCAGCATAAGAACAAAAGAAAGAAGCGGGGCATAAAGACTTTGCCTGTCCAAATTACAGATTCCCTTTTAATAGTTCACATTATATAGAGTGGCCAGTTCCATCAGTTCTTTGATATTGGCCGCATTTGTTTTTTCGTAGATGCGGGTCTTGATGGTGGAAACGGTATTCATTTTCAGGTTCAGTATCTCGGCAATTTCTTTAGTGCCGGCTCCTTTTAATATGTAATGAAGTATTTCCAGTTCCCTTGGCGCAAGGGTTGTAAAAGGATTGTCGTGATGCGGAATAGTATTCCGGCGCACCGGTTTTTCGTTTTGTAAAAATCTTTGCAACACCTGTATCATTTCTTCATCACCCACAGATTTTGACAAATAATAATTGATGCCATATTGTTTCAATGCTTCGCCATAGATCTCGGCGGGCTGCATGGAAAAGATAAGAATTTGCAGATCGGGATATACACGGCGGATATTGGGGATCACTTCCAAAGTGCTTCCATCAGATAAAATAATATCGAGAACAAGATGAGTGTATTTTTTCTTTACCAGCTCATTCATCAGGCTGCTGCAGGTAGCCACTTCTTCTATATCATTATAGCCAAGGGTCAGCTGCATGTTCAGCTTAAGGCCTTTTCTGATCATACTATGATCATCAGCAATAAGGATGCTTGTTTTTTTCTCCCGTTCTGTCGAATTTTTTTCTTTATCGTATGTACTGGTTTCCATTATTGAGCTTTTCTCCGTGGATTATCGTATTAAAGTTACAGTTCCTTTCAACACCTGTTTCTTATCATCATTTAACAGGATGATATAAACATAAACGCCGCCGGGAAGAATGCCGCCCCCACCATAGCTGCCGTTCCAGGAGTTGTTGAAGTAATTTTTTGACTCAAACATTTTTTGCCCTGCCCTGTCAAATACGGTCACCAGCGCTTCAGGATACAAAGCTAATCCCGGGATATTCCATCTGTCATTCTTGCCATCATTGTTCGGAGTAAAGGCAGTAGGTATAAATAATTTTGAAACAGGATTCACTATCACTCCATCTTTATTGGTACAGAAAGTAATTTTATCTGTTGCGGTAATGGTATAAGTGGTCAATATATCAGGTGTTGAAACCGGGTTCAATATGGTTGCTGAATTAAGAAATGTGGAAGGTGTCCATAAAAAAGTATAATTGGAAGGGTTACTGATCGTAGCATCCAGTGTTGTTGAAGCCCCCAAACTGAAAACTTTATCAGGACCGGCATTGATAGCGGGCAAAGGATTTATAGTGATCGTATTGCTGACCGGGGCAGAACCACAACCATTCGCATCTCTTATCGTCATCGTAATCGTATAAGGGCCGGCGCTATTATAAGTGTGAAAAAATGGCGGCACATCGTTACCCGTACCATTGCTAAAATCCCAATGCCATGATGCAACACCTGTTGTAGTAGAAAGGAACTGAATTGGTTTTTTGGCACAAAGCGTATCGGTAACAATACTGAATGATGCCGAAGGATTATTATGAATGACCGGGATGATCACATCAATTGTATCAGGATTGCAACCGGTAGTAAGCGTAGCAGAATGCCTCACAAGAATATTGGTGCCGGCTGCAGGATAACTATGCGTGGCTATATTATTCGTAGTTGAAGTAATAGTTTGTCCTCCGCCAAAATCCCAATACCAGGTGGTAGGATTAGCGGAAGGAACAATTGATGAAGTAAAACTGAGTACACTGTCTTTACACCTGTTGCCGGTAATATTTAATGTAAGTGCCGGGCCGGTTCCGTTTACAATAGTGATCGTTTTTGTTGTATCGCCAATACATCCATTGTCTGCATAAACCCTGTAGCGAACATCATGCGGACCGGTAGTAGCAAATCTTTTTTTAGCATTGACTGTATTCTGGGTGGTGGCATCATCAAAGTTCCAGAGATAACTGGTATAATTAAACAAGCCTGCCGGTGTTGTTCCGGTAAAACGAACGGTATCTGCCAAACATAATTGATTGGAAATAGAAAAATCAGCAGCAGGCCCCGGTTTTACCAAAATGGTCAATTCCGCTTTCTCTGTTTGATTACAATTTTCTATTACAGTAGCAGAATAGGAGACCGGTATTTTATACACTCCGGGACTTGAAAATGTAAAATCCTGTTGCAGGGTATATACATAATACGTTCTTCCGTTGATCACTTCAATTCTGATCGGAACTGGATTGGTAATAACAGAATCAGCATTGGGAGTTATGCCCGGCACCTGGCTTAATTTCCATGTGATAGAAGTAGCAGGATGAGCCAGTTTTGCAAACAACCGAACCGGTGTATTAGGACAAGTGAATGTATCAATCTGGCCGTTTGTGTTCAGTGTATTTTTTATTTCTGTGTAATTGTTCAGGTTATTAACAAAGGTGCCTACGTTGTAACCATAACTTTCAAAATATCCGAGTCCGTAAATAGTGGCGTTAAAAATGGAATCGCAGGTAAGCCGGTGCTGACCCGCCGCCCCTGTTATTCGGGCCACCGCAACGGAATACGCCGGGTTATTAGGATGTGTAATGATATTGGCCGGATCAAATGGATTGCCATCCAGTTTGAGTGAGGGTATGCCGGCTGTTTTCACTTGTACATTCAGGTAATTGAAATCAATAAAGGTTTTCCGGTTGGCATAGAACAGTGCATCCTTACTTCCTTGTTCCAGCGGACTGAGGTAGATCATTTCCGGATCACCATAGGCAAACTGGCTGTTGTTCCAGCAGCGGTTGCCGCCCGGTGTGTATTGTGCCACCATGATTGGTTTATCAGCGGTGATATAATCGCCCCCGGTACTGTCAACGATCTCGTAATAAAAATTATTTGTAAGCCCTGTCAGCGGTATGCCGTTCCGCAGCACAGCAGTAGTTGGGTCATCAACGGCGATCCGGTAGAAATTCTTGAAAGGATCATTGATATCAGTATTCGTATTGTTGAGCATATGGTAGGTGAGGTAACGGGTACCCCATGCCTGCACAGGAAAAGCCTGCTGCATCATCACTTCTCCGCCGTCAAAATAACAAAGGCGTATCCCCCCGCTGCCGGAAAAAAGGGCAAAAGGGTGGCAATTACCATCATTGCCGGGAACAGAAACTACTTTGCTTCCTGTTAGATCCTTGCTGGCCTGCCAGAGCTGATTTCCACCATTTACAATTTTGCCCATCACATTATACACTTCCCCCTTGTTCAGGTTGACAGTAAAAGTTTGACCGGGCAGCATTCCGCTTTGAGTAGTATCTGAAGGGGTTATCAGCAGCCTTGTATTGTCTTCGGATGCCACTACATAAAACCAGGAATGCCAGTTAGGAGCATTGGCTGTCGTGGTGGAATAGGAATAAGGAACTCTTGAATTGGATTGTGATTGTGAATAGTTCAGCGAATAATATTTATACCCATAGGTCTCCACCGGGATAAGCATAGTGGCACCAGATGTTTGTGTATTGTACATATGAGCAAACACCACGATAGGAGTATCACTCACAATATGTACTGCTTTGTTAGATAAACCCTCACTTATTATCCGGGCATCATTAGCCCCTGTTTTAGGAACAAGGATGCTGGCATCAACGGTATTGGCCGGGATAGTAAGCGTCTGGCTCCAGCCTGTATTAGGTATTGAAACAGTTACCGTAGCCGCAGCTTCAGTGGACAGATAAAGATTCAGTTCCTGTGAATTTGGAGGAAGGGCCCCATCTGGAACAAAGAACCATGAATTATAACCATATCCCAGCCAAAACTCTTTGCCCTTGTTGGATTTATCCTGTGCGAAGGTCATTGCACTGAAAGAAAGAATGATAAGTATGAAAGAGATCCTTAGGCACATGGTATTAACAAAGAACAATATTCTGCCAAATAAAAAATATACGAAGTAGAATTAATTCTACAAATGGAAATATAAGGTTGGCCTAACCTTGCCCCTCTCTTTTACAAACCAAACAAAAAATAATTAAAATGAAGAAGCACTGCTTTGGGAAATTATCAAAATTCCTGCTGGTAATTTTGATCTCTTTCTCCTCCTTGCTTGCCGCAAGCCAAAGTTTTTACAACACTACTAACTGGCGGTTCAGTAACCCCCAAAAATTCGGGTTTAATGTTATTGACCTTGATTTTTTTGATAATAACAACGGGATCGCTGTTGGTGCCAGTGGTGGCATTGCCTATACTAAGAACGGGGGTACTACCTGGAGCTATGGAAATTTTTCATTTATGAATGCTGTGGGGTTACAAACCTCGACATCTTTTCAGGATGTTCATTTTGTTTCTTCTAGTATCGCCTATGCAGTGGGTTCGGGCGGATGTATGGCCAAAACCACAGATGGTGGCGCTACATGGAGTCGTGTAATCACACCATTGTTTGCCAATGCAAAAAATATTAACACCGCATGGTTTGTCAATGATAACAAGGGATATATCGGTGGAGAGTGGAATACTTTAGATTCAATTCCCAAAGTTTACTTTACCAATGACGGCGGCGCTACATGGGATTCTTTAGTTTCTCCATCCGGTGGCACCATTACACGGATAGGATATATTAATAACCCCAACGTTGCGCCTCAATTATACACGGTAACAGGGAAAGGAAAAGAAATACAGCGTATCATGTTCTTTGATGATAACACCGGGTATATTACCGGAAACTCACAACATTCAAGCGGTGGCCCGACCATACAAATTCCTGCTGTAAATGCAGCAACCTGCCTTCCCACCGGCGGACAAACCTCGGCTCTTGGTGCGCAACATGCATCTATGGTATGGAAATTTTCAAATGGCACACTTACAGATTATTCCATTACCAAAGAAAGGTTGGGTTTTTCGGGTAATACAGTAACTCCACCTGTACCCTGTAGCGGATCTGCCGGTTTATACAGGACTGTTACGGCAGCCACACAGTCATACAGAGCTATGCTTATTCTTGATCAAACCACCATATTATTAATTTCCAATACCAACAATACTGCAATAAGAATTTATACAGGAGCAAATGACGTTACCCTGAATATGGCAAACGGATTAAACGAAAGGGGAAGATATCAACTGGTAAACCTTACCAATCCCCCAACAGGGTTTCCTACAATTCCGGCGGTCAATCCAATTTTTACATTCTTAAATCCTTCCAATATTATAAGGGCAGCTAATGGAAAAATATTTGTTCCTGTTCTTTCGCCCGCATTAAACCCAGTCAACAGGATGATGACATCTGTTGATAATGGTACTACCTGGGTAGAAGAAAGGTGGCTGCCAACCGGAAGAAACTACAGTGCATTTGGTGGCCAGGCAATGGACATTTTACCATCAGGTAAATTTGTTGCTGCAGGTCAGAATGGTGTTGTGGCCGATTCAATACCCGGTGGCGTATGGAGCAGCACTTATGTGCAGGGAACAACCGGGGCCTTTAATAAAATTGATTTCGCAGATTGCAATAATGCTATTGCTGCCGGTGGCGGAACCATAGCCAGAACCAATGATGGCGGTAAAACATGGGACCAGATTGTGCGACAGGATTTCATTAACCTGAATATTTCAATTAACTCAGCCGCTTATGCCACTAACAACCCGGCCAAAGCCTATTTTGCCACAAGTGTTGGCAATATTTACAGAACGACTGATATGAATGTTGCGCAGCCAGCACTCCCAACGATTGACCCGGTATTTTCAAATGGCAACGAACAAATGTTTGATGTGGCAGCGATTGGTAATGACAGTGTGTGGGTTTGTGGCTATAGTGGATTTTCAGTTCCTGCCGCTAACAGGTCACCCAAAATATTCAGATCAACAAACGGAGGAACTACCTGGACAACTTTTAATGGCTTTCATACCGGAACGAACTTTCAAAATTTCAGACATATTGAATTCCCCACTCGCCTTGTTGGCTATGTATGCGGCACAAGGGATACTATATGGAAAACCTCAGATGGAGGTGCAACCTGGAGTAAACTGCCGTTACCTACTCCGGGTGTAACCCCACAGATAACCTACAATGACATGTTTGCGCTGAATGTAAACACCGTATTTCTTGTAGGTAATGGTTTCCCCCGCAAAGTAGTTTTCAGAACAACAGACGGCGGCAATACCTGGCAGGATATAACAGGTAATATTCTTTCCATTTTCCCTGTGGGCAACTTTAACTCAGTTGTATTTCATGATTTAAATAATGGGTATATAGGTTGTGCCGGCGGATTCCTTGTAACAAATAACGGCGGTGCTACATGGAGGATAGACGTACCTCCTTCACCCACTAACCATACCAGTTTAAGCTTTGCACCGAAGAATGTGCCCGCAGGAACCCCTGCAGCGAACAGAAGATTGTTTTCCGTGGGTGTTTTCAGCAATCATATATTGGAGTACGGTGATACCACATTGCTGAATGTTTCAACATCGGAATCCATTGTTTCCAGTTGCGATAATGCAACGCAGGGTGTAATTACTATTACTGCGACAGGAGGGATCGCACCTTATACTTATAGTATCAATGGCGGACCCTTTCAGTCTTCTAATACATTCAGCAACCTTGCACCTGGTCCAAAAACAATTTCAATAAAAGATGCAGCATGTGGTATCGTAACAAAAGCTGTAACAGTTCCGGTAAAACCGTCTCCCGCTGTAAATGCAGGACAAGATCAAACCATTGTAGAAGGAGATAATGTAAACTTATCTGGAAGCAGCACAGGTACTCCTGCTACTATTGCATGGACGCCTGTTACCACTATTACATCAGGCGCTACTACTTTCACTCCGGTTGCTAAACCACCAGTAACTGCAACTTATACCATGACAGTTACAGATGTGAATGGTTGTATTTCTTCAGACAATGTGATCGTTACTGTATTACCTTATTGTTTGAAAGTAATGGATGCCTTTACACCCAACAGCGATGGCATGAATGATAGATGGGTGGTAACTAACAACGGTGGGCTTTGTGTAAAGCAAGTCTATGTAACGGTGTTCAACCGCTATGGCAATATTGTTTACAAAAATGACAACTATGCCAACAACTGGGAGGGCACTTATAATGGCAAGCCGGTGGCTGACGGCACTTATTATTATGTTGTCAACTACCTGCTGATGAATGGTGCTTATGTAACACTGAAAGGTGACGTAACAATTTTGAGATAACCAATAACAATTTATAATCATGAAATAAGCCATAAAATTTTCGAGCTATCTTATATAACAGCGATGAAAATTTTATGGCGAATTACATGTGACCAAACACAATAAAAAATATAAACATGAAAAAATATTTTTTCATCCTTTTTGCGCTGGCTTGCATCAAGCAAACAAATGCGCAACAATTGCAAACATCATCAATGAGTGATCTGCAGGGAGTTTTTCATAATCCATCTACCGCCGGTGTGGGAGGGGGAGCGGTTGGTGTAAGTTACCGCACACAGTGGTCAGGTTTCAGCGGAAGCCCTAAGACGGCAACTGTTTTCGGATCATTTGCCTTGCCGGGTCTTAAGATCGGTTTAGGTGGTTATATCTATAATGATAAAACCGGCCCTACTTCAAGAACCGGGATCGAATTAGCTTTTGCCAAACATATACCAACAGGTAATGGCGGAACTTTTTCATTAGGTCTTGAAGCAAGAGGACAACAATATTCTTTGGACAGGGAAAAACTAACAGCAACATTAGGAGCTGATCCTGCTATCGGCACCAGCGATAACAAATTTGTTTTCGATGCAGGGTTTGGAATTTCTTATACAGGAAAAAAATTCCAGATCGGGGCATCCGCTTCACATCTTGTTCAATCCAAGCTTGATTTTTATACAGGCAACCTGACAAGGAAAGAAGAAGGGCGTTTGTACCGTCATTATTATTTTCATGGAAACTACAAATGGGAAGTGGATCCCAGTACAGACCTTATCCCCAGTTTGATGGTGATATATATGCCTAATGCTCCTACTGAATACCAGGGCGGCCTGCGGGTTGAGCACAACGAAACTTTCTGGTGGGGAGTGGGATACAGGGCAAAGCAAAGTTGGATCCTTTCAGCAGGCCTTCATATCAAAAAGAAATTTACGATCGGTTACTCCTTTGATATTTATAAAACCCCGGTCAGCGTTTATGATGCAGGAGCTAACGGTCATGAAATGTTATTGCGTTATAATCTTTCAAAATAGTTTGTAAAAGCAGATGGTTAAAGGTTAGCAGCCCCAATAAGCGGGGGCTGCTTTTTTGTTTATAAACCCGGTCAATCTTCATTGAATTAAATCTGCTAATTTTACCTGCTACGAAAAGAAAATGTCAGTGCTTACTATCACTACTATCCAAACCGACCTTCATTGGGAAAATAAAATAACCAATCTTCAAATGCTGGAAGAAAAGATCAACAGCATTAAAGGAAGAACGGAAATAGTTGTGTTGCCCGAAATGTTCAGTACCGGTTTTAGCATGAAACCGGAATTGCTTGCAGAAACCATGGAAGGGGAAACGGTACAATGGATGAAAAGAATTGCAAAAGAAAAAAAGATCATTCTTACAGGAAGTGTTATCATATCAGAAGAAGGAGATTACTACAACCGCCTTATCTGGATGTTACCCAATGGTGAATATGGAATGTATGATAAACGACATTGTTTTGCATTTGCCGGAGAGGATGAGCATTATACCCCGGGCAAAAAAAGATTGATCGCTTCTGTAAAAGGGTGGAAGATCAATTTACAAATTTGTTATGACCTGCGGTTTCCTGTTTGGGCAAGACAGGCTCCCTCTCCGCCAGGAGTTCCCGATCCCGCCAAAGAGGCGGGAGAAGGGAAGGAGCATCGCTTGGGGGGTGAGGCCGAGTATGATATATTATTATATGTAGCCAACTGGCCCGAAAAAAGAAACCATGCCTGGAAAACACTATTGCAGGCGAGAGCAATCGAGAACCAATGCTATGTGGTAGGAGTGAACAGGGTGGGTGATGATGGGAACAATATTCATCATAGTGGTGACAGTATGGTTATTGATCCGTTAGGGGAAGTGTTATATACTAAAAAAGAGGAAGAAGATATTTATACAATTACACTTGACAGATCGCATCTTGAAACGGTAAGAACAAAACTTCCTTTTTTAAAAGATGCCGACAGGTTTATGATCTCCAATGCAAACGAAGAGTAAATTAATTTGACTTCGGCTTTTCCTTATCTGATTTTATCAACTCCATTGCTTTTTCCACTTTGAAATCGGCATTGCGCCGAATGGCATCAACGGTTGGAAGTGCTTCTACCTCTGGTTGTAATCCTTTTCCAATTTTAGGAACTGTTTTATCTATAACTAACCGGAATAAGGGAAGCCTGAAACGGACACCGGTTTCAGGAAGCGTTACATCCGGTAACAACCAGGCAGAATTACCATAAGCACCGCCTCCTGTTTCCTCACCAACCACTGTTACATTGTCTTGCTTAACAACGGAGCTTACAAATAATGTAGTAGCGGAAAAAGAATTGCCGCCAGTCAAGATATAAACTTTACCATCGTAGTGTTTGTTCTTTTTCGGTTTGAAATAGCGGTTTTCAAAATAACCGAAATGGTAATAGCCATCTTTTCTTTTTTTGGTGAAGAAGGTCATGAATAGTTTATTCCAGAACTGATCTTTAATATACTTGTCATACCGGCTGCCCTTTTTTAAGGCATACAAAGAATCTGCAATTTTGAAATTCTGATCAGCGATGTATTTGCTTAACAAAGTGGAGTTGGTAACACTTCCGCCACCATTACTTCTTACATCAATGATAAGATGACCGATGTTGCCATTATTCAGGGTGCGAAATGATTGTCGAAAGAATTTTCGCAAGCCAGCATTCCTCCCAAAGGTGTTGAGGTTCATCATGGCCGTGTGATTTACCGAATCAACCTGAAGAAGTCTTGCCGCTGCTTTTTCCATCCGCCTTCTTTCTCTCCTGGATGGTTGCGGAACTCTTTGTAATGGACGAGTGCCTGTTCGTCCGACAGTATCTGCAGCGGGATTATAAACAGGGATCGTTATATTATTTATTTGCCCATCAGCAGCAATGTATTCAACATTGTATTTTTCCCGGAGACCAAACAGGGAAGTATAAAGAGAACCGAAATAACCCCGGTTGCTCAACGATTGATGTTTATGAGTACGATTGTAGCCATCAGTAGAAATATAATCGAGCATTGTATCAATCAGCGCAGTTTTAGTTCTGTCATTTATTTTTGTAATAACTGTTCCTCTTTTTAGTATCGAATCCCGCCTGTTTAAATTGGTAGTTACCACCATGGCATCCTCCCATACTTTTACACTCAACGGAAAGATCTTACCCGGTCTTACCGTATCGCTGTATTTCGACCATGCTTTAGATGTTCGTACAGTAGTGTGACCGCAATTGATCTTGGCCGTGACATAATTCAACACTTTGCGAAACTCGGGCTCTGTCATTGAATCTTTTAAATGCTGCCGGCCCCAATCGAAATAATAATCCATGCTGTCCTTTGGAGTGTACCAATATAAACTCGGGTGATGCTCTTCGAGGATATTTTGATAAAGGGAGTAATCTTTTGCTAGCTGTTCAGGAGAATATTTTTTAGAGGGGGAAAAAGAAGATTTGTTTACTCCACAACTAAGTAAAACAAAGGGAATGGAAAGCAATATCAATAATCTCCTCATAATCTTTCTTTATCCTTTTAATCGTGGTTCTTAGTTATATGATTCCAGCCTTGTGCTGTAATGGGATGTTTATTTCCGCCCTTGGTAATAATCTGTACTCCCTCCTCTGCAGCTGTCATATATCCTACCACACTGATCTGCTCATTCATTGTTAGTTTATCATATTCTGATTGTGGAATAGTGAACAGCAATTCATAATCTTCTCCGCCGCTTAACGCACAGGCAGTTGGATCTATTTCAAATTTGAAAGCTGCTTTTTTCATTTCTTCTGCCACCGGTATTTTTTCTTCATACAATACACAACCCAACTGGCTTTGTTTGCAAATATGCATTATCTCTGAGCTTAATCCATCACTGATATCGATCATAGATGTCGGAACAATTTCTTTCTCAGCAAAAAAATCAATGATGTCTCTTCTGGCTTCCGGTTTCAATAGCCGCCCTATTACATACGATTCGCCTTCCAGGTCCGGTTGCACACCCGGACTTTCCATAAAGATCTTTTTTTCTCTTTCCAGAAACAATAAACCTACATAAGCGGCACCAAGATCACCACTCACACAAAGCAGGTCTCCTTTTTGTGCTGTGTTTCTTTTTACATATTTATCAGGAGCTACTTCCCCGATTGCTGTAATGGAGATAATAAAACCTTTTTGTGAAGAAGCAGTATCTCCGCCTACCAGGTCAACATCATATTTTTCACAAGCCGCATACACACCTTCGTAAAATTCATTGATCGCTTCCAGGCTAAAACGATTACTGATCGCCAACCCGATAACAATTTGTGTTGGCACAGCATTCATCGCATAGATATCACTGAGGTTTACAACCACACTTTTATAGCCAAGATGTTTGAGGGGTGTGTACATCAAATCAAAATGAACACCTTCCACCAGCAGATCGGTTGTAATGACAGTTTGCTTTCCGAAATGATCTATAACGGCTGCATCGTCGCCCACTCCCAATATTGAAGAGGCATTTTGCAATTCAATATTTTTGGTCAAATATTCGATCAAACCAAATTCCCCCAGGCTGTTTATTTCTGTACGCTGTTCACTACTCACTTTTTTTTGATTTTAGATTTTTGATTTTGGATTGCCTGCTGATCGTTATATCCTCTTTTTTTTGAGAGGTTTTTATCGAGCTAACTATTATTTTAAGTATCAACTCCGAGTCTTTATAAATATTTCTCATTTCCACCCTATGATTCTCATTGAATTCAGCAAGTAATTCTAAAAAATACATCGTTTCATCAGTTTCTTCTTCAACCACCTGTAATTTATAAATAAAATCCTTTGTTGACTTTGCCCTGCATGCTGCTCTGTAATTTGCACCCATTGATGCAGAACTTCGTAAAATTTGTCCGATATACGTATTGTTTATCTTGTTACTGCTTAATTTAATTGCCAATCTTGCTACAGCAATGGCAATCGATTTTGTTCTTGCCTTAAGTTCTTTTTCTGTCATAAGTTTTAGTTTTAACTCAAACTAAAACCTGCGAAAGAATTTTTTGAGGTGAAAAACACGCCGGGTTATCGTTTTTTCACCGCCAGGAAATCAAGAGCTATAAAGAGCAATCTAAAATCCAAAACCCCAAATCAAAAATATTTACAGCTCTTTCCTCCCATTGATCACTTCAACCATCTCCTCATGTATCTTTCCATTTGTGGCAAGCACTTTATGCTGGTAAACGGAAAATTTATTTCCTGCAAGATCGGTTACTTTTCCTCCTGCCTCTTCAACTATCAGATAGCCGGCAGCACTGTCCCAGGCTTCTAATTTATGTTCATAAAATCCATCAAACCTTCCGCAGGCTACCCAGCAAAGATCAATAGCAGCAGAACCTAATCTTCGTACAGGAACACCTTTGCGAACAAAACGCTCAAATATTTCCAGCGGACCATTCGGTATATTAATATAGGTATAAGGGAAGCCTGTTACCAAACAGGCATGAATGGCTTTTGTTTGTTCGCTGACACGGATCGGTTTGTCGTTAAGTGTTGCGCCTTTTCCTTTTTCTGCGAAAAACAACTCATTGATATGCGGATTATACACTGCTGCCATTATTATTTCTGCATTGTATTCAACGCCGATCGAAACACAGTTCAATGGAATGCCATGTGCAAAGTTGATCGTGCCATCAATGGGATCAATGATCCATTTATAATCAGAATCCCGGATGATCTCGCCAGCTTCTTCACTCAGGATATGATGACCAGGAAAAGCGGCTTTAATTACTTCAATGATCGCTTTTTCTGAAGCATGATCGGCTTCGGTAACAAGGTTGTTGACGCCTTCTTTATTGCTGACCGTAAACTCCCGGTTAAAGAAGCGTAATATCTCTGAAGCACCTGCTTTTGCAGCGTTGATCAATGTGGATTTGAGCATGGGCAAAGATAACCATTGGCCACCTTGATTTAAAAGAGCTTGTATTTTGAACTCTTCCTGAAAACTTCGTACTTCGTAGCTAATACTTTGTGTGATTTGACCCTGTCTGTTGTCATAGTTAATTATAACGTCAAGCATTTCCTTGAGCAATGCCTTTATTCTGTACAAAAAGCAATAAAAGGCATGGAGGCGGAAGTAATAGTGGTTGATAATAATTCATCAGACAATAGTATTGAATACCTTGTCCCGTTGTTTCCTTCTGTAAAATTTATTGTCAATAAAGAGAATCTTGGTTTTGCAAAAGGATGTAACCGGGGATTGGCAGAAGCAAAAGGAAAATTCATTTTGTTTTTAAATCCCGACACATTGGTGCCGGAAGATTGTTTTCAACAATGCACCTGTTTTTTCGCATCACATCCGGATACAGGGGCTGTTGGAATAAAAATGCTTGATGGCCGTGGCCGTTTCCTCAAAGAATCAAAAAGAGCTTTTCCTTCGCCGGCCACATCTTTGTATAAGTTATTCGGGTTGTCAAAATTATTTCCCCGGTCAAAGACATTTGCAAAATATCATCTCGGTCACTTGAATGAAAAGGAAGATCATGAAGTGGATGTGCTGGCCGGCGCATTCATGATGATCAAAAAAGAAGTACTGGATAAGACCGGTGGCTTTGATGAAGTGTTCTTTATGTATGGAGAAGATATTGACCTGAGTTATCGCATTCAAAAAGCAGGATACAAAAACTATTACTTTTCAGGAAGCAGCGTCATACATTTCAAAGGCGAAAGTACCCGCAAAGGAAGTATGAATTATGTGCGGATGTTTTACAAAGCCATGAGCATTTTTGTTCGTAAACATTATAAAGGTAACCGGGCAGGTCTCTTCAATTTTTTATTACAGATCGGTATTTTATTGGGCGCTGTTGTATCCGCTACAGGACATTTTATCCGGCGTATCGGTTTGCCGTTAATTGATGCGGGCATCATTCTCCTTTCTTTTTGGCTGATGAAAAATGTTTGGGCCACATGGGTCAGGCCGGAAACTGAGTATGAACAAAGATTACTATGGTTTGCTTTTCCTGCTTATACAGTGTTTTATTTACTGGCAGCTTATTTTGCCGGTTTGTATGACAAGTGGTATAAAAGATCAGAACTGGTAAGCTCAACTTTATTTGCAACGATAATATTACTGGCGGCCTATGCATTATTACCGGAAAGCGTTCGTTTTTCAAGAGGGATTCTTTTATTCGGATCGTTGCTTGCATTTTTATTCATCAGCATATTAAGATGGATATTGATCCGTTCTGCTGTCTTGAGCAGCAACGAACACCGGGAAGAAAACGCCAATACCCTTATTGTTGGTTCCCCGGAGGAATACAAGCAAACTACGGCACTGATAAAAGAGGCGGGGCTACAGGAAAAAATTTTGGGAAGAGTGGCTGTTGAAGAAAATGACCATGCAGCAGTGGGCAATCTCCAAAAAATTGATGAACTGTCACTTTCTATTCCTTTCAGGGAATTGATCTTTTGCGAAGGTGTCTTATCATTTTCAAAGATCATCCAGGCAGTACAACAGTTATCTCCGGGAATAAGGATCAAGTTTCATGCTTCAGGTAGTAATAGTATAGTTGGGAGTGATTCAAGGAACACATCGGGAGAAGCAGTATCAAAAGAAAATGGGTACAAGCTGGCTGATCCATATAACCGGCGGTTAAAAAGACTAATCGACCTTTTTGTTTCTTTTTTTGGACTGATCATTTTTCCTGTTCATCTTTTTATTGTCAAAAAGCCATTTCACTTTTTTGCTAATTGTTTTGCTGTGATGGTTGCTAAAAAAACATGGGTGGGTTATGCCATGGAAGAAAAGCGACTGCCTTATTTGCGCAAAGGAGTGATAGCTTGTAATGGAGTTGCTCTCTCATTAAAACAAAACCTTCCTTTGGAAAGCCTGCAAATGATGGACTACTGGTATGCCCGGGATTATGAACCTGCCGGCGATCTGAAATTATTATGGAGAATGTACCGCAACCTCGGCGGCTGATGTGAAAAATAGGCAATTGACGATAAGCAATATACAATGATTGCAATTAGTAAAGTCTAAATAATGGCTGCAAAAAGTGTAAAAGAAACCAAAGTATTTAAACTTGCTTTCGAGTTAGCGATGGAAATTTTTCAAATCTCTAAAAAATTTCCTAAAGAAGAAACGTATTCCCTGACCGATCAGATCAGGAGGTCTTCGAGAAGCGTTTGTATTTGTTTACTGGAAGCATACAGAAAGAAAAAATATCCGGCACACTTTGTTTCTAAGATAACAGACAGCGATATGGAGAATTCAGAGACCTCTGGTTGGCTGGATTTTGCTTTTGCCTGTAATTATATCGATGAAATTATATATAAGGCATTTCTGGACAAAAATGCAGAGATTGGCAGATTGTTAAATCACATGATAAACAACCCAGAAAAATATTAATATAAGAACGGAATAATTGCCAATTGCCAATTGTCTATTGTCAATTGCTCATTGCTATAACATTGCTTAACTTTATCGCATCACCTGAACCACTCAATGGCAACTATCATCGATATCAAACTTCCCAGGGCAATAGCTGCAGCACTACGTATCCCACCCAATGATCCGAAGCGCCAGCAGATAAGGGTATTAAAAAAATTGTTGAAAAAAGCAAGGTTCACTGAATTCGGCCAGCATTATCGTTTTGATGAAGCCTTGTTGAACCGCCATCCCGCAAAAAAATTCCAGGAGCTGGTACCGGTGCATGACTATAACAAAATATATAATGAGTGGTGGAAAAAAACACTGGACGGGGTTCCGGATGTTGCATGGCCGGGTAAAATAAAATATTATGCGCTGAGTTCCGGGACATCCGAAGCAGCGAGTAAGTATATTCCCGTTACAAGAGATCTGCTGCGAAGCAATACTGTTAATTACCTCCGCCAGCTTTTAAGTTTGATACGATATGAAGAGGCCAATAAAAGAGCCATGACCAAAGGATTTTTAATGATCGGCGGAACAACAGATCTTAAAAAAGGAAATGCAGGCTGGTATGCGGGAGATCTTAGCGGCATATTAGCGAAGAAAAGGCCATTCTGGTTCCAGAGTTTTTATAAACCAGGTGGCCGCATTGCAGCATTAGGCGATTGGAATCAAAAACTGAATGAGATCGTTGAGCATGCAAAAGAATGGGATATTGGTTACATCGTAGGTGTTCCTGCATGGTGCCAGATGTGTATGGAAATGGTGATCGAACATTATAAAGTAAAAAACATTCATGAAATATGGCCCAACTTCAGCTTTTTTGTTCATGGCGGTGTAGCATTTGAGCCGTATAAAAAAGGGTTTGAAAAACTATTAAGCAAACCCATTGTGTATATCGAGAACTATCTTTCCAGCGAAGGTTTTGTTGGTTATAAAACAAGAGAACATGCCAAAGGCATGCAACTCATATTGAACAATAATATCTTTTTTGAATTTGTTCCTTTTGATGAAAAGAATTTTGATCATGAAGGAAATATCGTTGCGAATCCCGATGCAAAAATGATCCATGAAGTGGAAGAAGGAAAAGAATATGTACTGCTGATGAGTACCAACGCCGGATCATGGCGATATATATTGGGCGATACAATAAAATTTGTTGACCTGGAAAGAAGTGAGGTGGTGATCACCGGACGCATAAAACATTTTTTGAGTCTTACCGGCGAGCATCTTAGTGTTGAAAATATGAATAAGGCCATTGAACTGGTCAGCGAAGAATTCAATATTAGTATTCCTGAATTTACCGTAGTTGGATTTCCGTATGAGAACTTTTTTGCCCATCGCTGGTATGTGGCTACGAATGATAAAATTGATGCGGAACAATTACGCAAACGCATTGATGAGAACCTCCGGGTATTGAATGATGATTATGCTGTGGAAAGGGACAGTGCATTGAAAGCAGTATTCCTTGAAGTATTGCCGGAAGAAAAATTCTTGAAATTCATGGAACTTAAAGGAAAGTTGGGGAGCCAGCATAAATTTCCCAGGGTAATGAAAGGAAAAATGCTGGACGAGTGGAACCGTTTCCTGCAAACAGGTAATATTTAAATTTGTAAACCTCTTTATTCTGCAAGAGGTTTTTTACTTTTAGCTATCTTATTCGCATGATAGAGGCCATTGTAAAAGGACTGACCTTCGGTTTATTGCTGAGTATCTCAGTGGGCCCCGTTTTGTTCACTATTATCAAGCAAAGTCTTAACAATGGACATAAGGGCGGTCTCACTTTTGTTTTTGGCGTTTCTGCCAGCGACATAACAATGGTGTTGCTTGTCAATTTGTTCACCACATTATTTGAACAGTTAAAAAGCCATAAATACCTGGTGGGAATTGCGGGTTGTGCTTTTCTGGTTGCTACCGGCATTTACTTTCTTTTCTTCAAAAAAGTAAAAGTGAATGAAGAAGGACAACAGGTCTTTAAGTTCCGGAAAAGAGATTATGCCAAAATATTTTTATCCGGCTATTTCATGAATACACTGAATCCCTCCGTATTTATTTTCTGGATATATGCATCAACGGTTATTATTGACCTTACATTGCAACAAAAGATCATTGCTTTCACAACCTGTCTTATGTGGATGCTGGGCACGGATATATTAAAAGTTTTTTTAGCCGGAAAGATCCGCAACCGGCTCACACCACATAATATTCATATCATTAACCGCCTCAATGGCTTGTTATTAATTATTTTCGGCATTGCCCTCGTTTGGGGATTGATTGCTTATGGCGAACGGATCTGATAATAAAACAAGTAAACGAAAACTACTGCAAAAAAAAATTTGGAAGTGGACCAAACGCATTTTCCTCTGGATATTCATCATCCAGCTTTTTTATATTGTATTGTTGAAATGGGTGAATCCGCCCATTACGATGACACAATTGGTAAGTTGGGTTGGGGGACATGGTTTTAAAAGAGACTATATATGCAGAACAAGTATTTCTCCTAATGCAAAACTGGCGGTCATATCAGCAGAAGACCAACTTTTTCCGGATCATCGTGGGTTTGACTGGAAGAGTATAGATAAGGCAAGAAAGAACAATGAAAGGAAAAATGCCAGAATAAGAGGGGCAAGTACCATCAGCCAGCAGGTGGCAAAGAATGTTTTTTTATGGCAGGGCCGGAGCTGGATACGAAAAGGGCTGGAAGTATATTTTACTTTTATGATCGAACTCATCTGGGGAAAGAAAAGAATTTTGGAAATGTATTTGAACCAGGTAGAAATGGGCGAAGGGATATTTGGAATAGAAATGGCTTCGCAAATTTATTTTAAAAAATCGGCAAAAAATTTAACGCAAAGAGAAGCGGCATTGATCGCTGCATGTTTGCCCAATCCAAAGCGATACAAGATAAATGGCTCTTATGTTTCCCAACGGGCATCGCATATCATGCGGCAGATGAATAATTTGTTGACTGATCCGGATATAAGAAAAGTAATAGGGATGGCGCCACCGTAGGTTTAAGATTGTGATGGCCCAAGCCTCGTAGAGGCGACATATTGGTAGAAGGAAATTTTGTTTAAGGCAACCAGCCCTGTAGGGGCGACATTTTATTCAACGATTAATTTTATTTTTTCGCTGTTATGTGTAGAATTGTAACCTGACACAGCAATGGAAAACATCATTTGATAAATTCCTTTAGGAAGATCGGGTTTAATGGATAAGTAAATATCATTCAGACGATGAGCTAATTGATCAAGTGTTAAAGTCAATTTTTTTTCAGCAACAACTTTTCTTTTTTGAAAGATGACCAATGTTATTGTATGAGGAATACCGGGGTGTTCCCATAAGTAACCAATTTGCATACGGGTCATTAAAGCCGAGCAATTCAATTGTAAAGAGTCTTTTTCTTTGGTTGTATAGCTATTTAATGATGTTTTGATGCTGAGTGTTTGAAAAGAGTTGAAAGAAGAATCGTACTTGTATCCAACATACCCGATCGGTGTTTTCAATGAGTCAGGAAAACGTTGCAGGTCATAGATATCCAAAAAGTAAACCGGCTTGCCAATTAATTTTTCTTCTATCGGCCAGAAATTATAGTTGTTCCTTCTTTCTTTGTATAGGTTTTGCGATAATGTCATTTGCCCGGAATAGAACCAATACTTGCTGGCCCGTTGGTAAGAATTACTGAAAACGATCGGCAACCCTTTTGTTCTTTCTTTCATAATGGCCGGCCACTCTTTCCAGGCATGGTATCGTTTTTTGATCTGTTTTACCGGCAAAATGTCTTCTATCATTACAATTCTTGCAAACAGGACTATAAAAAGTGTGATAGGCAATAATTTGAACAACAGTCTTTGCCACCTGAACACCTCCTGTAAATATTGATGTGACAGAACGATCAATGAAACAATAGCAGGTGATGTCCAGTTAGCTTCTACCTTTCCCCTGAATGAACTCAGAAAAAAGAAAATATAGATGCCAGTCATTGTAAACTTCAATGCTCTTTCTGTTTCATTCTTGGTTTTGTATAAGAAAGCAGCGGGTAGTAAAATGAAACCTGCGATGGGTCCGGCCAATATCAGCTGACCAAATAAATATTCAGCAGTAAAAGAAAATTTATAAGCATTTACATTACTCTCAAACAAATGATAGCGGAAGCTGATCCAGTTATGTTCCCATTGCCATAATAAATGAGGAACAAATAACAAAAATGCAAGCAAACCCGCCACATACAGCTGCGGCTTTTTGAACAATTTAATATTTGACAACAGCGTAAAGAGGACTATTAATACAGCATGGTACTTTGTATAAAAGAGCAAAGCAATCGAAAGACCGAGTAAAAGGCCATTTTGTAAAGAAGAATTTTTTGTAAACCGTTTATAGCATAAAAAGAACAGCGCAGTAAAAAAGATCAATGGAATATCCGGCACAGCAGTGAACCCACTTATTTGCAATATGGCCAATGATAATGCAATGCCATAAAAAAGAAGAGGGTTCTTTTTGTCCGTAAGCTTTTCAATAATGACAAGCGAAAGAACATTCAGCAATAAAGGAAATAACCGGACGCCCAGTTCATTGGGAAAAATAGTATAACCCATTTTCACCAGCAGTGCCGTCATCGGCGGGTGATCGAAATAGCCGAGGTCAAGGTATTTGGAGAAGACCCAGTAATACGCTTCATCATCCTGCAATTCAGTTAAGCCCGCCTGGAAAATTCCCAATAGCAGCCACATGCCGTAAAATAAGAGGCGATGGTTTTTTTGGAGAAAAGCTTTCATGTATCAGCGAAAATAATGACAATTAGTTTTTCGGTAATGAATCAATAGTGTCAATTGCTTTTTGTAATCTTTCATTGTTGTTACCACTTATTTCCACCCAGGGAACTGCCTGGTTCATCATAATGTCTTTGTACATATTAAATAACCTATCTCTTGATTCAATGTCTGGATATTCCCGCAACTCATCTTTTGTCCAGGGCAGATCGGTATTGCATAACAGGTAGAGGTCGTATTTTCTTTCTATAATTTTATCCAAAACAAAACGGTGGCATTTTCCAAAAACAAATTCACACCACACTTTCATTACATACATATCGGTGTCGATAAAGAGGGGTCGTGAATCGTCAATCGCCAATCGTGAATTTTTTGGAGTCTCGCTATTGACGAATGACGAATGACGATTCACGGTCATTGTTGCATATTCATCTTCCAGGGCCAGCTGTCCTTTAGCAATGATTATAAGATCATCATACGAATAGTTGGTTCCGTTGGTCAATAAATATTCTCTTGCAAATTCAGGGCACCAGATTGTATCGTAGTGTTGAGCCAGCTGTTCACATAAAGTGCTTTTGCCGGTGCTTTCGGGTCCTATGATGACGATCTTTTTAAGCATGACGTCTTTTTGCTTTTTTCGTCCATTCCTGTAAACCAAAAACTGCCATTATTAATAACACAACATAATACACACTTGTCAACGCATAATCTTTTACATAATATAAGGGGATAGAAGCAATATTTGTTGCGATCCACCAATACCAGCTCTCTACTTTTTTCTTTGTCATAAGCCACATACCTGTAAATGCAGTGGCAGAAGCAAAAGCATCAGCCCAGGGAATAGCGCCGGGGGCAAAATCTTTTTTTAACCAGGTCAATGAAAAAAAAATAACGATATAAAATGCGGTAAAGAATAATAGTTGCCATATCCACCATCGCTTATCAGAAAAACTAATATGCACAATATGATGTTGCTGCTGATCTCTTTTGGTCCATAATATCCAACCGTAAATACTCATTACTGTATAATAGAAATTGACAGCTGCTTCGCCAAGAAGATCTCCTTTAAAACTAAGCCATACATATATAATGGTATTGATAAGACCGACAGGATAAACAAGGATATTCTCCTTGCGGCTAAACCACACACTGGCAATGCCGGCAATGACAGCTATTCTTTCAGGCCATGAAGAATGTTCAAGATCGGTGACAAGCTGGTTGAAGAAATCGGGCAATGAATATTATTTTCACCAAAAATAACTACTCTGTCCGTAGTGTATCAGTTTCAATTTAGTTTCCAAAAAAATTTCCCACAAAGCCCACGGAGAACACAAAGGATTTCTATTGATCAAACCATTTGTGGTTTTTGTGCCTTTGTGGGAGGCCTTTATTTTTCAAATGAAGACACTATTGCTCTGCCGGCCTTTTGTATTTTTTCCAGCCTTTAAGATACCGGATGCCTTTGGAAGTGTTGAACCTTGTAGCCACCTGTTGCCAGCTTCCCCGCTGGGATTTCCATACTATAAAATGAAGATGCGGGATAGCAGCATAACCGGTTTTGCCACTCAAGGCAATCACTTGTCCCTGCTTCACCGTATCACCCACATTTACCAATGCGCCATTTTGTTGTAAGTGCCAATAACCGGCACGGGAACCATCTGCATGTGTTATCACTATATTATTGCCGTCGCTACGGTATTTTTTATTCCATCCACCCCTGTCACTGTCTTCTTTTACTCTGGTCACTACACCATCTCTTGCAGCAACGATCTTTGTCCCTCTTTTCATTTTAAAATCGATCGCCGCCCTGTTTTTGTGTGAGAAAGGACCAAAATATCCCTGCACAATAAAAGGAGAAGTTCCCTGTTCATAAGGCAGCATATATACAAAGCTGGTGTCTTCTTTGACCTCTCCTTTCTGTAATTTCTTTATATATGTACGCATAGGATCCTTACTAACTGAGCAGGCAGAAATGAATATGATAAATAGTATCCAGGCGTTTTTCATTCTTGTAAAAATAAGCCATTGATAAAATTCACATCTTTATAAATGATTAATTCTTTGCAAAAGAAAAGCAGCGTATCTTATGATTCTTAAAACGGATTTCAATGGATAAGGTAAACCTTGCTGAGAAATTCTCAGCCTTCAGCGATCATTTCAATCCCCGTATTGCCGGCGAGTTAAATGGCCAGCAGGTAAAGCTTGTAAAATTCAAAGGGGAATTCATCTGGCATCATCATGATAATGAAGACGAATTATTCTATGTGGTAAAAGGAAGTTTTGATATGCATATGCGGGATAAGATCATTACAATAAATGAAGGAGAGTTCATTATTATGCCAAGAGGAATTAAACACAAGCCGGTGGCAAAAGAAGAGGTAGAGATATTATTATTTGAACCGGCGTCAACGTTGAATACAGGTAATGTTCAGGGAAGTGAGTTGACAAGGGAGCAATTGCAGAAGATATAGTTGAAAAGTTCATATGTTAACATGTCAACCGCCCTCACACATATTCTTCAGGTTCTCCAGCCCAGTACCAAACTGGTGATTCAGGTTTTTACTGATCATTGGTCCCATCAGTCTTGCTATCGGCCAGGGAAGTTCACCGCTGTTTTGCCAGGTAACTTTTGTTTCACTGCCATCGCCCCACGACTCAAACAACCAGTTGTCTTTGGCTTTTGCTTTCCAGGGCTTTAAAAATTCAAGATCAATATGAATATGTTTGTCATCCATGTTTTTCATGGTCAGGCTTCCGACGCCGATCTTTTTTCCTTTCCATTCATATTTATGTCCCGGTGAATGCGGCATTCCGGAAATAGTCTTTACTGAGGCAGGTTCCATTTTCTGCCACGGATTCCATGCAGCATAGTAATTGAAATCACCCACATATCTTTTTACTTCCTCTGCCGGTCTTTTAATAACAATGGACCTTTCTACATTATATGTTTTAGGCATGAGGAAAGAGATCAATAAAATAATAACAACAAGCCCGATAAAAATATAGACAGCGATCATGGTGGATATTTTAGAACGGGTAAGTTAACAAAATGATGCGGTCACACAAACCGATTAATGATAAATGGTCTTATAGAATTTTCCGGGCCTTAAATAAATAATGCCACGCTGCGTATAAAATCTTGTTGGCAATTGTACATAATTGCCGGTAGCATCATAGCCCTGTACTTCAAAATGTAAATGAGGAAAAGCAGAATAACCTGTATTACCACTCAACCCGATGATCTGCCCTGTTGTTACCGTATCACCAACGTTGACCAGCACACCATCTTTTTGAAAATGCCAGTAATTGGCCACCGACTTATCGTCATGTTCTATAAAAATATAATTACCATCTGACAGGTTCTCTTCTTTCAATCCCCTCTTGTCAGAATCTTTTCTCATAGCGATCACTACACCTCCCCTCGCTGCACATACATTGGTACCCGTCTTTACTTTAAAATCCAATGCTTTTGATCCTTTGTGGCTGAACATACTCTCATAACCCTGCACCAGGAAAATCTTTTTATTTTCTTCAAAGGGAAGCGTATAAATAAAGCTGCTGTCGTCTTTGAACTTCCCGTCCTTTAATTCAGCAGAAGTATATTGTCGCTGTGCATTAGCAAGGACAGGAAGAAAGAAAAAGATGAGAGATAGATTTTTCATACTAAGCATATTTTTTTAGTCAATCGTGTTCTTGACTTTGATGATCTCCGCTGCAATACTCACAGCGATCTCTTCCGGTGTCTGGCTGTTGATGGCAAGACCGATGGGAGTATGAATTCGTTGCAGCAATTCTTCTGTAATTCCATCGTTGCGGTATTCAGCAAATAGCTTTTCCATTTTTGTTTTGCTTCCCAGCACACCAAAATAATTGAATTGCTTATTGAGCAATGCCCGCAGGGCAATATCATCCGAACGATAACCAAAGGTCATGATCACAACATATTGATTGGGTCCCGAAGGAATAAGATTTGATAATGCTGTATAATCATCAACGATATTTACCTCTTGGGCAAATTCATTTTGCAGAACAGTATTCAGCCCTTCCCTTTCTTCATACAGGGTGATATAAAAATCCATTCCCGCCATCAGTTTTGAAAACGCCAATGCACAATGACCACCGCCGATGATGAAGAGTTTGTTTTTATACCCCGTCCTTTCTTTATATGACCAATTTTCTTCCGATTGAAAATCATATTCAAAATCTTTTGGCAGGATATTATTTTCAAATTGAAGTCCTGGTGGAGAAAGGATCAGCGTTCCATTTTTATTTTGTTCCAATGAATAAATAATGGTCTTTACTGTGCCGGCATCTTTTTGTTGAACAGGATATAACAGGATCGTTTGCTCTCCCGAACAGATCATTCCGCTTTGATTAGTTGCCGATGATTTATCATGTATCTGCCTTCTTAACTCTTGTGCTTTGCCTCCTTGTACCCTGAGCCTTTCCTTGGCCATTTCCACAAACTTGTGCTCCATAATACCGCCACCGATCGAACCCTCCATCTCTCCTTTTGCGTTTACAGTCATAAAGAAACCTTGTCTGCCCGGACTGCTGCCTTTGCTTTCTAAAACATAAAGCAGGATCACTGGAATTTTTTTTTCCAGGCTTTTGTCAATTAATTTCCAGGTTAAAAGAGATTTCATTTATAGTAAACGAACATGCAAAAACTGATCTGTCAATATTATTATAGTGCTGAAAAGTATTACCAGGACCAATGTCGTTAAATTAAAACGAAGACTGAATCCATAATCTTTTGATGTTTTAAATACCAATAAGAAAAGTAAGACGCTAACGATTACAGGTAGTGTAAAAGCCCCGATACCAAAAAAGTCGCTGATCCTTGCTTCGTCATTATAGCGCCTGAAACTGATGACTGTTGCAAACAGCCGCATATAGAAGCAGGTAAGTAAAAAGGGATACAGTAAATAATTCCTGTATTTTTTCATCAGCAAAAAAATAAGTAATGCCTGTAATATGGTAAATGCGGGTCCTGCAGAGCTTACCAGTTGATAATCGGCAGAACTGTTGAAAGAGCCGTTTGCAAGAAATGTTTTATTAAGCGACATGCCCATTTTATAGCCTAAGGCTGTGCCTGTAGCCCAATGAGAAAATTCATGCAGCACCCAGGAACTGAATACTGCAATAGCGGTTATTGTAACGTATTTATTGCTTATTTTATTTGGATATATTATCATGTACGGAAGTATATAAACTCATTAAAACTTTCTCCGGTGTCATCGGTGCATTATAAGCAATATCAGCAGAAGGATTAAATGCTTTTACTGCATTTCGCAAAGCAAAATAAGCGCCGATGCCATACATCAATGGCGGTTCACCGACAGCTTTGCTCTGAAAGACAGCGAGATTTTCTTTTTGTGTTTCCAGGGGATGGATCGTTATTTCTTTTGGTACAGAATAAATATCCGGGACCTTATAAGTACTCAATGCATTACTACGAAGTTTACCTTCTTTATCATACACAATTTCCTCCATCGTCATCCAGCCAATGCCCTGCACAATACCTCCTTCACATTGTCCCATGTCCACCATCGTATTCATGCTCTGTCCGAAATCATGCACCACTTTCACCGAATCAATTTCATAAACGCCACGGAGACAATCAACGGTTACAGTAGTAATAGAAGTGCCATATACATGATAAGCAAACGGATGACCTTTTTCTTTAGAAGGATCGAAATGAATGCCGGGCGGAGTATAATGTGCCAGTTCTGATAAGCTGATCCTCTTTACATAGGTCGCCAGTACTAATTTTTTCCAGTCCCATTCCGTTTTCTTTCCATTTGCATATATCCATTCATCTTTTATCTCAATGCGATCCGGAGAAATTTTTAATTCTTCAGCCGCCGCCTGTTGCAAACGTTTCAATATTGCTGCACAGGCAATTTCTGTTGCTCTTCCATTCAGGTCAGCAGCTGCACTCGCCGCTGTGGGTGATGTATTGGCAATGCGATACGTATTGGTCGTATTTACTTTTATTTTATCAGGACTGATAGAAAAGATCTTTGCAGCTACCTGTAGCATTTTTGTATTCACCCCCTGTCCCATTTCCACGGCGCCGGTACTGATGCCTACACTGCCGTCGGTATATACATGTACTAATGATCTTGCCTGGTTCATCAATGTTTTGGTAAATGAGATGCCAAAACAGATCGGCATCATCGCCATTCCTTTTTTATATAATTTATTAGTAGCATTGAAATCAGCTACTTCTTTTTGTAATTGCTGAATATTAAAAACCTCATTGGTCTTGTTCCAGCATTCATTGGCTTCGCTTTCTGCTTTTTGGCCATAAGGGAATTCATCGCCGGTCTTCAATAAATTCTTTTGCTGAATAAGAGATGCCGGAACATTCAATGCCGCCGCGGCTTTATCAATCGCTGCTTCGATCACAAACATTCCCTGCGGGCCACCAAAACCACGGAACGCTGTATTGGGAGGCAAATGTGTCCTGCAACTATAAGCCGTTGCTTTTACATTCGGAATAAAATAAGAATTGTTGCAATGGAACAAAGTCCTTTCCATTACGGCGGGAGAAAGATCAGCTGCTGCTCCTGCATTCTGGTAAAATGTTGCTTCGTAAGCAATGATCTTATGATTCTTATCCAGGCCAATTTTAAAATCGGAAGAATAAGGATGCCGCTTGCCTGTCATCCGCATATCTTCCATGCGGTGCAAACAATATTTTACCGGTTTCTTTAAATGATAGGCTGCGAGTGCACACAGCACACCCCATGTGGTGGCCTGGTCTTCTTTGCCGCCAAAGCCGCCACCCAGTCTTGTGGTGTCCACTTCTATTTTATTCATGGCCACATTCAATACCCTTGCTGCTGTTCTTTGTACGGCTGTTGGTCCTTGTGTGGAAGAATAAATTCTTATTGCCCCATTTTCCTGCGGCACTGCATAAGCGCCTTGTGTTTCGATATATAAATGTTCCTGCCCGTTGGTTTCGGTGCTTCCTTCAAATATGTATTCGCAATCTTTCCATGCAGAGGAAGTATCACCAATTTGAAATGTTCTTGGGGGAATGATCAGCTCTCCTTTTTCTTTAGCGAACCTTGGATCAGTAATTATTTCTAACTTCTCAATCTCAACGGTAACCTTTTTTACTGCCGCTCTCGCCTGTTCTTCTGAATGAGCAATGACCAATGCAATAGGCATCCCGCAAAAGTGAACATGGGTTGATGCAAGCAACTCTTCATCCGGAATGATACCGCCGATCTGGTTCTCGCCGGGAATATCGTTAGCTGTAAATATTCTCACCACTCCTTCAGACTTTTCTGCCTCTGTTGTATCCAACGACTTTATCTTACCATGCGCAATAGGAGAATCAAAAGCTGCGGCAAATAAAGTCCCTGCCTGTAATGGAATATCATCAAGGTAAACCGATTCGCCGCGGACATGTGTATATGAATCTATGTTCTTCATTTTTGGTTTTGCCACGAACACACACAAAATTTCACGAAAAGATTTCGTGTCATTTCGTGTTAATTGGTGGCCCTAAATGAGCTTTTATCAATTGCCCTAACAATAATGTCTTGTATTCTTTACTTCCTCTTGCATCACTGATCGGCGATATTTCTGTCTTCATTATTTCAATAGCAGCATCAATTATTTTGTCACCCTGAGGCTCTCGAAGGGTCTTTCCTTTCAAATACGCAGATGTTTTTTGCAGATACACCGGCACAGGTCCAACACCACCGGCAGAGACAGATGCTTTCTCAATCGTATCGCCATTCATTGTTAACAAACAGGCAGAGTTCACACTGGCAATATCCAGATGTGTCCGCTTGCTTACTTTCTCAAAATTGAAATAGAAATCCTTACCGGGTATCTCAAACCATATCTTACTGATGATCTCATTGGGTTTTTTGTCCAATTGTTTATAACCCTTATAAAAATTTCGTAATGAGACCGTTCTTGTCCCCTCTCCTTCGGAGAGGGTTAGGGAGAGGCTTGCATCCAACGCCAAAAAGAAAATGGTAAAGTCACCAATGGGAGATGCATTCACAAAATTCCCTGCTATGGTTGCCATATTTCTTATCGGTGTGGAAGAAACCAATTTGGCATAGCGCTGAAAATCCGGGAATATTCTATTGATCAATGGCGAGTTCTTCAGATCAGTGACCGTAACAGAAGGGCCTAGTATGCATTTACCATCTTCTTCAATAATGCTGTTCATCTTGTCAAACATGAATTGAATGTCCGCATGCGTCATCTCATCATGCTTCTGCACATAGAGATCAGTGCCGCCACCTACGGCGAGTGGCGGGTAGCGAGTAGCGGGTGGGGCGGTTTCAAGTTGAGACAACTGTGTTTTTATTTGTGCAAAGTATTCCGGAAGTATTTTACTCTTTGCGGCAGCAATGGCAGGATCTCCACCCCCTCTGTATTCCACTATCTCCGTAGTTTTTTTGGCCGCTTTTTCAATAGATTTATAACCGGTACAGCGGCAGATATTACCATCAATGGCTGCAATAGCATTTTCATAGGTCGGTTTTTTATCACTCAGACAAAAACCTGCCAGCGACATCACAAAGCCCGGTGTGCAGAATCCGCATTGTGTAGCGCCGCAATCAGCCATCGCCTGCTGAATGGGATTCAACTGACCAGGAAAATTGATCCCTTCAATGGTAACAATATGTTTGCCCTGCACATTTCCCAATGGCAGCAAACAACTCGTCATGGATTCATACTGCAGTTCTCCACCGGTAATTTCGCCAACGAGTATAGTACAGGCGCCGCAATCACCTTCCCGGCAGCCGATCTTGGTTCCCGTCAAATGCTGATGATAACGAATAAAGTCAAGCAGCACCATGCCCGCAGGAAGGTCGGTTGCGATCGTTTTATCATTAAGAATAAACTGTATCAAGTAAGTATCTTCGTTATGGATTAAAGTTAAACAAACAGACTGATTAATAGCAGTGAACGATTTGGATCATAAAACGGTCTCTCCTTCCGGGGGTGTTATTTATTACCGCCTCATTGCTCTCTGGGCATTATGCGAAGCCATGCTCGGCGCCATCATCTTTACATTCAGGATACCCGCCTCTGGTTTGGTGATCGGCAGTTGCGCTATTGTTTGCATAACATTGATGGCATGGTATGTCCCGGTAAAAGGTGCGATACTCAAAGCCACCATCATTGTTGCCATCTTTAAAATGATGCTGAGCCCGCAGGCGCCGGCACCAGCTTATATCGCTGTATTTTTCCAGGGGTTGATGGGTGAACTGTTATTCTGGAACAGGAGGTATTTCCGGGTCATGTGTGTAGTGCTGGCAGTAGTAGCCATGCTGGAGTCTGCATTACAGCGTATCATTTCGCTTACCATAATATACAGCGAAGACATCTGGACAGCAGTAAATGCATTCATCAGTAAAATAACCGGCAGCTCAACAATCACCAATTACAGTTACTTCATAATTTTCTGGTATGTGATGCTTCATTTGGTAATGGGAATAGTAGTAGGTGTGTGGGCGGGTTTTTTGCCAAAGCGTATTGCGAATATGAAAAGTTTCGGCGAACAATATCATGTTGAATCAACAGCAACCGAACTAACGATGCCGCAACGAAAGCGGAAAAAAAAGATGCACCTCCTGTTATTTGTCATTTGGATCTTGTTGCTTGGAATATATATACAATCATTCTTTAAAATAGGAACGCCACTGCTGCCTACGGCAGATGCATTAAGAATATTGATACGTTCTGTGATCGTTATCCTCACCTGGTATTTCCTTATCAGTCCTGTACTAAAACAATTATTGCACAAATGGCTGCAACGGAAAAAGCAACGATCGGCAGCGCAGGTGCAGCAGGTATTGAACCTATTGCCTTCCACGCAGGGGCTGATCAGCCGGAGCTGGCAACTGGCCGCAATACATAAAGGATGGAAAAGGATATCCTTCTTCTGCAAAATAATACTGGCCAACACATTTTACAGCCGATGATATTCATTCTTACTGCACCGGTACGGTCCGGCAAAACAACATCATTGATGAAATGGTCGGAGCAACGGGATGATGTGCAAGGGATATTGACGCCGGTTATTGAAGGCAAAAGGGTTTTCATGAATGCAGCTACAAAGGAACAATTCCCGATGGAAGCCACGGATAATGAGACTGCATTAAGCGTTGGGCGTTTTGCATTCAGCATTAAAGGGTTTGAAAAAGCAACTTCCATCATCCGTGATGCCATTGATAAAAAAGGCTGGTTAGTCATTGATGAGATCGGCCCGCTGGAACTAAGGGGGGAAGGGTTTCATGATGTGTTGAAAGAAGTAGTGAGGAGAAGTAAGGAAAATGTATTGCTGATAGTGAGGGAGGGATTGGTAAAAGGGGTGCAGGATTATTTTGTCCCAGACTGTTTGATCACAAATAGTATAAACAGTATTGTGTGAAGAACTACTTTCCGGTATTTCTTATTTCTTCTAACCTTGCAACATCAAACATATCTTTTTCCCTATGAGAAAGCAATTTCATTTCTTTTAATACCGGGTAGGGTACAATTGGCAGGAATATTCCGGGCTGAAGTTCAAATACCTGCTTTTCTTTTTCTGCTTCATCAAATGAAATAGAACGATGAACAAAAGTCAGTACATCCACTATAGCATCACCAGAGCCAATAGCAGCAACAAAAGGAATTGTAAAATCTTCTTTTTGTAAAGGGGCAACTTCTTCATCAGTATAGCTCATGCAGAGAAGTGTATTCATGAAAGCATCCCTGTTTTCATTATATGGAGCCAGCCAAATATCCATATCGGCGGTATGCCGGTTATAACCATAGAAATTGACCGCATAGCCACCGATCAATAAATACCGTAGTTTATTTTTTTCTGCACAGGCCAGAAAAGAAAGAAATTCCTTGTTCAGGATGTCCATTTGCCTATATGTATTTTTCGGGATTTATCAGCAACGGGATGAAGCAGCTTGTTGAACTCCTGCATTTGGTATAGCCGCCTGAATCGTTGAGCGGGGGTTGACCGCAACATTAACTGCCGATGAAATTTTTCAAGTTCTGCCACCGATTTAAATATGCGGATATCTCTTTGCATGCTCAAATTTAAACTATAAAAAAGACCTGTACAACAATCGCTGATTCCCGAACAGCAAGCAAAAGGTACCGGATAAGAACCTTCGGGGAACATAGTGATACACCACCCCTGCAATCTATATGCACTATCTATACATTATCTATGCTTAATGTATGCCTGATCTATGCCCTGCCTTGTACTGACTTAACATAATGCAGAAAAAAGGGGAAGCCGGGGGAACCTGGTAGGGCGCAGATAGGGGCCTGATAGTGAGCCGGCAGGGCTGATGCCCGCACCCGGTAACTTTGTAGCATGGCCGATGTGCATGATAACAAGACCCGCAGTTATAATATGAGTCGCATATGAAGCGGGAATACCAAGCCGGAGATGCCCAATTTTTTTACACTAATTATCCAACGTGTCTTAAAAGCCACAAAACAGTCTTGCCGAAGTAGTATATTAACCATGCAAACAACAACAAATTATGAAAGAAGGACAACGTCTTTGGACAAGGGAAGAATTAATTCTTGTATTGAATTTATATTTAAAACTTCCTTTTGGTAAGCTCGATGCAAGAACGCCAGAAGTAATTCATTTGGCAAATATCATTGGAAGAACCAAGGGAGCTGTTTCAATGAGATTGAACAACTTTGCAAGTGTTGATCCCTTTCATCAACAAAGAGGGATAAGGGGTTTGCCGGGAGGTGTTAAACAAGTACAGCCGATTTGGAATGAATTTATATATAACAAAGAAGAATTGATTTTTGAAAGCGAAAAAATTCTTGCACTAAAAGAAAATGTTTCTCTTGAAAACAAACATGCTGAAGCCTTAAAAGGAACGGAAAAATTAAAAGGGGTAGATAAAATAAGAGAAGTTAAAACAAGGGTTAATCAGGATGTGTTTCGTGATATTGTCTTAGCAAATTATAACGGCAAATGTGCAATTACTGGAATAGATATAGTTCCTTTATTAAAAGCAAGTCACATTATCCCATGGTCAAAAAATGAACAGGAAAGATTGAACCCCGAAAATGGGATATGTTTCTCTGCCCTATATGATTGCGCTTTTGATAAAGGATATATCAGCGTCACAAAAAAATTTGAAATTATTTTATCATCAGAAGTCAAGAAAAAAGTGAAGCAAGCCTATTATTCAAAATGTTTTGGAGAAATAGCAGGAATGAAAATTAAGATGCCTCAAAAATACCCTCCTAACAAAGAGTTTTTGGATTATCACCTTGATGAAATCTTTAAAGGATAGAAAAAATGTATAAGCCTACTGCAAAAGGATATTTCTCAGGTTGCGGAGGAATGGAACTCGGATTGTTATTAGCCGGAGTAGAATTAGTTCAATCCCTCGATCTTGACAAAGAAGCAACTGATTGCATGAAACGGAATGGCCATTATTTCAGCCATACAATTTTAACTACAGATATTAAGGATAAAACAGTTTTAGAACAACCGAGGACAGACATTATTGTTGGCACTTATCCTTGCACAAAATATTCTCCGATTGCTGATATTCATGGCACTCGTACTGGGGATGATTTATTTCTTCATTTCTTCCGGCATATAGCAATTGAAAAACCTGAAATGTATATTGTCGAGAATGTTCCGGGAATGCGAAAATTCAAAGTTGTAATGGAGGCAATGACAAAACTTCCAGATTATTATGTGAATGTTTTTTGTCCGGTTGATGCAGCAAACTGGTTGCCCCAACGCAGACAGCGTTTAATTCTAATTGGCACAAGAAAAAATTTTTCAATTTCAGCTCCATCAGTACTCAAGAAGAAGCCAAAGGCTTACTGGAGATCATCACCAATTACACACAGAGTTTTATTTTATTAAACCAGTTTGACAGCAACAACCTGCCGGAAGCAAAGCTGAATAAAAACATCACTTATGAAATTGAATACAGCGAGGCGGTAAAGGCAATTACAGAGCTGAAGAAACAATTAATAAAAAAGAAGGAAGCTTCTGCCTTGTTTGGGAATGAAAGGGACGGGGCCTTTGGAGGGATATTAAATTCTGTTGTACAAACATTCGGAGGCGAATATTTGTACAAGAGTATAGAATAGCAAGCGACACATTTATTATACTTCGTTATTAAGAACCATCCTTTCACCGATGGTAATAAACGTATCGGTGCATTTTTATTTGTATGGTTCCTGGAAAAAAACAAACACCGCTTTAAAAAATCCGGCGAACTGAAGATCAACGATAATGCACTGGTGGCATTAGCATTATTAGTGGCACAAAGCAATCCGGATGATAAAGAGATAATGATAAAACTGGTGGTTAATCTCATCCGTAATTAAAAAAGCCCGGCACATCCGCCTCACACCGTTAAACTAACCCCAAAATCCTCCCGCCACCTTGTGAAAACCCCCGGCATTCAGCATCTTCCTGTTTCAAATTATTGTTTTATGAAGCTATTCTTCTCCGGTTGTGCAGCCATCGCACTACTTACAGCCTTTAGTTTTTCAAACCCCAAACCCTCAACATCTAAACCCGCCCAAAGAAAGATACAGGTCGCCATCCTGCTGGATGTAAGCAATAGTATGGATGGGTTGATAGAACAGGCCAAGGCCCAGCTTTGGGATATGGTGATCACCCTTGGCAAAGCCCAATGCGATGATAAGACCATCCCGAATGTGGAAGTGGCCTTATATGAATATGGCCGCCCTGCCAACGGAGCAGACAAAGGATTTGTAAAACAGCTCAGCCCTTTTACCAACGATCTTGACAGCGTTTCCAAATTATTGTTTGGTCTTGTTACCAACGGCGGCGATGAATATTGCGGGCAGGTGATCTTTAATTCTATTGATGAACTGAAATGGGACAGCTCACCCGATAATTATAAAGTGGTATTTATTGCGGGTAATGAAGATTTTTTGCAAGGCTCATTGCATTATACAAAGAGTTGTGATAAGGCAAAGAATAAAGGCGTTATCGTCAACACTATTTATTGCGGCAGTTATGAGCAGGGTATCCGGGAACACTGGAACCTCTTAGGCGAATGCGGCAATGGCAGCTATACCAATATCAATAAGGATGCAAAAGAGATAATCATCCCTACTCCTTATGATAGTACGCTGATCGTATTGAACGGAAAGCTCAACACCACTTATGTTGGATTTGGTGCGCTGGCTTCGGGAGGTATGGCTAAACAAGCGGCGGCAGACCAGATGAATTTCGATGCGGGATCAGAAATGCAGGCGAAGAGGATCGCCGCAAAAGCGCAAAGTAATGCCTACTGGAACGGGACATGGGATATGATAGATGCTTACAATGCCGACAGCAGCAATTATTTTAAAAAATTAGATAAGAAAACATTACCCGACAGTTTAAAAAACAGATCAACCCAGGAGTTGAAAACATTAGTTTGGGAAAAAACAAAAGAAAGAACAGAAGTACAAAACCAGATCAATACTATCAGCGTTCAGCGTAATAAATACATTGAGCAGAAAAAAGCAGAAATGAGAACAGCTTCCAATGAACCTACACTTGAATCAGCGGTGAATAAAATACTGAGAGAGCAGGTGAAGAGGTGTAATATGGTGATCCAGTAAGATTAAATTATCATTATGATCTTGCAGCCCGGCAATTGCCGGGCTATTTTATAAGTATTCATACTTAGATGAAGCCGGTAATCCCGGCCACATACTAACAACTGTGGATATTACCTGTTGTAAATTCTTTGTTCTTTCTGATTATATTTTCCATATTACATCGTACCAACATCAAAAGCTATATGAGAAAATACTTCGCAGTCATTCCGGCTATGCTGATCTTTCTGCTGGTTACTGCAACACTTCATGCACAGGTGGTAGTTACATCTACCGCTACACCTTACACACAAAATTTTAATACACTTATTACCTCCGGCACTTCATCCACATTGCCTACAGGATGGCGTTTGCTGGAGACAGGTACCAATGCCAATACTACACTGGCAGCAGATGCGGGCAGCGGCACAACGGGTAATACATATAGTTATGGTACCGGCACCAATACCGACCGGGCTTTTGGTGGCCTGCAATCCGGCTCATTGCTTCCCACCATTGGTGTACAAATAAGAAACAGTACCGGCTCAACAATCACCTCACTGACCATTAGTTATACCGGCGAACAATGGCGTTGTGGTACAGCCGGCCGAACAGATCAGCTGGATTTTCAGTACAGCCTTACGGCTACTTCACTTTCCACCGGCACATGGACAGATTTTAATGCATTGGATTTTGTTTCTCCTTCCACGGCAACAACAGGCGCCAAAGATGGAAATGCGGCTGCAAACAGAACAGTAAGATCATCTGTGATAACAGGGCTCAGCATTGCCAACAATGCAACTTTCTGGATCCGCTGGAATGATTTTGGAGCAAGCGGCGCTGATGATGGATTGAGTGTGGATGATTTTTCCATCCAGCTGAACGGAAGCGATGTTACGCCGCCAACAACCACTGCATTTAATCCCACCAACGGAGCTACAGGTGTTGCCCTCAGCGGCAACCTTGTTATTACATTCAGTGAGAACATTCAGAAAGGAACAGCAGGGAATATCATTATTAAAAGAACAAGTGATAATGTGGCTGTACAAACAACGGCTGTTACTTCTGCATCGGTTACGGTCAGCAGTGCAACAGCCACTATTCCTTTCAGCGGCCTGGCAAACAGTGTGTCTTATTATGTGAACATTGATGCAGGGGCTTTCAGAGATCTTGCAGGAAACAATTATGCGGGGATCAGCAGCACTGCTGCCTGGGCATTTACTACATTAGCGCCACCGGCTGCTACTGTTACTGTAAATCCAACATCATTGTCGTTTGGTTTTGTGGCAGCAGGGTCATCATCTGCTGTACAAACATTTGCTTATACTACCACCAATATTTCATCATCACTCACACTTACCAGTCCTGCGGGATTTGAAATTTCAAGAGATGGAAGCAGTTTTTCCGGATCGGTGGTTTACACACAAACAGAAGCACAGGCAGGCCAGACAGTACAGGTACGCTTTACCCCCACGGTAGCCAATACCAATTACAACGGCCTTATCAATTTTACAAGCACCGGACTAAATGATAATAAAGTAAACCTTGATGGTAACAGCAATACCGGCACAACACTTAATCATTATTTCGGAAATATGCATGCACACAGCAGTTATTCAGATGGTAATGCTGATAACACGACAAAAATTCCTGCGGATGATTATGCTTATGCAAAAACAGCATTGTGCATGGATTTTCTCGGTATCAGTGAACATAACCATGCTACGGCCGGTATGAGTATTACTAACTGGCAACCCGGAAGAAGCCAGGCTGCAGCAGCCACCACCTCATCTTTTGTAGGTATGTATGGAATGGAATGGGGTGTGATCAGCGGCGGCGGTCATGTTATTGTATATGGAATGGATTCATTGATAGGATGGGAAGCGGGCAACTATGATATTTTTGTTACAAAAAATGTTTATACAGGATCAAGTGGATTGTTTAACCGTTTGAATATTCATGGCGGCAATGCGCTTGCTTATCTTGCTCATCCCAACAATACCGATTACAATAATATTCTTAACAGTATTTATGATGTAAGCGCCGACAATGCAATTGTAGGTTCTGCTGTTGAAAGCGGTCCTGCCTTTTCTACCAACACTACTTATACCAATCCCGGCACATCCATGAGTTATCTCAGCTATTACAGAAATATGCTGGCGAAAGGTTATCATCTTGGCCCTACAATAGATCATGATAATCACAACATGACCTTTGGCCATACTGCCAAAACAAGACTGGTGATCATGGCTCCATCCTTAACTGAAAATAGTTTGCTGAGTGGTATGCGGCAAATGCGTTTCTATGCTTCGCAGGATTGTGGCGCAAGGATCACTTATACGGTGAACACACAACCACTGGGCAGCATCATCACACAGGCAGGTGCACCGGTGATCAATGTAAGCAGTACCGGAACAGCTTCGGCTATTAGTTCTGTTGCCATTATGTTTGGTGTACCCGGAAGCGGAACTGCTGCAACACAACTTACCAGCATTGCATCCGGCAATTTTACTTATACAGATAACGCACTGGCCAATGGCAGTCAGCGATACTATTATCTTGATATTACCGAAGCTGATGGCTCCAGAATTGTTACGGCTCCTGTCTGGTACACCCGCAATGATGCGGCCCGTTATACAGCGCCGGAGGTTACTTCATTCTTTACCATCAATGAACCCGACAGGGTGATACTGAAATGGACAACAGAGAATGAAGCGTATGACCAGGAGTTTGAAGTACAGCGTTCCCTTGATGAAGGAAGAACCTATACTTCGCTGGGACAACTGGCCGGCAGGGGTTCATTGTCGAAAATAGAAACGTATTCCTTAACTGATCTGCATCCGTATGCAGGCATAATATATTACCGGTTGATACAACGCAGCAGGGATGGCGCTGTTAATTTCACAGACATCAAAGTGGTGGACAGGAGTGCTATACCGGTTACGTATTATACAGTGTATCCCAACCCGGTAAAAAATATTTTAACGATCAATGTATCCTCGGTTGCTGCAGAAAAGACAATGGTTGAATTGTATGATCTGAATGGCAGAAGAATGACAGGACAGTATTACAATATCATGGCGGGAAAGCAAAGTTTATCACTGGATATGAGCCGGCTTGGGAACGGCACATATATTTTGAAAATGATACTTGGCGGAAAAAGCAGCTCGCAATTAATAAATAAATTCTAGGAAAAGAATAAAGGAGTGAGAAAAGGGGACATATTTTCTCACTCCTTATTTTATAGCAGCTCCTTGTTCCAGCCAGCAACGTATGATATCCCGTTCTTCAGGCGTCATATTCGTTTTATTATTCAGCGGCATGGTCTTCGTTGTCACCACTCTTTGCATGATAAGGTCTTTTTTGACAAGGATCTCCTGCGGGGTATCATATTTCACTCCATTCGGCGGAGCTGTATATACATTATCTGTTGGTTTGGAAGAATGACAACTGACACAGCGTTCCTGGAAGATAGCATTCACTTCAGCAAAACTTATTTCCTTACACTTTGCCGTAGAAACCTGCGGCGCTGTTGCATAAGCCACTCCTAATAATAACAGAACAGAGGCGGGCAGTATCCATACACTCAATCTTCCCTGCTCCCTTAAATTCAGCCAATGCTTGATACCAGCAGCGCCGATGCTTATTGCTGCTAACACTATCCATTGATATTTATTACCAAATGTGCCGGGGAAATGATTGCTCACCATTACAAACAAAACAGGCAGCGTAAAATAATTGTTGTGAATAGAACGGAACAATGCATTCTTACCCTTTTGCGGGTCGGGCATCATTCCTTTCTTCGCTGCGGCCACCATTGCTTTTTGTGAGGGAATGATCACAAAGAATACATTCGCCGCCATGATGGTGCCGATCATTGCTCCGAAATGAATAAAGGCAGCCCTTCCATTGAACACATGACTGTAAAACCAGGCAAAGCCTGTCAATACAATTATACCCGCCAATGCAAACAGCGCTGGCTTTTTCCTCAATGGCGATCTGCAAAGAAGATCATAGATCAACCAGCCTGCAATGAATGAACCAATGCTGATAGCAATTGCCTGCGTAGCTGTCAGCTTCATCACATTGGTATCAACCAGCATGGCCGAGGCATTGAAATAATAAATGATGAAAAGCAATGCAAAACCCGATATCCAGGTGAAGTATGCTTCATACTTGAACCAATGCAAATTTTTAGGTAAGGTCTTTGGCGCTCCTTTATATTTTTCCAAATAATAAAAGCCGCCGCCATGTACGGCCCATAAATTACCGGCCAGTTCATCTCTTACATTATCCGTTCTGTTCAATGCATTCTCTAAAAAAACAAAATAGAAAGAGGCGCCGATCCAGGCGATACCGAATGTGATATGCATTACCCTTACAGCTATGTTCAGCCATTCGGTCAAATGACCTTCATTGGGCGTTCCCTTCACCATCCAGTAAATACAAGTGATAATAGCGATGATGATAAAAACAATAGCTGCGTAGGCCCGGCCCTGCATCAGCCCCACTTTTTCTTTATTGTCTTCATTGGTTTGTTTTTTCTCAATGGCATGGATGCGATAGGTCAGGATGATGAGCATGACGAGGATGCAGGCGAATAATATAAGCAGTATGGTAACCATGATGGAACACAGATGACACGGACAAGACAGATTTAAACGGATCTTATCCTGATCATATATAGCAATGTAAATGATTTTTGACGGATTTTAAATAGCGAATAATTATCCGCTTATATCTGTCTCATCTGCGTTATCCGTGTGCCATTTTAGTATTTTTATAGCTACTATGAACAATATCGCCATAATAAGCAACCGCATCATCACCCCCGACGGTATTAAAAAGGGTTTTGTATTGATAAAAGACGGAAAGATCACAGATGTAGTGAGTGAATTACCGGAAGGAGATTTTCAAACTGAAGATGTGGGTAATGATGTACTGATGCCGGGTATTGTTGATCCGCATGTACATATCAATGAACCGGGACGAACAGAATGGGAAGGATTTGATACAGCCACCAAAGCTGCTATTGCAGGAGGTATCACTTCGCTGGTAGAAATGCCATTGAATGCTTCGCCGGTGACAACAACAGTAGAGGCATTTGAAAAGAAATTAAGATCAACTGAAGGAAAGCTTCATACCAACTGCGGATTCTGGGGTGGCATCATTCCCGGCAATGAAAAAGATATTGAACCGCTGATTGAAAGAGGTGTGTTAGGATTTAAAGCATTTCTTACTCATTCAGGCATTGATGAATTTCCCAATGCAACGGAAGATGACCTGAGAAAAGTAATGCCCATCATTGCAAAGCATGGTCTTCCTCTTTTAGTTCACTGCGAACTGGAAAACCAAAAATCAAAAACCAAAAATCAAAAATCGTCTACCCGCCAGTATAAGGATTACCTCGCATCAAGACCTAAAAACTGGGAGGACGATGCGATCGCATTGATGATACATTTATGCGAAGAGTTCGATTGCCGTACTCATATCGTTCATTTATCTTCTGCTGATTCGATAGAACAAATAATCCATGCAAAAGAAAAAGGATTACCGCTGACAGTGGAAACCTGCCAGCATTATTTATATTTTACTGCAGAAGATATACCGGATGGAAGAACCGAATTCAAATGTGCGCCGCCGATAAGAGAAAAAGAAAATAATGAACAGCTCTGGGATGCATTGAAGGATGGTACCATTGATTTTGTGGCAACCGATCATTCGCCGGCACCACCGGAAATGAAACAACTGGAATCAGGCGATCTTATGAAAGCATGGGGTGGCATCTCTTCCATTCAATTTGCGTTACCGGTTTTATGGACGGCTGCCAAAAAACATGATTGCGGTTTAACTGATATGGCAAGATGGTTGTGTGAAAGATCAGCTGCATTGCCACAACTAAAAACAAAGGGAAGAATTGAAAAAGGATATGATGCCGATCTTGTTGTTTGGGACCCGGAAGAAAAATTTACCGTGACAGAGAACATCATTCATCACCGTCATAAAATAACTCCCTACCTCGGGGAAGAATTATCAGGAGTGGTGCATCAAACATGGCTGGCGGGAGAAAAAGTCTTTGACAGCGGAAAATTTTTGAAGTTGAGTAAAGGGAAAATTTTACGGGTTAAACGATCGAACTGATTCTACCGGAAACTGAAATAAAAAAGGGCGGCTTGATGCCACCCTTTTTACAAGCAATTGCCGGACTACTCTTTATCTTTTTTTAAACTCAAGCTCCTGTTTAGAGTAAAGCCTAAAGCAAAATGTCCGTCTTTGATCCAACTATTATTGCGGGCCAGCTGGTCAATGTTGGATGCATCAGTTGTGCTTCCAATATAAAACTGGAACTGGTGTCCCCCTGTATTTATTTCTACACCGGCCGAAAGCAGGTTCGGGCTATAATTAATAATGGAGCCGTTTTTGCTGACCAGGTTTTCATACATATTAAATTGCCGGGCATATTCCATGGTGATGTTGATTTTGCTGGTGGCTTTATATTTAGCACCCAGGCCAAGCGACCACACCATATTTGAATTGTTGATCCCATATGGAACCACATTAAAGTGAATCAGTGTAGGCATGAGCTGAAGAGAGAATTTTTTTGAAAATTTCCTTGCAATCAATAACTGGTGCATAAAAGACCACCTGTTGTTTACAAACTCATCATCTTCATTTAAACCAGTATAGATATTGGCAAGGGAGTACCAACCTATGCTAACCGGAATATTTTTTGCCCCGGTTTGCTGGCGGATGATCTTAAGTTTTGCCCAGCCTTCAAAAACGGCCCTCCCGGTAGCTGCTATACCGACATTTGACCATGTGGTGGGAGAATAATCGAATGAAAGATAGGTATGTGCAATGCCGGCATTAAAACCGAATAAATGAGCCAGGTTTTGCTGCAATCTTTTTCCCGAACCTTTTGGTGCAAGATCTTTATTCCAGAAATATCCAAAGTGATGTGAGATCATGAACTGTAATCCGCCCGGGCTTCCTATCTCTATGCTCTGCATATTGATAATACGGGTGGAGTTAAATGTAGCACGGGTAAATTTTTGTGTTTGCTCTTCTTCTTTCACTTCTGTACTGTCCTGTGCCCGGGAAATAACCCAGGGGCCAAATCCAAAAACAAGAAGCAATAATATCTTTTTCATAATGCTTGATTTATTTGATTGGTAGCATTTTCGGGTTTCATTTTTTTGGTTCATTGTGGTTGTCCCTGTGCAATCCATTCTAAGAATGTGTTTGATGTGCAGGAGCTTAAACTGATTGTACCACCCGGGTGTCCATTATTTCCGCCGCTGTTCATCATCGCCTGTAATACGCTTTTTTTAGCAACCATTTTATTATAATCAAGTGTAACAGCAAGACCGCCATGGCAGGTGGAGCCTTTGCAGGTAGTGCTATAAATTGGAAATATATTGGTGCTATATTTAATGGTTCCGGTAACGGTACATCCACCGCCATCATCTTTAGCACCTTCCTGTACCCATTTTGTGATAATTTTTTTCTGAAAATCTGTAAAAGAAATTACACCTCCGCCGGGGTGACGATCAAATCTTGCCATTGTATCCATTACAAATGCTCTTGCAAGAATGGCATCGTAAAAAACAGTGTCGTAATGTGAAAATTGAACAGCTCTTGTACCTATGCCATTATTATGGCAACCACAACCTCCAGCCGTTACAATAGGTACTACATCCCCACGGAAAGAAACTTTGGGTAAAGCAAGAATGTCTTCTTTATTCCTGTAGCAGGAAGACAACAAGTAAACCATCATGGAGGTTACCATTGCCGCCGTTATTATTCTTTTTTTCATAAACCCTGATTTTATGATGATATGATGAGTTGATATTTTTTTAATGCCTGATAATATTTCCGGTTTTCCTGTATTTGAATATGCCTGCATTGTTAATTCCGTATTTCCATACATTTGGAACATTGGGATCAGCAAAATACCAGGCTTTGATAAGGGCTATTTCATGCGGCTTTAACCCTCCATCGCCGTAAGCCATATCTCCCTGGTGTGCGGTAGCAAATACACCGGTGAAGGGATTGGCCAATAAAAGAGTGGAATCAATTCTTGTGACCACAGCACTTGTCACATTCAGATAATTTCCTTTGGCATAGTATTGTTTCAACGTTACAGGGTCAGTGTATTGAACACTGGAATTACTCCTTGCGCTTTTTGGGTACATAATATCCATAAGGATGTCATCATATGTATTTAATGGGCCCCGGGTACTTAATGCAGAAACAGGTGTTGAAAAGGTTTTATATGGCCTGAAGCTGGCATTCGCCAACGTATCTGAATAGAATTTCTTTACACTGTCTTTATAAGCTGTCCAAACCTGGCTGCGTAATGTAACGTTGGAAAGCTGGCAATAAACAGTTGCAGCGCCGGTTTGGGGGTTTATGTAAGTATATTGGGTTGTGTCGCTTGTTGTCAATGGGCCCAGTAATCCTTTTCTTGCCCATCCCCCGGTAGCTGTAGCCTGGTTGTGACAGTTAGCAGAGCCACATCCATTCATGATAAGCGCAACGGCCGCCGGCCTGAAGTCTTTAAAATCAGGTTTTTCTTTCGCACCATTTATGATCCAGTTGAAAATAATACTCTTGTCGGTGGTTGTCATTTCATGATTGGAATTTACGGGTGGCATCGCTTTATCAAAATCATTGGTAGTTAAAAACACCCATAACTTGCTTCCATCAGGATTGCCCGGGGTAACCAGCTTCATTATATCTGTATATGTATCAAGTTTTGGATTTAATGGCCCTCCATGACAGTTAGAAGTAGCGCAATATTCATGAATGATAGTTTTTACTCCCCTGAACCGGATGATGTCATTCACATCGGCTGTAACATCTGATGGGTTTATCCTTGCCGTATCATAGAACGAAGCATAAATTGTGCTATCAGCATTGCCTTTAAAAGATCTGTCAAGGTTCTTTATTATATCACCTGTTTTTTTGCATTGAAAAACAGTGGCAGTCAAAAAGAAAACACCCAGAAAAAGTGTGACCGTTTTTAATAATGAAAACTTTTTCATACTGATTTTAGTTTACTTTTTTGAAATATCTATTACTCACTTCACTCCTGTTAAAAATCATCTTTTCAAAAATATCAGGACCCGTTTTACATTTTCATGACCGTAGATTGTCTTCAATATGACTTTAATCATACACATTAATATATTGACCCGGATAGCGGGCTGCGCAGCAAATTGTCATAAGCAATAACTCGGAATATATTTTCTGATTAAACTATGGTATCATATTATTCAGGCATGGCCCCTGCAGTTTCATATGACTAAAATCATGTTGCTTCTTGACCCATGTGATTATCTCCTTCTTTTGCCCAAACTACTTTGTGCAGCACAATCAATTAATAAAATAACCATGGATCAATTACAAAACCCATCCAACCGCAAAAAATTCCTTCTTTGGGGTGCCGCACTCGTATCTGCAATTACATTTTCAAAATATTTTAAGGGCACCCAAAAAAATATTGCTATTGGTTGTGGTAGTAAGCCTTCGATAAAAATGCTTACGCAGGATGGCAGCCTGGTTGAAATTGATAAAAACATGGTGATCTCTCCCGGAAAAAAAATAAGTAACCGGGAACTGCAGCAATGGATAAAAAAGGAGTCAATAAACACAAAACCTGCTAACAATGAGTTGTAATTGTAATAAAGGAGAATGTAATGGGGGTAACTCCAGAAGAGAATTTCTTTTGACAGGCTTAATGGCCGGGATAGCTCTTGCAGGATGTGGCGATAAGAAAACCCCGTTTAAAACAGAAGGGGATGTGGCTCTCACAGGTGAGAAGGTAAAACTACTTTCTGTTGACGGAGAAGTAATAGAAGTGGACAGGGCCTATCTGAAACCAGTTCCAGATTTGCCAACGCTCAGTAATAGCGAAGAAAGAAAGGGCATAGCCGGAAAAAAATTTGTAATGGTCATAGACCTGGCCCGTTGTAAGAATTTAAAAAAATGCCAGAGCGCCTGTAACCACATGCATTATGTACACCCCGGGCAAAGCTGGATCAAGGTTTATTCAATGAAGGATTCTGAACATTCTGCTCCTTACTGGCAACCTACTACCTGCATGCATTGTGATGAACCTCCTTGTGTGAAGGTATGCCCGGTAGATGCTACATTTAAAAGACAGGACGGTATTGTATCTATTGACAGTAATCGTTGTATAGGCTGTCGCTTTTGCATGGCAGCCTGTCCTTATTCGACAAGAGTATTTAACTGGGAAGAACCCGAATTACCAGAGGAAATTGCCGACCAGCATTATTCTTGTGAAACAAGCATACCACAAAAAAAGGGGACCGTGGGTAAATGTGATTTTTGTCCTGATATGGTAAGGAAAGGAGAATTACCACATTGCGTATCTGCCTGTCCCAATGGTGTTTTTATGTTTGGAGATATGAATGAAGACTCTGTAACCAACGGAGCAGAAACATTCCGCTTTAGTGAATTGATAAAAGATAAATCCGGATACAGGCTGATGGAAGATCTGGGAACCAAGCCAAGCGTTTACTATCTCCCCCCGGTACACAGAAATTTTCCTTATGAATCAGGAATAGAAAACCAACAACCCCAGGATCTGCACCATCATTAAATTATTTTACTCGTGGAAAACTTAACTTCTTTATCCAGTCAGCAAATAACCCGGGACCTCCTGCCACAAAAATTCGGCAAACGGGGTATGATCTGGACAGGTATCCTGATACTATTTTGTCTGATCGGAGTTTATGCCTATTACCGGCAATTAAGCAAAGGACTTGTGGTAACGAATATGAGAGACTATGTATCCTGGGGTATTTATATATCTAATTTTGTTTTTTTTGTTGCCATCAGCCTGGTAGGGTCTTTAATAACTGCAATATTCCGGCTTGCCAATATTCATTGGAGCACCCCACTTACAAGAATTGCTGAGATCATAGCTGTTTCTGCAATTACGTTCGCTTCCATTATAATTATTGTTGATATGGGCCGGCCTGAGAGGCTTGTAAACCTTGTTGCACATGGCCGCTTACAATCTCCTATTACATGGGATGTAATAGTAATCGGCACTTATTTCTTCATCAGCCTCCTACTTCTTTATATTCCTATGCTTCCCGACCTTAAAATATTAAATGAGCAGAAAAATATCAAACCCGGCTGGATAAAGAGAGGATATAAATTTTGGGGAGGGTTTTGGAAAGGCACAAAAGAACAATCCAAAATAAGCCGCAGATCAATCATCATACTTAGTATAATGATCATACCAGTGGCATTTTGCATTCACACAGTTACTTCCTGGTTGTTTGCCACAACTTACCGGCCGGGCTGGGATAGCACCAATTTTGGGGCTTATTTCGTTTCCGGCGCTTTCCTGGTGGGTGCCGGAGCTGTTATCATTGCTATGTATGTTTTTCGCAAATACTATCACCTGGAAAAATACATTACTGAAAAGCATTTTGACAGGATGGGCAAAGCGCTGGTGCTACTAGCTTTTTTGTATTTGTATTTTAATATAAATGAATACCTCGTTCCGGCTTTCAAAATGAAAAAGCCAGAAGAAGCCCATTTGACACAGTTGTTTGCGGGGGAGTTTGCGCCATTATTTTGGTTTGCAATAATAGTAGGGATGGTAATACCTGTAATTGTCCTTCTTTTTAAAAAAGGCAGGAAACCTCTCCCTATGTTTGTAATTGGAATAATGGTAGTAGTAGGTGCCTGGTTCAAGAGGTACCTGATAGTTACACCCACCTTATTACATCCATTCTTGCCAATGCAGGATGTGCCGCAATCCTATAAGCATTATTTCCCCAGCTGGGAAGAATGGGCTATTGCCATAGGAACGTTGGCTGGCGCCTTGCTTATCATCACCATTTTTGTACGACTTTTTCCCATCATACCTATTCAAGAAACAATAACGGAACAAAATGAAAAAAATGAAGGAAAATAAATACCTGCTGTTGTTCCTGCTTTTCTCAGGTATTTTAATAAACAATAAGGTAATAGCACAAGATGATTCAATTGTTGCAGAGGAAATAGTTAAACTAAAATACTATAACAGTAAAAACAGTATGCAATTTCTTATACTGGAAAATTATCAAAGGACCAGGAAAAAATCAGAGCCGCTGGTAAATAAAAAATTTCAATTGTACCTGGATAGCATACAACCTGAAACCCTAATTGCTGCAATAACTACAAACAATACAGGGAAAGCAAAAAGCTTTTTGCCTATAAACCTGAAAAATGTTTGGGAGGCAAGCGCCACTCATAAATTCATTGCAATTGCCGCCGGGAAAGAAGCAGAACCTGCAGCAGCAATTGAAATAACAAAGGCAAAAATCCATCTTGATACCACCACGTCAGATGGAGTAAGGAGTATCACAGTAACTGTGAGTAAATATGAAAATGGTGAATGGATACCTGCCAATGAAGTAGAAATGAAAGTAGGGGTTTTACGCCTGGGTGGTATCCTTCCGGCAGGGGATGAGGGAACCTATACAACAGACTCAAGCGGAACTATAACTGTTGAAGTAACCAAAGACAGTTTACCCGGAGATACAAATGGAAATTTTTTAATTGCAGCCAGGGTAGAAAATAATGACCAGCTTGGTAACCTGGAAGTTGAACAATTAGTTCCATGGGGTGTGGCAGTAAAAACAGGGAAAGATTTTTTTTCCCAACGTACATTATGGTCCACCCGTTTTAAAACACCATTCTGGTTATTATTTATGGCCTATGGTATCGTTCTGAGTGTATGGGGAACCCTGATATATCTGATAATACAATTTTTCAAAATAAAAAAACTTGGAAAGATCCATACTACAAGATGAAAAGTCGCTGGTGATATTATTTATTAATGCAACGAATTATCGAAACGAATAATCCTATTATTAAGTAAAAAACAGTAAAACATGAAAAAGAAAGCGCTAGTAATAACGGCAAGCATATTCACTTTTGCTTTGTTTGCGTTTGTTTCAAAGACATCAAATCAGGAGCCCTGGCCTGTTCCTGAAAATTATAAAAACAAGATCAATCCAATAGTAGGAGATGCTGAGTCCATCATTACAGGAAAATCCTTGTATAACACCCATTGTAAATCCTGCCACGGTACAAAAGGAAAAGGCGACGGTCCCAAGGCAGCTCAGTTGGATACCGAATGCGGTGATTTTACCAAAGCAGGCTTTAAATCGCAAACAGACGGGTCGATATACTATAAAACTGAAAAAGGCAGAAAAGACATGCCTTCTTTTAAAACCAAAATCACAGAAACAAATGGCATTTGGGCTATTGTAAATTATATCCGCACATTGAAATGATCACTGGTTCATGCACAATGAGTATGTCGGGGCTGCTATAGCCCCGGTTTTTATTTTCTGTAGAAATGTATTGCAGAAATAAAAAACCAACAACTTTGCCTCTATGGCTTCTTCACGCAAAGCAGCAGTTGGTTTTATCTTCATCACACTTTTAATTGATATCATGGGATGGGGACTTATCATCCCCGTGATGCCTGCCCTTATCTCAGAGTTAAAAGGAATTCCTGTTAATGAAGCGAGTCCCTATGGTGCATGGCTGGTAGCAGCCTATGCTATCACACAATTTTTTTTCGGACCTATCATTGGTAATCTCAGTGATAAATATGGGAGAAGACCTGTATTGTTGGCCTCTCTTTTTGCTTTTGCCATTGATTATGTATTTATGGCATTAGCTCCCACCTACGGGTTACTTTTTTTTGGACGTATCATTTCCGGCATCACCGGCGCCAGTGTAACGACTGCCGCTGCTTATATAGCAGATATCAGCACCAAAGAAAACCGGGCAAAGAATTTTGGAATGATCGGTGCAGCTTTTGGTATTGGTTTTATGGCAGGCCCTGCATTGGGAGGATTATTAGCAGGCTTTGGACTAAGAGCTCCTTTTTATGCGGCTGCAGTGCTGTGTTTATTAAATGCGGTATATGGTTATTTTGTTTTGCCGGAATCGTTAAGCGTAGAGAACCGCCGCCATTTCCATTGGAAAAAAATAAACCCATTCGGGGGATTTGCTTTCCTGAAGAGACACCCGAAGATCATTGGCCTGGCTGCCTGTTATTTCCTTCTTTATCTCGGTGCACAATCGGTGATGGCTAACTGGAGCTATTTTACAATGTACCAGTTTGGCTGGAAAGAGAAAATGGTGGGAATATCGCTGGGAGTAGTAGGATTGGTTGTTGGTATTGTACAGGCAGGATTAACAAGGATCGTTAATCCAAGACTGGGCAATGAAAAAAGTGTTTACCTCGGCTTGTCATTATATGTTATCGGGCTGATATTATTTGCCTTTGCTGCTGATACATGGATGATGATGGTTTTTATTATTCCTTATTGCATGGGTGGATTGGCAGGGCCAGCATTGCAGTCAACTTTAACGACACATGTAGCGCCTAATGAACAGGGAGCTTTACAGGGATCGCTTTCAAGCCTGATGAGCATCACAACTATTTTCGGCCCTATTATTATGAATAACCTGTTCGAATATTTTACGACGGATAAAGCCCCATTCCATTTTGCAGGAATGCCATTCATTTTAGGAGCTTTCCTTATGTTGCTGGCATTGTTTGTTGTTAGAAGAGTTTTTCAAAAAGAGAAAGCGTCAATTGTGAATCGTCAATCGTGAATCGTTAATCATGAATGGGGAAATTCCCTTTTAAAATGTTGAATTCACCTTGGTCGAGTGTTTAACTTCTGGTACTTTTTTCAAAAATAATTTTATGTTTTTGAAGCTAAACCACCAAAAGCTAGATGTGTATGATGCATCGCAGAGGCTTGTATTCGAATGTTATAAGTTATGTAAGAGTTTGCCTCCTGAAGAAAGGTTTGGAATGATTAGCCAAGTAAGACGTGCTGCTTTATCAATACATTTAAATATCTCTGAAGGGGCTTCGAGAAAATCTCAAACCGAGAGGAAACGCTATTATGAAATAGCAAGAGGCTCAATAGTCGAATTAGACGCCTCTTTGGATGTTGCTAACTCCTTAAATTATATCAGGAAAGAAGACATTTCAGACCTGGGCAAAGCGATAATAAGATGTTTTCAGATTTTAAGCGGTCTTATGCGATAACCCGCACATTCACGATTGACGATTCACCATTCACTATTTGAATTTCCCTTTGAACTCTTTCCTGAATTTCAAATAATCGGGAATAGAAATATTTTGCACATACCTGTTCTCCGGATGATGAATGATATACTCCTGGTGATAATCTTCTGCAGGATAAAAATGACTGAATAATTTTATTTCGGTAACAATTTTCCCCGGATATATTTTTGAACCGGCAACAGCTTTTATTTCCTTTTCTATGATCTGCTTCTCTTCATCATTACTATAAAAGGCGATGGAACGATATTGTGTTCCCACATCATTGCCCTGCCGGTTCAGTTGTGTTGGATCATGGCTTGCAAAAAATGCTTTGACCAGTGTTTCAAAAGAAATTTTAGCAGGGTCATAAAAGACCTGCACTGTTTCCGCATGGCCGGTGTTGCCACCGCTTATTTTTTCATAATCGGGATCAGCCGTTGTTCCGCCGGCATAACCCGATATAGCATCCCGAACTCCATCCAAACTTTGAAAAACTATTTCAGTATGCCAGAAACATCCTTCAGAAAAATAAGCTACTGCTTCTATTGTTGATGGCTTGATCGGATCGCCAACAGGTATTTTGTTTTCATTTGATTGCTTTTGCCCATCGACCTGTTCCGGTTTGTTATCCTTCGATGAGGTACAACCAACTAATGATGCAACAACAACAACGGCAAAAATTAATTTCATGATCATTGTTTTGAACTGGTAGGAGCTTTACCACCTGCGGGAACAAATATCAATGCGGCAGAATTGATGCAATAACGTTTGCCGGTAGGCTCTGGTCCATCATCAAACACATGACCGAGATGAGAACCACTCTTGCTATCTACCACCGCCCAGCGAACAGTATTATAACTTGTATCTTTTATCAACTTCAATGCATCGGCGCTAACAGGGGCATAGAAACTCGGCCAGCCTGTGCCTGAATCGAATTTTGTTTCGGAACTAAATACCGGCTGCAACGATCCGGCAGAATAATAAGTTCCTTTTTCATGATGATCCCAATACTTGCCGGTGAAAGCTCTTTCCGTTCCATCCTGGCGAAGAATATAATATTGTTCTTTGGTCAGCCTTGCTTTCCAAGCCGAATCAGTGAACTTCACCGGGTAAACGGTTTTATGCGTAGCAATGGGCGGATCGGGATATTTTTTTTTTGCAGTAGTTGTTTGCCCCTTACAACTAACATTCAAAAACACTATCGCAATAAACAGTGAAAAGATGGAACGGTTCATATAATTATTTTAGTCCTTATACTAACGAATTTTGATGTCACCCGGTTTCCTGTAAACCCAAATAACAACAGCCAATATTGGTTTTTTAACAATTTTTATTTCAAAGCTTTTTTCAGCGCTTCTACATTTTTCTTTTCGCTGCCAATGAATATCTTATCATCCATAATGACGACGGGACGTTTCAGGAAAGTATCTTGTTGAAGAATGTAGTTGCGGTAATCTTTTTCTTCCAGCTTTTTATGCTTTAATCCCAACTCTTTATACATGATAGCCCTGCGGCTGAACAGGGCTTCATAGCTGCCGGCTATTTTCTTCATTTCATCCAGTTGGGCCGGTGTTATTTTTTCTGTGCGGATATCCTGCATGGCAACCCCTTTTTTATCAATCTTCGTTTCTTTAATGATGGCCTGGCAATTGGTGCATTTAGCGAGGTGATACATTTTTTTCATTCAGGTAAATATTTAATAAAACAACCACTATTATAATGATAAGACGGCATGAAGGTTGCCTTTTTTTAACGATTAAAGTTATATAAACAGTTTTTACAATATGCTTACTTTTGCAGATAACAATGGAAATTACATGGGTAAGGACGAAGTATTTAAGAAAGAAATAGAAAAGGTCAGCGACTTTAAGTTTGGCTCTAACGTAGCCGGCGTATTTGACGACATGGTAAGCCGTTCCGTCCCTTTTTATGGTGAAATGCAAAGGATGGTGGCTGAACTGGCTGCTACTTATGCCAAAGAAGGCACTGATGTATATGATCTTGGTTGCTCAACCGGTACTACATTAATAGGAATGGATGCACTGGTGAGTAAGGATGTACAGTTCGTTGGGGTGGATGATTCTATGGAGATGCTGGATAAATGCCGTTCCAAATTAAATGAACTGAATATTATGCGTCGTTGTGAATTACGTTGTGCCGACCTGAATAAAGGAGTAAAGATCCAGAATGCGTCGGTGGTAGTATTATGCCTTACCATGCAATTCATTCGCCCACTGCACAGGGAAAAATTGCTGAAAACCATTTATGATGGATTGAATAACGGCGGTGTGCTGATCGTAGTAGAAAAGATACTGGCAGAAGACAGCCGCTTCAACAGGGATTTTATCGAATACTATTATGATCTTAAGCGCCGCAATCATTACAGTGAACTGGAGATCTCTCAAAAAAGGGAAGCACTGGAAAATGTATTGATACCTTATAAGCTCAGCGAAAACATTGCACTTATCAGGGATAAAGGATTTGCGCATTGCGAAGTATTTTTCAAGTGGTATAATTTTGCAGGATTTGTTGCTGTTAAAAAGTAAATAAACAAAAGTCCCAAATAATAAATTCCAAATCCCGGCCAGGAGATTTTTTTTGGAGTTTGGGATTTGTCTTTTGGAATTTTATGATAGCCATAGGTAATTTTTTGTTTAAACACCGTAACTGGTTGTTCATATTCTTTTATGGCGCATTACTTATTCCTTCATGGCCATTATTTTCTAAGGAAAAGTTTGGTAAAGATTATTATTGGTGGCCTGTCGGCATCGGTTTGTTCATTACATTTTTTGGGCAACTGATCCGGGGATTGACCATCGGTCTTGCTTATATCGTTCGGGGCGGAAAAGAAGGCAGGCCTTATGCGGAAGGGTTAGTTACCGGGGGGATCTTTAATCATTGCCGCAACCCGTTGTATCTCGGAAATATTTTCATGTTATTAGGTCTTGGCATCCTCGCCAATTCATTGGTATATGTTGTCATTGTGATCCCTGTTTTTTTATTCATCTACCAGGCGATCGTATCAGCGGAAGAAGATTTTCTGCAAAAGAAATTTGGCGCTGATTTTATTGAGTATTGTAAAAAAGTGAGCCGCTGGTTTCCTCAATTGACTGGTATCGGGAAAACATTCCGAAGCATGCAATTCAACTGGAGAAGGTGGATACTGAAAGAGCATACAACACAATTCATTTGGCTCAATGGTATTGTGTTATTGCTTTTATTAAGATACCCCGAACTTACCGGTTACGACAAACAAATGAGAAATTTACTGATCGGTATCCTATGCGGCTTTCTCGTTCTTATTTATGCCTTTGTTCGCTATCTTAAAAAGACGGGCCGGTTTACAGAGTAATATCATACTAATCAACGCAATCAATGGTTCTTCCCGCCTTCGTAAACAATCACTCCGATTTGTTGTTATTTTTACAGCTCAAATTGTGAGATATGATCAAGACAGGCAATCCGATGATAAGCATCTATACGGAGATGACACCCAACCCGGAGACGATGAAGTTTGTGGCCAACAAGCTTTTATATCCCGGCAAGAGCATTGATTTTCCGGATGCTGAAAGTGCAAAACCCTCACCACTGGCTACAGAATTGTTTGGTTTTCCTTTTATCAAAGCTGTATTCATCGCCAGCAATTTTGTAACGCTGACAAAAACGGCGGAAACCGATTGGCAGGATGTGATTCCCTCTGTGCGCCAGTTCCTGAAAGAATACCTGGAAGAAGGCAAAGCCGTGGTGAATGAAGACGAAGTGATAACGATCAAAAAAGAAAGCAGTAATGAAATATTGGCTGACGATGATGATGTGGTAAAACGCATCAAAGAATTATTAGAGAATTATGTAAAGCCTGCTGTAGAAATGGATGGCGGCGCTATCCAGTTTAAAAGTTATGATGATGGAGTAGTGAATTTAATGTTGCAGGGAAGTTGCAGTGGTTGCCCTTCATCCATGATCACATTAAAAGCAGGAATAGAAGGAATGATGAAGCGGATGATACCGGAAGTAAAAGAAGTGGTTGCGGAAGCCGAATAAGTCAGAACCAGGATTTGTTTGATTATAAAAGATTTTTAGGAAAGCGGCGTGAGGTCGCTTTTTATTTTTTTGTCCAGGTCACATTTCTTGCTGCGAGATAATTCATTACAAAATCAAAGCATTGCTTGTCTTTTCCAACTAACTCCGGGGGAAACACACCTTTTTCGGTAAACATCTTTTGGGTGATCAGGTTCACAGCAGCTGTACAGGTATAGCCCGTCGTTCTTGCCATCGAAGATGTTTGCGTAGCGGCATCATAGCGATCCAGCAAATTATACTCAATTGTTTTCCCTTCTCCTTTTACAATAACTTTCATTATGGTAAACTCTTCCTCACCCGGGTTCAACTTCCAGTCAGCGACCAATAAACGGGAAGTGAATTCAAGCGGTGTGATATCCACTTCCCGGAAACGGAGTTTTGTGGCAGCATCAAAGAATCCTGCCTGCTGTAATGCAATGATCACATCAATGTGACCGGGATAACGAAGCGTTTTTTCTTTCATGTCCGGGATATGACCCATCGTAAAGATCAATGACCGAAGCCCATCAGTATTGAATGCTTCGAGTTCTCCTATCTCATCAAATGATATCATCTCTCTTTCACTCAATGCCGGTTTGGTTACGATCTTTCCATTTTCCATCAATCTTGCAGGTCTTATGTATTCCTGTATCACATCAACAGGAGAGAATGGCGCTTTATAATAAAATGGTGGTTTTGGATCGGCGGGCAATCCGCCAACATAACATTCAAAAGAGTCAATTTTCATTTCTTCACTATATCGACCAATGATGAAATTGCTTACACCGGGAGCCACACCACAATCGGTAATGACAGTTACATTTTTGCTCTTTGCCAATTTATCCAGTTGCAATGCATCTTCAGGAAAAAAAGAAATATCCACTACATTTTTGCCAGCGTTAATTACGGCTTCCAATGTTTTATACCCCATAAAACCGGGAACAGCCGTTACAACAATATCAAAGGGAGATAACCAGTTGGGATATTCTGCAAATACAGAAAGATCAGCCAACACTGTTTGTACAGCAGTATTTCTTTTTTTTAATTCTTCCAGGTTGCGTGCATTCAGGTCGAAAGCGGTAACCGAAAAATCCTTTGCCAGGTCCAATGCAATAGCCTGTCCTACCATTCCTGCGCCTAATACTGCAATTGTCATAAGTGGGATTTTGGCAGCAAAAATACTGCCCGAATAAATAAAGAATAAGAAATAAAAAATTACAAATAAGAAAGTATAACGACCCTGTTACTTCCTGGTTTCTCATTCTTTATTCCTTATTTCTGCCGCCGTTTATCCAATTAACAGCTCTTTATTAGCGGCTTTCCGTATTTTGCCATCCTTAAATTTTCAATCATGGCTTTTCTAAACACACTACGAAAGATCGCATTCATTGCAGTCGTTCAATTTATAGTTATTGCAGCAGCAGCTCAGCCCGGCGTTCCATTTACCAAATGGACAAACGACGGCAGTGCTTATTACCAGGTAGAAAAAGGAGAGATCGTTAAGATATCTTTGCCCTCTCAAAAAAAGGATACTGCTATCACCAAAAAACAATTGACCACAAAAGACGGGAAGACGATCGTTCCAAGAAGTTTTCAATTATCAACCGATGGAAGCAAAGCATTATTTTATACGAATGCAAAAAAAGTATGGCGTTATCCTACCCGTGGTGATTATTGGTTGCTCAATATTTCAACCGGTGAATTGAAGCAAATGGGAAAAGGAAGACCGGAAGCTTCTTTGCAGTTTGCGAAATTTTCTCCTGATGGAAAATATATTGCGTATGTAAGTGAGCATAATATTTATACAGAAGAATTGTCCACCGGTAAGATCAAAAAAATTACCAGCGATAATAACACCAAAAAACTCATCAATGGCACATTTGATTGGGTGTATGAAGAAGAATTTTTCTGCCGTGATGGTTTTCGATGGGGCCCTGACAGCAAAAGCATCGCCTACTGGCAAATTGATGCTAACAAGATCAGGGATTACTATATGCTGAATACAACTGATTCGGTGTATAGCAAAGTGGTCCCTGTAGAATATCCAAAAGTTGGCGAGAAACCTTCCCCTGCCCGGATCGGCGTAGTGAATATTATTACAGCACAGACAAAATGGATGAATGTGCCCGGCGCACCGGATGAACATTATATCATGCGGATGGAATGGGCGGGCCCCGGTGAAATTATTTTGCAGCAATTGAACCGCAAACAAAATGAAAGCAAGGTCATTATGTGCAATGCCGCTAACGGAAGTACAAAAACAGTTTTTTCTGAAAGCGATAAAGCATGGGTGGCCACATTGAATGAATGGAGACAGGATGTAAAAGGATGGGATTGGATAGCATCAGGTAAAGAATTCATCTGGTTCAGTGAAAAGGATGGATGGCGCCATTTATACCGCATCGGCCGCGACGGAAAAGAAACAAAGATCACTAATGGCGATTATGATGTGATAGATATGCTGAATATAGATGAAAAAACAGGCTATGTATATTTTTATGCATCACCCGTAAATGCTACACAGCAATATTTATATAAAACAAAACTGGATGGCAGCGGAGGTCCTGTCAGGGTTTCCCCCGCAGCCCAGGAAGGGTCACATAACTATGAAATATCACCCAATGGCATATTTGCAAGACATAGCTTTTCCAATTATTATACAAGCCCGAAAAATGAATGGGTAACACTGCCTGACCATAAGCCATTCAAAGCAGAAGATGATATCAGTAAAAAAATAAAGCCAGAAGATAAAGCGAAAAGTCTAACCAGCTTTTTCCAGGTGACAACCGAGGAAGGAGTAACCATGGATGGCTGGATCACCAAACCAAAGAATTTCGACAGCACTAAAAAATATCCTGTTGTTTTTTATGTGTATGGTGAGCCTGCTTCTACTACGGTAAATGATGGCTGGGGTGCCGGCACTAATTTCTTGTATAACGGCGATATGACCGCAGATGGATATATACAAGTATCATTGGATAACAGGGGCACACCCTCTCCTAAAGGACGAGAATGGAGAAAAGCGATCTATCAAAAAATCGGTCAACTGAATATCCGTGACCAGGCATTAGGTGCAAAACAGGTATTGAAAAAATGGAATTTTCTGGATACTACCCGTGTGGCTGTATGGGGATGGAGTGGCGGCGGTTCTTCTACATTGAACTTAATGTTCCAGTACCCCGACGAATACCAAACAGGTATTTCCATTGCACCGGTAACAAGTTCTTTATACTATGATAATATTTATACGGAACGGTATATGGGATTGCCGCAGGAGAATATGGAAGATTATAAAAAGGGCGCCGCATTGACCCATGCAAAGAACCTGAAAGGCGACTTATTGTTCATTCATGGCACAGGAGATGATAATGTGCATTACCAGAATGCAGAAGCATTGATCAATGAACTGGTAAAAAATGGAAAATCATTCCAGATGATGAGCTATCCTAACCGTACGCATAATATCAGCGAAGGCGAAGGAACATTCCAGCATCTCGGAGCACTTTATACAAAATTTTTGAAGGAGCATTGTCCCCCGGGAGGAAGAACAGAAGAAGAAGTGAAAGCGGCGAGTGGAGCGAAGAAAGGGTTTTGAGAATAAAAAATTAGAAATTAATAATAAGGAATGAGAAAGTGCGCAGCGTCTTCAAACTAAGGACACTGCGCACTTATTAATTTTTAATTCCTTATTTCTTATTATTTAATTTCTTTCTTCTACCCTGCAGTATCTTATAAAAGCTCCGGCTTCTTATCTCTTCGACGGTCAGTCCGGTTGCCGTGGCTTCTTTTTCAGTAATAGCGCCGCAGTTCATTGCTTTTAAAAAGAAATTCAATAAACCTTGCCCGGTTGCAGCATCATCAAAAATATCACCGGTCAACGTGGAGATAGCAGCTCTTTCAACAAAAGTTTTTAAACGATGAGTGGCATCTTCAATACTGCTTAAGAAAAAAGTATAGGTAGCCGCATAGCGCATGGGTAATTGTGCAGGGTTCAGGTCCCAACCCTGGTAAAACCCATTGATAAGTGAATGCATAGTATGACTGTAACCGATACGCCATGCATTATGTACCGACTGAAGATTTTCTTTTAATTGTTCTTTGGAGAGTTTTTCTCCACGGTTAGGTGCAACGGGCATTACATTCGTGGCGCCATCAGATAAAAATATTCCAGTGCCTCCCAAAGCCACTTTGGTCATGTGATGTGCAAAATCGCAAACAGGATGAGCCATCGTTTGGTATTTGGCAGTGATACCACAGGAAGCAGTATAATCATAGGTGCCAAAATGCGCTGCGATCAATCTTCCTTCGCCGGCACGGATAATTTTCATTAATGGATTGCGACCTTCATCATCCATGATGATCTGCGTGGCTTCCACCATGGTTTCCATTTTCAATGTACCGGGAATAAGGGCATGTTTCTTTTCAATGATCTCAAAGAGTCGTACCAATGTTGTCACTTGTTCAGGTATTGTGACCTTGGGCAACATCACGACAAAATTATCCGGCAATCTTCCTTTTGTTTTTTTCAATAACGTACTCAGGAAAATATCGAGTGTTCTTACCCCACGGCTTTTAAGATCTTCTGTAAATGGTTTGATGCGGATACCGATAAAGGGAGAAATAGTTTTATCCTTCATTCCTTTTGCCAGTTCATTGGCGGCATTTACGGCTGTTTCATCTTCTTCTTTATCGGGGCGGTTACCAAAACCATCCTCAAAATCAATTCTGAAATCTTCTACCGCTTCTGTTTTAAGTTTCTTGATTATTTTTTTATACACCGTATAAGAAAGCCATGCAGGATGTTCTCTTCTTTTTTTCTCACTCATCTTATCCAGCTCCTTTGTAAGCTTGTCAACTTTTTTTTCTGACGAAGGAAGCTCGATGAAGCCGGGCAACTCCAGCACATCGGCCAATACACCGAAATTGGGAGCATAGGTCTGCAAACTTTTCAATGCAATATTTCCGATCTTGACGCAAGTGTCCGATTTAAAAAGATTGGCGCCGCCATACACCGTATGCACAGGTTGCCGGTCAGGTTTATCACCCGGATAAATTTGCTGGAACTTTCGGTTAGCTGTTCCCAGCGAATTAAGAAGGATTTCTTTTTCGATATCTGCGATGGAGAAGTTCATGATTTATATTTTTTATTTCCCGCAAAGACGCAAGGATTTTAAGAGCCTCTATAGGTAGAATAGCCAAACGGATTGAGCAGTAAAGGCACATGATAATGTTCGGGCCCGGTTATGACAAACACTATTTCAATAAAAGGATAAAAAGAATGAACACCTTGTTGATCGAAATATTCTTTGGTTTCGAAAAGAAGCTTATAAGCACCGGGTTCAAGAATGATATCATTACGGAGCAAATTAGGAATGCGCCCATCTTTATTAGTGGTGCCGATAGTGATCTCACTCCATTCACTATTGTGCTGACGGTATAAAAAAACACTGACGCCTTCTGCAGGCCGTCCTTTTGAAGTATCCAATACATGGGTGGTGAGCTGGCTCATTCTAATAATTTTTCAATTCGCAGTTTGGTTATCTTATTCTGTTCATCAGCAGCGATCTTAATCTCCTCTCCCTGTTCATTGGGTAATCTTTCATGCAAGAGACCCAGCATTTCTTCAGCAGATCTACCGGTAGCACAGACGATAAAGATATAGCCGAATTTTTCTTCATACAAGCGATTGCCTTTGGCTAATGCTTCAATCGTTTCTTTGTTGGCAATGTTAACGCCACTCTGTTCTCCCGATGCCCATTGAGCGGTTGAAGCAAATTTTTTCGCCAGTGATTCCGTATCACCGATCCTGGGATGATGAGCAAAAGCCTCTTTCCAATCATCTTCGCTGCACTTCCACCATTGCTCTTCGGCATCTTCGAGCAATTCAACCATATCATCTGCCGGGATAAAAGGTAACATTTTCTTAACCCATGCTGAAGAACCGCAGCATTTCGTCAACTCCTCCACCAATCTCTCTTTCGGTAATATATTGAAGTCATGTAATGTCATGCCTAATCCCCAATTAACTAATTAACCAATTAACGCATTCGTCCCCATAGTCTCATCCTGCTTATTCCTCCATCGGGAAAGATTGATAAGCGAACATGAGTGAACGGTCCTTTATCTTTTATCTCGTCTTCAAAAAAATGTTCATGATCGGCGCTGAGTTTTGATTGCGGCAATATCGTTTTCCATTCCACTTTATCATCATCGGCCAGCTTGCTTTCTTTTTTAAGATCAATATCACATCCTTCTATCAAACAACTATCAGGATAATTACCTTTGAAATGACAGGTATCAACTAATATTTTTTCGATTGTTCCCCGATGTGCTAACCGAACGATCACCCAGTCTTTATTATTGGGAGTACGATTTCTTTTTGTTTCCCAGCCATCGCCCATATTCACTCCTCTTCCGGGCATGATGAGGTTTTCCATGTGCGAGAAGAACATATCATTGCACAAAACAGATTTGGCGCCATTGGTAGCTGCAGCCAAATTGATGAGCTCACTTGCATCTACCGTACTCCAATCCTTATGTACTTCACCATACACTTTTAATCTTGCCACACCGCCATCCGGATAGATATGCAATTTGAGATGCGTATAAATATTCCGGTCCTGTATTTCATATAAATTCTGTGAGCCGGGTTGCAGTGGCGACTTTTCTAATATCTCAGTCCATTGAACAGCGCCCCAATTGATATTTTCTGTTAAAGGAATATTCGCTGCTTCTATGGAAGCATGCGGCGGATGATTGCCGAGAAAATGATTGGTATCTATATCCACCCCATGGATTTTTCCTGAAGTAGCTAATTCGATAATGCACCAGTCATGACCGGCTGTTCTTTTTCTTCTCGACTCCCACCCGTCCATCCATTTGCCACGGTCGGTGTATTTATCAGCAATAAAAATTCCCCGCCCCGGTTTGATCAAATTTTCTTTTTCTGCAAAAAAATCATCGGAGCAGGAAAGAACTTTTCCGCCAAGCCGCTCAGCGGCAAGGTCTGTGAGATTTGTAAATACGGTTTCTGACATATCAGTTTATTTCTTCAAACATTCCTGTTTGTTTGTTCTTGCGGACATTGTCCCATGTAAAATAACGGCCATTCATAGCAATATAAATTCCGGGAGCTAATGTTTGTGCAAAAGCTAATGCACTTCCGAGATTGAACAAACCATCCGAGCTTCCGAATTTAATGGGTATCATGGCCCCGGTCAATACGACTGTTTTGCCATTTACTTTTTCTGCCAGCACTTTGGCTGTTTCACTCATCGTATCGGTGCCATGTGTAATGACGATCCGGTTTTCTTCAGATTGATTGCATTGATGGGCGATAAGGTCCCGGTCATGATCCGTCATTTCCAAACTGTCGATCATCATCAGTGTTCTTGTTTGCACCGTTACTTTGCTCCGGCCCATCTCCAGCAGGTCAGACAAATGAGAATCTTTGAAATATAATTGCCCGTTCAGCTCATTGTATTCCTTATCGAAAGTGCCGCCGGTAATAAAAATGCGGATGACCATAGTAATCTATTGAGCTATGAAGATAAATAATTGGAATTTGATGCGCCAAAGCTGTTTAAGCCATTTGCTTTCTGAAACAAATACTATTAACGCTGTCAATATATTTCCCGAAAGCAGGTACCTGTTCATAGCCATGTTTCAAATAAAAAGCAACCGCCTCGGGTTGGTTCTTGCCTGTTTCGAGTACGGCATATTCGTATCCTTTGTCTTTAGCTATTGATTCGAGTTCTATAAGAATTTTTGAAGCCAACCCTTTGCTGCGATGGGAGGGCTGTACATACATTCTTTTTAATTCTGCACTATCCGTATCAAATTCCCTGAATGCTCCGCAGGCTACGGCTTCATTATTCATCATCACTACTACTACATCCTGTATAAAACCGATCTTGTTCAACGCATGATTGATTGCCGCCAATTCACCATCACGGGTATATAATTCCCTTTCCATTTCTGCAGCGAGTTGCTGGAAGGCAGGGTGATTGGAGTTGGTATGAAGGAGTTCGATGGGCGGCATAGAATGTAAACTTACTAAACAATGATTTCGCATAAGGTTGCTACATTCTTTTTCATTATTTTCCCTACATGAAAAAGCTACTAATTCTCCTCATAATTATCAGTCAACAGTCTTTCGCCCAGATCAATCCCTCCAACATCACCATCGCAAGAGATAGTTTCGGCATCCCTCACATCTTTGCACCCACCGATCCTGAAGTTGCCTACGGTCTTGCATGGGCTCATGCAGAAGATGATTTTGAAACATTGCAACTCGTTGCGCTGTCCGGGAAAGCCAAAGTGGGAACCGGTCTTGGTAAAAAAGGCGCTGAAGCAGATTATGTCATCAATCTTTTGCGCATCCGTAAAACAGTAGAGGAACAATGGAGCACATTAAGCCCTGATTTTATTGCGCTGATCAATGGATATATAGCAGGATTGAATGCTTATGCTTCCGCACACCCCAAAGAAGTGAAATACAAAAAAGCATTTCCATTAAATGATAAAGAATATATCACCGCTGTTGTTTTTTCTATCAGTCTTTTTTGCGGTGTGGATGATGCATTGCCACAGATACTCGGCGGTAAAGTCGCAACACTTCCGGGTTTCAATCCGCAGGGGTCGAATTCTTTTGCGATGAACTCAACAAAGACAACAACAGGGGAATCTTTTTTAGCCATCAATGCACATCAGCCCAATACTGGTCCTGTTGCTTTTTATGAAGCCCATGTGCAAAGCGAACAGGGATGGAATATGCTCGGCGGTTTATTTCCCGGCGGCTGTTTGATCTTTCATGGTACCAATGAGAATTTAGGCTGGGCACATACCAATAATTACCAGGATAAATTGGATATCTATCAATTAGAAATGAACCCGGCGAATAAAAACCAATATAAATTCGATGGACAATGGATCAATTTGGAAGAAGACAAAGCCAAACTGCATGTAAAAGGAATACCGATAACCATTGGTAAAAAAATATACTGGAGTAAATATGGGGCTACATTGAAAACAGGGAAAGGAGTTTTTGCGATCCGCCTCCCCGCAACATTGGATATAAAAGCATTGGAAGAATGGTACAGGATGAACAAGGCAAAGAATTTTACCGAATTCTACAAAGCCGTCAGCATGATGAGCCTGCCGATGTTCAATATCATGTATGCCGATCGTTATGATACGATCTTTTATATCAGCAATGGAAAAATGCCGAGAAGAAATTCCGACCCGGCCTATAACTGGAAAAGCACATTACCGGGCAATACATCAGCGACATTATGGACGGAATTCAAAAAGATCGATGAACTGCCGCAATACATCAATCCATCGTCAGGCTATTTATTCAATACCAATCATTCTCCTTTTTTAGCAACCGATCCCAATGTGAATCTTGATAGAATTAAATTTGATAAGAATGATGGCTGGGAAACCTATCATAATAACCGCAGCAAAAGAGTAACGGAATTATTATACAATACCGGCAAGATCGATTACAATACATTCAAGCGGACCAAGTTCGATCAGCAATTGCCGACACAGTTGCAATATACTTATGGTATTGACAGTATGTTCAATTTGAATGCGGCTGAATATCCTGTATTAAAAGATGTTATCAATAATTTTCAATCATGGGATAAAAAGGCAACAGCTAATAGTAAAGGGGCTGCTATTTTCATTCTCCTTTATTATCATCTTGCAGAAAAATTGAAAGGAACTCCTTCAAGAAAAATTACCAAAGCAGAAGCGGTGGAAACGTTTCAATATGTATATGATCATATGATGAAAAACTTTGGCAAGACAGATCTTGTATTGGGTGATGTGCAAAAACTGGTAAGAGGTGATGATGTCCGCCCGGCCTGGGGTTTTCCTGATGTCCTCACTCCCACTTTTTCCGAGCCATATGGGAACGGAATGCGGAAAGTGACCGGCGGCGATGCCTATATCTGTTTTGTCCGCTACCCGAAAGATGGATCTTTACCTATTATTGAATCGGTGAATACATTTGGCGCTTCGATGCACCCGGATTCACCGCATTTCAAGGACCAGATGACGAGATTTCAGGCGCAGCAACCGAAGCGTATGACTTTGGATAAGGCAGAAGTGTTGAGAACGGCGAAAAGGAGTTATCACCCAATAAAGCAAATAAATTGATTATCAATAAATTACAAAAAATATACAAATATGTATAAATACAAATTTGTATATTACAATTTTTGTATAGACATTTGCTTCAAAATTTGAAGCATGAGAAATATAACAGGGCCTCCGGTAGTTGGGGATGATTTTTTCGGAAGAGAAGAAGAGTTTAATTATGTATGGAGCAGAATTGTAAATGGGAACAACCATGTATTCCCTTCACCAAGAAGGGTTGGAAAAACATCTTTTGCGTTTAAACTTTTGGATAAAGCAAAATCAGAGGGGTGGAATACAATTGATATTAATCTGGAAAAATCTGCTACTAATGAGATTGACTTTCTTGAAGCATTTGTGAAAACACTACAAGAGCTTTCTTTTTGGGAAAAAATAAAAGCCAAAGGGAATAGCCTGCTTAATTTTATCAGTCAGCTAAGGCCATCTTTCACGATAGGTGGTGCAGAAGCAAAATTGGAATGGGAAAGAGAAAGAGAATCGGTGTACAGCCAGGTTGCAGACCTGCTGCATCATGATGAGAAGACTCTGATCTTTTTTGATGAGCTTACAGTATTGCTTACTAAAATCCTGAAAAGTGATGCAGACGGCAAAAAGAAAGTAACCAATTTTCTGCATTGGCTCAGATCCCTCCGGCAGGTAAAAGATTCAAAAATCAGGTGGATATTTTGTAGCTCAGTTGGGATAGAAAATTTTACTCACCAACATGGTATTAGTGATGCTATTAATGATGTGCCAGATTTTTTCCTTAAGTCGTACAGTAAGGGAAAAAGCATGGAAATGCTTGCCAAACTTGGCCATGATAATAACTTGCCGTTGGAAAAAGATTTACAAAGTGCGGTTGTAGACAAACTGGAATACTGCTTGCCTTACTTTTTACAGATTATTTTCGAAAAAATAAAATACCTAAAAGAGATAGAAAACCAGCCACTAGAGATTAAAATTGTGGATAAGGCCTACAAGGGACTTATTGAAGAAAAACACTTTAACACTTGGGTTGAAAGATTAGAAGAACAGTATAACCACAACAAACAGTTTGCCTTTGCTGTTTTGAAGCAACTTTGCCAGGAAAAAAAAGGCCTCAAAAGAAAACAGATAATAAATGCCATTGCGGCAGCAGGAGTTCCGCCTGAAAAAACTGACGAGATAGTAAGCTTACTGTTGTATATGCTGAAAAATGATGGTTACATCATGGAAGAAGATGGCATATACCGGTTCCGCTCACCTCTTTTAAGAGATTTCTGGTTTAACAGACATGTAAAATGAAACAGATATTACCATTAACTAAAATCGGCTTCTTTAATCCCGGAAGGTTAAGCGATGAAGAAATAGAACAGATGTTCATTACCCGGGTTCCCTTTTTTGAATTGCTGTTTAAAAAAATTATCGATGAAAATCCCGGCTCTATTCCGCAACACTATCTCGTTATCGGCCAGCGGGGTATGGGCAAAACGTCTTTGCTTGTACGCATAGCAGCAGAACTTCGTAAGAAACCATACAGTAATTCATTTATTGCACTCAGCTTTCCGGAAGAACAGTATAATGTGGACAAGTTGTTTAAGTTCTGGTTAAACTGTCTGGATGCACTGGCCGATGCATTAGATAAAGAAAATAGTAGAGAATATTTGATAGCTCTGGATAAAGAGATTCAGGAACTTGCCAAAAACAAAACAAATGATGCAGGAACAATTTATGAGGCTTTTACAAAATGGACAAAGAAGGTAAAAAGAAGACCTGTATTACTGGTGGACAACCTAAACTTAATATTTAATAAAATAAATAAAGAAGAGCAGCACCATTTAAGAGGTACGCTGATGAGTGCTGGTTCACCTATATTAGTTGGAGCCAGTGCAATTACTATTGAAGAAACGGTAGATTATGGGGCTCCTTTCTATGATGCTTTCCAGATCAGTTATTTAAAAAAATTATCTTTCGATGAAAGTTTGAACGTACTTCTAAACTTGGCAAAACTTACAGGGAACACTGCATTTGAGTCCGAAATATATCAATACCGGAGCAGATTGGTAGCGATATATCAGCTTACAGGAGGAACTCCTCGTACAATAGCAATTCTCTTCCCGCTATTACAAGGAGGATTCAGTGAAAAAATACAAACAGATCTGGATGCGCTATTAGATACAATAACCCCTCTTTACAAAGCAAGATTTGAGGAACTAGCCCCACAATTACAGGTGGTACTTGATGCTGTTGCTCTGAACTGGGATCCTATTACCTTGGAACAACTCAGAAATATTACTCATTTGGAAAATTCACACCTTGCCCCTCAATTAAAAAGATTGGTTGATGTAGGTTGGTTGCAAAAAGGGGATGCATATAAGGCAAAAGGTAGTTCTTACGAGTTGAGCGAACGGTTTTTTAATATCTGGTATCTAATGCGCAGGAGTAGTCGCAGACAAAAAAGAGAGTTATATTGTTTGACTAGATTTCTAGAAACTTTTTATGGAAATGATTTACACGACATAGCCAGGGCAAGAATTACAAGTAAATGTGAAAATGTAAATCAAGTAGTATTAGACCTTGCTCTAGCGGATGCTATAAAGGATGATAAAATAAGTAGTCATTTAAGGGAGAAAAGCTATAACACACTTTTTGAAATGAGCATAGATGATGGTGAAATATTGAATCAATTTAGTATACCAGATATAGTTAAAGCACAAAAAGTAAACGACATATGGAATGAGATAAAGCTTTATAATGATAAAAAACAATATGATGAAACGAAGGCTTCTTTATTAAGACTACTAAAGATTGATGAAAACAATAAAAACGCTTGGCAGCTTTTGACGCTATTATATAAGCACTATTTTAAAGAGGTAGAAAAGGAAAATGAAGCTTTTGAAAAGGGATTTGGTCCAGAAGCAAAAGACAGCCAAGTTTGGAATAGTTTTGGAAATTTATACAAGAATCAACTAGGAGAATATGTAGAAGCTGAGAAGGCATATAAAAAAGCCATCGCCCTAAACGAAAAAAATGCTTCTCCTTGGAATGGTTTAGGGAATTTATATAAAAATCATTTAGGGAAATATGCAGAAGCGGAAGAAGCGTACAAGAAAGCCATCAACGTAAATGAAAAATATACCTATCCCTGGAGTAATTTGGGGAATTTGTATCAAGATATAGGCAAATATATAGAAGCGGAAGAAGCGTACAAGAAAGCTATCAGTTTGGATGAAAAATATGCATCTCCTTGGAATGGTTTAGGAAATTTATATCAATATAAGCTGGAAAAATATAGTGAGTCGGAAAATGCTTACAAGAAAGCTATCAGTTTGGACGAAAAAAATGCTTCTCCTTGGAATGGTTTAGGAAATTTGTACCAATATAAGCTAGAAAAATATACAGAATCAGAAGAGGCATATAAGAAGGCCATAAGTGTCAATGAAAAATATGCTTCTCCTTGGAATGGTTTAGGAAATTTATATCAATATAAACTAAACAAGATTATAGAAGCAGAGGAGGCGTATAAAAAAGCCATCAGCTTAGCGGAAAAAAGTGTGTATCCATGGAGTAATTTGGGAAATTTGTATCAATATAAATTAAACAAATATGTTGAAGCTGAAGAAGCATATAAGAAAGCCATCAGCTTGGACGAAAAATATTCTTATCCATGGAACGACTTGGGGGATTTATACCAATATAAACTAAATAAGAATACTGAAGCAGAAGAAGCGTATAAGAAAGCTATTAGCTTGGATGAAAAATATGCTTTTCCCTGGAATGGGTTAGGAAATTTATATCAATATAAACTAAACAAAATTATAGAAGCAGAAGAAGCGTATAAAAAAGCAATCAGTATAGACGAAAAATTTGCTTCTCCTTTAAATGGTTTAGGAAATTTATATCAATATAAACTAAACAAGATTATAGAAGCAGAAGAGGTGTATAAAAAAGCAATCAGTATAGACGAAAAATTTGCTTCTCCTTTAAATGGTTTAGGAAATTTATATCAATATAAACTAAACAAGATTATAGAAGCAGAAGAGGCGTATAAAAAAGCAATCCGCATAGACGAAAAATTTTCGTATGTGTGGGGTAATTTGGGAAATTTATATCAATATAAATTAAACAAGATTGGTGAAGCAGAAGAGGCGTATAAGAAAGCAATCAGCTTAAACGAAACAAACGCCTCCTTCTGGAATGTCTTGGGAGTTTTATATCAAGAAAAATTAGGTAAATATGTAGAAGCAGAAGAGGCATATAAGAAAGCAATTAGTCTAGATGAAAAAAATGCATACCCATGGAGCAATTTAGGGGATTTATATCAGGATTATTTGAGTAAATATGTAGAAGCAGAAGAGGCGTATAAAAATGCGATCAGTTTGGATGAAAAAAATGTTCTTTTTTGGAATGGTTTGGGAAACTTATATCAAGATTATTTAGGCAAATATGTTGAAGCAGAAATAGTCTATAGAAAAGCATTAGACTTAGAACCAAACTTTTTCTGTGCAAAATACAATCTTGTTTTTTTATGGAGAGACAAGATGGGGAAAATAACGGAAGCCAAGAAGCTTTTTGATTCAATTCAAGCGGATGATGGAATAAGGGACAGTCATTATCTAAATGAGGCCCTTTTTGCTTTTTATGATAAAAATATTGGCATCGCCAATCCTTTTGTACAAAAAGCAATTGATGTTATCAAAAATGACAAATTACCTTCTAATACAGAAGATGATTGGTACAGGTCCGCAGCAGTAATCATCGGACTTGGCTTCGGGGAAACGCTTTTAAAGGTATTTGTTCAAAATAATTGGGACACAATTATGCGGCCTTTTTATGTGGCGATCGAGGGCCTAACGAATAAAGGTGAAGAATTATTCCTTAACAGTATAGCAGCAGAGGTAAGGGCGCCAGCGTTAATAATAATGAACATTATGAAGAATTATAGGAAGTAAATTGCACTCAAATGATTAATTACTTGCAGGGGTTGAACGAAAGGCAGAGAGAAGCGGTGCTTCATATTGACGGACCTATAATGATCATTGCCGGCGCCGGCAGCGGAAAAACAAAAGTGCTGACAACAAGAGTGGCGCACCTGATGGCCAATAACGTGGATGCTTTCAACATTCTGGCGCTCACATTTACCAATAAGGCAGCGAAAGAAATGAAAGAAAGGGTCGAAAAAATACTTGGCGATGGGGAGTCAAGAAATTTATACATCGGCACCTTCCATTCTGTTTTTGCAAGGATACTTCGTTTTGAAGCCGATAAGATCGGTTATCCCCGCAACTTCACCATTTATGATACCGATGATGCAAAATCTGTAGTGAAGACGGTAGTGAATGAATTGGATCTTGATGACAAGCATTACAAACCCAATATTGTTTATAACCGTATCTCGTCAGCAAAGAATGCATTAGTTGGTCCGGCGGAATACCGGAATGATTATGGCATTCAGCAGGAAGATATGCGGGCCAATCGTCCCGCTATCGCAAACATATATGATGCGTACACCAAACGATGCTTCAAAAATGGAGCAATGGACTTTGATGATCTTTTGTTGAAATTTTATGAGTTGCTGAAGAATGTTCCGGAGGCATTATCGAAATACCAGCATAAGTTCAGGTATATTTTAATTGATGAGTACCAGGATACCAATCCTGCTCAATACGAGATCATCAAGTTATTAGGCGCTATGCATGAGAATGTATGTGTAGTTGGTGATGATGCCCAAAGTATCTATAGTTTTCGCGGCGCTACCATTCAAAACATTTTGCAGTTCCAGAAAGATTATGATGAAGTGAAGCTAGTTAAGCTGGAGCAGAATTACCGAAGCACCCAGAGCATCCTGCATGTCGCCAATGAAGTGATCAGGAACAATAAAGGGCAAATAGAAAAAGTATTATTTACTGAGAATGCAGAAGGTGAAAAGATAAAACTGGTCCGCACATCAACAGATAATGACGAAGGAAAATTTGTAGCAGACAGCATACAGGAACAAAAACTTCGCAATCATTACAGCAATAAAGATTTTGCGATACTCTACCGTACCAATGCACAAAGCCGGGCTTTTGAAGAAGCGTTGAGGAGAATGGGCATTCCCTACACCATTTATGGCGGCATCAGTTTTTACCAGCGGAAAGAGATAAAAGATATCGTTGCTTATTTGAGGGTGATCGTTAATCCAAAAGATGAAGAAGCATTAAAGCGTATCATCAATTATCCGGCAAGAGGGATCGGGAAAACGACCATTGATAAACTGTTGCTATTTGCCAATGAGAATAATATCTCCATGTGGGATGTAATGGAAAGAGCCACGGAGTTAGGATTCAAGACAGGAACAAAAGACCTGCTCGAAGATTTTGTGACCATGATAAAAAGTTTTGCCAGCATGCTGACAAAACAGAATGCTTATGAAGTAGCTGTTCATGTAGGCAAGCAAACCAATTTGGTCAAAGAACTGTTTAATGATAAGAGTACTGAAGGCGTTAATCGTTATGATAACATTCAGGAATTATTGAACTCTATAAAAGAATGGACAGAAAGCCCCGATACGGAAGATGGTGAACTGGTTGATAAAAGTCTTGCATCGTATTTACAACAGATAACATTACTGACTGATGCCGATGAAAAAGATCCCGATGCAGATACCGTGAAATTGATGACCATCCATGCAGCAAAAGGGTTGGAATTTTCCTGTGTATTTGCTGCAGGTTTGGAAGAAATGCTTTTCCCTAATGCATTAGCTATAAACACAAGAGAAGAATTGGAAGAAGAAAGAAGATTGTTTTATGTGGTTGTTACAAGGGCCAAACAAAGATTGTGGATCACTTATGCAAGTACGAGGTATCGTTTTGGGCAGTTGGTACAAAATGACCCAAGCCGTTTTATTGAAGAGATACCCGAACAATATATGGACAGGAGTTTTGCAGGAGGAGGCATAAAAAACCAGGGACAAAGTAAATGGGGCGGTAGCTCGGCCTTCCATAAAATGAAAGGCTGGGTTGATGATGGTGAATCGGGAACAGCCAATAAACAATCAGGTACCTATTATAATTCAGGTCCGGGTGTTGCAAAGTCAGCTCCTTCTTATTTGCCGCCGAAAGGACAGCCACCCAAAGTAAAAGAACATATTCCTTCACCGGATTTTGTTGCCAGTGATACTTCCAACTTGCAGGCAGGACAAAAAGTGGAGCACCAAAAATTTGGTTTTGGTGAAGTAATGAAAATGGAAGGAGCCGCACATAACCCGATCGCTACGGTTAAATTTGAACATAATGGCGAAAAAAAGATCATGCTGAATTATGCCAAGCTAAGGATCATTGAGTAAACGTCTTCATCTTTTTGTTCTCACAAAAACCTTCATATTTATCGGGGCTATTAAACCAGTTGGTACAGTCTTTGTTTTATAGCATTCCAGCAGCGAATCAACCAAATCATAATACGGTCAGTGCCGTAATTCAAAGTAATTAAAGAACTGAGGCCTTTTATTAGCCGTCAGTAAGTTTTAATCCGTAGACTTCTGGTATATACAATGCCTCCGTGATAAAAACACGGAGGCATTTTCTTATTCGTTTAATTAACATTTTACAAGAATTCCAGCTTTTATATTTGTTATGTTGTTAATTGCAACGACAAACCACCTCTATGTTTTCCCGCAAACAAAGAAAACGTATTCGCAAAGCTGCCTGGTCAGCTGTAATAGTTATTCTGTTAATCATTGGAGGATATATGTTATGGGAAAAGATCGGCTATCGGAAAAAAATAAAATTTGCCCGCTATCCTGAGTTCGGCATTGTTATTCCTGAGAGTTATTCCATTCATGGTATTGATGTTTCCAAATACCAGGACATGATTGCATGGGAAGAAGTGAAAGCGATGAAAGTAAAAAACATCCAGTTGGGTTTTTCATTTATCAAAGCCACGGAAGGAATTGGCAATACTGATCCTTGGTTCAAACGAAACTGGAAAAGAGCAGGCGATCATGATATGATTCGGGGCGCCTATCATTTTTTTATTGGTTCGAAAGACGGAAGGCTGCAGGCAGAAAATTTTATTGATAAAGTAGATTTGAAACCCGGCGACCTTCCACCTGTTTTGGATATAGAGCAACTAAACGGCGCTACTTCTGCAGAAATAAAAAAAGAAGCAAAGGAATGGCTGGATGTTGCAGAGAACTATTACAAGGTAAAGCCTATCATTTATACCAACGTTGATTTTTATAATCGCAATCTCGGAAGCGGGTTTGATGCTTATCCGCTATGGATAGCCCATTATTATCAAATGGAACAACCAAGGATCAGCCGTGGCTGGGTATTTTGGCAACACAGCGACAAAGGCAAGGTGAATGGCATTATAGGCGATGTTGATTTTAATGTTTTCAATGGCGACTCATTGGCTTTTGAAAATCTTTTACTTCGTTGATCTCATCCAATAGTTATCGGGTTAAAAAATTGTAACTTGTTTGCCTGAAACTGTTTTGCATGGAACAGGAAAGAGGTTGGGATCCCCAGGTAAAAAAATATTTTCTCAGGATCGTCAGGTCATTCTCATGGGGGTTGTTGTGGATGATGACCGGCGTAATGCTCGGGCTTTATTACAAGCTGGGTTATTTGAACAGGAAGCCGGTCATATACCCGATATTATTCTATGCCGGTATGCTGATCACCCTGGTAATTCTTATCAGGTATTTATATAGAGTTTGGTCCGAACGGACTCATTCGGGGGAAAACGGCTAACTACTATGGTCGGCAGTGATGACCCAACGCCCATCTATTTTTTCCATTAAAAGATTATAGTGGCCGCTAACATCACCAATGCTTCGCTTCAAATGCCATTTGCCTACGATGAAATAATATTTTTTTGAAAGCCGTTGCACTTTTATGCTGGTGAAGGTCAATTTTCCCATGGCAGCAGTATCGGGATAACCCTTCTTATAATTGTTCAGGGTATTGGTCCAACCATAGGTAACACCAGTTTTGCCAACAAACATCAATGAATCATTTTCCCAATAACCTTTCATGAAAGCATCAATGTCGCCACGGTTCCAGGCTGCATTTTGATCATCTAATACTTTCAATATAGCAGCTTCGTCCTTTGATTGTGCATCAACAGTAATTGAAAAAAGAAACAGGAGAGAAACAAAAATATTTTTCATCGCAAATGTTTTGAACAAGTTAACGTAAAAATGGAGAACTCTTTGTGTCAATCAATGATCACAGTCATCTGTATGGGCATGGTTGTGCACCCGGCAAAAACGAAAATTTAAAAGATGGGCGGTTATAATAAAAGCGACAGCAGGGATCAGCAGCCATGTTTCGTAGTGAACAAAAAATTGTTTCAATACCAAAAAAACAAAACCGGTAAAAAAGATCATCAATGGAAAAAAACTATGATGATGTTTTTTGTAGCCATGATATAATGAATAAGAACCGATGCAGAGAGCCAAAACGATCATGCCGGCTTCAAACAACGTATTATGAATGATATTAATACCAAATAAAGGAAGGCTGTTGAGTACAAGGGGGAGCAATGCGCAATGGATAGCACAAGCGGCCGAAGCCCCAATCCCGACCGCATCCCAATTGATCCTGAATTTCATAAAGGGGCAAAAATATAAAAAAGCAACGTTGTTGCAAAAGAAAAAGCATCATATTACATAACTTTGCAAAATATTTACAACATGTCTAAAAAGAGATTGTTCTATACGGGTTTCTTCGCTGTACTGGCGGTTGGTTTCTATTTTGTATTGACGATTGTGATCCCTGATTTTGGAAAGAAGAGTACTCCCCCGGTAAGCTATATCAGGCCTTTTTCATTCATCAACCAGGATGGGGCAACGATAACCGAGAAAAATGTACAAGGCAAAGTATATGTGGCGGAATATTTTTTTACCACCTGTACTGGCATTTGTCCCAAGATGAACAGCAACATGAAAAAAGTGTATGAAGCATTCAAAGATGAGAATGATTTCCTGATACTTTCTCATACCTGCATGCCGGAAGTTGATTCTGTGGCCCAATTAAAGAAGTTCGCAGCAACGTTGAATGTGAACACTGATAAATGGATTTTTCTGACTGGCCGGAAAGACAGTCTTTACAGAACGGCGAGAGAAAGCTATACCATTGATGACCCGGCTAACAACCTGAAAAGCATTGATGATCAGTTCATACATTCTCAATTTTTTGCACTGGTTGATAAAAACGGAGATGTAAAAAAAATATATGATGGCCTGACGGAAAGTGAAGTAAACAGGTTGATTAAAGATGCCCGCAAATTATTGAAGCAAAAAGCCAGGTAGTACTATGCAAACAGATAGTTTATTAAAGAGGAATGGATTGAGTGTAACGGAAAGCCGGAAAAAGATATTACAGCTTTTCCTGGAAGGTTCCGGCGCCTTGGCTCATGGAGATATTGAGAAAAAAGCAGGAGAAAAGTTTGACAGGGTCACCGTATATCGCACATTGCAAACTTTTGTTGACAAGGGGATCATCCATACCATTCCTAGTGCCGATAATTCTATTCGTTATGCATTATGCAAAGACGAATGCTCCGAAGGACATCATCATGATCACCATATACATTTTGAATGCAGCATTTGCCACACTACTTATTGTTTGGATGATGTAGTAACACCCCAGATCAATCTTCCAAAAGGGTATGTTGCCGGGCATGTGGAAGTGGTGGTAGAAGGTGTTTGTAAAAATTGCAAATAATTACGCTAAAAAGAAAGCCCCGCTGTAGAAACAGCGGGACTATTGGTTAAGGCTCTGATTAGTAGCTATGTTTAAAGTGCGTTAAAGGCACTAAATAATTATCCTGGATTCCAAAAATAAGTTCTGTCCCCGATATTTCCTCATTTACCCCCTACCACTTTCGTGGTATTTTTTGATATTAAAGGCTATCCGTCTCTCTTTTTACAAACAACATCAGGTCTTTGATGTAGCCTGGTGAAAAATCAAAAGGTAAACCGGCAGCCCTGAAAAGTTCGGGTAAGGTAGCAGTAGCCCCGAGAGAAAGGGCTTTGGTATAATTACCAAGAGCAGTTTCGTTATCCTTTTTATACTGTTGCCATAAACCAATAGCGCCAAGTTGGGCAATACCGTATTCGATATAATAAAAAGGAACTTCGTATAAATGAAGTTGCCTTTGCCAGGCATACAAACGATATTCGTCTAATCCAGAAACATCAACAACGGGAGAAGAAAATTCATTCAGTATAACAAGCCATTGATCGTTTCTTTCTTTTTCTGTATGATCAGGATGCTGGTATATCCAGTGTTGAAATTTATCGATCGTTGCTATCCATGGAAAAATTGTGATCACTCTTTCTAATTGCTGTTCTTTGGCCCTTTTTAATTCTTCTGCAGCAGAGAAGAATACATCCCATTTATCCATACTGAATAATTCCATAGCCATACTGGCGACTTCTGCAATTTCAGTTGGATATTCTTTGAACCCGTTTAATTCTAATTCATGTGCTAAAAAAGAATGAATAGCGTGACCACCTTCATGGACCATTGTTGTCACATCGTCCAACTGACCTGCCGCATTCATGAAAATAAAAGGGGCGCCGCTTTCAGCCAATGGACAATTATAGCCACCGGGGGCTTTTCCTTTCCTGCTTTCAAGATCAAGATGCCCCATCTCTTTCATCTTGCGGATGCAATCGCCGAAAAATGGATCGAGTTCGTCAAAGCAGGCGATCGTTTTATCGGTTAACTCATTACCTGTTTTAAAGGGGCGAAGCGGCTGCACACCCAATGGCTCGGCGTCAACATCCCAGGGACGTAATGAATCCAATCCCAGCTTTTTTCTTTTAGCTTCATACAATTGATTGACCAACGGCATTACATGAAGCTTTACCGCTTCATGAAACTGGTAACAGTCTTCTTTGCTATAATCAAAACGACCTAATTCAATAAAACGAAAATCAGTATATGTTTTAAAGCCTGTATTGACAGCTACCTGGTGTCTTTTTTTCAATAAAGAAGTGAACAGGTTATTCAATTCATTTTTATCCTGCAACCTTCTTTCGCTGATCTTACGATATACTTCTTCCCGTAAATTTCTATCAGGATCTTCCAAAAATTTAGCTGCTTGTTGTAATGTGTATTCCTGCCCGTTTACCTCAACCGTCATCTTACCGGCAATGACACCGTATTGCTGTTGCATTACATTTAATTCTGCATTGATGGGGATATTGATCTCCCGAAAGAGTTCAATATTCTTTTTCACATTACGCAGGTAAGTAAAATATTTTTTGGGATCGAGGTCTTTGGTAAAAGGGGAAGCCAGCAATTTTTTGTTGAGTTTATCAGCCCAGGCCTGGATCTTTGGCTGTATCTCCAGCATAAAAAAGTTGAAGGCATTTTCAAGTTCTTTGTTTTCCGTATCGCAGGTCATTCTTATCTGGCGCCAGCAGGCATCTTCGCTGATAGCCGCTTCCAGTTCACTGGCATCTTTCAACCATTTTTCGAGATCAGCAATGGAATTGAACTGTTTTTCGTCAAGGCCTTTAAAATAAGGTTCCAGCACTTCCCAATTCCTGATACTGAAATCTTCCGGTAAAAAATGTCTTGGTAATTTTTGTATATCAGCTCTGTAATTCATAATAACTCTTTTTCAATAAAAAAGCTACAAACTCAAGTATGTCCTTGAACCTTGTAGCTTGTTCCTTATTCCTTTAATAGTTATTCGTCTTTTTTCTTTTTGGCCGCTTTCTTCCTGGGCGCAGGCGTCTTTTTTTCTTCTCCTACCACCTCTTCCTCTTCTTTGACCTCTTCTGCAGGTTCTTCTTCCGGTTGCTCAGATAATTTTATTTCAACATTATTTTTTTTCAGCACATCAAACCATTTCACCATTTTCTTCATATCGCTGGCATATACTCTTTCGAAGTCCATCTCAGGATACACCTTTTCAAAGTATTTTTTTATAGCGGCAGCATCTTTATCATCGGGCAGATTACCCCCTTCTTTTTCCATCGCATTCAATATATCCACCAGGTTCACATTATCCCCGGTTGTATAGACCTCTATACTTTCCAGGTGAGAAAAGTTGTGGATACGGCTGGAGATGAAACGGGTGGATTTGTCATCCAGGGAACGAACAATGGCGCCGTCTGTTTTACTATTGATCAATTCAAAAAGTCCGGGCAACCCGGTCACAGCTACAAGTTTATTGTATTCCATAAGTAATGTGATAATTAAGGGGGTGCAAGATACTTGAGTTTTGTCAAAAAGATTTTTAAAAATAAGGGCAACAGCCCGAACGGTTTCTATGTTTTTCCCGTCATATTTGCCGTAACTGATTAGTTCACACAAATTAAACTTCATGAAGAAAATATTTCTTGCTTTTATGGCCAGCTTAGCCATCGTATTGACCACTTCGGCCCAACCGGGCGGTGGATTTACCCGCCGCACCCCCGAAGAAAGAGTTGCCCAGATCCATCAAAAATTGGATAGCGCATTCAAATTAGATGCTGAAACTTTTACAAAACTAGATACAGCATTAGTGGTTTTGTACAGAGCACAGGATAAAAGAATGGAAGAACTAATGGCGGGTGGCCCCGGAAGTGTTGACAGGGAAACGATGATGGCCGAAAGAAAAAAATACAGTGATGCACAGGATGAGATCCTGAAAGCGGTTTTGAAAGAAGAAGAATATACGATCTGGAAAGAAAAAATACAGCCTTCTATGCGTCCGCAACGTCCACCCGGCGGCGGCAATTAAAATAATTCAAGTTAGCCCCTACGATGATCCCCGGCAATTGCCGGGGATCTTTATTTATATGATAAGCGGATAGATAATTAGCCCTTATACGGTAACTTGAGTGATAAATGAATCAGCCATTCTTTGATTTGAATGGTCTTTATCAAAACTGCATTATGAAGAAAATCTTTTTACTGCTATGCCTCGGTTCTTTTGTTTTATCTGCATCTTCTCAAAAACCCTGCAGTAAACCTGAATACCGGCAATTTGATTTTTGGATTGGAGAATGGGAAGCATTTGCCCCGAATGGAAATAAAGGTGGCGATAGCAAGATCAGCGTTATACTCGATAGCTGTGTAATTTTAGAAGAATGGGTGAGTGCCGGCGCCCAACAAGGATTGATATACAAGGGAAAAAGCTTTAATTCTTACAATACTGCAACAAAACAATGGCAGCAAACATGGACGGACAACACAGGTAATACAACAGAATTTTTGAGGGGCGAAGGCAGTGATGGTAAGATCGTTTACTATGCAGATAAAGTGATGGGGCCAAAGGGAAATTTTATGCGGAAGCTGACATTTACCAAACTCAGCAATGATAGGGTCCGTCAATTAGGTGAACGAAGTGATGATGATGGAAAATCATGGACAACAGAATATGATCTCGAATACAGGAGGAAAAAATGAAATGTAAATACATACCTGTTTATTTCTTGTTAGTGATAGTTGCAGCATGCAGTACTAAAAAAGAGAATAAATATTTTTCCGGCACTATTGAGTATGCATATTCTTATAACAGTGATTCATTGAATACCGATTCATTGATAAAAGCGAGACCATCAAAAGGTTTTTTCAGATATGATGAAAATGATTATCAAAGCAGGTTTACAGGTGCAGACACCAATACGTATTATTATTCCGGAAAACTGAACAAAGCGGTTGCAGAGTATAGCCTGCAAAAGGAACTTGTGTGCGAGGATTATGGAACTGCCACTGACAGCATAATCTCTTACAAATTATATGACACAGATGAAAAGATATTAGGCTATAGCTGCCGGGTAATTGAATTACAAAAATCCCGGTCCTGGGTAAAATACTATTTCAGCGGGGAGCATACCATGTCTTCGGTCACTTACCAAAATCACAAAGCATACAACTGGGATTTCTATGGTGAAAAAGCGGAAGGCGGCCTGGTACTAAAAGTGGAACATCGCTTTAAATTATTTACCATGTCAGGTATTGCTACAAACCTGAAAGAATATAATAAAGGATTCAAGGCATTGGAAATAGACAAAATACTAATGGACTCGTTGTGCACCGTCAACAATTAAAGGCAAAATAGGCTGATGGATGGCAATCGCATCCGGCAAAATTTCCTGACCTTTAATAGCTAACCAAAACATCAAAACATGAGACTGTTATTCTTGGCTGCAGTCATACTGCTGGCTTCCTGTAGTCAGCATAAGCATGATCATGATGGCTCAGCAAAATTTGATATCGAACCTGTAAGGGCACATATTGATAATGCCAATAAAACCTACGGCGAACGCTTTACCTCCAATGACACGGCTTTTTATGCGGCCAGGTATTGTATGGACGCAGTGATCATGCCTGAGCAAATGGGGGCTATTCATGGCCGGGATAGTATTCGCCACTTTAATTATAATGGCGGCAACAATAAAGACTTTAAAATATCCATTACCGCCACGAGTGTTTATGGTAGCGCCGATGCTGTTATCGAGGAAGGTGTTTATACTTTTCCCGGTGATGATGGAGTGATCTATGACAAAGGAAAATTCATTGCCATCTGGAAACAGGAAGACGGGAAATGGAAGTTATTCCGGGAGATATGGAATACAGATAATGCCCCGCCAAAGAATTAATTTTAATTATCAATAAAACAGTTTTATGCGAAAGATCTTTTTTTCAGCCATTGTCCTTTTTATCCTTGCTCATTCGTCTATAGCCCAAATGGACCTGCCTGCCAGCGGGAATAACCCGAGAGCAACAGTTACAGAGGAAGTAGGTATCACTTCCATTACTGTTAAATATTCAAGGCCGGATGTAAACAAAAGGGAAGGAAAAATATGGGGTGATGGAAATTTGGTGACATGGGGTTTTACCTCCACTAACTTAAACACTAACAAGAACACACAACCCTGGCGGGCCGGTGCAAATGAGAATACGATCATCACTTTTGAACATGATGTGAAAGTAGAGGGAAAAAATATCAAAGCGGGAATCTATGGATTGCACATGGCACTTTGGCCGGATAGTGCCATCGTTATTTTTTCCAGCCAAAGCGGTTCATGGGGTAGTTTTTATTATGACCCGCAATTCGATGCATTAAGAGTAACTGTAAAACCAGTGAAGCAGGATAAAAGTGTGGAATGGCTCAAGTATGAATTCATTGAACACCGGGAAAAATATTGTGTGATCGCTATGCAATGGGAAAATTTATCAGTGCCTTTTAAAGTGGATGTGGATGTAGATAATATCGTATTAGCAAAACTACGGGAGGAAGTGACCAGCCAGAAAGGCTTTAATGCTTTTAATATGCTGGCAGCAGCGCAATACATGATCAACAGGAATATCAATCTCGAAGAAGCATTGGGATGGAGCCAGCGGGCTGCATTGACAAAAACATTTGCTACGCTGAATAACCTGTCAAACAACTATGCAAAACTGAGCAGGCTGCCACAGGCAGATTCAACGATGAATGAAGCATTAATATTTGCTACACCTAATCAATACATGGCTGCCGGCCGTTCACAGATAACTGCAAAAAGATCAGACAGGGCATTGGAAATATTTAATGCCAATGAAAAAAAGAATGGAAATGTATATGCCGTGAATGCGGGTTTCATGTCTTACTATTCTGCTAAAGGCGATTTTGCAAAAGCATTGGAATATGCCAGCAAAGCATTGGCACAAGCGCCGAACGAAGCAACCAAAACAGCCATCAACGGAAATATTGTCAAATTAAAAGAAGGGAAAGACATCAACTGATAAAAACTATGGCAAAGGCACCAACCAAAAAACTAGCAGTACTTAAAACAAAAGAGAATGACGCCAGTGTGGAAGGTTTCCTGCAAAGCATAGCAGATGAAACCATGCAAAAAGATGCTGCAGCGCTACTGGGTATGATGAAAAAAATAACGGGGGAGAAACCCAAAATGTGGGGCGCCAGTATCATTGGTTTCGGGAACTATATATATGAATCCCCTAAAACAGGAAGAAGGGGTGAATGGTTCATGGCTGGTTTTTCACCACGAAAGCAAAACCTGACGATTTATATGATACCCGGATTTGCTGCTTATGCGGATCTTTTAAAAAAGCTGGGGAAATATAAAGTCAGCGGTGGCAGTTGTCTTTATATTAATAAGTTGGCGGATGTGGATACTAAGATTCTAAAAGAGATGATCGAAAAGTCATTTAAAAACATGAAAGAGAAACATTTTAAAAAATAAACTATAAAACAATCATTATGGATAATGCAATCAGCTGGTTCGAAATACCGGCCACCGACATTGACAGGGCGCAAAAGTTTTATGAAACTATTTTTCAAATTCAAATGCAGCCCATGGATTTCCAGGGAGTGAAAATGAGAATGTTTCCTATTGATGACCCAATGAAGGGCATTGGAGGAACTATTATTGACACAGGCGGGTTTCATAAACCTTCGGCCACAGACGGACCGCTGATCTATCTGAATGGTAATCCTGATTTACAAATCATACTGGACCGTGTAGTGGGAGCCGGTGGCCAGATCTTAGTCCCTAAAAAAATCATATCAGATGAATATGGTGACATGGGCATTTTTATAGATACAGAAGGCAACCGCATTGCTTTGCATAATATACCTGCAAAATATTTACAACAATAAAAACCAAAACATATGCTCATCGCAGTTTATATAATTGTCGGAATTATCGTCCTGTTCTTATTGGCGGGATTGATCGTTAGCAAAGATCTTGCTGTTACAAAAGAGATCGTTATCAATAAACCCAAAGCTGATGTTTTCAATTATATCAAATACCTGAAGAACCAGCAGAACTATAGCAAGTGGGCCACACTGGATCCCAATATGAAAAATGAATTTCGTGGCACCGATGGTATGCCGGGCTTTGTAAATGCATGGGAAGGAAATAAAAAAGTAGGTAAAGGTGAACAGGAAATTCTTGCTTTATCAGATGGAAAACTGGACACAGAACTTCGGTTTGAAAAACCTTTTAAATCCATTGCCAAAGCAACCATGACAACAGAAGCGGCAGGCGATAATGCCACCAAAGTTACCTGGGGATTTACAAGTAAAATGAATTACCCGATGAACGTAATGAAATTGTTTATGAATATGAGTGAAATGATTGGAAAGGATTTTACTATCGGGTTGAATAATTTAAAGGCTGTAATGGAAAAATAAAATTTATGTCAGAGTTTAATTGGAAAACTTTTACTGTAAGGATACCGGTAAATGCGCCGGCCGAAAAATTGTATTGGTGCTGGGGCACCCGTGAAGGAATAGAATATTGGTTTTTAAGAATGGGAGAATATAAAAACGCTGCCGGAGAATTAAGAAGTGATAATGAAAAGGCTCAATCGGGAGATATCTATCGCTGGCGTTGGCATGGTTGGCCGGACGAAGTAACAGAAGAGGGAACTATTCTTGAATGTAACGGTAAAGACTTTTTTAAATTCAGTTTTGGAAAAGCAGGCAACTGCGCTGTCTCAATTAAAAAAGAAGAAGGAGAAACAATTGTTGAGTTAGTGCAGGACGAGATCCCCGATGATGACCAGGGCCGGCATTACTGGCACCTGGGTTGTAAAACAGGCTGGACATTTTATTTGGCGAATTTAAAATCATTGCTGGAAGGAGGAAATGACCTGCGGAACAAGAATGAAGCGTTGAAAAATGTTGTCAATTCTTAAAGCATCATGAATGCGACGAAGGGAATTCATATTGAATACCACAATTACTACTTTGGGCGCTTCCTTTCTCGGTGCACATGATCTGCTGGCCGGTTGTGCTCCTGCGTCAATGATAAAAGGAAAGACAAGAATACTTCAACTTGATCTCGTAACCAGTAGTCCTCTTAAAGAACTAAAAGAGTTTTATACTTCTTTACTTGAGTTCCCTTTATTGTCAGAACAAAATGACCGTTTCACTTTCCAGGCAGGGGAAACAACTATTTCTTTTACGCAGGTGGATGAAGCAGCGCCAACCGTATTCTATCATTTTGCTTTCAATATTCCGGAGAATAAAATTCTAAAGGCAAGGGAGTGGCAATTAAAGAGAACAACATTGTCTGCTACGCCACCTCAGCTTGTTGATGAAAAATATCCAGCCGGTATACGACATTTCAGTCATTGGAATGCCCATTCTGTTTTTTTCTGGGACCCAGCTAATAATCTTGTTGAGTATATTGCCCGGCATGACCTTGATAATAGCAGCGAAGGGGATTTTAGTAATAAGGATATCATTTGTGCCAGCGAGATCGCATTCATTGCAGACGAAACAAAACGTATCTCAGATGAGATCATGTCGTCATTTGACCTTAGTCAGTACAGACAGGGTGATGAAAACTTCAAAGCTATTGGAGATGAGAATGGTTTATTATTAGTGATAAAAAAAGGGGTAACATGGGAGAGACATACTGATGCCGCTAAATCCCCCGGCAGTAATAAAACTATTGTAACGATCAATGCCAATAAGGGTACAAGCTGGAAACCGGGCAATTATCCGTTTGAGATCATTGTAAAAAAATAATTTTTATGGCTTTTGATGAAAAATTAGCTGACAGGGTAAGAGAGATCATCTCCGAAACACATAAAATATCTGAGGAGAAAAGAATGTTCGGGGGTCTTTGTTTTATGATAAATGATAAAATGTGTGTTGGCGTAGAGAAAGCCAGGTTGATGATTCGTCTTGACCCGGCGAAATATGAGGAAGTAATAGAAAAAGAAGGATGCCAGCCGATGGATTTTACGGGTAAAGTGATGAAGGGATTTGTATTTGTAGATGCAGATGTGCTGACCACAAAAAAGAAATTAGATTATTGGGTACAACTGGCACTGGAATATAATAAGATTGCAAAGGCAAGTAAGAAAAAACCTTCCGTTACTAAAAAGAAAAAATGAAAAAGATATTTATTTTGCTAATGAGTTTTATTTCATTTGTCACTTTTGCACAGGACAAAGCAATCGCCTATTATACGCTGGGAAAAGATACCACCATCATTCAGCATTTTGAATTTGCTGATAATAAATACAAAACAGTTTTTATTATGTTTACCGGCGGTATAACTAAGTGTGAAGCAACGGGCACATTAGACGAAAAAGGTGACTTGTTGCAGGTTAGTTCCCTTAATTACCGGCTCGGTGCAAATGGTAATTGGGAATTGACAAGCCGGGGTGAAAATAATTTTAACGGGGACTCCAGTATTTATATTGCTATTAATCCACAAGGCACTATCGTTTCCCGCAGAAGTTTTTCCGGCAATGGTATTGTTGCAAATGGAATGGATATAGCAAGTTTTTATACATTCCCTTATATGGGGTTTTATGCGCCAAAAAAAATTGCTGATACGAACTTTCATCGCCAGCTTAGTTTTAATGGCTTTAGGAAATACATGGTGGCAAGAGAGGCCAAAGACAAAATAAGGATCGGCAGTAACCTGATGGGTTATCTTGTTAACACCATTGATAAAAAAGGAAGACTGCAACACATAGATGGAGTTGGGTCTTCTTTGAATATTATCGGAAAAATTGACAGGGAAAAAACAGATGTTGCTCTTTTAGATGAGTATGCAAGAAGAAAAAATGCAAGCGGTACACAAGTGGTGAGAACAGTAAGAGATACAGCTGTGATCATGTTAGGCAATACAAAGATCGAAGTTGATTATTGGCGGCCGCATAAAAGGGGCCGGGAAATATTTGGCAGCGTAGTACCATGGGATCGTATATGGCGGACCGGCGCTAACAATGCCACGCAACTGCGTTTGTCAAATGATATAACCATTGGCGATAAAAAACTATCCAAAGGCATTTATGGTATCTGGAGTTTTTTGACAGAAGCAAAATGGGAATTGATCATTAATAAAAATGCAAATGCATGGGGTACTGATCATGATCCTGCCGCAGATATTTTCCGCATTCCATATAAAGTAGAAAAAATAAATGAGCCTGTAGAAATTCTAAAGATCACTTTTGTAAAAGAAAACGAAAGAAAAGCTGCGATGGTTATCGAGTGGGATATATATAAAGCGGTTGTTGCCGTAGCAACAGAATAGATTCTTCCGGAAATTGAATTTTGATTTTACCACCAATACTATTACTATGTCTTCAAATTTTACATTCTGGATATGGGGAGCCATTATCGCCATGGCGCTTTCGGCTCTGTTTCATTCGTTAAGTTTTATTGCCAAACCAAAACCACGGAATGATACAGAGAAGCAGTTACTCGACCTGCTGACCAATTATAAAATGGATATGGGCGGTGGTATCAAACGCAGCTTTGGCAACTTGTTTATCGGAGTGAGCATCTGCTTTACATTTATTTACATACTGGGAGCCGTGCTGAATTTTTATTTCCTCCGAACAGGCATTTCTCCTGCCGCATGGGAAGGGTTCTTGCTGATCCAGGTGATCGTCTATGGTCTTGTTTTCCTGGCGCAGATACGTTTTACTTTCTGGCCGCCGATCATTGTAACGGGAGTGTCCTTTATTTTCTTGCTGGGTTCATATATCTTTAAGTAAAAAAAATGCAGTACAAAGCAAACAGTGCAGAAGATTACATTGCACAGATACCGGAAGAAAGACAAGCCGCATTCAGTAAATTGCGGGCTGTGATCAAAAAGAATTTACCGAAGGGATTTAAAGAAGGCGTGGGCTATGGAATGATGGGATGGTCGGTGCCGCATAGCATTTATCCAGCCGGATATCATTGTAATCCCCAGGATCCGCTTCCTTTCATGGGTATTGCTTCGCAAAAACATTTTATTGCGGTGTATCACATGGGAGTGTATGCCAATCCTAAATTATTAAAATGGTTCCAGGAGGCCCATGCAAAAGCATCGCCCAAAAAATTAGATATGGGCAAAAGCTGTATCCGTTATAAAAAACCGGAAGACATCCCCTTTGATTTAATTGGAGAACTGGCGTCCAAAATATCCGTGGAAGACTGGATTGACATGTACGAAACCAATTTGAAAGACAGCAGGAAGAAAAATAAGTGATATTACAATTCCACATACCACCATTTCCTCTCAACAATTATATTGAGCTCGTCACTTATTACAAAGGATATAATCCACCGCATACTATTGAAAGGCTATTGCCAGATGGCGGAATAGACCTTATCATTGACCTGACCAGCTCTCCCAAGCATATTTACGACAACGATTCGTTGCAGGAGATACAGGTTTGTAAAAATGCATGGATATCCGGTATGCGGACAGAGTATATTTCTATACAGGCCAGGGCTGATGAATCTGAAATGATGGTGATACGCTTCAGGCCCGGCACTGCCTGGTCTTTTTTACACATGCCCGTATTGGAAATAAAAGACAAAGTAGTAGATGCAGAGCTGATCTTTGGGAAAGAGTTGCTTTCTTTCCGTGAAGCATTGTTAGAAGCATTAACACCCGGGTTAAAATTTGCTATTGCTGAAAATTATTTGCTGAAGAGGATAAAGAATCATTTTGAGATACACCCGGCTGTCAGTTATTGCATTACAAGGATCAATGGCAACCCCTCGCAAACATCTATAAAAGACATTACCCATAAAACCGGCTACACCAATAAACATCTTATCAGCTTATTTGGCAAGTATGCCGGCATTGGCCCCAAACAGTATATCAAAGTTTTAAAATTTCAGCAGGCCGTTTTATCGCTTGAAAAAGATCCCGGTCATATCAGCTGGTCAAGCCTGGCATTGGATTGCGGCTATTACGATCAGGCGCATTTCATCAATGAATTCAAAAGATTTTCCGGCTTCAATCCTTCTGCCTATATGGAAGTAAAGGGGGATTATGTTAATTATATTCCTGTTAGGTAGCAGGTTAATTTTTTCCAATATAGTCTTACTGGTTTTCAATAATATTGTCAGTAAATAATAAAATTATGAGTGAAGCAATTGATAAGGCTACGCAAACACAGATCACCAATATAGAAAAGAATACGGGTAAAACGTTGAAGCAATGGATTGACATTGTAAATAAAAGTGGGTTTACAAAACATGGCGAATTGGTGAATTTCCTGAAAGAGAAACATGGGTTCACTCATGGTAATGCCAATGTGGTTGTTCATTTCGCAAAACAAAGCCACGCCGGTGCTGCTGAGAACAGCGATGATTTAATTGCTGAACAATACAAAGGCAAAGAGAACCTGAAGCCCTGGTATGATAAGATCATGGCAGAGATCAATAAGTTTGGAAAAGATGTGGAAGTGGCGCCGAAGAAAGCTTATGTAAGTTTGCGAAGAAAGAAACAGTTTGCATTGATCCAGCCATCAACAAAAGAAAGACTGGATGTTGGATTAAATATCAAAGGTGTTGCTCCATCCGGCATGGTAGAGGACGGTAAGAAGTGGAATGCCATGTGCACTCACAGAATCCGGGTTGAAGATGAGAAAGCCATCAATAAAGAATTATTTAACTGGATAAAACAGGCATACGAACAGGCGGGATAATATCAGGATTAAAAAAATAACATGAGATCAATTCTTGTAGTGCTCCTATTTATTTCTTCTTATTCAATTGCTCAGCAGAGCAACTATAAAATTGTTTACAATGTTCTTGAAGACAGGGAAAAGGATAATTATGACATCTACAGTATGAACATGGATGGCAGTGATAAAAAGAATATCACCAACACACCCGGTGTTGAATGGGTGTATTACGCCTATAAGGATAAAGTATATTATATAAGCGATATAGATACCTGTCACCGGTGTTATTTCCTGTATGAGATGGATGCAGAAGGAAATAATAAAAGAAAGATCAGCAACCTGCAGTTGGAAGATAGCTGGATGGGAAGCCGAAACGAAGGAACAGAAATGATCGTATCAGGAAGGGTTGGAAAATTAAGAGCACAATTGTTTTTGATTGATATTGAAAACGGCTCATACAAACAACTAACCAATGATACCACGGCAACAATGAGAGACCCGATCTTTTTACCCGGGGGTAAAGAAATTGTTTTGGCATACAGGCCGGATAAAAAACTGAGAAAAACGGTGTTTGATGAATTGTGGAAAATGGATCTTGAAATGAACAATAAGATGCAGCTAACACAATTTCCTAAATCAGATACAAGCACTCAATGGTTCGAATACCATGCAGGCCCTCCGCAATGGAATGAAAAATATCAGTTCATCAGTTATATATCAAGACAAAAAAGACAACACCAGGTATATGCAATTACTCCCGACGGGAAAAAGCAATGGCAGATCACCTCTGGGGAAATGGGTACAGGCTGGCATAGTTGGAGCAGCGATGGCAAATGGCTGGCGATGGATAAGACCCCGGCGAACGAAAAAGGATATGATATCTACCTGGTGGACTACACAACAAAAAAAGAAACAAGGTTAACCGATAGCGATAAATACGAGCAGGCGCCCGTTATAGTAGAAGTAAAAAAATAAAAGCTTCATCTTGTCAGCAAAACCACGCCGTTTATCATATAAGACATAAGTGTTGTACAGCTAAAACTTAACTTTAAGCTACTATGCTAAAAGTTAAGACATGAAAAAAATATTCCTGCCACTTTGCCTGCTGCTTTGTTTTATTGCTAATGCTCAGCAACCTGTTCTCGTTACTCCGCAATGGCTGAATGATAATCTGAAAGACCCTGATCTTGTTATCCTTCACACCGGTTTTGTAATAAGAGCTGATTACGATAAAGAGCATATTGAGAATGCCCGTTTTCTATGGCCCGAATGGCTTGCTTTTAATACACCGGAAGCCAATATGATCCCTGCAGATAGCAAAACAGCTACTAAGGTTTTACAGGGCCTTGGTATCAACAAAAATTCTAAAATAGTGATCTGCCATCGCGGAGGAGATGTAACCATTGCAGCCCGCATGTTTTTATCATTGGAGCATTACGGGCTAACAGGGCAGGTGTCATTTTTGAACGGAGGAATTGAAGCATGGAAAAAAGCTGGTTACACTGTATCAACCCAACCGGCTGTGTTTAAAAAAGGAAATTTTGTGGCAAAGGATAACGGATTGCTTGTAGATAAGAAGTATGTACAAAATGCATTGGAAACAAAATCATCGGAAGTGGTGGATGCAAGGCTGAAGCGCTGGTATGATGGCGACGTCACCGGTAATCCGAGAGACGGACATATAACAGGAGCGAAAAATATTCCTTATCCTGATATGATAGACTCTACCAACCGCATCAAACCGACAGAAGTATTGGAAAAAAATTTTACATCAGTAGTTCCTGATAAAACCAAAGAAGTGGTGGTGTATTGTTTTATCGGGCAAACAGCAAGCGTAGATTATCTTGTTGGCCGTTCATTGGGATATAAAATGAAGTTGTATGATGGCAGTATGCAGGAGTGGAGCCGGATACCAGAGCTGCCAATGGAGAAAGTAAAAAAAGACTAAACGATTATAAAAGCAAAAGCCCGGATAATTGTTCCGGGCGTTGTGTTGTTAGTTTTTATTTCTTGCGGGTGTATTTGATGTTCATCGTCTTAAACTCCTTTCCGTCCGGCATCATCACAAACATTTCCATTTCCTGGGTATTGTCATCAGTGAATTTAAAAGTCTCCCGTACATCTGTATCTAGTTTTGTTCCCGGGTCAACCATTCTTCCTTTCATGTTAATGGTTTTGGTGGCTTCATCCCAGGTTCCTTTCATTACCATAATGCCGCTTCCCATATTGTCAATCCAGGTACTAATAAATTCTTTTCGGTGATTGTCATACCCGGTAAT
>JABFRU010000045.1 GCA_013140985.1 Chitinophagaceae bacterium | reverse complement strand
CGCTGAGGGAGGTATTTGGGGAATACAAGTAACAGTCATTAGTCGTTAGTCGGGTGTCTTGTGCCTGTAAACGCCATAAGTTAACAATCTCCTATTCTTGATTGACGATTCACCATTCACAACTGACATTTTTTATTTTATTCCTACTTTCATACTTAAAATCATACTATATGGAAAGGAAAAAGCCTGCTTCACTACTTTCTCATTCCTTATTGTTTATTTCTTATTTTTTATTTTCTTCCCCGGCCTCCTCCCAAACTCCTTCCTTTATTACTGACAGTCTTGACAAGTATATTGAAAGAGGGATGCAGCAGTGGCAGGTGCCCGGCCTGGCAATCGCCATTGTCAAAGATGGAAAGGTAGTGCTGTCAAAAGGATACGGCGTAAGAGAACTGGGCAAGAATGATAAAGTGGATGAGAATACTTTATTCATCATCGCCTCCAATTCAAAATTATTTACCGGCACTTCCATTGCCAAACTTGACTACGAGAAAAAACTTTCACTGAATGATAAGATCACAAAATATATCCCCTGGTTCAAATTGTATGATGATAACGCTACGCAAATGGCCAATGTAAAAGATATGCTTTGCCATCGGCTTGGCACCAAAACATTCCAGGGAGATTTTACTTTTTGGGATTCTAATCTCCCCAAAGATTCTATTGTATGGAAAATGCGGTACCTGAAACCCCCGGGTGAGTTCAGGCAGGATTATGGTTATTGCAATGCTGGTTTTTTAGTGGCAGGACAAGTACTCGAAAAAGTCACCGGTCAATCATGGGAGAATTATGTAAAAGAAAACATGCTCGACCCGCTTGGCATGAATAATACTTATATGAATACAGCCGGCCTTGCAGCAAGAAATAATGTAGCCTATCCTTATAACAATCTTTACAGTTCGATCACAAAAATTCCTTTTGACAATGTTGACAATCTTGGCCCTGCTACCAGTATGGTGAGTAATGTAAATGATCTTACCCATTGGCTGCTGATGCAATTGGACAGTGGCCGTTATAATGGCAAACAAATTCTTCCCTGGCAGGTTGTACAAAGAACAAGGGATGCCAATATTTTAACAGGCAGCAGGAAGTCAGCTTTATTTCCCACACATTTCAGGGCTTATGGATTGGGTGTATATATGACTGATTATTCAGGAAGACAAGTGTACTGGCATACCGGCGGCGCTTTTGGCCATGTTACCAATGTTTGTTTTGTGCCGGAAGAAAAACTGGGCATCACTATTCTGACCAATAATGATAATCAGAATTTTTTTGAAGCATTGAGATATCAAATACTCGATGCTTATATGAATGTCCCCTATACAGACAGGAGCAAACAACAATGGGAATTTTTTACGCAGGGCAAAAAACAAACGGATGATGAAGTAGCTGCATTAAAAACAAGGGTTGATAAAAAAAATATGCCTGGAATAAAATTGGTGGACTTTAGCGGTGATTATTTTAATACGGTGTATGGGAAAATAACGATCAGTAAAAGTGAGCAGGGGCTTATTTGCCGTTTCCAGCATCATCCTGACCTTGTTGGTTATATGGACTATATGGACAATAATGAATTTCGTATCACCTATTCAAACATTGGCTATGGTATTTATCCTGTAAAATTTTCATTGAAAGAGGGAAAGCCTTTCGCCGTTGAGATAAAGTCTAATGATTTTGTTGAAAGCGATGCCTATCTTTTTGTAAGAGATCCGAATGGGATTATTGTCAAATAAACATCTTCTAAAAAAATCATCACCGGAAACCCGGCTTCCGGGATTCTATTGGAAATATTTTTTCACTGCCATTCGGCACCATCGGAAATTTACATAGTAAAAGTCCGTAGCATATACTTGCAATTATCCATACTTTCGGCCACCATTAAACGGTAATAACGATAAGGAAATTATCGCTACTGCCAGCACATGCACAAGCCAACTCATATCAGCAAGGGCTACCTTCTGCCGCTGCTGTATCCCATCCTCGTAGTGACCTGCTGCGCTGCTGTGATAACCGGTTGGTCATTTGATATCGGTCCGCTGAAAAGAATACTCCCCGGCGCCGTGTCGATGAATCCGCTGACCGCAATTTTATTTGTCGCCTGCTCGGTAGTCATCATCCTGAATTTTCGCCTGAGAAGACCCACCCGGCTAGCGGCCATTCTCTCTTTTTTTATTGCAACGATCGGCCTGCTCAAAATTATTTCCTACCTCTCGGGTTATGAAACCGGCATCGACCAGTTACTGTTTGCTGACAAATTAGAGAACGAGAAGCTTACAGGACACAGTAACCAGATGGCCCCGAACACAGCATTCAATTTTATGCTGCTGGGCATAGCGCTGCTGACCTACCGCATCAACCGGAAATGGAATAAGCTTTCTGATATATTAACCCTGCTCGTTGCCTTCAGCGCTTTTCTTTCTTTGATAGGTTATATGTACAATGCCCACGAGTTGTATGGCATTGCAAATTATATTCCAATGGCTGTGCCAACAGCCATGTGTTTTTTGCTTACCAGCATATCACTCCTGCTTAACCGCAAAGGCAGTTATATATTAAAGACACTTACCAACCAGTACAGCGGCAGCCGGATGGCCCGCTATTTACTTCCGCTGGCAGTGATCATACCGGTATTACTGGGGCTGTTGCGGATCTATGGTCAGCAGGCGGGTTTTTTCACCGGTAATTTCGGCACTGCGATTTTTGCTGCCGCTAATATCATGGTCTTTTTATTCTTGATCCTGCAGGCTGCAGCCTCCATCAATAAAAAGGATAAAGCACTGCATGAATTCAACCTCGACCTGGAGAAAAAAGTAGAGGAACGTACTGCTGAGCTCAACCGGAGCAGCAAAAAATTTCAATCATTGATTGAAAACTCTGTGGATGCGATCTCAATGCTCGACGAAGACGGGCGCATTTTATTTTCCAGCGTTGCGATGCAAAAACTCAGCGGTTATCCGGCTGAACGATTAGCGGGAGCAAGGGCTTTGTCTATTATCCATCCCGATGATCATCCTGCTGTTGCCGAACTCAATCAATTGGTACTCGCCAGTAAAAGCATTGCTTATTCGTCCACGTTCAGGGTCATGCATGCGGATGGTAGTTACCGCTGGGTTGAAGGCACGATCGTTAACTGGCTGGAGGATCAGAACGTTCGTGCCATTGTCACTAATTTCCATGATATCACGGAGAAAAAGAAACTGATGGCGGAAAAACTAAACCGTCAAAAACAAATTACGGAGGCAACGATCAGCGGACAGGAAAAGGAAAGAAAAGAGATCGGGATGGAGTTGCATGATAATGTGAACCAGATACTGGCAGCCGGTAAATTATACCTTGATATGGCGCTGAAAAGTACAGACAACCGGGAAGAAATAATTACGCTGAGCCGGGAAAGTATCATGCTGGCAATAGAGGAGATAAGAAGACTTTCAAGGGCCTTGGTACCTCCTGCTGCAGGGGCTACCGGTATCGCAACCTCCATACGGGAATTTGCAGAACTGATCAGCTTTTCCTCCGGGCTTGAGATCGACCTGCAACTGCCGGTTGAGATTATGGATACACTTGATGAGAACGAAAGACTTGCCCTCTACAGGATCATCCAGGAACAACTGAATAATATTGTCAAGCATGCACACGCAAAAAAAACAATCATCACACTCGGCAAACGATCCGGTTTGGCAGTGCTGCAGATAAAAGATGACGGAAAAGGGTTCAATCCTGGTGCCAGCCGCAGCGGCATCGGGCTCTCCAATATCCGGAACCGGGTAGAAATGTTCAATGGAAAATTCGAACTTCACTCAGCCCCCGGGGAGGGTTGTGAAATGCTGATCGAACTGCCCGTTGATAATTAAGTTATCGCTTAACAACTATCCGGTTATCGCCGCAATCCTCCATTTAATTCAGCAATCACCACTCTACTGTCTCCGCAATAACAATTGTGAGCAGCTCTTATAGCTATTAATACGTAGCATAATCTAAATTTTATGATTGCACGGCAGAACCTCTGCCCTGTTTTATTGGTTGTAATATGGATCCGGTATTTCTTTGTATAAGTTTAAGTGAGGGACCAATCCTTATCCGGATGAAAACCGAAATTCCAATACCTATCTGAACCCGCTTTTAAACCACCATCCTTTGAAAACCATCCGCCCAAAGTTGACCCGTTAATTTTTTAGTAAGTACAGATCCCGTTCCGAGATAATCAGGACGGGATTTTTTTATCATTGCCTGGATTGATAGACCGGGTTTCCTGTCCGGAATTGTATGGGAAAATCCAAAACAAAAGATCATTCTTGTTACAATCCTTTTTGAACCCTGTTTCGAAAAGCTGGCCATCAGTTGCGGCGCACATGGTTATATTCACCGCACAGCGGAAATTTCCGGAATCGACCATAGCATCCGGAAAGTGGCCGCATATATCATTAGCAGAGACTTTATTGATAGAATTTTTCAGGAGATATTTTTTACAAAAAAAATCATCCCGTCTCTTTTAAAACGGGATGATTAGTTATTAAACTCATCGTCTTCTGTTATTGTCGTCCGACACTGATCTTCTCTACTCCGATCCTTTCTTCTTTCGAATTACGGACATCTACCAGGTAGGTTCCAATGGCGAGTCGCTGACCAAGATCAACATTCACTATACTATACGGCAATGGTCCTGTAGTGAACTTCTTCTGGAACACTATTGCTCCAAGATAATTGTAAACAGTTATGGTCGCTTCTTCGTTGACCAGGTTATAGAACCTTACATTGAACTGGCCAGTGTTTGGATTCGGATAGATAAATAAATATCCTGAAGGCAATGCACTGACCACAGATGCCTGTGAAGTACTTACACAACCATTCGGATCGGTGTAAGTAACCGTGTAGCTGCCTGCATCCAATACAGTCAATGGTCCAAGTGTTGAAGTGGTCGCACCTGCTATCACTGTATTATTCTTCAGCCATACATACGTACCGCCGGTCGGGCTGGCAATTGCTGTAAGTGTTACAGTCTGGGTTGGCAGCAGTACCAGTGGCCCGGATGCCAGTATGCTGATCATTGGCAGCGCATTCACATACAACGTTGCATGATTGGAAATAACAGGGGTACAAAGGCCATTTACTCTTACCCTGAAACTATTCGTATTCATGGCATGTGTTACATTGTTGATAGTATAGGTCGCTGCTGTTGCTCCCGGTATATCCACCCATGCAGTTCCATTCCATGTCTGCCATTGATAACTTACAGCATTGGTAGCAGTAACGCTGAATACTGCAGTGGCGCCTAAACAAACGGTACGGTTTGCAGGATGTGCAGATATATTAGGTATTTGTGCATCATTCACCGTAACGGTGAATGAACAGTTTGTTGCAGAAACATTACCTGCCGCATCAACAGCTCTCCATGTTACCGTAGTTGTTCCGATCGGGAATGACGATCCGCTTGCAGGCCCTGATACGAGTTGAGCTGTTGCACCCGGGCAATTATCAGAAGCAGTTACTGTATAATTTACGACTGCGGTACATGAACCAACAGGTGTAGTAACGGTGATATTAGCCGGGCAGTTAACTGTCGGAGCCTGTGTATCATTAACTATGATATTAAATGAACAGTTGGCTGAATTTCCGCCATCGTCTGTAACAGTAAATGTAACCGGGGTTGTTCCAACCGGGAATGTTGAGCCGGATACGGGACCTGTTTGCGAAAGTGTGATGTATTTGATCCTTACATTAGGAACTCTTGGAGTTAATGCAGCAACAAACAAACCACTGCTTGCCTGGCCTGGAGTAAGTGTCAGCACCCCATTAGTAATAGGATTAAAATTAGAAGTAGCAGCCCCATCATACACAAGGCTTGATGTAGTGCCCATCAGGTATATTCCTTTTGTGGTATTTGGTGGTAATATAAATCCGCCGCCGGGTAAATTAACTGTTGAGAACTCACTATTAGGACCGGCCACAGTTACAGGAATATTTGCACCAATAGTTGTCCATGCTGCTGCATTGGTTTGGTTGCCCACATATGTATTGGCCGCTGTAGTTACAAAAACAGAAACAGGTGCCGGGCTTGGTACTGCACCAAAAGCAGTTGAGCCAAATCTTACATCGAATGAACTGATCAGCTTAGGTGTCGCTGTTGTATTTCTCAGGTCAAAATAAAAACCACCCGGTAAGTTATTACCCGCCACTGTTATTGCCCCTGCTCCATGTGCAAGTATTGTTGCCGGCGCCTGGAACAACTGGCAGTTATCAGTAAACGATGGGAAATTATAATTAACAACAGCACTGCAAAGATTAGGCGTATTAGATGCCGTTACATTAGCCGGACAAGTAACCGTGGGTGGTTGAGTGTCGAGAACAGTAACAGTGAAAGTACAAACTGTACTTCCGCAGGTATTCGTTGCAGTAACTGTTACAGTTGTTACACCAGACGGGAAGAAACTTCCTGATGGAATTGAATAAGTGATCACCGGCGCAGGGGTTCCTGTTGCTGTTGCCGGAGGATAAGTTACAATCGCACCGCATTGCCCGGCAGCACTTGTTACGGTTACATTCGCCGGGCAGGTTACAATAGGTGATGGATTTACTGTAATAGTAAATGTTCTTGGTGTACCTGTACATATTACCGGTGTTACAGGTAATGTATAAGAAATGATCACCTGTCCATTACCGGTGCGTACACCGGCAGATGTGATGCCACCTGTTACTCCACCGATATAAGATGAACCACCGGCTCCGCTCTGGCCTGTAAAATCATTGGCACCGCTTTGTGTACCATTTGCACCGGTCAGGCCACCACCATTACCGGCATTGAATGCAACAGCAAGACTTCCTCCCTGGGCACTGGATATCTCATTACCGCCTGCACCACCAATTCCTAATGCTCCGGGCAATCCATTTGTTGCTCCGAAAGTAGTTCCTGTAATACCACCTGCACCGCCGGCAACTTGTGTACCACCGATCGGTACAACACCAGTTGTTCCGGGATAACCCGAACCACCACCACCGCCATAATAACCGCCACCGCCACCACCACCGGCACCTCTTGCACAACCTGCTACCCTGTTACCGGCAGATCCACCACCACCACCAGCTACAATTCTTCTGTTGGCTAATGTATTGGATACCTGTCTTACATCAGATGCACCACCGCCGCCGCCACCTAAAGCAGTAAGGCAGGTACCTGTTGTACCGCCATTACCACCACCATTGAATCCTCCGGTAGCACTGGTTACAGCACCACCACCCACATTGATCCAGAGCGTTTCTCCAGGTGTTACTGCCAGTGTACCACTGGCTAAACCACCCAATCCACCTCTTACAGCACCAGCTGCATTATTATTGCCTTGTGCACCGAATGCCTGGATATTGATGGAAGTAACACCAGCAGGTACTACCCATGTCTGTACAGCGCCTGTAAATGCATAGGTTGTATTTATAACAGCACTATTGGTAGTGGGTGTTACTGTGATCGTTGCTGTTACAGGAGTTGCTGTCCCGTTAAGTGCTATGAAAGAAGGAATATTTCCTGTACCACTTGCCGGTAACCCAATTGAAGGAGTATTATTTGTCCACTGGTAAATGGTATTGGCAACAGCGCCTGTAAAATTAACCGCTACAGTAGCTGCATTGTTACATACTGTCTGGTTAGAGATCACATTTACTGTTGGCGTTGGGTTCACTGTTACATTAATGCCGGTTGACACACTATCTATCAAGCCACATCCATCGGCATAAATACAATTATACATTCCGGCAGAAATCGCAGAGTATGTCGAACTGTTAGCGCCGCCAATCGGAGCCCCATTCTGGTACCACTGGTAACTTCCAGTTCCGCCATTAATTGTTAGCAGCACACTTCCTCCGCTACATAAAATTGTAGGGCCACCTGCTGTAATTGAACTTACACAACTTTCACGCACAAGACCTCTCAGGTCATCTGGAGTGTTCATTAATACCGGAGAAGCTGTCTGAGTTGGTATATCCCACAACCGAATATCAGAAGCTATACTACTTACCCATATCTTTCCGCCTCCGGCATATAATGCTCCAAACACCTCACCATTCTGAGGAGTTGTTAACGGCTGAATAGGGTCAAGATCATTCTGGAACCTCTCCCATACTACTGTTCCGTTTCCTGACCAATGATAGAAAAAATTATCATCGGGGTTAAAAGCGATCACTTCACCATCAGCGCCATTGCCTAATGTTCTATAGAAGGTTGGGGCACCTGTGAGTGTATCAATTTTGTACATGGTCTCCGCAGGAAGTGTGGCGGATCCATTACCAGTAATACTGTATAATTCCCCGTTCGGACGGAAAGCAAGCGTAGAGAAATTATCTCCCATATTTCCTATCTGCGTACACACACCGGTTTGAACATTGACTTTACCTAATACCCGGCCTGAAACTCCGCTAACTTTCATAATGATGAAATGTTCGCCGGTTAATGGGTTTGTGGCTATACCATTCATTCCTGTAATGGTAAATCCTGATAGTGTTGGCCCTAAATGTCTGATTATTGTATAATTCGCAAGATTGATCGTCCACATTGAATCTTGAAATGGCGATGAACCTACCAGTACATCAGTTGTCCGGCTATTTTGAGCCTGACTACTAGTTGCAAGTAAAACCGCCAATAAAAGGGAGTAAATTTTTCTCATAAAAAAGAATTTTGGTTTGTCTTACTGAATGTGGGAGAAGAATTAAACGCAGCTTTTCAGAGGGGAGGTAAAACAATTCAAGATATTAAATAGTACACACAAGTGCAAAATTTTTATTTACTACTTGGCTTATATCATCAATCAATACATTTACTAACAATAAATCCCGGTCAGTTGACCGGGATTCATACTATAAAGCTTTAAAATTTTAATTCTGAATAACGATACTCACCCCTCTCTTGATAAAGCCATTTTCTTCATTGTAAAGATATAAATGATAAACTCCATCTTCCAGTGCGGTCAGCTTCATTGGAATAACACTGCCATAACCAATGCTGTTAAAGAAGTAGGCTCTCACTAATCTTCCATGGCTGTCAAATACTTTAACGCCAAGTTTCTTATAGAGGTCTGTCATTACCTCCAGGCTAAAGTTTCCGTCGTTAGGATTGGGGTAAACCAATACTGATCTCACATCGGAAAGTACAAGATGACGATCAGAGCAATCACTCACCTGGATATTGGCAGACTGTGCAGCAGAACATCCAAGGGCTGTAACGGTATAAGTAACTGTATGATTGCCGGCACCGGCGGTAACAGGTGAAAATGTAGTCCCTGAAACTCCATTGCCAGTCCATACACCACCTGCAACAGAAGCAGTTAATGTTATCGGCAGATCAGAATTACAAGCAGAAGTCGGAATGGTACCCAGTGTAAATACAGGCAATGGATTTACAGTTAATATAGCTTCAGCAGAAGTAACATTGCCGCAAGCACCGGTAATTATCACTTTAAAACGATTGCCATTTTGTGATAACGCCACTGATGTTAAAGTATAGGATGATGTGGTAGCACTACCGATATTGTTGTATGTAGCGCCATTATCAGTACTAAGCTGCCATTGATAACCGGTTACACTGCCTGCCACAGTAACGGAGAAAGTAGTTCCCTGCCCCTGGCACACTGCAACACTCGCCGGTTGTGAAGTAATGGAAAGTGGTGTTGACACCTGCAATGTTGCGCTATTGGAATTGATCGATGAAGGACAACTGCCGATCACACAACGATACTGATTGTTATTCAAACCCGTTGTGACGTTTGTTATAGTGAGTGTCGCAGTTGTAGCATTTGAGTAAGGAGGGGCATTGGGTATATCAACAAAGCCGCTGCCTGAATTCACCTGCCACTGATAACTGGTTGCATTGGTAACACCAACACTAAAATTAACATTGACACCCGGGCACACACTAGCATTAGAAGGATGCGAATTAATTGCAGCTACAGCTCCCACATTCAACGTTGCTGAATTAGAATTAAATGATGACGTACAACTGTTCCCTACGACAACACGGTATGAGTAACCATTCATGCCTGCCGTGATATTTGAAATAGTAAGTGTAGCAGTAGTTACGTTGGAATAGGTAGCATTATTAGCAAGATTGACAAATCCGCTCCCCGTATTTTCCTGCCACTGGTAGGTTGGTGATCCTCCACCGCTAACAACAACGGAGAAAGTAGTACTGCCCCCAACGCATCCATTGGCATTGGAAGGTTGTGTAGTAATTGTTGCAGTAGTACATCCTACAGTGATCCTTGTCAATGTATCAGAGAACGACTGGCGAACATTGGAACCGTTGAAAAGATTGGATCTTATCTGTACGGCCGGTTCACTGTATAACACGATATCATCAACCCACCAACCCGATGTACCTGTTGGAGCGCCGGTGTTATTATCGGATCCAAACCTGAACCGGATGCGGATATTTTGCCCGACATATGAAGAAAGGTTGACAATTGTTTCTTTAAAAGTGTTAGCAGCACCGGTAAATGCAGATCTTCCTGCCAGGTTACTTCCTGTTCCCAGTGTTCCATTATATCCGTTCTTAACCATTCTTGATCCAAGATCACTCCAGGTAGCTCCGTTATTGGTGCTTATTTCTACTACACCTCCATCCCAACCTTCTTCTGTATTGTATTGATGCCAGAAGCTAAGGGTAGTATAATTGGAAACTGAGTTAGGTGTTAAATTAATTTGATTGGTTGTTGCAAGGGAAAGATCGTTGGCTGCTGCCACATTGTAAAGTGCCGCAAAAGAATTCGGTAAACTATGACCTGTGCTTGTTGCCACTGACCATACAGTTGCATTGATTGAACTTGCCGTCCATGCAGCTGGTATTGTTGCCCCTGGTACTGTCTCTGTAAAATGAGTAACAGGTGCAAAATAAGTTCCGGCATTAATGCTCACCGTATAGGGGAATGTTTGTGTTGCTCCCGATGCCAGGTTAATGGGAGTAAAAGTTACCGTTCTGTTACCTGCATTGTAAGAACCTCCGCTTACATAAGTCACATTGGTTGGTAAGGTATCGGTAACATAATAATTACTGATAGCACCACAGCCATCAGCAGTTACTTTATTGGTATAAGTAACATTGGCTCCTTCTATTTGTGATGGCACATTTTCATTGAGAACTGTTACGGCGCTGCTTACTATAAAGCTTGCAGTTTGATCTGTTGCGCTATTAGATGATCCCTGCGATGCCCCACGTCCCATCCCTCTTTTTGCAAAAGCGGTCCAGATAGCACAGCTATATTGGCCACCAAAAAATAATGTATCTGCTTTCAGAATAGCATTTCTTGCATCAATATAACCGGGGTTACATGGTTGAAGACGCATCCCTTCAACAACAAGTTTAAATGCAATAGCATTACCGCCCCCGGCAGCAGGATTGAAAAGATTTGGATTAATGCCTGCTGTTTGTATGATCTGCCATGTCATTTCCCAAAGGGCCATACACCATATCTCACCTATATTGTGAACCTCCGTTCCTACAGGCGCCACACCCATGCTTGCATAAGTAAGTGGATTAACTGCTATGTTGGTGCAATAACGGAAAAGACGTATTCCTGAACCAGTTGTAGCCTGGTTCACAGCATATGTACCCATTGCCCTTGGAACATTAAACCCGTCAGTAAGACTTGCCGTTGCCCAATCCGTTGTAAGCATCAATGCCATATAATCACCCCATCCTTCACCACCTTGCTCCACATTTCCAAGACAGGATGCAGATCCGCCGCCGGTAAGACGGTTGCTTATTCCATGACCAAATTCATGAGCAACGATACCATTATCCAAATCACCATCCCTGTCGGGATTGGCTGCGGTAAATATGTACATTCTCATCCTGGCCCTGCTGCCATCTCCGGGAGTTGAAAAGTTAGCATTATTGGTTCCTGCTGCACTTTGAGCAACAGCGATCACATAATCTCCACCTGTTCCTCCGCGACCCTGGTTGTCATTTTGAAAATTGGCTGAAGCTTCATCAAATCCATATACATAAGTAATATCATGTAAAAGATTATTCCAGTAGAATAAATTGGTAATACCAAACTGTTGATTGACACTACTTGTAGGTGTTTGTGCAAAATTCGGTGCTGAGTTGAATGTTAGCGGATCGGGAGTGGTTGAAGAAGTTGCTGGTTGTCCTGCTGGTGTTTGTATGGTACCTGTCAGGTTAGTACCTCCTGTTTGCCCTTCAGTGGCCCAAACATTATTTCCTCTTGTGATCGTATAATCAGTAGGGCCGTCATCATGCCATTTTAAACTTGTTGCATTGCCTGGAGCCCATGTCCATGGATCTGTGTGTAATGCGGGTGTGCCTCCCGGATGATTGGGGCTTTCAGCAGGATATTTAATAACATTGTAAGTCGCACCGTTAACAATCGGAGCTTTGTATGTGATATCTGTGTGTTGAACGATCCGCTTTCCTACATAATTGAATGACTGCTCTGCAGGTTGCTCCACAGAACGAATATCTTTTTGATCCCAGCTATCATATGCAGTTAAATTCTGTTTGCCTAAAATTGATTGATCAAACGCATCGATCATCATCAGCCAAAAATCATCTGCATTACCAGGAGCCACAAATACAAGCCAGGCTAATTTCACCTTATTCTCATCAACAGGGAACCAGATCAACTCGGCAGTGATATTCTCATAAGCCAGTTTCAGTGTTCCAAAATTGAATTTGCGGGATCCATTAGCTGTGATTTTTTCTGTTGGCTGCTGCATCGGCTCGGTAACGCTAAGTTTGCATTCATTCAATGCGACCAAAACCGCCTGCTCTGCACTAATGGCAGGAATGCCTGTTAATGAATTAGCTGCATTTTCAATTTTAGTAATCCGCCTGCCTGATACCGATACCGCTTTTTCATTGTTAAAAGCCAGTACATGCATTTGGTTAAACACCGGTATGCCCTTATGGCTTTGCTGCAAATAGACCATGCGGATCTTTTCTCTGGTCTCGTAAGTGGATGAAACAATCGAATTGTTGATATCAGCAGGTGCAATACCTATTGAAACAAAATTTTTAGCAACCAGTTGCTTCGCAAGATTCACATCATTTTCTGTGATCTGTGCCATTGCCGTGGATAAAGAAAAAACTGTTGTAAAGAGAAGTACAAGTTTTCGCATAGACGTTGTGTGTTAGGTAAAACAGGGGTTTAAAAAATGGCAGTAAAAGTAAGCTTTGCCCACCACAAACAGTCATTTTTTTACCCATCACCGGGTCGAAAAATGGGGAAAAACTCAGCGAAATAGTACTTGTTTTGAATCAACCTTTTTTTACTTCTTTGGCCCACGCATCTTTTAAAGTAACGGTCCGGTTGAATACCAACTTTGTATCGGTAGAATCTTTGTCCAGACAATAATACCCTTTACGCATGAACTGGAAACGGTCGGAAAGTTTTGCATCCATTATGGCAGGCTCAGCAAAACCTTTTACAATCTTCAGGCTATAGGGGTTAATGTAATCCTTAAAATCACCTTCCCCGCCGGAAGGGTTCTCCACTTTAAATAACCTGTCATATTCCCTTACCTCAACTTCTACAGCTTTTGCGGCAGTTACCCAATGCAATGTTCCTTTCACATTAATGCCTGAAGTATCATTTCCACTTTTGCTTTCGGGAATATAAGTGCAATGCAGTTCTGTAATATCACCATTTACATCTTTGATCACTTCATCGCATTTGATGATGTAAGCGCTTTTTAATCTGACCATTTGCCCCGGGGCCAACCGGAAATATTTTTTAGGCGGGTCCTCCATGAAATCATCCCGCTCAATAAAAAGCTCCTTGCCAAAAGGTATTCCTCTTGAACCTGTACTTTGATCTTCAGGATTATTTTCACTTGCAAGCAATTCCCCGAACCCCGTATAATTTGTAATGATTATTTTGACCGGGTCAAAGACCACCATGCGTCGAAATGCGATCCTGTTCAAATGTTCTCTTACACAAAATTCTAATAGCCCAACATCCACTATGTTTTCTCTTTTAGCGATACCGATACGGTTACAAAATTCTCTTATGCTTTCCGGCGTATATCCCCGGCGGCGCAAACCACTGATCGTTGGCATTCTTGGATCATCCCATCCGGCTACATGCCCTTCATTAACGAGTTGCAACAATTTTCTTTTACTGGTAACTGTATAATTGATATTTCTTCTTGCAAATTCATATTGTTGCGATGGATAAATATTCAGTTTTTCGATCAGCCAGTCATACAATTCCCTGTGCGGAACAAATTCAAGTGTACAAATAGAATGTGTGATGTTCTCGATCGAATCACTTTGCCCGTGGGCCATATCATACATCGGGTAAATACACCATTTATCTCCGGTGCGATGATGATGTGCATGCTTGATACGGTAAAGCACCGGGTCTCTCATCAGCATATTGATATGCGCCATATCAATTTTTGCCCGCAATGTTCTTGTCCCGTCTTCAAATGCCCCATCCTTCATCTTCCTGAACAGTTCAAGATTCTCATCAATTGTCCTGTCACGGTATTTGCTGTTCCTGCCTGCTTCAGTCGGTGTTCCCTTCATCATCGCCATTTCTTCTGAAGTGGAATCGTCAACATAAGCAAGACCTTTTTTTATTAAGTCAATGGCATATTCATATAACGTATCAAAATAATCGGAGGCATAGAGTTCATGCTTCCATGTAAAACCTAACCAGCGGATATCATCTTTGATGCTCTCTACATATTCAGTGTCCTCTGTTACAGGATTGGTATCGTCAAAACGAAGATTAGTATTGCCGGGATATTTTTGAGTGAGACCAAAATTCAGGCAAATGCTTGAAGCATGGCCCAAATGCAAATAACCATTCGGTTCCGGTGGAAAACGGGTAACGATACTCTTGTATTTACCGCTTTGAAGATCTGCTTCGATGATCTCTTCCAGAAAATTAAGGTGTACCTCTTCTTTTTTTATTTCCTCTGTCATAAGTTGGCAAAGATAAAACTTATGCACCAGAGGGTTGCCATTCGATAAAGTGAATTAAAATTCCCTGCTGTAACTGACCGTTGCGGTTCCTATGAATTTTGCGATAGGCACATGAAGTTTAGTAATGGATATATCTATTTTTTTTGCCTGCGGATATGAAACATGGATCATCTCAACTACTTCCATAGCGAATGTTTCAAGCAGGTGGCGGGGCTTTGCCATTTCTGTCTTCAACAAGGCATACAATTTTGCATAGTTTACTGTATCAGAAATATCGGTTATTGTGCCTGAAACAGGTTCGTATGAAACGGAAAGATTTATTTCAAACTCATTCCCGGTTTTCTTTTCCTCTGCATAGAGCCCATGATGAGCATAGAAATGAAGTCCGTTTAATTCAACTGATAGTAATCCCGGCATGATAATACATTTAATGAATTCCTTTAGCCCCAAGATATCGTTCAGCATCCAATGCCGCCATGCATCCACTACCGGCTGCCGTTACAGCCTGTCGATAAATTTTATCCTGCACATCACCAGCAGCAAATACCCCTTCAATATTTGTTTTGGAAGAGCCGGGCACCGTTATTAAATAACCGGCATCATCCATTTCCAGCCAGCCTTTAAAAATTTCTGAATTAGGCTGATGACCGATCGCAACAAAAAATCCGCTGACGGGTATTTCTTTCTTCTCTCCTGTCTTATTATTTTTAATTCTAACTGCGGTCACATTTTTTTCGCCAATCACTTCATCAGTATCAGTATTCCAATAAACTTTTATATTGGACGTTTTTAAAACTCTTTCCTGCATCACTTTACTTGCCCTCATTGCCTCCTTGCGGATGAACATATGAACGGTAGTGCAAAGTTTAGAAAGGTATAAAGCTTCTTCCGCAGCAGTATCGCCGGCGCCAACGATAGCTACTTCTTTTCCCCGAAAGAAAAAACCATCGCAGACAGCACAGGCACTTACACCATAGCCGTTCAATCTTTGTTCGCTTTCTAAACCTAACCATTTGGCCGAGGCGCCAGTGGCAATGATGACTGAATCTGCTTCGATCCATTTTTCTTCATCGATCTGCACTTTATAGGGTTGTGATAAAAAATCAACTTTGGTAGCAAGACCATAACGGATATCAGCTCCCATTCTTGCAGCCTGTTTTTCAAAATGAACCATCATCTCCGGCCCCTGTACTCCATCTGCATAACCCGGGTAATTTTCCACTTCGGTTGTGATCGTCAATTGGCCTCCCGGCTGAATGCCCTGGTATAAAACAGGTTTAAGATTAGCTCTTGCTGCATAAATAGCAGCCGTATATCCTGCCGGTCCTGATCCGATAATAAGACAATGAACCCTTTCTGTCGTTTCCATTCTTCTGACTATTTAAAATGAATTTTTCCCATATCATCAAAATTAATGGTAAATACATTACAACACCGTAAGGCAGATAACTGTTCAAAATGAATGTGAATTGCTTGCCATCAACGGGGAATTATGATCGTCCGGTATTGCGAAGCATAGCCACCAAAATAACCGAGACCGCCTCCATTGATATTACTGATCACTTTTGTGGGTGAAGAGAAGGGATTGCCGACACTCAGATAAGTGTACTCCATCGTTCTCCAGAAATCATATGTCGCTCTGTCAATATTCGAAATTTTGAGTGTTACGGTATCGCCTTTATTAAAAAAAGAAAAGCCTTCCGGCTGATCTTCATTTCGGTTCACACCTCTTTCTACCTGCACTTCATACACACTTCCATCTATCACCTGGTCATCATATACAGAGTTAAGACCCGGGTAAAAGGGTTCACTGTTACGTTTGGTAAAATAACGGACATAGTCACCAAAACCCGGAGGATCATAAGCCCTTACCATCACCGCTACTTTTTCCGGTGCATTTGCCGGTGGAGCTGCTTTCCAGAAAAGAGAATCAATGCGACGGGTAATAGCCGGAATCGTAGTTACAGCATTATATTCCTTTCCCTCCGATGCGATCCGCAGGGAATATTGCTTATTCAATTCACCAACAAATGATGTTGATGGACTGGCCGGATCATTGGTATAATAATAAACACTATAACCAGTGCCAATTGGAATACTAAACTCCTTCAGCTTATGTGTCAGTGTTCCGTTTGATACATAGATTTCAGCATTATGAACAAAACTGTTTGCTAAAATGTTTTGGTCGATCCTGGAAAAATAATTAAGGCTTTTGGAAAGATAAACAACAGGGGCCTGCCCGTTTTCGATCATCGCTTCTACAACAACTTTAGGTGCTACTTCATCTAATTTAAAAGAAACAGATTTCTCACAGCCGCTAATCAAAAGGCTGGACAGGATAAGTAAATAAAGAAGTTTTGTTTTCATACAGGCCACAAATTTACGTAAGTCATCGCTGAACTTCCAATATCCGTTCAGTATTCACAATTCACGAACCTGAAACATTATAGATTAGCATTTGAATCATTCTTCTTTACCATGTATATTTTTTAAACCAAACACCTAAATGATACACAGTTTCATTAAATGAAAATTTTGCAGTTACTTTTCCTATTATACCCCTTTATAGTATATATAAACTCATTTAAAATCATGAAATCGATTCTGTTCACTTTGTTCCTGCATACTTTTATAGTAATTGGTTGCAGCAAGAGTTCCAATAACAATGCTCCTGTAAAAGAAGAAGCTCCCGCTTTGTCAGCAAAATTCAATGTTACTTTAACGATGAATAACGATGGCGTCAAAGAAGGCGATGATGTATTGCTTGTCAACCAATCTGCCGGTGCTGCCTCTTATCGTTGGGAATTTGGCAATGGATTTTCTTCTACCGAAAAAAGTCCGGTATATCAATTTGGTTGCGGCACTGCAAATATTAAATTCACTGTTACCGGTGCGAACGGTGTCAGTGCTTCCTCAACAAAAAGCCTGCTGGTGTATTGTAAAGGGAAAAATAATGGCGGTAAGATTGATAACAATGGTCATATGCACACCGGCGATACAGGCTAATAGATACTTATTTCTTGCGCAATCCATAAGAAATTTGCAATATTGATGCAAAAAACTATTTTTGTGCCTGGAATGAGGTGTAACCGTTATATATCGAAGAGCATTAGTCTTTTGCTGATTGTCCTTATTATGCAAAAGACAGGCGGCAGTCTGTTCCTTCATAACTGGACGCATACTCAAAATAACACTTGTGGTTCTCATGGTCTTCCCGCTATTGCGGAAGAATTAATCAGTTGCGCTTGCATTGATGATTTTTATACCCCATTTGTAGAATCGCCGGAACAGCTTATCCAACTGCTTCCTGCTATTAAGATCGCTTTTATTACGGTCGGTGATTTGCCGATTCCCTTTTCTTCAAGAGTTTTTCATTCCCTGCGGGGCCCGCCCTTCATCTTAGCCTGATCTATTACCGGCCTGGTCATTCCTTGATCAGTAGTTCCGGTTTACACAATTTATTTTCAACAGGCAGGGATAATACCCTGGTTTAAACAATGCGGGTAATGAAAAAAAATGTACGGCTGCTCATGCTGTTAAGTTGTATTCAATTGAGTACGGCTTTCAGCCAGCAAACAGTGAATAAACTTCCAACTAAAAGCATCTTAGCCGGCAAAATAACAGATACAAATACAGGTTTGCCTTTAAACGGTGTTTCGATATTCTTTCCGGATCTGAAACTGGGAACCAGTTCGGATACTGCAGGCAATTATGAAATTCAAAATATACCGGAAGGTAAATTCCTCGTAGAAGTAAGTTCGGTCGGTTATTCTTCTGTAATTGAAACAATGGTTATAAAAGGAAATATACAGAAGGATTTTTCCCTTGCTCCTTCATTTATAGAAAACCAGGCAGTAACGGTAATGGGTGTTTCATCTTCGACTTCTTTAAAAAGAACCCCTATCCCTGTAAATATTTTAAAAAAAGAGGATTTGTTCAGAAATGTTTCAACAAATCTTATTGATAACATCGCAAAAACGCCTGGGGTAGCCCAGGTATCGACAGGTCCCGCTATATCAAAACCTTTTATACGAGGTCTTGGTCACAACCGGGTTATTGTTGTAAATGATGGCATTAGGCAGGAGGGAAATCAATGGGGTGATGAGCATGGTATTGAGATAGATGAACTAAATGTAACAAAAGTAGAAGTGCTGAAAGGGCCTGCATCTCTCACTTATGGGAGTGATGCCTTGGCCGGGGTAGTCAATATCATTTCCATTCAGCCGGCACCTGAAGGACAAATAAAAGGAAATATTCTCGGAGGTTATCAAACCAATAATCGACAGCGCAATCTGCATGCTGAACTCGGAGGCAGTAAAAATGGGGTTATCTGGGGTTTTTATGGTTCGTATAAAGGAGCCGCTGATTACAAAAACAAATTTGATGGACCGGTTTTCAATTCCAAATTCAATGAAAAGAATTTTGGAGCCTATACCGGAATTAATAAAAGCTGGGGCTTTTCGCATCTGTATATAAGCCGTTTTGATCAACGGCTCGGCTTAGTAGAAGGGGAACGGGATGGTGTCACCGGCCAATTTCTGAAACTGGTGAATAATGGCGGCGTGGAAATTGAGAAAATCGCTACCGGTGCAGATTTTAAGTCTATAGATCCTTTTGTTCCCAAACAAAGAATAAGGCACACCAAGTTAGCAACTGATAACAGTTTTAAGATCGGTAAGGACAGGCTGACCCTGGTACTCGGTTACCAGCGAAGCCAGCGGGAAGAATTTGCTAATGTGCTGGATCCATCAGAAGCTGAATTATCCTTTGATCTTGGAACAGTTAACTATAACCTGCAATATCATTTAGCAGAACAGAAAAACTGGAAAACTACTATTGGTATAAATGGAATGCAGCAAACCAATAAGAATAAAGGAATTGAAGTGCTCATACCTGAATACTCTCTCTTTGATGCTGGCGGATTTATTTACACCCAAAAAAGGGTTAATACACTTTCATTAAGTGGTGGGTTGCGATTTGATAACCGTTCTCTTGATTCGAAACTCCTGATGGAAGGGGCTGATACAAAGTTCGACGCCTTTAAGAAACATTTTTCCAATCTTTCAGGCAGTGTCGGTCTTACCTGGGATGCTGGCAAAATGGTAACGCTGAAATTTAATATGGCCCGTGGTTTTCGGGCACCGAATATTACAGAACTCAGTGCGAACGGGGTTCATGAAGGTACCTTCAATTATATTTACGGGGAGCAAGACCTTAAATCGGAAACTAGTTTGCAAGTAGATGCCGGGATGCTGATCAACTCCGATCATGTTTCATTTGAGATCGGTCTATTCAATAATTCCATCCACAACTTTATTTTTCTTCATAAGCTGGCTGCTGTTGGCGGCGGTGATTCGATCGTAAATGTAAACGGTGACGATTTCCAGGCATTTACTTATGGCCAGGATAATGCAAGGTTATATGGTGCTGAATTTAATCTTGATATTCATCCTCATCCGCTCGACTGGCTGCATATTGAAAATACTTTTTCATGGGTCCGGGGTGTATTGAACCAGGAAATTGATGGCAGCAAAAATCTTCCTTTTATTCCCGCTACGAGGTTGATCAATGAAGTGAAGATCGACTTTGCAAAAAAGGGCAAAGCTATCAGGAATGGTTTTTTTAAAATAGAACTGGACAATACATTAGCCCAGAACAAACCGTTCACAGGCTTCAATACCGAAACAACAACAAAAGGCTACAGTCTTCTCAATGCAGGATTGGGTGCGGATATAATGAGTAAAGGGAAAGCTATTTTTAGCTTATTTGTCGGGGCCAATAATATAGGAGATGTAGCTTACCAGAATCACCTGAGCCGCTTAAAATATGCTCCTGAAAACCTGGTAACAGGAAGGACAGGCGTATTTAATATGGGAAGGAATTTCAGTATCAAACTGAACATACCTTTTGTCTTCAACTTGAAATAGCAGTTAGCAGTTCTAATGAGGCCGGTGGCGAAGCCGGGCTTTTATTAATGCATGATGGAAGAAAAAGTGAAGTCCATATTGAAGCAATCTCATGTAAGTATGACTAAAGCAAGAATAGTCATATTGGATCTCTTTTTGCAATCAAAAAATGCAATGACCCATCATGATTTTTTGAGTAATCCTTCATTTTATCTTGACAGGACAACTATTTTCAGAACATTAAATCTATTCGTAGATAAAAAAATCCTTCTGCGTATTCCTTCTGCAGACGGGGTCAATCGCTATTTGGTGCTGCAAACGAAAGACTCTGTTCATTCGAATTTTATATGCAACGCTTGCAAAAAAAATCATACCATTAGAAATGATTGTACTGCCAAAAGCAAGGATGCCAAAAGGTTTTAAAATCGAGAGTACAGAGGTCATCATCAGCGGGCTATGCAGTTCATGCAGAAACTAAAAGCCTGATATTAATTTAAGAAATCAGGAAAGAACTACACTTTAAAAAAGTATTGAACATTCCTAAGTATATTAAAAAACAATCCCGGCCAGCAAGCTGGTCGGGATGTCTATGATAAACCCATCAATTTAATTTTTAGCCAAGGTATGCTTTCAATGCGCTGCTATATCTTGCTTTTTGCAAACGTTTAATAGCTCTTTCCTTGATCTGGCGGATACGCTCCTTGGTCAGGTCGTATTTCTGCCCGATCTGTTCGATAGTTACTCCATTTTCACCATCCAAACCGAAATAAGCATTAACGATCTCTGCTTCTCGAGGAGATAATGATTTCAACACACGGCGAATCTCATTTCTCAAAGAATCCTTCATCACATCATCATCAGTATCATCTCCGCCTTCCAGCAGGTCGCCCATAGCCACATCTTCTGCTTCATGCACGGGTGCATCGAGCGATGTGTGACGGGTGTTGCTCTGGAAAATGTTGTTGATCTCTGTTTCACTCATCTCCAGTAATTCTGCTAACTCTTCGGTCGACGGCTCTCTCTCATGTTCCTGTTCAAAGGCCATGTAAGCTTTGTTAGCCTTGTTATAGGTGCCAATTTTGTTTTGTGGCAAGCGGACTAATCTGCCCTGCTCTGCCAACGCCTGAAGGATGGACTGGCGAATCCACCATACAGCATAAGAGATGAATTTAAAACCTTTGGTTTCATCAAACCTTTGCGCCGCTTTAATCAGACCGAGGTTACCCTCGTTGATAAGGTCACTTAGCGACAATCCCTGGTGCTGATACTGTTTTGCAACCGATACCACGAAACGGAGATTGGCCTGTACAAGTTTGTCCAAAGCCCTTTGAGCATCCACCGGGTTCTTATGAAACATTTTAATACGCTGAGCCAGCGTTGTTTCTTCTTCCGGGGTGATCATAGAGATCTTTGAAATTTCCTGCAAGTACTTTTCAACTGCCTGGGAATCTCTGTTAGTGATCTGGGTAGCAATTTTAAGCTGCCTCATAATGCTTAAATTATTACAAGTTTAAACGAAAATAAGAGTCGGTTTGTTCAAGGGAAGTTGCAAAGGGTAAGTTAATTACTCCGTTCAAATACCGTCTGCAAAAATACAACGCATTAGCCGTTTCTCATAACGTTTTGAAACAAATAATTGTATGGATTTATCCACGTAAGAAGTTATACCTGTGCGAAACCGTTAAAATGCTTACTGGGTCTCGATTTCAGCCTGATGTAATTACTAATGTAAATAATATTATTCTGTGTTTTCAGAAGGCTTTTTTTGCTGTTTGGCCTGTCGTTTTAATACTATCCAAATAATTATTCCACTAATCACAAGAAGGGAAGAAATTACCTCAGCTTGTGTGGGTTGAAGGCCGAAAAAGTCCATCCGGGTATTCACCCTGATCTTTTCTATAAAGAATCGCTCAAATCCGTTTAAAATAAGATAAAGTGCAAAAAGAGTTCCGGGAACTTTAAGTTTCTTTCTAAATGACCATAATATGAAAAACAGAACGGTGCAGGCGATCACCTCATAAAGTGGTGTTGGATAGACACCATGCGCCAATTCATTACAATATTTGCCTTCGCACCCGACAATTTTGATAGCTCCTTCTCCATTTACGTTGTTGGGATAAGTGTAGGACCACATCCAGTCAGGCAGAAAAGAAGGTTTATTGGCAAGATTACTTTCAATACCCCAGTCACCATCGCCGGCCACCTGGCAGCCTATACGACCAATTGCATAAGCCAGCATTAATGCAGGAGCTGCAGAATCATTCAAATGCCAGAAAGATATCTTATGCTTCCGGGCATAAATCAAAATTGCAACTGCTGCGCAGATCAGCCCGCCATACCAGGTTAACCCCGAGGCAGAAAATAAATATTCGGAAGGTGTTTCGAGAAAGCCTTGCCAGTTCTCAAATATATCAAAGAGTTTGGCGCCGAGTAATCCAAAGATCAATGCAAGAATAGTAATCTCCCCCACCCTGTCATGAGGCCAAATGCGAACAGTTCTTTTTTCAGGCTTAGCCAGTTTTCTTTTGTTCTTATCCCACCATTTTAACCCGGCAAATAATAACCCTAACCCAATACCGGCCGGCCAGCTACCCAATGTAGAAAAAATGAAAGCCTGCGGATCTTGTGTTGCAGAACTCTTCATTATGAATAATGCAAGAATCTTATACCCCAGCAGGAAACCCAACAAAAAATTCAGCCCCAGATCAAGCGGCGTTGCAGGCTGACCTACCATAACCTGCATTTCAGTCGGCTGAAAAAATCCCTGGCGGCTCCTCCGGCGCAATTCTTTTGATAATAGTATTGCTGCTACTATGAATGCAATGGCAACAAAAAAACCAAAGGAATTTACAAAGCGGAGAAAACTCCATTCAACACCAAATAGATCTTTAAAAGCGTAGTACAGGTTTGGATACATGAATAGCTGGTTGGTTGGCAGCGAATATACGAGTCGTTAGTCATTAGTCATGAGTCTTTAGTCTTAAACTTTCGCCGGCTAACGACTACTGACTCAAGACTCGTGACTAATTACAGTATTCATTAAAAGCACCTATCAAATTTTGTGCTATCACCTGTGCTGGCCTTCCTTCGATCTGGTGGCGTTCTATAAAATGCACCAGTTGCCCATTTTTAAAAAGAGCAATAGATGGCGAAGACGGAGGAAATGGAACTAAATGCTGGCGCAACGTTCTGATAGCATCAATATCAAAGCCGGCGAAACTGGTAGTAAGAAAATCAGGCTTTTTTGTTGCATTGGCTACAGCCATTAATACACCAGGACGGGCTGTACCAGCTGAACAACCACAGACAGAATTTATCATTACCAGGGTGGTTCCTTCTTTTGACAATTGATTTTCTACTTCTGACGAGGAAAGGAGTTCAGAAAAGCCATTATCTGTCAACTCTTCTTTCATAGGGATGACAATTTCTTCGGGATACATATTCTTCTTTTTTTTATTTAAACACAAAAGTACTGAAAATGTTCGCTGAGGAAGAAGAGCAACAGACAATTGGAAATAATGACAGGCAAAATTCCTGATTTCGGAAATTCTGTCTTTTGCTTTTCGCTGTTTACCCAAAATTGACAGGGAAAACTATCTGGATTTGGTGATGGTATGTAGTTTGACATCTAATAGCTGTAACTATTCAACTAAAAAATTAAATAATTATGACAACTGTAAAATTCAATCGTAAGCCATTCAATTCTTTCGTTGATGATTTCTTTACCGAACTCCCTGCTTTGTTCAAAAATGATTTTAACAATTACGAACAAAAGGGTTTAGTACCGGTCAACGTCAAAGAAACAGACAAAAGTTACCGGTTGGAAGTAATTGCACCGGGTTTTGAAAAAACAGATTTCAGAGTAAATCTTGACCAAAACTTGCTGACGATCTCGGCTGAGAAAAAAGAAGAGGCGAAGAATGAAAATGACAAAAATATCCGCAGAGAATACAGCTACCGGTCTTTTAAGAGATCTTTCACAATAGATGAAAAAATTGATGCAACGGCGATTGAAGCGTCTTACATCAATGGAGTGTTGATTTTAAACCTTCCGAAGAAAGAAGAAGTCAAACTATCAGCTACTGAAATAGCAATAAAATAAGTTCTTTCATAAAAGTTTTCTCATAAGCAGTTGGTTTTGGTTTACACCCTCCGTTTCTACGGAGGGTTTCTTTTTTAGGGGCATTAAATTTTCCCAAAGCACAACTGTTCATTATAGAAAAGCAATTTGTTCACCATTTACCATTCGTTACTGCACACATCCCTGCCTTCTCCTCGTATCAATTATATATTGAATTTTCCAGATACCATTGAAGCGGACCAGTTGAAATGAATTGACACCGCAATGACTGAACTTATCATTCAAATAAAAACTATAGGGTGTCCAGGCAATTGCCAGCGGGCCGTCTATTTTTAGCACATCAAAAGTTATTCTTTCATCTAATGATCCGGGAGTGGCTTTACTGATCTGCTCAATAAAACCTGCGGCACTTTCATTTTTTACTACCATTGCCCCTTCTTTGTTTCTTCCGATCGTTTGAAAAACGATGCTGTCAGAAAAAGTGCTTTTCAACGAAACACCATCTGCATTCTTCATCGCAGTAAACATAGTATTGATAACTGCCTTTACGGAATCTTCTGCTGTCTGTGCATTAGTTGTTGCAGATGCTATCATTGTTAACAGAATGAGAAAGTATTTCATTCCAATTTACTTTAAGAGTTTGTGGCAAATGAATTGAATCATTGCTACGTTAGTTTGATATCCCCGTAAAAATAAAATCAATAACCATGCAAACAGCCAGAATAGTACAAGCGGTAGCATTGATGCTGATCGTAGCAATGGCAGCCAGTTGTGCAGCTACAAAAGAGTACGCCAGTAAAATATTCCCAACTCAGACAGAAGTGAAAGATTCGCAGGCTGTGGCTCTCCGGTTTTTGGAGCTTGATAAATTACAACCCGGCGATGTGAATTGGGTAACCACCGACATCATCATGGGCAGAGATACCGGCAGCAAGACTGCGGCGCTGGATAAATTGTCTGAAGTTTTTCCAGCAACAGGTGCTACAACAAAACCTCCTGAAACAGAAACAAAACCAGTATATGTAAACAGTGCTCCCGTTAAAGCAGATGATAAAAATGCAATAAAGAGTCCTTCTGCGTCTGTAAATAAAAAAGGAACTAGCAAGGAAACAAAAATCACCCCGGTTGTGATTACGGAGAAAAAAACTGAACCGGTTACGGAGCCTGTTGCAAGAAATTATAGCAACGGGGAAGGAAGAGAAAAAAGGACAAGAGAAGATAAGCCTTAGGATAGCAGGCCTTCCCCACAAGTTTAATGTTTTGATATCTATGGTTGCAGGTTATCATGATCCACATACTATCTCATATTACCAGAAACCAACTTTACACTTTACACTTTAAACATTAAATCTTAAACTCATTTGTACCCAAGTATCTTCAGCATACTTTGCGCTGTTTGTTGTTTTGCATATACCCAGTCCACTAATTTTCCATTTTTATCATGCCCGACGATAATATGTTTGGGAGATGGAATGAGACAGTGTTTGATTCCTCCATACCCGCTGATCTGATCCTGGTAGGCGCCGGTATGGAAGAAGCCGACATATAAAGGTTCTTTATCGCCATTTACTTTTGGCAGGAATACTTCATTGATATGTTCTTCTGAATCATAGTAATCATGACTGTCACAGGTGATGCCGCCCAATACTACACGATGATAATCCTGATCCCATTTATTTACCGGCAACATCAGGAATTTTTCCCCGATACCCCATGTGTCGGGTAATGTGGTGATGAAGGATGAATCTATCATGTACCATGTTTCCCTGTCGTTCTGCACTTTTTCTGCGATGACACTATATATATGTGCCATGCTCTCTCCTACTGTGTAGCTTCCAAACTCTGTGTAGATGTGGGGCATTGGCACTTTAGCTTTCTTGCAGGATGTTTTAATATTGCGAACGATCTCATTGATCATAAACTGGTAATCGTATTCAAAGCCCAGAGAGTGTTTGATGGGAAAGCCGCCACCAATGTTGATGGAATCCAGTTCTGGACAGATCTTTTTTAACTGGCAATAAAGGTTGATGACCTTATTCAACTCACTCCAGTAGTAGATATCATCTTTGATGCCTTTATTTAAAAAGATATGGAGCATCTTTAACTGGAACTTGCTTTCATACCCTTCTATCCTGTCCACATAAAATTCCAAAATATCTTTTGCCCTGATGCCGAGCCGTGAGGTATAAAAAGGGAAGTTGGGTTCTTCTTCTGCTGCTACTCTTATACCGAGCTTAAAAGGCACTTTTACTGATTGTGCATAATCTTTCAATTCTTCTTTATTATCGAGTACCGGTATGACATTGTTGAAACCGGAATTGAGCAGGTTGGCAATGCGGCGGGTATATCCTTTTTGCTTGAACCCGTTGCAGATGATGTGAGTGTCTTTGGTGATCTTCTTTTTTGCATATAGTTTTTTGATGATCTCGATGTCATAGGCATACGATGTTTCGAGATGGATATCGCTTTTTAATGCTTCTTCTACCACAAAACTGAAATGTGAGCTTTTGGTGCAATAGCAATAGTAATATTTCCCTTCGTATTTATGTTTCTTGAATGCTGCGGCAAACATTTGCTTGGCTTTTTTTATCTGCATGCCGATCTTGGGCAGGTAGGTAAGCTTCATCGGGGTGCCGTACTTGGCAATGAGGGCTTTCAGATTGAGGCCATTGAACCAGAGATTTCCTTCATCTACTTCAATGCCTTCCTGCGGAAAATTGAATGTTTGTTTGACGAGGTCGTGGTAAGAATTTGTCATGGGTGCCTGAACGGGTTGAATAAGTAATGTGTTTTAGCTGCACAAATGTATAAGATTGGCGGGATATCCGCTGTGCCCCTTGCAGGAGACCTGACTGGAAAAAGTTTTTTCCTCCTCTTTCCTGCAGCTGACTACAAGAAATTAACTTTGCAAATAATAACAACTAAAATGGATAACGCAAGAGTATTTGCCTACACTTTCGCAAGTATATATCCGTTGTATATTCAAAAAGTGGAAAAAAAGGGGCGTACAAAAGAAGAGCTGGATACCGTTCTCTTTTGGCTCACAGGATATAATAAAAAAACATTGCGACAACAGATCGACAAGAAAAATGACCTGGAAACCTTTTTTGCACAGGCACCACAATTGAATCCAAATGTGTCAAAAATTACAGGTGTTATCTGCGGATACCGTGTAGAAGAGATCGAAGACAAACTCATGCAAAAGATCCGTTACATGGATAAGCTGGTGGATGAACTGGCAAAAGGAAGGACAATGGAAAAGATATTAAGGAAATAGTTTTCTTATCTTCCCTATACCAAAACTCTCACTATGCGGTTGTTCATTTTTATTACCACATTGGGGCTATTGTCCTGCGGGCAAAATGCTGCCAACAAAGAGCCCGGACAGAAAGACACAGCGATCAAAACTGTTGTACAAAAAGATACTGTCGTAAAAACAGGACCACAGTTCTATACTTGCCCCGGCGAAACAGCCGTGAATGCATCGTTATCAAAAAAATTTGATAAGAAATGGCATGTGATGAACGACCGGGAAGGCAAATGGATCAAAGATGCTTTTGATTATTTCATTGTTTCAAAAAGAAAAGAATATCCTGATTACCCATATATAACCACCGGGGATTTTAATGATGATGGAAAGACTGATACGGCTGCTGTGGTTAGGGATGAAAAGAAAAAAGAATTCAGAGTGGCGATCTTATTAAGCAATGGCAAGATACAGCTATGGGAAGATGATGTGCTGATCAATGCCGCCTTGTCAACTATTCCAAAAGGTGAAGCGGTTGAAGGCGGCGATATTGACCATCCAAAGAAAATAAAAATAAAAGTTGACGGCATCAATGTAGAATATTTTGAACAGGCTTCTTTTGTTGTATATTGGAGCAAAGGTTCTTTTAAGCGGATACAAACAGGAGACTAAACCATTTAAAATTATTATCATGAAGAAAATATTCATACCTCTTATTTGTCTTTCATTCGTTATTGCCTGTGGAAAAACTAAATCACCCAAAGAAATAGCGCAGGATATCTGTGATTGTTCTAAAAAAGCCAATGCGCTGCCTGTATCAGATCCTAATCGCTCCAATGCACAACAGGAATGTCAAAAAAAGAATGTGGAAGCATGGAATAAAGTAAAAGGAGACATAGAAAAGGCTGCTGCATTCAATGAAGTGCTCAGCGCCTGTGCTACCGAACAGATCAGGAAGAGTTTTGGACAATGAAAAGGAAAATTACTTCTCTTTTATTTCTTGGTATGCTTGCCTGCAACAAAAGCAAATCTCCTGACCAATTGGGTATTGAAGTATGTGACTGTTTCAAAAAAAATCTTCATATTTCTTTCCCCAACCCGGACACCGGGGAGGCTGAAGATGAATGCGCAAAAATGCAGGTAAATGCCCTACAGAATTTTAAGAGCGATAGCAATAAGAAAAAGCAATTCAATAAAGCGCTACGGGATTGTGCTTCACCGATGATTGAAAAGCTTTTTAATGACCGTATTAAATAAAAAGCCCCGCACTTTGCAAGCGGGGCCCATTCACACAGTTAACAACAATAATTATTTTACAGAAGCTACCAGGCTTTTGAAAGTTTCAGGATTGTTCATAGCAATATCTGCAAGAACTTTACGATCAAGATCGATGCCTTTATCCTGTAATTTTTTGATGAAAACAGAATAGGTCATACCTTCTTCACGGACAGCCGCATTGATACGGGCAATCCACAATGAACGGTATTCTCTTTTCTTGAGCTTACGGCCTACAAACATGTAGGTCATACCTTTTTCTACTACGTTTTTGGCAACGGTGAGTACATTCTTGCGTTTGCCATAAAAACCTTTGGCTTGTTTTAATATTTTTTTGCGGCGGGCTTTAGAGGCCACTGCATTTTTTGAACGAGGCATATTTAAATTAGTTTAGAGTTAAAAGTTAGGAATTCAGCGTTGTAAGCATTGGCTTATCCTCTCAATCTTAAGAGACGCAACACAAATTTCATATTCGGCTGGGCGACCTCCCCGTCTTTCCGCATATTACGTTTGCGTTTTGTGGATTTTTTCGTCAGGATGTGACGTTTGAAAGCTTTCTGATGCATGATCTTGCCGGTGCCGGTTACTTTAAACCTTTTTTTGGCACTGGAGTTTGTTTTTACTTTAGGCATGTTACCCAGTATTTAATAGTACAGCTTTGAGGCATTCCCCACCGGGGGACCTTTGTCGAACCTCTTCAGCAATAGTTGTTGGTTCATTGAAGAACCTGTAAAGAGCTTCCGTTTTTAACGGGTCGCAAAGATAGGCTTGAAATGCTTAGCAGCAAAGCGCTGAGAAAGAAAAAAGCCCCGCCAGGTAAAACTGACGGGGTTTTGAAATTATTTTGAACATAAACAGGCTTAATCTTTCGGATTCAGCGCCTTATCTATTCTTTTTACAACATCCTGCAAGTGATACTTGCTCATCGGATCAACCGTAGCGACAGCTGCTGCGTTTACTTCGGCTCTTAGTGTAGCAAGGTGGGCCCTTACCACACTGGATACATCTGATTTATCATTCCCGGATGAAACAGTAAGAGTAATGCCCTGTATATTGACCGACTGTGGCGGAGGCGGGTTCAGTATATTGCTCAGGATATTCACATAAGATTTCTGCAGGTTACGGCGATAAATGTCAATCGTTTTTCTTGCCGCTAATTCACTCCAGATTCCTTTTTTCAGATCGTTGAGTAATTCAATTACCTGGTAAGCATTATTTCCCAGCGCTGCTTCAGCATCCACCAGTTTACTAAGGTTGCGGTTACTGAGCATTCGGTTCAGCATATTGTCCTGTACATTGCCAACAACATTCAATCCACTCTGACCAGTTTTGCTGAATATCTCCTGGTTGATCAACCATGTTGGAGTAGTAAATAATTGTTTGTTCAGAAAATCAACTGCTTCTTTTTGCTTAACCTCGGGTACAATTTCATAAACCGGTCCTGCTTCTTCCACCATCTTAGGTGTTTCCATGATGCCGCCGACATACTTGGTAACATGTCCCATGTAACGGCTGAATTGTCCGGCAAGGCTGCTGTACATATCACGCAAATTCCCATAATCCTCATTTGGCTCTTTTGTCCATTGCATCAGGTTAGGCAGAATACGTTGTAAATTTTTTATACCATACATGCTTCCTTTCATTGCATCATCTCCCACCTGCTCACTCTGGCTGCGGGGATCATCCGGGTTTTGTTCTGTACCAAACCAAAGGCGATTGTTTTTCAATTTTTCAATCACCCATGTATTCAAATGAGTTGTTTCAGCATCAGCACTTCTGTATTGTGGAAATAATTTATAACCCCATTCAATTGCCCACCTGTCATAATCGCCAATATTGGCCATCAAGCCTTCACCAGTTATACCGTCTTCAGGTTGCGCTACATAGTTGAAACGGGCATAATCCATAATGGATGGCGTATGACCATTTACTGCAAGCCATTCTTTATCTCTTAATTTTTCAACGGGCACACTTGAGCTTGATCCATAGTTATGACGAAGGCCCAATGTGTGTCCTACTTCATGAGATGATACAAAACGGATAAGTCGCCCCATCAATTCATCATCAAATGTCATTTTCCTTGCTCTTGAATCAACAGCAGCTGTCTGAACAAAATACCAGTCTCTTACTAATGACATTACATTGTGATACCAGTTAATATGGCTTTCCATTATCTCTCCGCTGCGGGGATCTGATATGCTTGGTCCACTGGCATTAGGAATATCTGAAGGCTTGTAAACGATCGCAGAATTGCGGGCATCATCCAAACTCCATGTGCTGTCTTCTTCTTTTGTCGGCGCCATCTTCGCCATAATAGCATTTTTGAAACCAGCTTTTTCAAAAGCCTGTTTCCAATCATCGACCCCCTGCATCAGGTAAGGCACCCATTTTTTTGGAGTTGCAGGATCAATATAAAAAATAATAGGCTTTTTAGGTTCTACCAATTCACCTCTCTTATATTTCTCCATGTCCTCATCCTTTGGCTCGAGCCTCCATCTTTTCACCATTACAATTGGTTTTACACCTTGAGGATTTGCATCAAAATCTGTATAGCCTATTGGGAAATAACCAACCCTTGGATCATAGTATCTTGCCTGCATTGGTACTTTTGGAAGCAGTACAAGAGAACTATTGAGCTCCATTGTCATATTTCCACCACCGGCCCCGGGAGCTGCGCCGGGTGCCGCAGATCTTGAATAAGTTTTTACTGCTTTAATTTCAATATTGATCGGGTATGATTTTACGCCTACGATATAAGATTTATCAGACTGTACTGCAGCGAGACGTAAGAATGTTTTTGTACCGCTGCTAAAATGCAATACATCATTATCGCCACTGATATAATCAGTGATATCAATAACTGCACCGGTAGAATCTTTCCCGAGTGATTTCACATCGAATGATGCAGCAATCGGCTGAACGTTTGAGTTGTTGACCGATGTGAACATAGGCGAAGTGGAGTCTTTTGCATATTCAGCAAAAGAAATATTGCGAAGGAATATTTTATGATTAGGCCCTTTTTCAAACCGAATAACATTCTGGCCTATCTGGTCGCCCCCATATCCAAAAAAACTACCGCCGCTGCGTAAACCTGCAGGTGCTTTTGAAATACGGTTCACTACCAGTATCTCCCGGTTAAACAAAGAATCAGGTATCTCAAAGAAATATTTGTCTTCTACTTTGTGTACCCAAAAAAGTCCGCCATCAGATACAGCTTTGGAGGTGATAACTTCTTTGTATGGCTTCGGACCGGTGGTTGGACCGGTTGCCCTGCGGGTAGAATCAGTTGGTCTTGTACCTGTAGTGGGCTGAGCCATCAGGGCTACCGACACAAACATGGTTACTACTAAAAGAAAAAATTTTGAAATAGTGGTTTGCATATAAATCGGGGTTTAAAAAAATAATGGCTGAAGATACGGAAAGCACCGGTTTGTGGCTGGTTCTACAAGTTTTTTGTATCAGCGGCTCAATTGTAATGATGAACTGAAAAAGAATGAGGAATGATTTGATCAAATCATTCCTCATTCACAATCGAATTAATAAAAATTATTGAGCTTTTTTCTTCCCTTTTGGAGCAAACATAGCTAACATCCTTCTGCCTTCCATCTTTGGCATATTTTCCAATACACCTACTTCAGCCAACCGTTCTGCAAACTTCAGCAGCAGCAACTGGCCCCTGTCCTGGAATTGTATAGCCCGGCCTTTGAACTGCACATAGGCTTTTACCTTGTTGCCGTCTTTTAAGAACTCAATCGCATGTTTTGCTTTGAAGTCAAAATCATGATCGTCGGTATTAGGAGTAAAGCGAATCTCTTTGACTTCGGAAACCTTGCTTTTGGCTTTCATCTCCTTTTCTTTCTTCTTCTTATCGTAGAGGAATTTGTTGTAGTCAATGATCTTACAAACCGGTGGATCAACTGTTGGAGAAATTTCTACCAGGTCAAGAGCCTGTTCCTGTGCCATCTTCAGCGCTACTGGTGTGTCATAAATACCCACTTCTACATTATCGCCCACAAGACGAACCTGGGGAACCCTGATGAAATGATTGATACGGTGTTCTGCTTCTTTGCGGGGAACAAATCTGCCCCTGAAACCGCCTTTGTTGAATCCGCCGCCACCGCCTGGCCTGAAGCCTCCGCCTGATGGTCTGAACCCGCCTCCGGGTTTTTGTGGTACTGCCATTTAATTGTTTTAGTTATGCCCCATCCTGAAAGGAGCAATTGTTTTTTATTTTAATTAAACCCTCATACAGGATTTGAGGTTTGAAAATTACGTTTTTTATTCAGCCTTCCTCTCTTTTATTTGACTGACAGCATCGGCAATAAACTCATCAACCGATCTAACTCCTGCATCACCCTTACCTTGTATCCTTACCGACACTTTGTTTTCATTCATTTCTTTTTCACCTACCACCAGCATGTAAGGAACTTTCAGCAACTCAGTATCCCGGATCTTTTTGCCGATCTTTTCATGCCTGTCATCAACTTCACTACGAATATCTGATTTTTTCAGTTTATCAGAAACTGCTTTTGCATAATCCAAAAACTTATCGCTGATAGGTAACACTTTTACCTGTACCGGTGCCAGCCACAGCGGGAATTTACCTGCATACTGCTCCAGCAGGAACCCAATGAAACGTTCATGAGTACCTAATGGCGCCCTGTGAATGATAAGCGGCGTCTCTGCTTTATTATCCTGGCCGATATATTCGAGTTTGAAACTCCGGCCCTGTGAAAAATCCACCTGGTTGGTAGCCAGTGTGAATTCACGGCCGATAGCACTGTATATCTGCACATCTATTTTAGGTCCGTAAAAGGCGGCCTCGTCTTTTACTTCTACAAACGGAATATTTGATTCTGTCAATACATTCCTGACCATGGTCTCTGTCTCTTTCCATAATTCAGGTTCATTCACATACTTGATGCCCAATTTATCAGGAGAATGCAATGAGAGCCTCATCACATATTTTTCTATCCCAAATATTTTAAAATATTTCAGGTACATATCATTCACTGCCCTGAACTCATCATTGAACTGTTCTTTAGTACAATAAATATGCGCATCATTCATATGCAGGCAACGAACTCTCATCAATCCGAATAATTCACCGCTTTGTTCATAACGATAGACAGTTCCATATTCAGCAATACGATAAGGAAGGTCCCTGTAGCTTTTTGGTTCAGCCGCATATATTTTATGATGATGCGGGCAGTTCATTGATTTCAGGTAATATTTCTCGCCTTCCATTTCCATCGGCGGATACATACTATCAGCATAATAAGGAAGGTGACCACTGGTGATATACATACTTTCTTTAGCAATATGCGGGGTCACCACCCTTTTATACCCTGCTGCCTGTTCTGTTTCCTTAGCTAATTTTTCCAACTCTTCAATGATCACTGTCCCATTCGGCATCCACATGATCAAACCCTGCCCTACATCATCATCCATTGTATAAATGCCTAATTCCTTTCCGAGTTTGCGATGATCCCTTTTCTTTGCTTCCTCCAGCATCTGTAAATGCTCATCTAATTGTTTTTGTGAAGGGAAAGTGACACCATATAAGCGGGTCAGCATCTTATTCTTCTCATCACCTTTCCAGTATGCACCGGCAATACTTGTTAATTTAATGGCTTTGATAAAAGATGTATTTGGGATATGTGGCCCACGGCAGAGGTCAGTAAAATTTCCCTGCGAATAAAAAGTTATTTCCCCATCATTCAAATTGCTGAGAAGGTCCAGTTTATATTCATCCCCCTTGTCAGTGAAATATTTTACAGCATCTGCTTTTGGCATTTCCTTTCTTAGATATTCACTATTCTTCCTGGCCAACTCATTCATCTTTTTTTCCAACGCCGCCAGGTCTTCCTCACTCATTTTTTTATCACCAAGATCCATGTCATAATAGAACCCATTCTCTACCGGCGGCCCTACCCAAAATTTTACACCCGGAAACATAGACTCCACAGCTTCCGCCATCAGGTGAGCAGATGAATGCCAGAAAGTATTCTTGCCATCATTATCATCCCACGTTAACAATTTCAACGATGCATCATCGTTAATTGGTCTTGTGGCGTCCCATACCTGTCCGTTTATGTTTGCTGCCAGTACTTTTCTTGCCAATCCTTCTGAAATAGATTTAGCTATCCCCAGGGCACTGGTTCCTTTTTCGAATTCCCTTACTGAGCCATCCGGTAAAGTGATCTTGATCATGAAATAAATCCTGTTTTTAAGAGGGGCAAAGGTAACAAAGTCCTGCTAAAGATTTCGTAGTATCATTTGATCTATACGTTTCATTTTTCTCCTTAGTTTTTCCAATTCTATGCTGAATTTTTCCTTATCAGTATAAAACAGGATAGCCAGTTTCATTTGACGTTTTCTCCAATGGCCCAGCATCAATTTGCCATATAATTTATCAAGTCCTGCTGTTGCATTATGTAACAACCTGACCTTTGAGCTGGACTTCAGTGATTCATTATAAAACTCCTTGTATTGTTTTTTTAATCCTTTCTGAAAATCAAAATAGCTTTCTTTCGCACCTTGTATTTCTGCCAATGTAAATTCTTTTGTCAGCGCCTGCCAGATATCGCCATTGATATGTGCATTGATGCCAAGAAGCTTGTATTGAAGCGGCGACAAAGAGCTATTGTTGAAATAGCTTCCCCACTCCATAGGAATTACTTTCTTTTGAGTAAAAGAATCAACAGACCGGAAAAAGAAACCGGCAAAACTTATTTCAAGCCGTTCGATAAAATTTTTTGTTTGGGCCGGATTGTCTCTAAAAAATTCAATTGCTTCTTTTGTTGTAGTAAAATAAAGACCTGCGAAATGTTTTGAAATACAATCAGTATTTTGAATGGAATCCAGTTTTTGCAGCAGTTCCATCTCAGTGCCAGATTGAGAAAAAACGGCCGGATTTGGAAAGAGAAATAATAAAAGGGCAATCAACCATTTCTTCATAAACAACCGGAATTTATTTATCCCTAAAATTAACAAACCGTTGCTCATACGGGTTATGAACAATACGAGTCAATTCGTTAGTTTTGGTGCTGATGAAAAGGAGTTTTTACAGGTATTTACTGGCTTTCCTCCTGGTGCCTCTTGCGCCTTTTATTTCTTTCAGCCAGGATCTTACTGGTATCTGGAAGGGGTATTTTGTTTCCGATGGTGGCGATCATTACAAACTTGAATTCCAGATATCACAAAGCGCCTCTTTTACTGCTAATGGTGTGACCGGTGTTTCGTATTCTTATCTTGATGTTCGGTTTTATGGGAAAGCCACTATGACAGGTAATTGCATTAAAAGCTCAAAAAAATTAAGAATAAGGGAGATCAGGACGGTAGAAGTAAAAAGCCTGATGGGAGGTATGACCTGTATTATGAATTATGACCTGGCTTATTCCCGTTCCGGTGATGAAGAGTTTCTGGAAGGAACTTATCTGGGCAAAAATGAGAACCCATCGAAATATGATAGTTCCTATTGGGGTGACTGCGGCGGCGGAAAAGTTTTTTTACGAAAAGTAGCTACCTCTGATTTTTATATAGAGCCATTCCTCCGGGATAAAGTAAAAAAGGATGTGCCGATAATAGATAATGAACCTCCGAGAAAAAAGGATTCGATCAAAAAAACACCAGTAGTTGTAACTAAGCCGCCGGTTAAAAAACAAGTAACTACCAATCCTCCTGTTACAAAAAAAATAACGCCCCCGGTAAAGAAGCCTGTAACGACAACGACCAGGCCAGTCGTTATAAAAAAAGATACGGCCACAAAGACCAATCTGCCAATAGTAAAGAAACCTGTAACAGACACCACTCAAAAGAAAATACCGGTTGTAAAAATTGATAAGCCTGTTCTTAAAATACCTGATGTATTAAAAACCCGGAGCAATGAACTGATGACATCTATCACCGTATCAGATCCTGAGGTGACGGTTAAATTATATGACAATGGAGAAATCGATGGTGATACGATATCTGTTTACCTTAATAAAAAATTGATGCTTTCATCCAAACGGCTGACAGCATCTCCTCTCACCATAAAGTTCAAAATTGAGGAGGATAACAGTGATCAGGAATTAACAATGGTGGCAGAAAATCTTGGCCGCATACCTCCTAACACTTCATTAATGGTTGTTGAATCAGGAACGCAACGTTTTGATGTCCGTATAACGTCAACTGAACAAAAGAATGCAGTAGTACGATTCAGATACCAGAAACCAAAATAAGATTGCATTGACCCAAGTGATAAAAGGTTGCCGTTTCTGTAATTTTTAATGCCGTTATTGCATTTTCATTTATTTTTCCTGAACAATGAAGCACCCCCTCTTCTTTTTATATTTTATTATCCTGGCTACATTGACCAATGCCCAGGACATTAATGGCATCTGGAAAGGTAAATTAGTAATGGCGCCGGGTGGCTGCTTCCCTGTTTATAATATCGAAATGCAAATCCAATCGGCCGGATCAAAAATAACCGGCACGGTCTATCATTTTTCCGATTCACTGAATTATGTAAAAGAGAATTTTGAGGGTGTATATAAGCCCGATAGCAACCTTATCACAATAAAAGAGATCGGGATCGTAACATTTAAAATAAAAGAAGATTGTGTCCCCTGTATCAAAACGTATAAACTTACTTATCATGTTGGCGGCAACCTGACCAAAGAAGAACAACTCCGTGGTGGATGGTCAACACCTACCGGTAAGGCGATGGATGGAAAAACAGTTTGCGATCCCGGAACTATCATACTGATCCGGTATGAAAAATCAAGCTTCAAGCCTGAAGTAAAATTACCGGAAGCTTTGACCAAACGAAAGGCAGAATTAGTGAAAGAGATCAGAGTGGATACCGGCAATATCAAAATTGATTTTTATGATAATGGCCAGGTAGATGGCGATACGATCTCGGTGTTTGCCAATAATATGCCGGTGGTCTCCAATAAAAGACTTGGCGCCAAACCTGTATCTATTACTGTAAGAATTGATCTTAAAAAAACGGAACAGGAAGTGATCATGGTGGGAGAAAACCTGGGCACTATCCCTCCTAATACTGCATTGATGATCATTAATGCCGGAGATAAACGTTACCAGCTTTATCTTACTTCTGATGAGCAAAAGAATGCCATGGTCCGGTTCATCTATGAAAAGCCTGTCATAGTTAAGACCAACTAACGAAGATTCTCCTGTTTCGCAAAAAAATTTATCTTGCAGACCCGAACAGCGATCCCACCTTTGAAATAGTTGCTATAATCGCAATCCGTTAGTAGTTTGCTATTTATAACCAAATAATAAAACAAATGAAAAAGTTTTTATTTATCCTTTCAGCAGGAGCTATCTGCTTATTGTCATCCTGCAGAAATAAAAAAGATGAAGGCAGCAAGAAAGAAGAAAACGGTATGTCTGAAACTGCAAGGAAAAACCTTGAGTCTATGAAAATAGTTACGACCGCTTTTGAAACAGGCGATGTAAGTATGATCGACTCTGCGGTAAGTGCCGATTTTGTAGATCATACCGAGAGAGGCGATCTCAATCGTGACAGCCTGAAATCAATGATCAAAATGATGCATTCAGGCAAGAGCACTTTTAAATTCAATACCGTAAAGCAACTCGCAGATGACGAATATGCAATGTCATGGTATGAGATCACCGGAACAAGCGATGGTAGTATGATGCCTCCTGGTCCGATCAAGATGAATTCTGTTGATGTGGTAAGATTCAAAGACGGGAAAGGTGTTGAGCATTGGTCTTTTGCAGAATACAGGGAAATGGCCAAAGCAATGCAGGATATGATGAAGAATATGCCAAAAGAAACTCCTAAATGATCAGAAGTATTTTAGAATAACATGAGCCGGGCAGGTTGCCCGGTTTTTTTATTATCATTTTGTAACACTCACAGCATAAACAGGATCTTGCCTGCAAGTAGTATTCGCCTGGCAAACATTCGCCATGCTGAGAGAAACAGTAGTTGTTTGTGTTTCGGTAATGATCTGGTCCCAGGTGGGTTGGGTGGTAGTGAACTTGCTGAGGTATTTTTCCAACGCTGTTACGAAATTGGAAGTAAAATAACCTCCGACATCAGTGTTGCCATAAGCAAATTGTCCTTTCTTGGCTGCAGTAGCAATGATAGAGCCGCTTGATTTAAGAAAAAGATTGTTACAATAATTGGCATCCCAACTCAACAATGATTTTGCTGTCAATGCAAAATTCTTTCCCTCCGGTTTCAATAATCCCAAATTGGAATTGCAGCAATCCGATAATACAATATTGAGACGGGCCTTTTTTGCTTTTACCATATCCATTATCTGTGATGCATTGAGGGTAGCCACAGTAATATCCTCAAAACGGCTTTCCCTGAGATCAAATTGAGGATAGGCCTGGTTCTTATCTTCTTCAAAACTGTACCCATGCCCGGAATAATAGAAGATCACAATATCATTGACGCCGGGCTTTAAAGCGGTAACAGCAGCTTCCACATTTTTTTTATTGAATTTTGCACCACTCACCTCTACATAGTTCAACGGGATCTTTAAAAAAGTAGCTACATCCTTCATCTGGCTGGAAAGGTTGGTAACATCTTTCTGTACACTGTATCCAATACGGGGGTCATTGGTATTCGCAACAATGATAAAATGCATCTTTACCGGCAATGTGGCAGCAGGATTTGTTGTAACTCCGTTATTATTACCAACATTATTATCGACAGGTTTTACAGGAGTTGTTGTTTTAAAAAGATTGGCGTAAAAAGTTTCTGTTTCAAGAAAATACTGCTTTACATAGGGTTTGGTCAGGTCGGCATCGTTCATCACTTTTACAGCGAGTATATTGCCATATTCAAATGTTTCATCTGTATTCTGTGAAGTAACCCCCCACGGTTTGAAATCTTTATCCTCTGCTCTTTTCTTGAACCAAAGTATATCGGGGTTATACGCTTCGTTTGTTTTATTGCCCGATGAATTGATAATATATCTCGGACCTTTTCCTTTGAACTGCAGGGTAAGATGAGGCAACCCATCGATCTTTGAACGTCCCTCCACTTCATCAAATTCCATATGCACCACATAAGTTTCTGTTTTGGCGATATTCATATACCTAACCCGCATAAAACCGGTGCCATTGCCATATCGCACCAGCATGGCAGTATATCTTGGAAACTCCGTGAGATTCTTGAATTCATAACTGATCTCATAAATGGAAAGAGAAAAGCCACTAAAGCTGAAAAAAAGAAAAATAAGCAGCAAGAAAATTTTTTGCATCCCTTTCATATACCAGGCTTTATTATGGATAAATTTAAAAAAAATTGTTCAAATCCATATTAATTAAAAAACCCATCTTGCTAAGGTAAGACGGGTTTGAACCTTACACATTTTTAGTTGCAGAAATAGGGATCGTCGGCACTGCCACTATTAGGATAGCAGAAATGCAACTTTCTGCTGGTAACACCTGTTATGTACACTTTTATATTATTTCCTTTCTTATTTGCTGGCGCCTGGCCATTCAAACCTGCTCCGGCAGGTATTCCATATATTATTACAGTTTCGCTTTTAATAACTTTCTTTTCTTTCTTCATATAGTCCACCCGTAAGATCACTTTATCCAATGTGGCGTTAGTACCGTTATAAACAGGCACATTAAATGCTTTTACTCCATCATCATCCTTTTCAATATTGAGATTACCGACACTTATATATTTAGCCCAATTATTGCGGTATTCTTTTTCTTTTGCTGCAGCAGCTGCCTGTTGTTTTTTCTTGTCATCCTCCGTTTTTTTCAAAGCTAATTTTTGCGCTTCAGCTTGTTGTGCTTTTGTCGGAACTACATTGGCCTTTGCTTTATCGTTTACTGCAACGGGCTGATTCGTTTTTGTTGTAGTAGCAACAGGTGGTTGATTTGATTTTGCATCAGCCGTAGTTGGTGCATCCGCTGTTGCAGCTTCATCATTGGTTGCTACCACCTGCTGTGTGGTTGCTGGGGTTGATGTTGCTGGTTTATCATCAGCAACATCACCGGTATTCTGCGATTCAGAATTCATTTCACCTATACCAACAGTCTTATTGTCTTTATTTTTCTCCATATCCTGGTAAATAAAATACCCAACGCCGCCAAATACCAGCAAATAAAGAACCCATGACAACCATGCTGTTTTTTTCTTTGAAGATCTTACAGGTGAAGGGCTTGCAGTTACTTCAGTTGCAGGTTTTTGAGTTACAGTTGCTGCAGGTGTTTCAACGACAGTTACTGTGGGTTTCACTTCTTCAACTGGCGGTGGAGCATGAAATGGTGGTGGCGTATGTATGATGATGTCTTTTAATTCATCCAGTGCGCCGGCTGTTGTCCAGTCGGGAAGCCCTTCATACCAAATCGGCGTGTCGGCCCGTACAGCTTTTTCCTTCAATTCTTCCAGTGTAAATGGGCCTTGCTGACCTGTCCCGTCATTCAGAAAATACTTTTTCATGTAAGTGATTTAAGATTAATGATAAAATGGAGGGAACGAACGCGGTATTATACAGGGGCAGGAAGGCTGCCTGTCGGCAGACATAAGATATAAAACTAAATAGTTTATGAGTAAAAGCCAAATTGAATACCTACTACTATGAGGTAGCCGATCCTATTTTTTGCCGTACGAAACATGCAAAATATATGTCTTTATATAATGGATATTTTTAATTTCAGTATAAGAAAAAATGATAGCCAGTCATCTTCCTGTTAACAATTTGTGAACAGCTGTTTTCAACTAAGTGTAATTTCTGATACCCCTTAGATAGTTGTACTAAAACATGTATTTAATACACTTAAAACCGGTTTACTATTATTTTCATCATCTATTTTTACATCGTTAACAACATTAAATTCGTTAACGATTTACAACTGATGGTCCCGTCTAAAGCGGGACTTTCTGTTTTTTGTAACGGTCAGAATTTAAAATTCCAGGTAATAGCCGGAAGAATGGGAAATAAAGAGACCTGTCTTGCTTCTACCCGCAGATCGCCGTTTGCAGCGCTGCCGGTCTGGTCAAAATAGATAAAGTAAGGATTAAGACGGCTGTATAAATTATAGATACTAAAGACCCAATAACTGCTGAGTTTGCGTTTCTTTTTTGGAACAGGAGTATAAGTTGCTGAAAGATCAATACGATGATAAGCTTTCATCCTGTATTGATTCAAGCGGCTGTACTCCTGGGTAAGCACACCATTGATGATATAAAATCTCTCAGGCAATGTTACTGCATTGCCAGTGCCATAAACAAATACAGCTCCGAATTTCCATTTTATATTCTTCTCATAATTCATGACCACAGAAAGATCATGCCGGCGGTCGTACTTTACAGGATATTTTTCGCCATCATTTAATTGTGAAAACTTTCTCCAGGTCCATGATAAAGTATAACCGATCCAGCCGGTGAACCGTCCTTTTGTTTTATTCAAAAACAATTCTGCACCATAGCTCCATCCCTTGCCAAATACAAATTCATTCTCGGGGTCGTTTAATGACGGGGTGTACCCCTCCGCATACTCTACCTGGTTTTGCATGTCCTTATAATACAGCTCCAGCGAGGCCTCATATTTATTATCGGCAAAATTCCTGAATAACCCTGCTGCATACAACCAGCTTATCTGTGGCTTTACAATATAAGTGCTCGGCACCCACAGATCAGTTGGCAATGTAGTACCCGCATTACTCACCAGATGGATGTACTGAATATTTTTTGTCACCGCTGCTTTTACAGATGTTTCATCATTGATGGCATAACGAACAGTGATGCGGGGCTCCAGTCCACCATAGTTTTTTACCGGCTCAAAACTTTTATACTCTGTACTATCTAATTTATTCCCGTTAGCATCTCTTACAAATTTCTTGTAAGGCCCTATTTGTGTAAAATTGCTCCAACGAAGGCCATAATTTACCTTCCACTTCTCCCCTATTTCCCAATCGTCCTGCAGGTACAAAGCCGATTCGGCCGCATACTTGGTGCTTTCATTGTTTGGTGTAAATACAATAGAATCCTGCCGGCCAGTAACTACATTGGGAATGAACTTATGATAAGTGAACAGCCCCCCGAATTTTAATTTATGATTGGGCAAAGGATAGTAATCAAGATCTGCTTTGATACTTATATCCCTGATACCGGAAGAAAGCCCTATCTCAAAACTTTCCTGCTGTGCAGAGAATTTGAAATTATAATCATTGAACAATACAGTTGTATTAGAGAACAAACGGCGGTTGAAAACATGGTTCCATCGCAGTGTTGCCGTAGCATTTCCCCAGGGAATGTTGGTTTTAAAAGAACGTTTGGCATTATTGAAATCAAAAACATCCCGTCCAAAATAACCACTCAGGTATAGCCTGTCCTTCTCTGAAAAACGGTAATTCACTTTTGCATTCAGGTCATAAAAGAAATAACCGGAGCCATAAAAGCTGCTGCTCTTTTTAATAAATGGTTTTGCCAATGCATCTGCATAGGTTCTTCTTGCAGATAAAATGAACGATGCCTTATTCTTTTTCAATGGACCTTGTATTGAAAACCGGGAGGCAATTAATCCAATGCCCCCATCCATTTGCAATTTATTCAAATTACCATCCTTCATGTTTACATCAATAACAGAAGAAAGCCTGCCGCCATATTGCGCCGGCATACCACCTTTGATCAGTGATGCATTTTTAATAGCGTCAGAATTAAAAATGGAAAAGAAACCAAAAAGATGACCTGTATTGTACACTACGGCATCGTCAAGCAAGATCAGATTTTGATCGGCCCCGCCACCCCGAACATAAAAACCAGCATTGCCTTCGCCTGCGTTGCGAATGCCGGGTAATAGTTGAATAGCTTTCAGCAGATCCACTTCCCCCATGAATGCAGGGATATTCTTTATCTGCGTCATGGAAAGATCAATCTTTCCCATCTGTGCATTTTTTACATTGGCATCTCTTCGTTTGCTGTAAACGATCACTTCGCTGTTGGCAAAAGTCCTGGATACAATATCAAAATTGAAAGACTGATTGCTGAAAAGATCAACGGTAATTGCTTTGCCAATATAAGAAACATGAGAAACAGTGATCTTATAAACGCCGCTGTCTAAAGTAATGGAATAAAAGCCGTATTGATTACTGGCCACGCCTTTTGACTGACCATTTACAGAAACAGTAGCCCCGATAATAGATTCGCCGGAAAGACTATCCCGCACATATCCGTTGAGAGAAAATCGATTTGCCCTGGCAATAACCGCCTCCTGGGAAAATGCTATACAATAACTGAACGTAAAAACTATCGCACAAAAAAATCTCATCTTACTTCATTCAACAATCTTATTTCTTTTTAGTTGTATCAACAGCTGTGGGCGGCGGATCAAATTTAATAGTGTCCCTGGGGCTGCCGCAATTCAGCATTCCATTGCCATATTCCGGATGCTTTGTACCGAGATATGGATTACGAACCTCTTCTGTTTTGCTTAACCAATTGCCTGGTTTATCATCTCCAAAAGCCATGGGGCATTCCTGCCAGTAAGCTTTTTGCCGGTCATATTTTACTATACTCCACAAATTCATCAACTCATTGGAGAGTATATTCAATGAACCTCTTTTTTCTGCAATGGAAGGGTCGGCAATGATAGCAGCTATCTCAGCCCTGGCATTTTCATATGGCTGCAAAGAACTGAGATAGATCAGCGAATCTTTTTTCAGCTCATCAATTTTCAAACTATCCAATGCTGTTTTTAGTTCATTGCCTGAGCTATTAATTACCGTTGTATCCCAGTTCACAAAACCTTCGGTCATTTTATAATAAGCATTGATCACTGTTTCCATGGAATTATTAAATGCATCGCTGTGTTTGCTGACCGGTAATGATTCAGGCGGTGGGCCTGAAGAATTGGAGCCGCCACCCCCGCCGCCGGGTAAAAAGAAATAACGGAACAGCCCCATTAATAATAAAAGAATGGCCAAAAAAGTGATAGTGCCTCCAAAACTTCTTTTACCATCGGTATAGTAGCGGATAAGTCCCAGAACGATGATCAAAAATGGGAGAACGATAGCCAGTATATTAAGGATCTTAGCCATAAGATAAAACTAAAAGTTTCAGGCAAAGATAATAGCCCGCTTCCGGAACTTGTAATGCTTTATTTTTGCAAACTTGTTAAAAAGCAAGTAGTAAGTAGTGAATAGCGAGTTGGGCTTTACCTTTTCGCTCCCTACTGGCTACTTACTACTCACTACTCAACTATGCTGGCAGGATTAACGAATGTAACATTTGAATTTGGCGCCCGTGTGCTGGTAGAAGATGCTACCTGGCATATTCAACCCGGTGAAAGGATCGGCCTGATCGGCTATAACGGTACGGGTAAATCGACCCTATTAAAATTACTGGTTGGCGAATACAGCCCTTCTGCCGGAACAGTGGAAAGAAGCCGGGGCACAACGATCGGTTACCTGCACCAGGACCTGCTGAGTTTTGATACCAATGATTCCATTTTACAGGTTGCACTCAGCGCTTTTGAAAAAGTATTGCAATTGGAAAAAGAAATTGAAGTGTTGGGTAAAGAATTAGAAAGAACCGGCGATGAAAAAACCTTGCATGAGTACAGCGATAAACTGCATGAGTTGGAAACACTCGGCGGTTATAATATCCATCACCGCACTGAAGAAGTATTACAGGGATTAGGTTTTTCCAACTCTGATCTGCAAAGACCATATAAAGAATTCAGTGGCGGATGGAGAATGAGAGTATTACTGGCAAAGATGATCTTGCAGCAACCCGATCTTTTATTGATGGATGAACCGACCAACCACCTCGATCTTCCTTCCATCGAATGGCTGGAAAAATATTTACAGCATTACCAGGGCTCAGTAGTGATCGTAAGCCACGATAAATATTTTCTCAACCGCATGGTGACGAAGATCGTGGAAGTGTATCAACAACAATTGCACATCTATGGAGGCAATTTTGACTATTATGAAAAAGAAAAGACGATACGCCTGGATATGATGCAAAAGGCATACGAAAACCAGCAGGATTATATAAGACAGAATGAGAGATTAGTAGAACGATTCAGGGCCAAAGCAAGTAAAGCAGCTATGGCGCAAAGTCTTATTAAAAAATTGGACAAGCTGGATCGCCTTGAAGAACCTGAACTGGAAAGACCCAATATCAGGATCAATTTCAGGGTAGATAAAACGCCGGGAAAAGTATTGGTTGATCTGAAAGATATTTCTAAATCGTTTGGAGAAACAAAGATCGTTGAACACAGTGCTGCTGAAATTGAAAGAGGCGATAAAATTGCATTGATCGGCGCCAACGGAAAAGGAAAATCAACTTTGCTACGCATCATTGCCGGAACAGAAAAATTTCAAGGCGAAAGAAAATGGGGGCATAATGTGGAAGAAAGCTTTTATGCCCAGCATCAATTGGAAGCATTGAACACTAATAATAGTATTATTGATGAGATGAAAGAATGCGGCAGCCAGATGACGGAACTTGAACTCCGTGGCCTGCTCGGTTGTTTTCTTTTCAGCGGTGATGATGCCGATAAGAAAATAAAAATATTAAGCGGTGGTGAAAAAGCAAGAGTGGCGTTGGCCAAAACAATTGTGAGTAAGGCCAATTTCTTATTATTGGATGAACCGACCAACCACCTTGACATGCATAGTTGTGACCTGCTGATAGAGTCACTGAACAAATACCAGGGCACTTATATACTGGTAAGCCATGACCGTTATTTTATTTCCAAAACAGCTAATAAGATCTGGGAAATAGATAACCTGCAGATAAAAGAGTTCAAAGGCGGTTATGAAGAATGGGTGCAGTGGAAAGAGAGAATGGCGAAGCAAGAAGCTGGAAGTCAGAAGTCGGAGGTCAGAGGTCAGAAGTCAGAGGTCAGAAATCAGAAGTCAGAAACTCCACAACCAGAAAAACCTAACCCTCAAACTTCAAACATCAAACATCAAACTGCAGCTCCCATTAATAAAGAGCAAAAGAAAGAACTGCAGAAAGTACAGAAACAATTCCAGCAACTGGAAGAAAAGATCGCTGCATTGAATACAAAGAAGACCGGACTCGAAGCTGCCTTAATTGATCCGGCCACCTATTCAGACAAGACAAAATTCCTCGAAGCGGAAGCAGCTTACAAGAAAACAGAAGATGAATTAAAGAAGCTCAATGTTGAGTATGAAAAAGTATTCGAGAAGATCATGGAGCTGGAAAAGAAAGTGAATGGTCAATAGTGAATGGTGAAAAAACTCCGAACTTTATAGATTGCTTTAACCAATTGCCTATTGACTCTTTCCTCTTATTTCCAACGAAAGAGAATACGCATTATCCTGATAAAAAATAGTGATCCTGAAAACAGCAGCCGATGTTTTTGTTTCATCAGGATCGGTAAAAAGCCAGTTGTTCGTTAAAGGACGATCATTTACAACCACTGTCTCACTCCTCAGGTAAAGCGGCTTCTCATAGGCCGTAACAATTGCATCCCGGAGGCTCATGGCCCGCTGATCTATTTTCAACCTGTTTTTATTGGGCTCAAAAAAATAAACCACATAAGGGTCGCCAGTTTTTGGAACCACGATCTTGCCTGAATCGGCAAGCGGCAGAAGGAATTTTACTTTATATTCTGCAGACAATTCTTCAAACTCACTTTTTCTTTTCTCTCCCTTGTATTTGATGAATCCCTCCTGTGCATCTGCATATATTTTTCTAAGGTCGCCGTAGAAAGCATTTGATGCAAACTCGTCCTGGCTGTACGAGTTGAACGCTATTAAAAGAAAAAGGATGGGGGTTGCCCTTTTCATATACTAAAGTTAGTCAGAAAGTCGGAATGAATGCAAGCCCGGAAGACCGAAAGATTTTCTCCCGGCTCCCGGTCTTCCGGACATCCGGGCTTCTGGACTTTTCAAAAAAATTGTAACTTTTAACCTCAAAATCAGCAATCATGAAAGTCCGGCTGTTATTACTCACCTTACTTTCCTTTATATCTGCACTATTGGCCTTCCGGCTAAAGGATGTTCCGATAAATCAAAAGACGCCGGCAAGCGAATATAAAAAAAATGTTATCAGCTGTGCTGTTGATTGGAATGCACTGAATGAATGGCTCGAAGAATCTGATATCCCTCCTTTCCCCGGCGCTGGAACTTATACATGGAAGATCAATACAACGAACGACAGCGCCCAGTTCTATTTCAACCAGGGAATTAATATGTATTACAGCTTCCATATCATTGAAGCGATGGCCTCTTTTAAAAAAGCAACGAAGTTTGATCCTAACTGTGCAATGTTATATTGGGCACAGGCATTGACCTATGGCCCTAACATCAATGACCTTGGTTATGCTGCTTCTCCGGAAGCATTGTATGCGACAAAAAGAGCAATGGAATTATCAGCAACTGCCAGTGAAGTTGAAAGAACATTGATCGATGCCATGTCGGTACGATACACAGCTGATTCGGCAGATGTCAACCGGAAAAAACTGAATGAAGATTATACCGCAAAAATGAGTGCTGCCTATTTCAGGTTTGGCGGCAATGCCGATGTGGCTACATTATATGCAGATGCTATGATGCTGGAACATCCATGGGACCTCTGGAATATTGACGGCACACCAAAATCATGGACACCCCGCATCAGGGAAGTGCTGGAAGAAGTATTGAAGATCTCGCCTGATAATCCAGGTGCCAATCATTACTATATCCATGTGATGGAGCCATCGCCTTATTTTGACAAAGCAATACCCAGTGCCGATCGTTTAGGGAAATTGACTCCTGGTCTTTCGCATACCGTTCATATGCCTTCGCATATTTATCTCCGCTCGGGCAATTATGCAAAAGGTATTTCTGTAAATGAAACGGCGATAAAAGAATTTGAAAGATCTGTTTCATTATATGAACCCGTTACCGGCAATACATTTCTTTATTTGATCCATAACCTGCATATGCAGGCCAATAATGCAATGATGGCCGGCCGGTCAGGCGCTTCATTGACTGCGGCGGAAGAAACAGCAAAGAATATTCCAGCTGATGTAATGGCTATTCCTACCGGGTTGGGCAATTATGCACAGTATGTTTATATGACGCCAACATTGGTCAATATAAGATTTGGCAATTGGGATAAATTATTGAATGCTGCAAAACCAGGCGATAATTTTGTTTATGCGAATATCCTTTATCATTTTGGCCGGGGTATGGCATTGGTGCAACGTTCAAAAACAGAAGAAGCAAAAGCAGAACTTGAAAAATTGCAGGTGCTGGTGAAAGACAATATCCTTTTACAACCCTTCACCCCCTTCTCTCCTGCTATTGACGGAGCAGTTGTGGCAGAGAATATCCTGATCGGCACAATCGCATTGAAAGAAAAAAGGTTCAACGATGCCATTCCTGCTTTTGAAGAAGCCGTTGTAACAGAAGAAAATATGGTTTATAATGAACCAAGGGATTGGTTATTGAACCCAAAACATTATTTGGGAAATGCTTATATAAAAGCCAATCGTCCAAAAGATGCGAGGGAAATTTTAGAAAAAGACCTGCTGAACAATAATGAGAATGGCTGGGCCTTATTTGGTTTATGGCAGGCAGTAACGGCCGAAAAGAAAAAAGCAGAAGCCAATAAAATGCTGCTGCGTTTTCAGAAAGCATTCAATAAATCGGATGTAAAATTATACGGACCGGTTTTCTGATCAGTGAGCAGCTGCTTTTACAAAATCGCTGACCAAATAACTCACCAGTTTACCACTGGTAGCATCACTTCTTCCGTCGGATAACCTGGTAGCGCCTTCGCAGATATGCAAATAAGCAGGCTTGCTGTCTGACGCAACAAAGGAAATGTATTGTCTTGCATGAACAGGCAATATCCCCACCGGTGTCATCGCACTACTTAATGTATGCTCGATACAATCAATGTCAAGATCAATACCGCTCAGTGTATCTTCTGTAAACCCGGTAGCATGCGCCACCGCCTGCATGAAATTCCTTTTTTCATGTACAAAGATGTCTTCGAAGGTGATGCAGTCAATAAAAGGATTGTTCACAATATCTATCCATACATTTTGCGGAATATAATTCTCATGCAAACCCACCACACAATATTTCTGTAAATAACCGTCCTCCTCAGCATAACGGAATGCATTACCGCTATGTCTTCCTTCTACCGGGCGGTAATCAGCATGTGCATCGAGATTAATGCAATTGATCTGCGCCAATGGAATAACCCCTGCTTTATGCCAGCCTTTTGCTGTGCCTTTTATCAATGGATAAGAATTATTATGACCGCCGCCGATCACTATGGGTATCTTTTTATTCTCCGTGATGATCTTGGCCAAATGCTCCACTTCCTCATCAATCGTATTCACAGCATGACGATACGCTTCGATCTTTTCATCCTGTCCTTTGGCTGTTGTATCTATTAAATATTGTATATCGCCAAAATCAAAATGGCCAACCAATAAAATTTCGCCCCCATCAAAAAAGTCATTGCTTTGAATATTCAAAAAAGATTGCAGAAAGGGTATCCACAATGTATCTGTGCCCCCAATACCATAATTACCTTTTGCACCCAGGTCTTCCGGCACTCCGAACAAAATATATTTTGCGTTGGACAAAGCAATAGACTTAGTGATATCGCTGCTGTCATGCAATACCTGCACTCTTTCGCCCAATTTGGTCTCAAAGCGGCGAACTTTTGTCAGCGACAAAACTTCCTGCCTGGTATATGTTTTTAAATGGTGCATAGAGCTTTGCTTCTTTACAGGCTCCTTTATTTCTCTGTTTATTGGATTGCTCATCAGAATATTTACATTAATTAATCTTTATTTGCAGGAACAGAATCTTTTACAGGAAATTGTCTGTATTCATTACTGTTTATTTCGGCAGGATCGATCCAAAATCCAGACGCTGAATCGAAATACATTCTGTTATTGTTCACCAGGTTATCCGCTGATCTTTTACCTTTAGCCTCCCGATCTTCTTTATTGTTACAGGCTGACAAAAAGAAAACAAACAAGCTTATCCAATATCTGTTCTTCATGAATCAATCTTTTGTATTTCAACCGCTAAACTATGATATTATTTTGTTCTCCCGAATGCCTGTATTGCATCGGCATTTATTGCAAGGCTACTGGTTTAGTTTCATTAACCGATCCCGGGAATACCTGCCATTAACTACAATCCAATCTTAGTATTTACTATTTCAATTATCTCTTTTTCCATCGCTATTGCCTTCTCTTCAATTGCCCTGCCTTTGTTGATGATATCATCAACAAATTTTTTATCATCATAGCCTGTTGCATTTACCCTTACATTCATAAAAGCTCCCATCACGGCGCTTCTTGCACATAATGCACCAACGCCTGCATCAGTAACAGAATTGGGATTGCCCGTTTCCACCATTGCTTTTATCACTTCCATACTTGCAAAAGAAGCTTCCATTACTTTGAATGGGATTTCAATGGCATATTTTGTTGCGGCCTGTATCGCTTCTTTTCTTACTGCTTTTTCTTCATCATTTGATTTGGGCAAACCCATCGCCGCCATGATATGCCCGAATGCTTTGGTATCCTCATCTACCAGTTTCAATAATTCATTTTTATATTGCTGGCCTTTCTCCGCCCACTTACTGAATTCTTCCCAACGATCATCCCATCCTTTTTTATGGGAAGAAAGATTGGCCACCATGCATCCTAATGAAACACCCAATGCGCCGACATAAGCCGACACAGAACCACCACCCGGTGCCACACTCTCACTGGCTGTTTCATCAGCAAAGCCGGTCAGCGATAAACTCACCAACCGGTTTTCGGCATTTGTTTTAAGCATATACTCAATTATTTTTTCTTCCGGTTTAAATGGCCCGAGTTCATCCAGTCCTAATGATTTCACAGCTATCCTGATCAGTTCTTTATCTGAAACACCTGTTGAACGCTGTTGCTTCCTTAAAAAATATTTTCCCGCATCCAGCATTGCTTTTAAAGGAATGAGTCCGACCAGCTCACTGCCTGTTACTCTTATTCCTCTTTTATCTGCTTTTTTACAAACCTCATCAAATGCAATATGCACCGGCGTGATATTGATATTCGTGAGATTGATACTGATCTGCGCCACACCATATTCTTCGATGAACCAGCCGATCGCTTTCACAGACTTCAAACTACCCGGCTTATTTACTTTCACACCATTCTCTTCCACCGTTCTCCCTGCTTCCCGCACATCAAATGCAATCGCATTAGCTCTTCTTGTTGAAGTGGTATTGAGATTTATATTATACGCAACGAGAAAATCTCTTGCCCCAATAACAGTAGCTCCCCGTTTTGCATCAAATGCTGCGGGACCGAAATCAGGTTTCCATTCAGGCTGTTTTATTTTCTTTGCGAAGCCTTCATACTCACCGGCACGGATCACAGACAAATTACTGCGGCTCTTATCCGGTTGCGCCGCTTCATATAAATAAACAGGAAGTTTGAGTTCCTCTCCTACTCTTTTGGCGAGTTGCTGTGCATACTTCGCCGTTTCTTCCATCGAAATATCAGCTACCGGTATGAGGGGACAAACATCAGTGGCCCCCATTCTTGGGTGTGCACCTGTATGCTTGCTCATATCGATCAATTCACCTGCTTTCTTAATAGCTCTGAATGCCGCTTCTATTACGCCTTGCGGATGACCTACAAATGTTACCACCGTTCTGTTCGTTGCTTTACCCGGATCCACATTCAATAAACGGACACCATCCACTGTTTCAATTTCATCAGTGATCTGTTTGATGATATTCATATCCCTTCCTTCGGAGAAATTGGGAACACATTCGATGAGTGGGTGCATTATACTTGTGATTTGTTGCGAAGATATTGTATGTAAGGAATATGCCCTGAGCGAAGCATAAGCATGCACGAAGTGTCCCCACGGGACACACTTTCAACATTTACATTTGTTCTACCCACCAAGCGTCCCGATGGGATGCAGAACTATCAGAATCTTTTTATTGTCCCGTAGGGACATTTAGTGGGTAGACATTCATCAGGGGATTTATAATGTTCCGTAGGAACATATCGTGCAGCTTTCAGCCAGTTTCAGAAAAAAACATCCAAAACAGTTTTTATCCACGTTCAATAACAAAAGCTGTTTAATAAATTGAGGAATGGCTAACACATACACACAGCTACATATTCAACTTGTATTCGCCGTAAAACTCCGTGCAGATCTCATTCAGAAAGAATGGAAAGAGGGATTGCATCGTTATATAACAGGTATGTTTCAAAAAAACAACCACAAGATGCTCCAAATAAACAGCATGCCGGACCATACACATATACTAATCGGTATGCGGCCGGACCAATCTCTCTCGTCCCTGGTAAAAAATGTAAAAACAGAAAGCAGCAAATGGATCAAAGAAAATAAACTTTGTAGATCATTTGCCTGGCAGGAAGGCTTTGGCGCTTTCTCTTATTCAAAATCTCATGTGCCGGAAGTTATACGTTACATTCAAAACCAGGAAGCACATCACAAGAAAGAAACATTTTTGGATGAGTACCGGCGGTTGCTAAAAGCTTTTGAGATTGACTACGATGAGAAATATATTTTTAAAGAGCCTGAATGATCGTAAAAATTGGGAACACATTCGATGAGTGGGTGCATTGAGATTTGTTTGGTGCGAAGATATTAATTGCGAAGCTATTTACTTACAAGCTTCACCTGCACCCCAACTCAAACTGTGACTTTAATTGTGTTGCCGGTCCTGTGCCCGTAGTTCCAAACTCATTGTTCCCACTCCTTGTATCTTTTTCTCGTTGGCATCTGTCTTATTTGAAGACTGTGCCATTCCAACGTGTCGTTGTACCTGTAGTAAAATTTACCTGCAGCGCTGTCAATAATGCCAAAGCCCTTCAGGGTGAATGCATTTTTTGCTTCTTTCCTTACAAAATAAACAGTGTCGTTGGAGAGGATATAACGGCCCCGCTGATTGTCAGGTAAACGGATCATATCCATCCATACCTGTTTAAAAGAATAATGGCCATTCTTGCGCATGAAAAAATATTCATCATACAACTTGCCTGGCTCCATTGCTTCGAATATTCGTTTGGAACAGGAAGTATATAACAGGACAACAAAAAATAAGACGGCCTTCATTTTACAAATTTAGAACCCATTCTCCGGTCTATTTCAATATCCTTTTTATCTTATTCGCATTTTCGATCAGCCGAAGCAGGTATGCATGATCATCTTTTTCTATACTTTCTTTGAACCTTGACAACTGTGCGATATGCTCTTTCAAAACATCCAGCACATTTTCTTTGTTCTGCAAAAGTATCGGCACCCACATGGCAGGATTACTTTTTGCCAAACGAACAGTGCTTTCAAAACCGGCAGAAGCCATTTCAAAAATGGCATTTTCTTCTTTTTCTTTTTCCAATACCGTATTGGCCAATGCAAAAGAAGTGATATGAGAGATATGACTTACATAAGCTGCATGAAGGTCATGTGCCGCCGCTTCCATTTCAAGTAAATGCATCCCGATCTTTTTATACATGTGCTTTACCCAATCCAATGCGTCTGCATCACTTTCTTCTGCATTACAAAGGATGACCGCTTTATTTTCAAAAGCGCCTTTCTTGGCGGCTTGCGGGCCGCTATGTTCTGTACCCCACATGGGATGAGTGGCGACAAATCTTCTTCTCTTAGGGTGATTCTTTATTGAATTGATCACCTGTGATTTGGTCGAGCCAATATCAAATAGTATTTGCTGATCAACTTTATCAAGGATTACCGGCAACAACAAAACCATTGTATCAACCGGCACAGCCAATACAATTACATCTGATTGCTGAATGGCTTCATCAAGCGGCAGCATTTCATCCACCAGTTCCAGCTCGATCGCTTTTTTTGCATGTTCCGCATTGGCATCCACACCTATCAACCTGGATGAAAGTTTTTTCTCATGCAATTGAATAGCCAATGAGCCACCAATAAGCCCCACTCCAATTATTGCAATTCTTTTCCTTTCATTCATAAAATATTATTTTTAATCCTATCAATAGCTTCCTGTACTCTTTCTACCGGGCTGCACAAACTTATTCTCAGATATTTTTTACCGGCGCTACCAAATATTCCTCCGGGTGTGATGAACACATTTGATTTATACAATACCTCATTACTCAATGTGAATCCATTTTTGTAAAAACCAGGTATCCTGGCCCAAACAAACAATCCGGCCTGTTCTTTTGAATAACTACATTTTAAGAGATCAAGCAATTCAAATACTTTCTCTCTTCTTGCACTATATGTTTTATTTACCTCATCATGCCATTCTTTTCCCAACGATAAAGCCTTGGCTGCTGCTAATTGTACCGGCAGAAACATGCCACTGTCCATATTGCTTTTGAAACGCAATACTTCTTCAATTCTTTCTTTTGCCCCGCAAAGCATTCCTACTCTCCATCCTGCCATATTATGGCTTTTGCTCAATGAATTTAGTTCGATCACATGATCCCTGGCTCCATCAACACTTAACAGGCTCATCGGTTCATCGTTCAGGATAAAGGAATAAGGATTATCATGAATGATCAGGATATTATTCTTCTTTCCAAATGCTACTAATTTTTCAAATAATTCTTTTGTTGGCAACTGCCCGGTGGGCATTTGCGGATAGTTGACAAACATCAGTTTTACGGTCCCCTTCCCGGACTTCGTCCCTTCCCTACGGGAACCCCCTTCAGGGGAAGCCACGGAACTAACTAATTTCTGGAGTTTTCTGAAATCCGGTTGATAGTTATTTTTCTCTCTTAATTTATACTCCATACATTTTCCTCCTGCCAGCTTAACTGTGCTTGTATAAGTTGGATAACCGGGGTTTGGAACCAATACTTCATCGCCATCATTCAAACAGGTCATGCAGATGTGCATGATGCCTTCTTTGCTGCCGATCAGCGGCAATATTTCTGAATCGGGATCCAATTCAACATCGTACCATTTCTTATACCATTCACTGATCGCTTTCCTTAAAACAGGAGAACCTTTGTAAGATTGATAACTATGTACATTTGACTTTGCAGATTCTTCCCGCAAAGTTTTTATCACATCAGGATGCGGCGGCATATCAGGGCTGCCGATGCCGAGATTGATGATATTCTTTCCGGCTTTATTGAGTTCATCTATCTCCCGCAGCTTTTGCGAAAAATAATATTCACCAATTCCTTTTAATCTTTTACTTGTTCGCATATACTTTATTTAGTCCGGAAGCCGGAAAGTCAGAAAGAAATTTCCTAACGAATAAACGTATTTCGGGCTTTCGGACTCTTCAAATACAAAAATCCCGGCCTGTTATGACCGGGACTTCTTTATGTTGATTTTTAGTTGTTCTTAATTGTCAACAAAACATACCCGGCCTCTTTCCGAAGTAGTAATAATAGCCGTATGTTTTATTGAATGTCATATACCAAATATAGTTTTTAAACTTTTCAAATCCAACACTATAAGCGATTATTTTCTGCCGCCGCCGGAATTGGCATCGTTCATCCTGATCTTACGGCCCCGGTAATTTTTACCATCAATGGCCTTTATCATTTTTTTAGCCGGCCCGCCAGCTTCTACTTCCACCCAACTGTTCATTTCCTTCATATCTATTTTACCTAATACCTCTTTCTTAAGATCACTCATATCGAGAATGAATTGGAGAAAACTGGCTTTATAAAAACCATCTTTCGTCCCGAGGTTCACAAACAACCGTTGATAATTACCGCTACCGGCAAAACTCCTGCCTTTCGTATCACGGCTGGCTCCCCTTTCAATTCTTTCACCACGGCGATCCGGTCTTTTCTCTTCTCTTAAGTTCAGATCAGCTGCATTCTCATAATATTTAAGGAATCGGTCAAATTCCAATGCTGCTACCTTTTGCAGTATCTCTTCTTTTTCTACATGAGCAAATTTTTCTTTTAATATCGGCAGGTAGGTCTCATATTCGCCATGGCTGATATCTGTCTGCAACATTTTTTCAATGAAATGGAAGAATTGTTTTCGGCAAACATCTTTACCGCTTGGTATGTCCATTTTATGGAACGGGGTTTTCACCAACCTTTCAACCTGGCGCAGACGATAAACCTCTTTTTGTGTTACGATTGAAATAGATATCCCGCTTTTACCGGCCCGGCCTGTTCTTCCGCTGCGATGAGTATAGACTTCTGAATCATCCGGCAATTCATAATTGATGACATGGGTGATGCCCGATACATCAATACCTCTTGCTGCCACATCGGTGGCGATCAGCAATTGAATACTTTTATCCCGGAACAGACCCATCACCTTATCCCGCTGCTGCTGTGTAAGGTCGCCATGTATGGCGTCAATATCATAACCTTCTCTTGTCAGCTTCTCAGCAATATCCTGTGTATCTAACTTGGTACGGGCAAATACAATTCCATAGATACCCGGATTGAAATCAATGATCCTTTTCAGCACTTCATACCTGTTATGATGCTGTGTGGTATAAAACTGGTGATCAATATTGGCAGCGCCCTCATTCATTTTACCGATAGTGATCTCAAAGGGTTTATCCATATACCTTTTACTCACCTGTCGTATTTCGGCCGGCATGGTAGCGCTGAAAAGCCAGATGCTTTGCCGATTCGGTGTATTCTTTAAAATGAATTCAATATCATCTTTGAATCCCATGTTCAGCATTTCGTCCGCTTCATCCAGCACTACATAGTTTATCTTTTCAAGATTGATCGCTTTTCTTTCGATCAGGTCGATCAGGCGGCCCGGTGTGGCTACCACTATATGTGTCCCTTTTTTCAGGTCCCTTATCTGCATGCTGATAGAAGTACCTCCATAAACGGCAGTAACAGCAAGATGATCTTTCTTTTGTTTAAACGTATTAAGATCGTTGGTTATTTGCAGGCAAAGCTCCCGGGTAGGACAAATGATCAATGCCTGCGGAAACTTGTCTTGTTTATTGATAAGCTGTAACAAAGGCAGGCCAAAAGCGGCTGTTTTTCCGGTTCCTGTTTGTGCAAGACCGATAAAATCTTTGGTTCCCTGTAAAAGAACAGGTATTGCTTTTTCCTGGATGGGTGTGGGTTGGGTAAAACCTAATGCTTTAATAGAATGAAGTAATCCTTCTTCAATACCCAACGCTTCGAATGTGTTCACTGGCGATTATTTTAGTAAGTCGGCAAAGGTAATCTTTACCAAATGTAATAAGGAATAAAAAGAAAAGCCTCCCTGAGATCAGGAAGGCCTTTAACGATTGCTTGCCATATGAAAATCTTACATCTTCGCAGCTGTCGTATCAGCGTTAGCTGTAGTATCAGCCGGAGGAGTTGCAGTAGTATCAGCCGGAGGAGTTACTACTGTGTCAGCTGGTTTTGTTGTGTCTCCACCTTCTTTTCCTTTACCGCTGTTGTTACAAGCAACAAAAACTGCTGCGAGACTTGCAATTGCACAATACTTTTTCATTTGTTCTA
>JABFRU010000016.1 GCA_013140985.1 Chitinophagaceae bacterium | reverse complement strand
GAATAGGAGATTGTTAACTTATGGCGTTTACGGCACAAGACACCCGACTAACGACTAATGACTGTTACTTGTATTCCCCAAATACTTCCCTGAGTGTATCGGCGATCTCCCCGAGAGTACATTTATTCTCTACTGCTTCCAAAACGGCGGGCATGAGATTTTCGCCGCTGACTGCTTTGTCATTTAATATCTGGAGCAGTTGATCTCCTTTTGCATTATCCCTGTTTTTGCGAAGGGCTTTTAATTTTTCCGCCTGCACCTGCCTGATCGAATCATCTACTTTCAGCAAAGGGATCTTTTCCTCATCGTTGGACTGGAATTTATTTACCCCGACAATGATCTTTTCTCCCGTTTCAATTTTTCGCTGGTAATCATAAGCGCTGCGGGCAATCTCATTTTGAATGAATCCCTGTTCGATAGCTGAAACACTGCCACCCATGGCATCTATCTTTTGCATCAATTTTGTGGCTTCCTGTTCTACTTCATAAGTGAGCGATTCGATAAAATAAGAACCGGCCAATGGATCAACCGTACCGGGTGCGCCGCTTTCAAATGCTACGATCTGTTGTGTTCGCAATGCAATTCTTGCCGCTTCTTCTGTTGGCAAACTTAACGCTTCGTCATATCCATTCGTATGCAATGATTGCGTGCCACCTAATACAGCTGCTAATGTTTGTATCGTAACCCTCGAAATATTATTCAACGGTTGTTGCGCTGTCAAAGTGCTTCCCCCGGTTTGTGTATGAAAGCGAAGCATCATGGCTTTAGGATCGGTAGCTCCAAGATCTTTCATTATCTGCGCCCACATTTTTCTTGCCGCCCTGAATTTGGCCACTTCTTCAAACAGGTCATTGTGTGCATTAAAAAAGAAGGAGAGACGTTTGCCAAATACATTTATATCTAATCCTTTTTCCAACGCAGCTTTTACATAAGCTTTGCCATTGCTTAAGGTAAAAGCAATTTCCTGTACGGCCGTACTGCCTGCTTCACGGATATGATAACCGGAAATTGAAATAGTATTCCATTTAGGAACTTCTTTGCTGCACCATTCAAAAATATCAGTGATGATGCGCATAGAAGGTTTGGGCGGATAGATATAAGTCCCCCTTGCAGCATATTCTTTCAGTATGTCATTTTGGATAGTGCCGGTGATCTTTTGCAGGTCAGCTCCTTGTTGTTTGGCAAGGGCAACATATAATGATAAAAGAATAAAACCTGTTGCATTGATGGTCATAGAAGTGCTGATGTCTTCTAATTTTATTCCTTTGAAGAGTAGTTGTATGTCCTCAATTGAATCAATGGCCACACCTACTTTACCTACTTCGCCTTCCGCCAGCGGATGATCGCTGTCATACCCGATCTGAGTGGGAAGATCAAATGCAACACTTAACCCATTTACTCCCTGTGACAATAAATAATGATATCGTTTATTACTTTCTTCTGCAGTGGAAAAACCGGCATACTGGCGCATGGTCCAGAGTTTGCCCCGGTACATGTCCGGTTGTATGCCCCGGGTAAATGGAAAAGATCCGGCCTCCCCAAGCCCCTCCGCAGGAGGGGTTTTCGGAATGTCATTTTGATCGTAGATCTTTTTTATTTCGATCCCGCTATCAGTATGTTTTTTATTGTCCATTGTTTATTGCCGATTGACCCATTCACTATTGACTACTTCATCAGTTTTTTTGCTTCAAAGTTCAAAGCCTGCAATACCATTTCATGCAGTGCACCCTGCGGCTGCGACATGACCACTTCCAAAATTTTTTTATTCAGATCAGTAGCAGATGCATCGGCCGGCAAGGCGGCTGACACCTGGTGGATGATCATGATATTTTGTTCTTTCAGATTTCTTACGGAATCCCAGCTTACAGGACTTACATATAATTGCTGCGTACTGTTGTATTCAAATTCATGTTTGATATTTTCTGTAAGAATGATCTTCATTTCTACAGCTGATATGCCGGGTTGATTCAGCCGGCTGATAAGATTGGGCAGGGCGATCCTTTCTGTCAGCAGTACCAATCTTTCATAAGCCTGCAAACGTAATGTGGTACCGTCAAATTTTTCTCCGGCAGGTTGTATTGCTTGCGGGGGTTTGCGAAGAAGAGCATAAACGGCAATAAGAACAGCTATTCCTGATAAAACGAGGCTTGCAATAGATAGATCCATGAATCAGAGTTTGAAAGAAGCAAAAATAGGGAATAGTGAGTAGTGAGTAGTGAGTAGTGAGTAGGGAGATTACAATATCACGCCAGCTTAACAGCTACTCGCTGATTCCTACCAGCCTGGTTGCTGTTAAATTCCGTTTTCCGGAACCACAGCCCTTTATTTGCCCGGAAAGAATATTTATTTTTGTGCAATGGAAACAACAATATCAATACCCGTTACTTTAACACCCGGCGCTGTTACTGAAATAAAGAAACTGATGAGTGCTGAAGGTTTTGACAGCACACAAAAACTCAGGGTAGGAGTGAAGGGCGGCGGTTGCTCAGGTATGACCTATATATTGGGATTTGATCATCCCGGAGAAGATGACAACCATTTTGAATCAAACGGAATTGCCTGTATCATGGATAAAACCCATGAGCTGTATTTATATGGCATGCAGGTGGACTGGCAGGATGGATTGAACAACCGGGGTTTTGTTTTTAAGAACCCCAATGCAAGTAATACTTGTGGTTGCGGAACTTCATTTGCTGTTTAACTTATTTTCGCACCAAGAAATAAAAAAGCCCTGGCAAGTATTCTGTCAGGGCTTTCAATTTTATACGAAGTGATCTTTAGCTTTTGGTTGGCGTACCTGCTGCTGCTTTTTCTTTCTTGCTTCTGCCGAGGTTGATCAGCATGGGTGCTGCTACAAACATGGATGAATAAACACCGGTGATAACACCCACGAGCATGGCGAAAGCAAAACCTCTTGTCACCTCTCCGCCGAATATGAAAAGAATAAGGATGGTGAGGAATACTGTCAGCGAGGTCATGATGGTACGGCTAAGCGTTTCATTAATGGCCCTGTTGATAGTGTCAGACAACCCGGCTGTCGGGTATAATCGCCGGTCTTCCCGGATACGGTCAAAGATGATCACCGCTTCATTCATCGAGAACCCGATTACTGTCAGTATCGCCGCAATAAAGTGCTGGTCAATTTCAAGCGGGAACGGAACGATCGTTCTTGCAAATGAGAATACGATCAGCGTTACCAGTACATCATGCAGCAATGCAATGATGGTTCCTACTGAATATCTCCAGTCACGGAAACGTATGAATATATAAAGGAAGATAACAATGATGGCAAAGATGGTAGCTTTTACCGCTCCTTTTTTAAGGTCATCGGAAATGGTTGGCAATACCGTCTTCGATCCTACAATATATTTTTTCTTTTCATTAAACTGTTCATTGAACTGATCGTATGTGATGTTGGCTGGTAAATGATTTTTCAAACCTATCCTTAATTTTTCCCGTACAATCGAATCAACTTTGCCTCCTGCAGACTGGTCAGTCTCATTGATCATATATGCCGTAGTAATATCAAGTGTGCGGTTGTTGCCAATTGTTTTAATGATCGGGCTTTCTCCATCGAAAGCAGCTTTCAGATCGGCACGCACCTGCTCCACATCCACTTTGTCTTTATCAAAAAAATGAATGGTATAGCTGCGGCCTCCATCAAACTCAACACCATAATCAAATCCGTTAAAGAAAGAAGCGATACCGAATGCCAATACAATAAAGGAAATGACGAATGCCTTTTTCCTGAATGCTATGAAATTGAATTTTGCTTTCTGGAAAATCTTCCTTGAAACACTGGTGAAATATTTAAAATGCACTTTCCGTTTGGTAAAGATATCTGTGATCCACCGGCTAACTAATATTCCAGAGAAAAGTGATAGAAGGATACCCAGTATCTGCGTAGTAGCAAAACCTTTTACCGGGCCTAACCCGAAATAAAATAAGATGATAGCTGTAAGCAGAATGGTAATGTGACCATCCAATATCGGTGGCAATGATCTCTTAAAAGCTGTATTGACAGCCGGGACATATCCCTTTCCTTTTGTCAATTCTTCTTTTATACGTTCTTTGATGATAACGTTTGTATCCACAGCAAGACCAATGGTCAGGATCAAGCCTGCAATACCGGGAGCAGTCAATGATGCCCCCAGACCGGATAATATTCCAACAGTAAAAAGAAGGTTTAATATCAGTGCTATGTTAGTTACCCATCCGCTTGAATTATAATAAACCAGCATCAACAGGAAGATGACAACAAATGCAATAACGAATGCCATTACACCACCCCTGATAGCTGCTGCTCCCAATGTGGGACCAACCTCCTGCTCCTGTACGATCTTTGCAGGCGCCGGGAGTTTACCAATTTTCAGGATCTTGGCAACATCTGTGGCTTGCTCCTGGGTATAATTTCCTGTGATAGATGAACTACCATCTAAAATGGGTTCGTTTACATTTGGAGCAGTTTGTACAACATTATCCAGCAAAATGGCAATAGGTCTTGATACATTGGCCGTTGTCAGGTCGCCCCAAAGTTTCTGACCACGGGTATTCATTCTCATCGATATTTCGATCTTATTCGACTGGTTATAATTGACACCGGCATCTGTTACAGCGCCACCATCCAGTTTGGGCGTAGTTCTGCCAAATGTTTTTAAAGCATATAATGCTACCCTTTCTTTTGATGAACCTTTTACCTTTTCAGGGATCCCATATACAAAAACTGCATCTCCGGGGAAAAAACTTCTGAACTCTTTCAGGTATGCATTCATCCTTGCAGTATCATCAAGCGCTACTGAGCCTGCAGCAGCCGGAAAAAGATCTTTATTATCTCTTCCTTTGCCATACGATTGAAATCCGTCCGGCTGGAAATATTGTTCTAATTGAACAGCGGATTGCTGTGGATTTTGAGTGGAGATTGGTAAAGTATCTCCTGTTTTACCCAATTGGCCGGCCAATGTTTGACCTTTATTGGATGTATCAGCGGGTTTTCCGGCGCTGTCAACTTTTGGGATCGAATCTTTTTTTACTGACGTATCGGGTGCCCCGCCATATTTTACTTTGAAGGCATCGAATGTTCTCTGCCATGCTGTTACATACACCTGGTCGGCGGCAGTGTATAATTCCCAAAATTCAAGGTTAGCTGTACTTTGTAAATTAGCTCTTACTCTTGCTTTATCTTTTACACCGGGTAATTCTACATTGATGGTTCCCTTGCTTGGATCTTTATTGATATTAGGTTGTGCCACCCCAAACTGGTCAATACGTTTGCTGAGCCTGTCGAAAGTTGTATTGAATGCCTCGCTGGCCTGGCTCCTGATATATGATTTTACATCACCATCAGAAGATTTTACAGTAAGATTGCCTCCGCTTGCATCACTGAATAAAATAGCGAGGGAAAGTTTTGGCTCCAGTTTGCTGTTCTCGTATTCATTCAGGAACAATGAAATAAAATCATCATCACTATTTGCCTTGCGGGCTTCTGCACTGTCAATTGCCGCCAGGAAAGCTTTGTTCTTAGAATTGCTGGCAAGAGATTTCAGTAATCCTGTCATTTCCACTTCTAATGTCACACTCATTCCCCCTTGCAGGTCAAGCCCGAGATTTAATTCTTCGGCCTTAGCTCTTTTATAACTTATAGCGCCATTGATACCATACGTAACGGTTTCATCTTTGGTGCTATCGAGCAGATCTCTCAATCTCTTTTCATAGAGTGAGTCAAGTTTTTCCTGGTAAACTCTTTGTGAGTCTATATTGCCGGGATATTTTTCTATAGCCGATTGAAAATTGGCATCTCTCCAGCTTTTAGCTTTTGCTTCCATCTTTTTTTCATGGCTTCTTACAAACCAGGTGAAAGAAAGT
>JABFRU010000046.1 GCA_013140985.1 Chitinophagaceae bacterium | reverse complement strand
ACCCGGGATATTCCCCCTTAGTTTTCACCACTAATTTCTATTCTTTTCGCCGAAGATGTGCAAAAGCTTTTGTGAAATTGCCAGTCGCCGGGAAAGGATTAACAGCCGATTTTTTTACATCACTAAACTTAATTAATTTCTCCCTCATAATCTCTCTCCTTAACCACACTTTATATGCGTATCAAATTCTATGTAGTTCCGCTGATAGCCGGGGCTATTTTTTTGTCTTCTTGTAAGAAGAATTCTATCAGCCTTTCCTTTACCAATGCTAAAGGCGAAGTGCCACAGCTGGCAAACCTTGTTTTCCGTTTTGATCATGCATTGGCCACCGATTCCATGCTGAATGCATGGGATTCTACTAATTACATTTCTTTTGAACCAAAGATACCGGGCAAATTTCGCTGGCAAAGCCCGGATGAGTTGGTCTTTTCTCCGTCCCAACCACTGGATCCTGCTACAACTTACAAAGCGAAGATCAAAAGTGCTGTATTGAAATACAGTAAATACAACTCTGTAAAGAATGCGGATAGGATCAGCTTTCACACACCGGAACTCACACTGGATAACTCGCAGGTAATATGGATCGGAGAAAGCAGTACGTCTGCCGTTCCTCAGATCGACCTGTTTTTTAATTATCGTGTAAAACCAGAAGATCTGAAGGGTAAATTGAAAATTGAACTGGAGGATAAGAAAACGGATTTCAATATCATTACTGTTTCTACAGATAATAAAATATCTGTCCGGATAAATGGATTAAAAACAGAAGATAAAGACATTAATGCGAAAGTAACCATTGAAAAAGGGTTAAAACCTGAAAGAGGTAATACTTCAACATCCGAAGCGATAAGCAGTTCGATCGTCATCCCTTCTGCTTTTGCTTTGACGATTCAGAATGTAGAGTCTGAGCATGACGGCACTGAAGGAGTGGTGAAGGTGACCACCAGCCAGCAATTGACCGGTGAAAGTGTCAAATCATTTTTGAAATTCGACCCTGACCTGGTATATACAGTTGAAACAAATGATTATGGATTTACGCTGAGAAGCGACAAGTTTGATGTGGAAAGAAGTTATGCATTGGTGATCACAAAAGGCCTTCGTGGAAAGATCGGAGGTTTTCTGAAGGAAGATTATTCCGGAAGTGTAGTGTTTGGAGAAATGGAAGCCAATATCAATTTTACCAATAGTAAAGCGGTTTATCTTTCAAAGGATGGAGGAAAGAATATCGAAGTGCAGATCACCAATGTGCCGAAAGTAAAGCTGATCATTTCAAAAATTTATGAAAACAATCTTTTGCTGGCACAACGGTATGGTTACTCACCACAGGAGACCAAGAACAACTATGATTATGCCAGTTATGATGGCGGCTACGAAGGAGATTATTACTATGACGGATATGGTGATGGAGATGCCATGCTGGGTGATGTAATCTATGAAAAAGAAATTGATACCCGTTCATTGCCAAAAAGCGGAAGTGGAAGATTACTGAACTTCTCTCAATTTGAAGACAGGCTGTCTGATTTTAAGGGAGTGTATCATGTTGTCATCCGTTCAGCAACGGATTATTGGGTGAAGGATAGCCGTTATATTTCATTGTCTGATCTTGGCCTGATCGCAAAAGAGGGATTGGATAAGATATATGTGTTCACTAATTCTATCAAATCAGCCGGTGCATTGAATGGTGTGAATATTTCCGTCTATGCCAACAACAATCAATTGATAGGAACAGGATCCACCAATAGAGAGGGCGTTGCTGAGATCGCTTACAGTAAAAAGGAATTCGGTGGTTTTAAACCAGCTATGGTGATAGCAAAAACTACGGATGATTTCAACTACCTGCCTTTTAATAATACAAGAGTGAATATGTCAAGGTTTGATGTGGGTGGAAAAAGAAATAATCCATCAGGCTTTGATGCATTTGTATATGCAGAAAGAGATGTCTATCGCCCCGGCGAGAAGATCAATTTTTCTGTTATCGTCCGTGATGCAAAATGGAAGAACCCCGGCGATGTTCCGCTAAAATTAAAATTCCTGATGCCAAATGGTAAGGAACTGAAATCATTCCGCAAGAACCTGAACGAAGAAGGTTCACTGGAAGGCAATCTTGATATTGCCAGTTCAGCCATCACCGGTAGTTATACATTAGAAGTTTATACATCAACAGATATATTATTGGCGTCAACCAATTTTATGGTGGAGGAATTTGTGCCTGATCGTATCCGGGTCAATACAAAACTGGATAAAGAATTCCTCCGCACAGGAGATGTGGCAAAGCTTTCTATTAATGCGATGAACTTTTTCGGGCCCCCTGCAGCTAATCGTAAATATGAAACAGAGATACAGGTAAGACAGAAATATTTTTCATCTGAAAAATATCCTGACCATGATTTTAGTTTGGCTAATCAAACTACTTTTTTTGATAAAGAAGTAAAAGAAGGGACGACTGATGGCGAGGGTAATGCTATTGTTGACTATTCCATTCCGGATACCTATACCAATATGGGAGCCTTGCAAACAAGTTTCTTTACTACCGTGTTCGATGAAACTGGCAGGCCGGTAAGCCGGGCTTCCAATATTGATGTGTTTACGCAGGATGTTTTTCTCGGTGTAAAGCAAGACGGCTATTATTATTATCCATTGAATCAGCCGGTGAAGTTTAGCCTGGTTGCAGTAAACAAAGATGGGAATTCAGTTAGCTCCACTGCAAGGATAGAAGTAATCAAGCATGAATACAGAACTGTTATTACCGGAAGCAATGGTTATTTCCGTTATGAATCGCAGCGGGAAGATAAAATGATGATAGAGCAACAGATCAGTGTAGGCAATAATACAGTTTATACCTATGTGCCAAAAACTCCCGGTGATTATGAAGTGAAGATATATCGTCCGGGCGCCGGCAATTATCTGAGCCGCAGTTTTTATAGTTATGGAAGCTGGGGTGCTACCAATACTTCGTTTGAAGTAAGCAATGAAGGCAATATTGATATTTCTATTGATAAGAAATCATATTTCACCGGGGAAACCGTGACAGCATTATTCAAAACACCTTTTAGTGGCAGAATGCTTGTGACAGTGGAGACAGATCATGTTGTTTCTCATCAATATGTAAATGTGGAGAAACGTACCGCCGAAGTGAGTTTGAAATTGAATGGTGATCATGTGCCTAACATGTACATCACGGCTACGCTGATCAAACCACATGAACTGTCGGAAATACCATTGACAGTTGCTCATGGATTCAAGAATGTCACTGTTGAGGAAAAAAGCAGGAAGATAGATGTAACTATCAATGCTCAAAAAACAGTTCGTTCGAAAACGCATCAGCATGTAACAGTAAAAGCCCGGCCGGGAAGTTTTGTAACATTATCTGCCGTGGATAATGGTGTATTACAGGTAAGTGATTTTAAAACACCTGATCCGTACAAATATTTTTATCAGAAGAAAGCATTGCAGGTAAATGCTTTTGATCTGTATCCATTATTGTTTGCAGAGATGAGAGCCAAACTCAGCAGCACCGGCGGTGATGGTTATGGACTGGAGAGTGAAAAGAGAAATAACCCGATGCCGGCGAAAAGAATAAAAGTAGTTAGTTATTGGGGTGGCATTAAAAAAGCGAATAGCAATGGAGAAGCAACGTTTGAATTTGATGTGCCGCAATTCAGTGGTGAGCTGAGATTGATGGCTGTTTCTTATAAAGGGCAAAACTTCGGCGCTGCTGATAATACAATGACGGTGGCTGACCCTGTTGTTATCAGCACAGCATTACCAAGATTTTTAAGCCCCGGTGATACGGTAAATGTTCCTGTTACATTGACGAACACAACAAATAAATCTGCAAATGTATCAGCCGCTATTTCGGTAAAAGGTCCTGTGAAAGTTATTGGCGGAAATAACCAGTCGGTAACCCTTGCTGCAAAGAGTGAAGGAAGAGCAACCTTTAAAGTAGTGGCTGATCCAACGATCAGTATTGCCAACATTACTGTAACGGTAAATGCAATGGGGGAGAAGTTTGAAGATAAAACGGAGATATCTGTTCGTCCACCGTCAACATTACAACAAGTAACCGGAAGCGGTTCCATTGCCGGAGGCAGTTCACAAAAAATAAGTATTGGCTTGAGCGATTTTATGCCATCAAGTGTGAACTATAACCTGGTGGTAAGCCGTTCCCCGGCATTGGAGTTAGCAGAGCAGTTAAAATACCTGGTACAATATCCGTATGGTTGTACTGAGCAAACTGTTTCGGCTGCATTCCCCCAATTATATTATGGCGATATGGCCGACCTGATGCAATTGAATAAGCAACAAAATAAACTGAATGCAAACAGCAATATCATTGAAGCGATCAGGAAGATAAAAATGCGCCAGTTGTATAATGGTGCTGTTACATTATGGGATGGCGAAGGCAAAGAAGACTGGTGGGCTACTATCTATGCAGCACATTTCTTGCTGGAAGCAAAGAAAGCAGGCTTTGATGTTGATAACAGTTTATTGGAAACAATGCTGAACTATATCAACAACCGGTTGAAGAATAAGGAAACGATCACTTATTATTATAACAGGGACCAGAATAAAAAAATAGCGCCAAAAGAAGTGGCGTATGGTTTATATGTGCTGGCATTAGCTAACAGAACGAATGTACCTGCAATGAACTATTATAAAGCCAACCCTGCTATCCTTGCATTGGACAGCCGTTATTTATTAGCAGCGGCGTATGCCACAGCGGGGGATAAGAAATCTTTCAATGCCATGTTGCCTTCATCATTCAGCGGTGAAGAATCGGTAGCGCAAACAGGCGGCAGTTATTATTCTGATGTAAGAGACGAGGCCATTGCTTTGAATGCACTGATCGATGCCGATCCGGGCAATCAACAAATCGGTATCATGGTAAAACATGTTGCAGATAAACTGAAAGCAAGACAATGGCTGAGTACACAGGAAAGAGCTTTTTCTTTTCTCGCATTAGGCAAACATACAAGAGCTGCTAATAATTCTACCGCTACTGCCGAAATAAAAGTGAACGGAAAAGTAATTGCTAAAGTAGATGGTGGCCAGTGGAGAGGCGATATGAAAGCATTGGGTGGTACTAATGTAGATATAGCAACAAAGGGTAATGGCAGGATGTATTATTTCTGGCAGGCAGAAGGTATCAGCACAAGCGGCGCTTATAAAGAAGAAGACAGTTATTTGAAAGTGAGGAAACGTTTCTATGACAGGAATGGTAAGCTGATAACGAATAATACATTCAAACAAAATGATCTTATTATTATTGGTATCTCACTGGAACGTTCATTCAATACAGCTATTGAGAATGTGGTGATCACTGATCTGTTGCCAGCGGGTTTTGAAATAGAGAATCCAAGAACAAAGGAGATACCGGGGATGGACTGGATCAAAGATGCATCAACGCCAACAGCATTAGATATAAGGGACGACCGTATCCATTTCTTTGTGGATGCGTACAATAATAAACAGGTTTACTATTATGCTGTCCGTGCCGTATCGCCCGGTAATTACAAAATGGGACCGGTGAATGCGGATGCGATGTATAACGGAGAATATCATTCTTATAATGGGGCAGGAGTGGTGAGAGTGGTGCAGTAAGAAAGCCAAAGTGAATTGTAAGCATGCGATGGCAATCCATTGCATGCTTTTTTGTTTTCACCAGAATGCCGAATAGAATTACTGGATGTACAAGAGTGCGACGCAACAGACGACGATAGTAGTAATGCAGTTGGGAAAATAAAAAAAGTCCGGCTCTTTCGAACCAGACTTTTAAAGCATCGTTTATATAATCAAGGATTAATAATCGCTGTTATATCCACCGCTGCCGCCACGGTCACGGTTGTAACCGCCGCCGCCGCCACCTTTTCCTTTGTAGCCACCGCCACCGCCGCCACCGCCGAAGCTTCTTTTCTTGAAGCCACC
>JABFRU010000039.1 GCA_013140985.1 Chitinophagaceae bacterium | reverse complement strand
GTACTAAGGTAAAATTTTAACCGGGTTTTCAATATGAAATTATTGTAGCGCCGGCCTGACTGTAATTGTTACCGTTGTCTTAGACGTAACCGGCAGCGTTCCAAAAGATGATACATTATTACCGCTGGATTCAATGGTCTCATTTTTTTCCTTGATGATACCTGTTATCCTGTCAAGAATTATTTTTCCTGTTGATTTATGATTCATAGTGGTAATGGTCTCGGCACCCATCATTTCCGCTTTGACAACAGTGGTTGAATTTTTTGCAAACTCAACAACGATAGTAGAGTCGTTAATATCAGAAATAGCAAAGGCCGCATCTTCTTTGCCGCCATTTATTTCCTGCGAAGTCGTCCATGCATCGCCTTTCCCCGCTTCATTATCAGGAAGCACTTTAAAAAAACTTGCTTTGCCTTTTTGTGGCGGTTGCACAAGATCAAATATATCTTTCAGCAGGTTGTTGACAATTGCCATACGACTGTCCGATTCACTCAATTGTATCTTTTCAGGTAAGACCATCAGTACTTTCCCGTTGCTATCAATGATCATATCATAGGTCTTTTCCAGCACTTCTTTTATAGGCTTGCCAAACATCCCATTCAGATCGGATTCATTTTTAGAGTCAAAATTTATTTTACGGCCCCAACCATCAAATTTGAAATTCATAGCCTGGAACTTGTGATGAAGCGTATTGTTATCGGCTGTTGCATTGGTTACTTTATAAGCATGATCGCCGGTGGCCTCAACAGAAAAATCAATAGCCTGGCCACCTGCCTGCTGGGTGATGAAGCTTTTCATCTGCATGGAAATATTTACTGTCTGCCCCTGTTCTAATTTTAGTTTGCCATTTACTTTCTGTGAAAAAGAAACAAAGCCTGGCAGGAAAAAAAAGCCAACGGTGATAATTATTCTCATGCGGAAAAATTGTATTCACCAAAGTTGACGAATCTTCATTACAATCGTTGCAGGCAGTGAAAATAATTGTTGATAATAAGACCGGCAACGGGTTTATTTCACCTTAACTTCCTACTTTTAATTAACATTTAAACTCATTATTATGCCGATTAGAATGACAGATGATCCTGTTGATCCTAACCAACGGGATGATAGCGGCGGTGGCGGACGAAGAGGACCCAATCTTCCGGGCGGTGGTGGCGGACTTGGCGCTTTATTGCCAATGATACTTGGTTTGTTTGGTGGTAAAGGAGGCAAAGGAGGAATTATTATTTTGCTCGTTCTTGCAGCCGGTGCTTTTTTTCTTTTTAAAGGAAAGGGTTGTAACGTAGGCGATATTGCCAAACTGGCAACAGGAGGTATGCTGGATCCGGCTCAATTTGAAAAGGCAAAAATTTATGAACCACTGGCTGATGATCCCAACAGACCGGCACTTCCTGAAAGCGCCAACCTGCAGCAATTTGCTCCTTCAGTGGGTAACCAGGGTGCACAGGGTAGTTGTGTGGCATGGAGCAGTGCTTATGCTGCCAGAACAATTTTAGAATCGGCCCGTTCAGGAAATGATCCTGATAATGTAAGGTTCAGCCCTTCATTTTTATATAACCAGATCGGGTTGGATGGTTGCCAGGGTTCTTATATAATAAGGGCAATGGAATTTATGACACAACGGGGTTCAGTACCTTATAATGATTTTGCGTATGATGAACAGGATTGTACCCGGCAGCCGGGGCAACAACTGTTGAGTAACGCAACGCAATTCAAAATGCATGGGTTCAATCGTCTTTCATTGGGCGACAGAAATGATGCTATTGACTTACATGCTATCAAAGAAAATTTGGCACAGGGTGCCCCGGTGGTAATTGGTATGATGGTTGGGCAAAGTTTTATGCAGTCAATGAAAGGACAGGATGTATGGCAGCCGGAATCCGGCGACGAGAACATGATGGGTTTTGGCGGACATGCCATGTGTGTGGTAGGATATGACGATACTAAATATAGCGGTGCCTTTTTATTGATGAACAGCTGGGGACCTGAATGGGGAAACAATGGATTTGCCTGGGTCAATTACAATGATTTTAATACGTATGTGCGGGAAGCATACGGTGTCGATCCAATGCATTCAAAATCGGCATCCACACCACTTTCCTGTGAAATTGGTTTGGTGCAGGTGGAATACCAGGGAAATAAAACAGTGACGGGTGATTATATTTCATTGCGATCAGCTGGCAATAATAAATTTGAAACGATCTCGCCGGTTGCCATGGGAAGTAAATTCAAAATGGAAGTGAAGAACAATACTGAATGTTATATCTATGTTTTCGGAAAAGAAACAGACGGCAGCAGTTACACCTTGTTTCCTTACCCAACCAGGGAAGATCCAACCAAAACAAGATACTCGGCATTCTGTGGCATTACAGGATATCGTTTATTCCCAAAAGATAAAAGCATGACGCCGGACAGTATTGGTACAAGAGATGTGATGGCTGTTGTTATTAGTAAAGAGGAATTAGATTGGAATGCTATCAACCAGCAGATCAGCCAAAATCCACAAATGGATTATGGTTACAGGGTCATTGTAGCTTTAGGCGCTCCCAGGATCGAAAGAAACCCTGTGCGATTCCAATCTACAGGAAAAGGGACTATTCAGTTTAGTGCTTCTATTACTAATGATGTTCCTGTAGTTTGTATTGTAGAAATAGATAAAAACTAAAATGAATTCTAATACTGCTGCGTTTATAAAACGGATGAGAAACCCGGTCAAGTTCCGGCTGTTTTTATTATTTAAGTTACCTGCTGCTTATTTTGCCGGCGTAAGAGTAAGAGAGATCGATGAAAAAAGATGTGTCGTTACAGTTCCGTATAAATGGCTTTCACAAAATCCTTTTCGATCCACTTATTTTGCCTGCCTGAGTATGGCGGCAGAAATGAGTACGGGTTCACTGGCTATGGCACACTTGTATAAGATCAATCCACCGGTATCAATGTTAGTGGTAAAAGTTGAATCAGAATATTTTAAAAAAGCAACAGCCAGGACAAATTTTGTATGTGAAGACGGCAAATTTTTTGAAGAGGCTATTGCAGAAACCATTGCCACCGGTGACGCAAGAATTGTAAAAGCAAAGTCAATTGGCAGGAATAAAGAAGGAGAGGTAGTAGCGGAATTTTATATTACATGGTCGTTTAAAGTAAAATCAAAGAAATGAAAATTGCATTCCACGGCGCAGCCCAAACGGTTACTGGTTCTAAACATTTGATCACATTAAAGAACGGGAAAAAAATATTGCTGGACTGCGGCATGTTCCAGGGTTTGGGAAAAGAAACTGATATAATGAACAGGGATCTTGGTTTTATTGCACAGGAAGTGGATGTGATGATCCTTTCACATGCACATATTGATCATTCAGGATTAATTCCAAAATTGGTAAAGGAGGGTTTTACTGGTGTGATCTATTGTACACCGGCTACCAAAGATCTTACTACTATTTTACTGGAAGACTCTGCTGAAATACAGGAAGACGAAGTAAAATATATTAATAAGAGAAGAGCCGCTGAGGGATTGCCTTATCTGGAGCCTTTGTATAAAATGGAAGATGCAAAAAAAGCAGCCAACCATTTCAGGGAGGCGGGATATAATGAATGGTTCAATGTAATAGAAGGTGTGCAGGCCATGTACACGGATGCCGGTCATATTATCGGGAGCACCTGTGTGCATTTGAAAGTAAAAGAAGATGGCAAAGAGATTCGGCTCACTTTCAGCGGTGATGTGGGTCGTTACCGTGATGCGATCCTGAAATCGCCTGATACATTTCCACAAGCTGATTATATTATTTTGGAATCAACTTACGGAAATAGTTTGCATGATAACAACACCACTACTCCCGATATGTTATTACGCTGGATTGAAAAAGCCTGCTTGCAGAAAAAAGGAAAACTGATCATGCCGGCTTTTAGTGTGGGACGCACACAGGAGTTATTGTATTCACTCAATCAACTGGAAATTGAAAATCGTTTGCCCGATCTTAATTATTATGTTGACAGCCCGTTGAGTGTAAAATCTACAGAAGTAGTAAAAAGATATCCGCAATACTTCAATAAAACTATTCAAAGGATCATGCAAACGGATAAAGATCCATTTATGTTCAGGGGATTGCGGTATGTACAAACTGTTGAGCAATCCAAACTGCTGAATTTTCAAAATGGGCCGATGGTCATTATTTCTGCCAGCGGTATGGCCGATGCTGGCAGGGTAAAACATCATATCAGTAATAATATTGAAAGCAGCCGTAATACCATTTTAATGACAGGGTATTGTGAGCCCCGTTCATTAGGTGGCCGTTTGATGGCTGGTGAAAAAGAAGTAAAAATATTTGGTGTGGATCATGAAGTGCATGCAGAGATCGGAGCAATCCGCAGCATGAGTGCTCATGGCGATTATGAAGATCTTTGCCAGTGGTTAGCTTGCCAGGATAATAAACAGGTTAAAAAAATATTCCTTGTTCATGGAGAATATCCTGTTCAGCAGGAATTCAAACAGCGTCTTATCAAAAAAGGATTTAGTGATGTAGAGATCCCGGATAGGCATTATGAGATAGGTCTTGTTTAGATAAAAACTAATAACTAACAGATAAAAGTCTTTTAATGCTAATAGCTTTTGTCGTTATGGAGCGCATACAATCCCGGGTAGAATATCGATCAGGAGAACTTTTAGTCATTATCTTTTAGTTTTTCACTTCCCCCCAATCTTTATCCATTCTTTCACAACTCTTTAGTAATCGCCGCATCATTTTTGCCGTTTATATAAGTGATTTTTTTAATCATCTAATAAAAAAGGAGCATAGAATCATGATGAAGAATCTGAAGTTGTGGAGCGGATGTTCAGGCGTCGTCTTCTTGCTTGCAAGTTGTGCCTCCACAGCTCATATTGAAAAAGACGATAATGCAGATTTTAGCCGTTACAAAACATTTGCCTGGGTTGATAAAGATGGTGAGGGGAGACATGATAAAAACAGGAGTAATGATATAACAGAGCTAAAGATCAAAGATGCGGTGACGAAAGAACTGGAAAAATCAGCCGGCTGGAAAGAAGTGAGGAACAGGCCCGATGTATTGCTCAGCTATGATGTATTGGTTGAAAAAGGAATAAAGGAAAGCAATAGTCCTGTGTATTCGAGACCCTACAGCAGGGTATTTTATAATCCCTATACCCGCCGATACAGCACTATTTATTATCCTTCACGGTTTATAGGATATGAGAGGGATGAACGATCCATCAGGGAAGGTACCGTTACTATTTCTATGGTCGATGCAAGAACAGATAAAACAGTATGGCAGGGATGGACAACTGATGAGGTGAATAGCAAAAATCTCACAACCCGTGAGATTCAAAATGCTGTTCGTTCGATCTTCAAAAAATTTGATGTGGCTAAGAACTGATTAACTCAGGACGGTTCGGGATACAACCCCTGCAAAAGCGGGGGTTTTTCAAAACCATTTCAAAGCCCTGGCAAATAAAGTGATAGTATTGTCTGTTATTACAGTTTCCTGGCTAAAATTATCTATATCCACCTATTTTACAGAAACATGAGTTTTATATATTAAATTATATTAAATTGTGTTGAGAACATTATTGGTTAGGGACTGATTAATTGGCAATAGATGTATCATCTGCAAGTCAAACTGTATGAGAAAATCAGCCAACATCTGCACTTCCCCCGCTTCGTTTATTGAAAATAATCTTCAGGTATTTTTTCAGGAAATTGTACAAATAGAATTTCTGTATTATAATGTAACCGGAATGATGGTACCCGTTCCGGCACTCAATATAAAAGTAAACAATTAATCCGTTTATGAAAACGATCAGCATTATAGTTGTCGATGATCACAAGATGATTCGTGAAATGTGGGTGCGATTATTTGCGGGTCATCCTTCGATCGGGGTAATCGGCGAAAGCGGAAAATTTGATGAAGCCATTGATCTTATCACTGAAAAGCAACCTGACGTTGTTTTGCTTGATATTAATCTGCCCAATGCTTCAGGCCTTGATGCCGTTCCATTGATCAGGCAAAACTCACCGGGTACTCATATCATCGGGGTGTCAATGCATAACCAGCCGGCGTTGGCAAAAAAAATGATCAAATTGGGAGCTAAGGCATACGTAACAAAAAACTCGCCGCATGAAGAGATCTTCAAAGCGATAGATGAGGCAATGAAGGGTAATACTTATATCTGTTCAGAAATAAAACAGATCCTTTCTGAAAAAACGTTGAGTGGCGAATCTGAACAGAGGGGTATAAAAGATCTGTCTATGCGGGAACTTGAAGTGGTGAATCTTATCAAGAACGGGCTTTCTTCCAGGGAGATAGGAGAAAAGTTGAACATTTCCACTAAGACAATTGAAGTGCATCGCTATAACATTCTGAAAAAGCTGAACCTGAAAAATACAGCAGCATTGATCAATTTTGTAAAGGAAGAAGACCCGGGATTTTGATAGGGTAATAAGGAAAATGATTTCACTCTTTAGGCTGAAATGGCTATTTTTGCTGCCCCTTTTGCCGGGGTAGCTCAGCTGGTTAGAGCACAGGATTCATAACCCTGAGGTCGGCAGTTCAAGTCTGCTCCCCGGTACAATACGGCCCGCAATAAGTGGGCTTTTTTTTATGGTAACTATTCGTCTTGCTACTTCTGGTGATGCAAAGGGAATCCTTGACATCTATGCGCCTTATATCAGGAACACTTCCCTGACTTTTGAAACCGAAGTACCCACTACAGAGGCATTTGCAAAAAGAATAGATACTTATTTAGAAAATTGGCCCTGGTTGGTTTGTGAGGTCGATGGCGTTATTGCTGGCTATACTTATGCCACCCGGCACCGGGAAAGAACAGCTTACCAGTGGAGTGTTGAAAGTTCTGTGTATATCCATAATGATTTTCATCGAAGAGGAATTGCATATGCATTGTATGCAGCTCTTTTTGAGATATTGAAAAAGCAGGGATTCAATAATGTGTATGCGGTTATCAATTTGCCGAATGATAATAGTGTGGCCTTTCATGAAAGTTGCGGATTCAAATATTTTACAACGTATGAGCAGGTGGGATATAAACTCGGTCACTGGAAAAATGTTGGTTGGTGGCGATTGATCATAAATGAATTTGGTGATGAACCTGCCGCACCATTAAAACTTTCGGAACTGGATGAAAGTTTTATAAAGAAAGTGTTGGGTGAAAAAACGAAATTCGTCAAATAAAAATGGGAGAATGTGATAATGGGAAAATTAGTTCAGGATTGCGTCCATTTCCACACTTTCACATTTCCATATTTCCACATTAACCAACTTCAATCTCAAATAAACTCAGCGAGATACAACTGTAATGTTTGGGTAAATGTTTGGTGTTTTCAGGGGTAAGCGTTTCAATATAATTGAAACCGCAGTTGATATAATAGTCTATCAGCCTGGGATTATCTCCCCAGGTATCCATTCTCAAAAATTGTTTGCCGTTTTCTTTTGCATGTTGTTTTGCCCATTCTATTATTTTCATAGTATAATTATTCCCATGAAAATCCGGGTGCGTAACGATGCGATGTATATAGACAGAAGGGTCTTTATTTTTTTCTCCCCAGATGAACGGATCCTCATAGGCTGTGAGAAAAATGCAAACAATGGTATCACCATCAACGATCTTCCATTGTTTTTTTTGACCGATCTCTTCTTCCACCATCGCCGGATCAAAAGGCAACCAGGATCGCAGCGATCTTGCCTTCTGGTATTCGATGGCTATATTATACATGTCTAAAATAAAATCTTTATCGGCCAATGTGCTGTTGATGATCTGCATAGATACAAATGAACATTAGAACAGTAGAATAATAGAACAAGGAACAGATGAAGGTTGAGACAGTACTTCAACATTCTTCTGTTCCTTGTTTCCCGCACATGCGGGATTCGATATTCTTATCAATTAAAAACTAAAGCCAAGTTTCAAGAAGAACTTCCTTCCGTTGCTCCCCATTTGCACTGCATCCCATGCGCCACCTGTTTCTGTATTATAAGCCCAGTCCTTTGCTCCTTTTACTACTCCAAAATCAGGATGTGTATTCAACAGGTTGTCTATTCCCATGTAAGCGGTGAAATGTTTTGCCAACGGAAAACTTGTATAGATATCAGGAACAAACTTACCTGCATAATCATACTGGTCAGGCACATCTCCCGTACCATTATCCAATGGCACAGTAGGATTGATACCCAAACCATCCTGTCCATAACCAAGCAAAGTAATTTTTCCAAAATAAGTGACCCTTGCTCCAAATGTTACTTTCCTGATACCGTATTCAACATTCAAAGCGAACTTCATTTTAGGCGCAGAAGCCAGAATGAATTTTTGCTCCCTGTCACTCAGGAAAGTTTGTTTCAGAAATTCAGAACCACTGAGTTTAGCAGGCACATTGATCTCATCGATCTTCATGCTTTGCAGGTTACCAGCAAACACACATTTGAAACGACGGTTCTTTGAAAGCCTCTTGTTGTAATCAAGCACAATATCAACACCTGTATTGCTTGTATTAACTGCATTGGCAAAAAATTGGGCAAGACTTACATTTAAAACAGCCATCTGGTTGCTAAGACTTGGATCAAGATTCGGATCGCTGCCATCAAACTGTCCGCTCAACACCACCCTGTCTTTGATCTTTGTATAATAGCCATCAACAGTAATATTCAAATTAGGAGTGGCCCTGCTGGTAAAACCAAGACTTGCACTCAGACTTTTTTCCTGGTTCAATTCAGGAATACCTGCAGCTTGTGCCAAAGCACTATAGTTCGGTGCGATCACTACTTCAGCGATATTGCCTGCCTGTACAGTGGTAAAGCTGGAACTAAAATTAATTTGCTGCAATGAAGGCGCCCTGAAACCTGTGCTTACTGATCCCCTGATATTGAATTTATCTGTCGCTTTGTAGCGGGCAGCCAGTTTATAATTATGGGTGAATCCAAAATCACTGTAGTGTTCTCCCCGCACAGCAAGGTTGAGAAGGAACTGATCCGATACGTCAAACTCCGCATCGGCATAAGCACCCCATACAGTTCTTTTTGCATCTACTTCATCTTTGGGTTGATAGCCAGGAAAACCTTGTGAGCCTGTTGCCTGGTTTCCTGACGGATCATAATTGGTATAAGAGCCCGGCTCACCTGCATATATTTGATAATTCTCATAGCGGAATTCAGCGCCGACAGCGAGATTGAATTTTTTGGAGATCTCTTTTGACATGTTCAAATTAGCCGTGTTCTGAAGAAAAGAAAATCCGCCATCGTCAAAATGTGTTTGAGAAGGTCCGAATGATGCATTGAATGTTTTATCGCCATAAAAATGAAAATCATTTCTGCCGATCGTGTTGCTGATGTCCCAATCCCAGCCGCATTTTGCTTTTCCTTTTAAGCCACCAGTAAATGAAAGGTCAGCGATCTTGGTTTGGATATGGGGACTGTACCAAACTTCACCATCATTGCTTTTGCGCATGATCTCTTTTACATAAATGAGGTTGCCGAAATTATCCAATGGAAAACGATCAGGTCTTGCTGAAAAATTACGGGTGAATGCATAGGCGTCTGATGATTTATGATTATAGCCGCCGAATGAATAGAAAGAAGTGTTGCCTTTACCAGGTATCTCTGCATTATACATCAATCCAACCGCATTCAACCCCGCATCTCCATGACCACGGCGATAAATATCTATATACATCGCATCATCATTAAAATAATAATTGGATGTATCCAATGCCTGGCGGAAAGTTTTTGCAGTACTTAATCCCTCGATGGTAAGATTGATGAAACCACCTTTGTTGCCAACCGGCACACCGAAGTTTATATTGGCGGCGATGGATTGCCCATCTATATCTTCTCCATGTTCATATTGTGAATGCAATGATCTTTTATAAGCCGTATTGAATTTGGGATCGCTGTATCCTGACCAGCCGATTGAACCGGTGACCTGGTTCACTGATCTTTTCAGGATAAGATTCATTACACCGGCAATAGCATCGGAACCATATTGTGCAGAAGCGCCATCTCTTAATATCTCCACCCTGTCAATGGCAGAAGAAGGAAGCGCATTCAGATCCGTACCGGAATTACCACGACCTCTTGTTCCAAACACCGCAACAAATGCAGTTTGGTGGCGCCGCTTTCCATTCACTAAGACCAATGTTTGATCAGGTCCTAATCCACGGAGTGTAGCAAGGTCAATATGGTCGGCACCATCACTACCACTTTGTTTATTATAATTAAGGGAGGGAGCCGCATAGTTAAGCATGGAAGTAAGATCCATTCTTCCTGTGGGCCCGGTTACTTGTCCGACGTTTATCACATCAACGGGTGCAGTGGTTTCTGTTTTTACCCGGCCTGTGCGGCGGGTGCCCACCATCACTACTTCTGTCATACCCACCGTATCCTGCGCCAATGAAACAGAAATATCATTGCTTCCTGCACTTACTGTTTGTGTCAGGTAACCGACAATTGTTATTTCCAGTTCATCATCAGCGGCAGCCTGCAGGCGGAATGTTCCATCATTTGCAGTAATAGTGCCTTTACCGGTTTTTTTAGATTTGATAGTAACACCAGCCAATGGCAGACCATTGCTATCGGTCACTTTTCCTGTAACCGTTCGTTGTGCAAAAATGGAGGTACTAAAAAGCAAAAAAGAAACAAGAAGAAAGAATGTCTTTCTCATAATATGTGTTTTGGGCTGTCGGGTGGACAGTCAGGTTAAAAGATGGCTAAATATAAAAGAAAAATGTAATGAAGCAAATGATAGTATGGCGCAGGATTATTACCTGTGCGGAAGTGGTGGAGAAAAAGCTGCGAGCTTATAGCTGTTAGCTGATTAAAATAGATCAACTATTCATTCTTTTTAAGCGAAAAAAGGCTAGTAGCTAACAGCTAAAAGCTAGCGACTGTTGATGGCTTCAGCTTTCATTGCAGACTTGACCTTCCCGGGGTATTGCTCCAATGCTTTTTCCAAACAATCCATTGCAGCATTGAGGGATTGAAGATTCAATACATAAGCCAGCCGCACTTCATTTTTACCAAGACCAGCAGTGCCATAAAAACCGGTAGCCGGCGCCAGCATCACTGTTTGATCGTTATAAGAAAAATCTTCCAGCAGCCATTGGCAGAACTTATCGGAATCATCTATCGGTAATTTTGCAATAGCATAAAAAGCGCCACCGGGATTAGGACAGAACACTCCCGGCATTGCATTCAATCGTTGCACCAGCAGGTCTCTCCGGCGCAGGTATTCTGATTTGGGTTCATCAAAATAAGAATCGGGCAGATCAATAGCCGCTTCACCCATTATTTGTGCCAGGCCCGGCGGACTTAATCTTGCCTGCGCAAATTTCATCGCTGCATCATATACAGCTTTATTCTTTGTTACAAATGCACCAAGTCTTGCGCCACAGGCACTGTATCTTTTTGAAATAGTATCCATCAGCACCACATGTTCATCCATTCCCTGCAAATGCAATGCACTTACATAATCGCCGTCATAGCAAAACTCCCGGTAAGCCTCATCACTGAAGAGGTATAAATTATGTTTGATACAGATATCTTTCAGAGCTTCCATTTCTTCACGGCTGTATAAATAGCCGGTTGGATTATTAGGACTGCAAATGATGATGGCTTTTGTTTTTGAAGTAATTACTTTTTTAAAATCTTCGATAGGAGGTAAGGCAAAACCATTTTCAATATGTGCCGTGATGGGAACCACATTCACCCCGGCTGTACAGGCAAAGCCATTATAGTTAGCATAAAAAGGTTCAGGGATGATCACTTCATCACCGGGATTGAGACAAGTAAAAAAACCAAACATGATCGCTTCGCTGCCACCGGTGGTTATAATGATCTGCTCATGGCTCACATCAATGCCCACTTTTTTATAATACTGTACCAGTTTACGGCGATAACTTTCATTGCCGGCGCTATGACTGTACTCCAATACTTTTATATCTGCATGGCGGACTGCATCCAAAATGGCAGGAGGAGTTTCAATATCCGGCTGACCGATGTTAAGATGATAAACTTTGATACCTTTTTTCTTGGCGGCCTCTGCATAAGGCACCAGTTTACGTATGGGCGAAGGCGGCATTTGCTGGCCACGGTTGGAGATTGAAAGCATGAAGCAAAGGTAAGGGGCAATGATTATGAAACCAGCTTCGGTATTTCATGGCATCGTTCCTTGCGTCGCACTCTTGTGCTGCAGGAATTCTATTCAGCAAAAATTCGCAGCACCCCGATGTATACCGGTGGTACGTCCCGTTTTCATGGCTTCATCTTAATTACAAGCTGTGTTCAGTTGCTGTGCAGCATCGGCAATCCCTAATTTTTTTGCCTGCAGGATATCTGGGCAAGGGTCATTTTTCTTCAAAAGTATTTTTGCCTGGGCCCGGAGCATATAAGCGTCCCTGTTTTGGGGAGCATAGCCGATCGCTTTATTAAGATCTTCCAATGCGGCTTCTACTTCTTTTTGATCCCAGTTTTTAATAGGTGTAGTGGCGTATTCAAAACTGGCTGGCTTTTTTGTATCGTTGGGTTGAAATACAGAAGCGATCTTCTCATCTTTTATATTTCCTTCGATAGTGTTTTTCAGAATAAGACCCCGGGCTCTTTCCATATAGGCCGACGAGTTTGTTGGGTCGTACTTTAACGCTTCGCTGATATCAGCTGCGGCAGAGGCACGGTTGTCTTGTACAATGTAAATAGTAGCTCGTTTTACAAGGGCCTGGGACAAGATATTGTCTCGCCGGGATATGGCAGCATTATTCTTTAAAATATCAATGGCTTTTCCCTCGTAAAATAATGCGGAATCAATTTTGAGCAGGTTCATACTTGCAAAGGATATGTTATCGTAAAGCTGTACTACAAAGAAATCGGCTGCGGCTTTTTTCTTTTCCGCTGACGTTTCTTTAGTCAATAGATCGGGATTGATATTTTTTATATGCAGCAGACTTTGATGATAAAAGCCCATTGCTTCACTGAACTGCCCGGTGGCGATCCCCGTATTTCCTCTTCCTTCCAGCAATAGAGGATCATCCGGGAAAAGACGAAGACCATTATTATATGCCTGCTTCGCTTTATCAAAATCTCCCTGGCCAAATAAAATAGCACCACTATGATAGTGGCCCGAAGCTTTGGAAAGGTCACAGTATTCAATGAACTCCTGCTGTATTTGTTTTAGGGCATTTTCATCACCCCTGGCATAAGCCAATGAATAAGCTTTTTCTTTATCCTTGCAGGCCCTCGTAAAAGAAGCCTGCGAATAAAGCAGGTAAGAACGGTATTGATATGGAACATGATCAGTGCTGTCGAGCCGCAATGATTCATTGAAAGCCTGCATCGCTTTACCATAGTCATTTAAATTATATAAAGCTATACCGGCATACGTATGGTATTCACTGGCCTTGGGATTCTTTTGAAGACATGCAAAAAGATCCTTCAATGCAGATTGGGGATCACCCATCTGCACATAAATTCTTCCCCGTATAAAATAAGCGAGTTCTGCATCGGGTTCCAGTTTAAATGCTTCATTGATCGCTTTCAAAGCCTCGCTGTTATTTCCTTTATACATCTGTGCCATGGCCAGGTAGAAATAAACATAGAAGGACTTGTTACCTAATTCCAGCGACTTGTTGAGATCGGTGATAGCTCCATCGAATTGACCAGTTTGAAATTTTAGCTCACCCCGCTTGGCATAGCCGAGCCCTTCGGCCGGTTCCAGTTTGATATATTTTTCGATCAATGAAAATGCACTGGAAACATTACGTTCTAATACATCCAGCATGGCCAGGTTAAGAATGCATTTGGAGCAGGAAGGATTAATAACAAGCGCCTGGTTATAATCTTTTCTTGATCTTACAATATCGTTGGTCTGTACATACGCAAAGCCACGGCCGGTAAGGAATCTTTCCTTTTCACCATAGTTACTGATAAGCGTATTAAAAAGAGATATTGCTTTTTGATATTCCCCGGCGTTCACCAAAGAATCTGCGACCGCAAATTCTTTATCCTCTGTTTGAGCATAGATGTAAAAGCAGGACGCTAAAGTATACGCCGCAAGCAGTATAATCTTTTTCATGTTGACCGGTAATATTTCTAAAGATAATCTTTACCGGTAAAAAGATGCATTGTTACAATACCCTCACTTCCGTCCTCCTGTTCAACTGTCTTCCTTCTTCTGTACCATTATCAGCAACAGGATCGCCGGCGCCATAACCTTTGGCAGTAACCTGTGTTGGCTTTATTCCTTTTTTCAATAAATAATTGCGGATAGTATTGGCCCGGTCCTGCGACAATTTAAGATTATGTGCATCGGTGCCGGTATTGTCGGTATGTCCTGCGATCTCCACTTTTATTTCAGGATGGCGCTGCAGGTATTCAAACAGGTCGGTCAGTTGTTCATAAGAATCTGGCCTCAGCGTGGCTTTGTCAACATCGAAGTGTACATTATCGAGACGGTATTTACGGGCCAGTTCAAATTTTATGGTAACTGTATAAGGATCGGTAAAATATTCATCTTCTGCCAGGGCAGGAATGGATACTACAGCATATTTAGTAGAATCGGATATGGCTTTAAGGCTGACAGTGTATTTATCATCGGGTGGGAGCATGATCTTAATTTTCCCCGCAGCATTGGAAAATCCTCTTATCAATGTATCGGTCCTTTCACCTTTGAAGATAACTTCCTCGCCTTTCTGAGGTTTTAGCTGCATATTGGTGACCGTCACATTTACTGTGGCTATCCGGGGAAAAGAATCAGTAACCGGTTGTTGAGCATTTGCTGTAGTAAGGCTTATAAATAAGAGGTGCAGTGTAACCCGGAACATCAATGGTGGCTTTATTTTTCTACCAACGGAATGATATAAAAAATATTGTTGCAAGGTTCATACAACCTCCGGCAAACCCACTGCGTCAATAGGCCGGACCTGATTTTCCAACTTTAAATAGCCATCAAAAACCAACAGCATGAAAACCCTTTTTCTTGCAGCATCTGCGATCTTCCTGCTACATGCAGCCGGATATTCCCAAACTAAAAAGATCGCTTTTAAAAGCCATAGCGGCAATGTTGAAAATTTCAGTATTGCATTGGCAAACGAACTATTTGACAACGGATCAAATTTCGGTATGGCACCGACCCCGGAAATAAAGAATGCACAGTTGGACAGCGTAATATTTGTTTCAGATAGTTTGGCCTATTTAGTTACGAGTCAGTATTGCACTTATAAACGCCAGCCAAAAAGCGAACCCCGCTTATGGAGGGCGGGAAGAGAAATTGCCTACCATCATCCTTTGTTTTCAAAAAAACATTCATTGGACAGTATCAGGAAGATAATCAAGCAGCAATATTATTTCAAAAACAATATCGATAAAGTGATCTTCGTCGGATATGACAATGACAGAAGCTGCGATTCATTTCCGGTTAAAGTGAGTATTCCGGTAACATTGGTAACAGGAGATGATAAGAGTAAGCAAGCAGGCTCATCTGTGCCAATGATAGCAGGGGGGATATTATTTTTATCTGGTCTCGGAGGATTCATTTCCTGGAAATTACATAAGCCCCGCCTTCAGCAAGCGTAATAAACATGAGGAGAAGTTTTGTTTATTCCACCGCTTCTTTTTTTGCTTTTTTAGGTATTGTATTCATTCCAGTCCCTTTTAACCTGTTTAAGAAACAGCTAAGCATCACTGATTTTTTGTTTGGCGACCTTATCGGGTTTGTCTCAAAAAATGTTTTCAGAACACAGCTTAGCGATACACATGTTTATTCCGACACAAGAGCTATGTATGTGCTGGTATTGATCCTTTTTATTTTATCAATACTGGTTACTGCGATCCTGTCAACACTGAAAGCCTGGCGCAAACACAAGGATAGAGTTTTAAAATTTATTTACCTGCTTGTTTGTTATTACCTCGCCTTGCAATTACTGAAATATGGGGCGGATAAAATTTTTAAAAACCAATTTTATTTACCTGAACCGAATACGCTTTACACACCAACGGGTAAAGTGCCCCGGGATCTTTTGTACTGGAGCTCAATGGGGACTTCTCATTTCTACAATGTTTTCCTGGGAGCAATTGAAGTCATTGCAGCTTTATTCTTATTGATTAAACGAACCCGGCTGATTGGTTTATTAGTGAGTTTATTCATCATGCTCAATGTGCTGGCAGTAAATTTTGGTTTTGATATTTCAGTCAAACTCTTTTCCCTGCTTTTGATCTTTTATATCATTTACCTTCTTGAGCCTTATGTAAAAAGCTTATCTCAGTTCTTTTTTTCTAAAACACCGGCAACAGTAACACAATTTGTAAATAAAGAGCGGTTGGTTAAAAACAGGTTATTGTCAACGTTTTTAAAATGGTTTGCTACCGGTATTATTTTGCTGGAAGCTTTTTATCCATTCATGCGTTCAGGGAATTTTAACGGTGATAAAGCCAAACGTCCTTATATGCATGGAGCATATGAGGTACAACAATTTATTGCAGGCGCCGATACATTACAACCAAACAAATTCCCGGTCAAACGGTTTTTTATTCATAAAGACAATTACATGATCTTCCAGGGTGACAATGATGAAATGGTGGATTATAAATTGGTGTATGATACCGGTAAGCAACAATATGTCCTGGTTGATTACAACATGAAAAATGAACCAATTTGGCTGAAGTACAATGCAGCAGATAGTACCTTACAAGTCTCCTTCAGACTTAATCAACTAACCGGCAAAGCTCTCGATTGGAGAAAATTGCCAGCCCTGCAGAAAGAATTTCACTGGACAGTGGATGAATAATTGCTTTTAGTATAAATGCTTCCACAATTTTTTGTTTAGGAAATCATAAGAAGAATTTTTTCTCTCCCCATATTCATAAATTATTGTTGTAACCCTTTCTCAGCAATTGCTGAATACTTACAGCATTGTAATTTTTCATTTCAATTCAGCAATGCCTATTTGAACCTTCTTTACTCTTAATCACATCTAAACAAAGTTTATACCGTCTGCCATGGAAAAATTTCTTTTTACCGACGGATCGGGTGGAGTAAAAGAAGTACAGTCGCAGGAGGAATTGGAAGAACTCATCGGATCAACTGCTCAACCTGATAAAAGCCGGGTATGGCTGTTCAACAGCAATGAATGGATAGGCTATGCCGCTTACCGGAAAATGTATCCCGCCATTAAGAAAAAAGACGTGGCGATCGCTGCTTCAATCCACGAAACTGTTCCAGTAAGAGTAAATGGCAAAAAGAGCTGGCTGAAAAAATTTTTATTCCTGGCTGCATTGGTAGGAGGAGCTTTTCTTGTGTTCAATTTCACAAAGATCAAATGGAAGAAAGCTGACCCGGTAAATACTGTTGCCACAAGGCCCAACAATGTTCCGTTGATGGATATTGATTCGCTGATCAGCGATATTGAGGCCAACAGGGGCACATCACTTGACAGGAGTACAAAAACAAATCTTCGCCTGCGCAATACTTGGCCGGAACGAATAGAACTGAAGCTGCATTCTGAAAAGGAAACAAGCAGCGCAGGTTCCCGTTTTTTCAATATCAATCTATCAATTGATAATACAACAGGATTTAATCTTGATAATGCTGTTGTAAAATTATTGGTATGGAGGAATAAAGAAGTGAGTGTATCAGATACGCTTCGTTTTGGCAATATCAGGTACGATAAACAATCATCAAGAGCATGGGATGCCGTTTATCGCGGAGACAGTATCTCGGTTTCATTTGAATCCATCCGGGCAAAGGCATTTAATTTTTGTTATTCAGCAGCAGTAAAAAATAATTCAGGCAATTATAATGACCGGTGGTTCTGCAGAGAGTGAGGGAGAGTCGGGAAACAGGAGTCAGGGATCTAAATCAAAAATCTAAAACCCAAAATACAAATGGCTTTATACTATTTACCAGTTCTGATCCGGAGCGACCGTTATTTTGTAGCGAGACTCGAAAATGAACATGGACAAACAAAAGCTGAGACTGATTTCAATTTCGTTGTTCATGCAGAAGACAGAGTGTTGACCCCTTTACTTACTATTGAAGATCCCGGGAAGATCGTTCTTAACCAGATGGCTCCTTCGGAGAGACAGGATATTCCGCTCCGGGAATGTCATATTTCGATAAAAAGAGAAGGAAATGATTTTGAACTGATCATTAAAAAGAATTCTGTATTTGCTGTTGAAGCATTTTATGATGAAGAAACAGGTATCCGTTTAGATTATTCAGCCGATCAGAAAAGAGTATCGGTTGGATGCTATAGATACAAAACAGAACAGTTCCCTTTCAATCTCAAAATAACATTGCAACATTCTGAAGAAGAAAAGTATTCCGGACTTTTCCAATTCACTATTGTCCGATCAGGGGAATGTAACAGGGTGGTGATCGATTTTGGCAGTGAGGCCAGCCAGGTGGGTTATAAGAATTGCGGGCCGCAATCAGCCGTTGTGCCTTATGATATATTGGAGAATGTGATCAGCCGGCTCAACCTGCAGGATGGATATAAGAACAGGCAGCGGGGAGATTTTTTAAACCACGAAGATGGTCAGCCGATGCTCTATCGTTCTTTTTACGCCGTAAAAAGGAAATTGAGCAGGGATGAACGAAAAAATTTTCCCTTCAATTTCACCAGTGATATTGCTGATGATGAAATAAGAATGTTCATTACCCGTAAAGAAGTGTCGGCGACTGAGATCAGCTTCAAGAATGATTATGAGATCATTCCCAATCTAAAACTCGGAATTGAAAAAAGCCTGCAGCTTTCTATTGATGATCGTACAGAAGATTACAGTATCCGTTCGCATAAAAAAGAACTGATAAGCGCTGTGTTATTGAGATTGCTGAGACTGATGATCAGTACTAAACCGTCCTTCCAGCAGGGTGGCATTATTGTAACATTATTAGTGCCGAATATTTACACCCAGCATGATGTTTTTGAATTGCTGAATGAATTAAGAAGACAAACAGATCGTTTGTTGAACTCTCTCGGCATTACATCCAATAAGTTATTTATCGAATACGAAACTATTTCCGAAAGCGATGCAGCTTTCATGGGCTATCAACAAACACATGCCGATGAAGTTGATCTTTCCAATGGAGAAATTGCCCTGGTCATTGATTGTGGTAAAGGAACGACTGATATTTCCATGGTGCTGGCAGATGACAACGAGAACTATTCAAGTTTTTTCAGAACAGGTTTTGCCGGAGCTGGAAATGTATTGCTGTATGGATTCACCGAAGATTTTTTGACTCTTAGCTTAAAAACAATTCCCGGCAGCAATGCTATTTCTGTAAAAGATTTTATTCAGCAGCATATCCTCAACCAGGACCTTACTGCGGATGTGCTGAATTTTATCCAGTTGATGGAATTGCAGAAAAGGAGATTCAGGAATCACCAACCGGTGGGCCTTACTGAATTCACAGCTATTGCGGAAAATTCAATGAGTACAGAAAGAACGATCGGCAATCTCTATAAAGATCCTTCTACCTTGTTGCAATATGCTGAAACAATATTGAATGGACGTAACATCCGCTGGGATGATGAGATCACCGGTATCATTCATAAAGCGACCGATTGTATCGTTCATTGTATCATGTCAAGCATCAAAGATGTGATGACAAAGGATATTAAACGGAGAATAAAAATGGTGATGCTCAGTGGGCGGGCTTTTTATTTTGATGAACTGAAAAATAAATTGGAAAATGAATTGCAAGAATTGCTTGGCTCTGCCATTGCAGTACATATGGTACAACCCGGCCGGGCTTTGAACAATAAGAATATTGCAATTCATGGGGCATTCAGCGGGGCATACAAGATCACTGATTTTACCGGTATTCCTATTGATAAAAAGGAGGGGTTGTCGAGGAACAATGATGTGTTGAATAATAATATTTATCTCTATCGTGGCATCAAGATCGAACCGGGCAATGATATTCTGTACAACACTTCTGTTGTGCGGCGAAACCATCATGAACTAAAACCGTTCAAGAACAAAACAGCCGATGTTTATTTTACCCGTGATAATATTTATATCCGGTTAATGGAAAATCAACGGGTGAAAGATGTGCGATCATTATACAGCCTGTTGACATCCGTAGCGGAAAATCAATCGGCGATACAGGATATGAAAACTATTTCAATGTTTCCCGGTTGTTCCGGTGAACTGGCTTCAGTGAATACAGTTTATGAAGATATAGCTAAAGAAAAGAAAACAGTTGCCAGGAAGCCGGTCAGAAAAAGACAAGGCATACTTCAATTCTTTCATTTCTAAAAAAAAGTTATGCGTAACAGGATATTGATTCTTTTAATGGCGATAATTTTTTCAGCAGGTCTTGATGCACAGCAGCCGGGAGTAAAACATATCCGCATCGCTGATACATTGACAGTGCAGGAGAAAAGCAACCGCAACCCCATTATTCTCCGGGCGGAACTTGACTCCCTGATCAAAGTTTATAGTGCTTCGCAAGAGCCGCAGGTAATGAAAGAACCGTCGGTGGTAACAAAGGACGATAACTCTCAATATATGCTGATTGGTTTGATCGTTCTGACAGGCTTGATTGGATTGGTTGTTTTTATGATCTGGAATCACCAGCAAAAGATCAATAAAACAATTGAAGGATTGAATAAAGAAACACAGCCATCCAGAGCAGGAAAAGAAAGAGTGACAAAAGGAAAACTTTCTCCACAATTACTGGAAACAAAGATCGGGGACCTGAATGCTGAGTTGCATAAGCTGTCAAAAGAGAATGAAGGATTGAGTCGTGTGATAAAAGAGTACAACGGTATCCAGCATGAATATGATTCGCTGAAGCATGGAATGCAAAAAGCATATAAAGTGAAGAATTATCCGGGCTATGATAAATCAAAGGATGAGGCATTGGCTATACAGGGAGTATTGGAAACAGAGAATATGGTAGCCAGTTATGCCTATGAGAAATTTTTAAAACCAATATTGGGAATAACAGATGCCAATAAGAACAGTCCCGCCCGCCTCAGCGCAAATGACAGGGAACGATTAATGGATCTGTTGGTTTCACTCTCATTATTATATATTGAATACCTCTATCTCCGCATCAATGACCTCTCTATTGGCGGAAAAATGGTGGAACGGATAAAGGGTTTTTCCAATGGAAATGGTGTTGATACTGTTTTATTGAAAAAACTGAATACTGAGTTTGGCAGCAGAGCTCTTGTGATAAAAATGGCTTTGGAGAAAACAGGGGTAACAAAGCTTTCCTATCCTGTATTTGACGAAACCAACCTGAATAACCAATAATCAAAGCATGTTGAAATTTTTGACAAGCCTCACATTTCTCTATTCATTCACTATTGTTTTGCTCCTGCTGTACGGGTGGGTGTATTATAAAAGCTTTGCAAAGAACCGTTATCAAAAAAGAAGGTTCCCTTATGTATTCCTGCTGATCAGTGCGGCTTGTTTTGCCTTCCTTTATTTTAATATCCATGCGCCGCTGTCGTTAAAAACATTCAGCAACCTCGATCATCATTTTATCCGCCACGATGGGTTCCGGGTGGCCAATAATATTGAACTGGGGAGAACTGATACTAGTAATTATAAAAATAGTTTGTATAACAGTTTTAAACTAGGCAAAAAAAATAATCAATTAAGTATTACTTCATCTTATTCAGAGGAGCCGTTCTTTATTCAATCAGGCAATACAAATAAATTACTATCGGCAAATTATGCAGCTGCTGGTCATTCTGTTTCTTTTCAATTGGATTCATTCAAAGTAAACCTGAAAACCACCGCAGATAGCAGCTTTGAATTAAGCATCAATAACAGCCTTGTTTTTAATACAGGCAAAACAATTAAGAAAGGCATATCCGCCTGGAATATATTTAAAGATGAAACTTCCTTCATTAATTCTCCCTGGTACACTGCTGAAAAATTAATGAATGCTTTAAAGCAGGTTTTACTATTACAGGACAAAGCGAATGAGAAGAGGGAGTTAAAATATTTTTTATCCGGCCGCTTGTTTCGGTATGCCGGTATAGTTCAGTATGATGGAAAAGAAATTCAACCACAACAAATCGCTTTTAGCGCCATCATCCCGGATAAAACAAGTATCACCTGGGGTATCAGCATTGCAGAAAATAATAAGAACCATTTTCGTGTAAACTATCTCGGAGCGGATAGTTTTGCTTTACTCAACCGCTATCCTGTTTCATATCCTTTGGCAGAAGAGGATCGCAGCGACTGGACAAAGCATAGCGTAAATAAATTTTTAGTCGCTGATCAGAAGGATATGGTCAATATGCCAGCTGTTTTCGGTGAAGGATTTCTTTTTCCTGCAATGGGGGAAGACAGTGCTATTGGTTTTTCACCTGTTTTATTAAGTTACGGTAAGAACAAGTCAAATGCGGCCCTGGCAATGCAGGCAAAATATTTGAATGGTCAATCAGCAATTGCAACAGTTTCCAATAATATGTTGCTGTTACCGGCAAGAACACCCGGCATCCATTGGCTGTTTTCTATACAAAATTCTTTCAATTGGAAATTAGGTAGCCGAACATTGGCTGCAGGCACATGGCAATTGTTTGTCTTTGGGGTATTGGGTTTCTTTTTCCTGCTTGTTTTTGCTTCCTCATGGCTCAGGCGGGCAGATAAATTAAGCTGGGTATGGCAACTCTTATCATGCATCACCATTGTATTATTAACCACCCGTTTATTTTTATACTGGCGATATAAAAGTTTTCCTCCTTATGAAGGAATGGATCTTCCTTCCATGCAACAATTGAATAGTTTTTGGAATTTCGGCATCATTATTATTACAGGATCACTGCTCGGGATCATCATTGGGTTCAGTTTCCTGAAATATTTATATACAAGTTTCCGAAAAAGAATTGCTTCACTATTCAATAAGCACTATTCTCCTTCTTATGATGACGATGATATTGTGAAGGAAGAAAAGATAAGTGGAGTTATTGATCGTTTAAGGATCACCAGGAAAAGAGGCGTAAGGATGGTTTTCTTCCTGGCCTGGATATTGGTTTTGATAGGAGCAGGTGCTTTGGCTGTCATCACTCATTTTGATCCTGCTGTTTGCCGTCACCTTGCACTGGCATTGGTGCTCATTTATTTTGTTTTCATTTATATCTCTTATAAATTTTCACCGCTGGTTGCGTCCGCTGAAAAGAAATGGTGGGATATCAGCACTGGTAAATCACTTGATATTATTATCAATAACCCGGTAAAAGTTCTATTATCCGTAAACCTGCTGGCGTTATTTGCTTTTGTTGATATTGGTTTTGCCATCATCTTTCTGAATTTTTTATTATTCAACGAAGCTTTTCTGTGCATCAATTATGCTATTGCGGGTTTATCGGCAGGCAGTAAAAGAAATGCCTCGCTGTTTGGATTGTTTGGGTTTATTTACCTGTTGTTATTCGCTGTTAATCTCATGTATGGTCCTTATATCTTCCGTTATTTACTGGAATTACCCGGGACATTGTACATCACTGGTTACTTACTTTTTGCGATTGCTATTTCCTATGTCATTGTTCGCTTGTTGTTCTATCAATCAGCGAAAAGAAGAGCATTGAGCGGTGTTGCATCAGCTTTATTCTTATTTGGGGCAGCCTTTCTTTTTTTCCCCAAGGAAAGAATACTTGACAAAGCAACGATGACAAAATACCGTATTGATGTAATGGCAATGCCGGTTGATAAAGCTATTGAGCAGGCATACGAAGAAGGAAAAACATACGAACCGGTTATCCGGGCGGCGCAAAACCAGTGGTTCATCAATGCTTTTATCTATGAAAAAAATAATCCATCGGTAACAAAAGCCGGTTTTAATTTATTGCCACATGCGCCACAGAATAAAGGTGCCCGGTATAATGCACAGGCTACTGATCTTGTCGCCAGTCGTTTTTTTATTGCAGAACATGGTAAGTGGTCAGTATTATTGTATGTGTTGTTGTTATTAATCCCGACAACCTTACTCGCCTCATTTTATAAACTTTATCCCGATTTTACCAACAGGGTCAATAATAATTACCCGACTATCACCGCTGGATTTTCATTGCTGAATTATCTTCTCATCACGGCATTGCTGGTGATATTGGCCGCAACGGGACGGTATATTTTCTTCGGGCAGGATCTTCCATTTGGAAGTATTCTCAGCAAGCAATCCATTCTTTTCCCATCTGTACTGATCATAATAATCATCCTCTTATTTAAAAGGATACCACTGGAACAATACCCGAACAGGAAAAAAATGATCCCGGGTGCTATTGTATTTACAGGGTTGGGTTTATTATTATTCCTGGCGAAGCCGGCTTACAATAAAGAGAAAGAATTCCGGGTGGCTGACCTGGCAAAGAATATGGATTCTTATATCCAATTGCGGTTACAACCTGTCATGGATCATTTCGATACATCAAAAGCAACACGCAAACTTTCATTGGCGAAAAAAGATAAGCTCTTTACGGATTCAGTGCATCATTTACTGAATTCCGGGTATATCAATGATGCAGGAAAATTTTTCTTTAAACAAATTGAATCTTATCTGAGAAATGGCTTTACTGCACATCTTGATCAGCGCAGGATGTTATACCTCGATATTTATTCAGGTCGTCCGCAATTAGCCGTCAATGATAATTATTTCAGGGTGGAACCGCCGCCGCATTTACAGCAATACTGGGCAGGCAATGTTTTCAGTGATACAAGTAACTACAATATCACTTTTTGGAGTAAGACAAACAATAGTGTATTGGAAAAAAGAATGAGCTCTTATACGGATCAGCCAACGACTTTATTGAGTGATGGTTTGCAGTTGGGTTTTAAAAGGAAATATGCGGAGAATTTATATGAGCAACTTTGTTTGATCAATATATCAGACAGGATATTCCAATTGAATTCTGCGGGAAGGATGACAAGTTTGAGCCCGAAGGATACTTTGTTATTGAATAATCCTGACAGGATACGCATCAACGATGATGCAGGCAATGAAAAACTACTGGTGATACAACCGGACGCCTTCATGAAGAATTATTTTGTCAATGGTAGCCGGTTCTATGTGTACCCAATGTCCAATGATTTTATCTGGGCAAGAAATTTTGCAGAAAGTATCTCCTCTGAATACACGGCAAGGGGAGAAATAAGGCAGAATGCTTTTATTTCTGTGGATGCAGAAATTACAGACAGCTTATCTGTAAAGATCAAAGCAATGCTGGGTAAAGACACTTCTTATAAAAGAGGGGCAGAGTATGGTATTTGCATAGCTGATGGTAATGGCAGACTGATAGCGATGAATGATCATATCAAAGAGATGGCTCGTCCTGATCCGAATGATAAAATTGGATTTAACAGGGTGATACAGGGAGAGGGCGGATTTGTATCGCAATCCTTATTGAGAAAACAGATCGGCAATATTAATCTGCTAAGATTGAATCCCGGTCCGGGTTCTACATTAAAGCCCATTGTCTTCTCAGCTATCGCTTCGCAAATGAATATGGACTGGGATGCTTTTGCAGCAGAAGGATTTTCTGAGAAGCAAGAATTCTTTGGCGGGGAAAAAGTAGGGGAGTATGATTTTGAAAAAAATAATGGAAGGATAAATAATGTGGTTGATTACCTGCGGTACTCGGATAATTATTATCATTCAAACTTATTACTGCTGGGTTCGTATTCAAAGCAAAGCCTGGCTGATCTTCTAAGCCGTCATTTTGCTACACAAAACCCGGCGAATGGTTTTCACTGGCCTTATTTTAATTATCATGGAAAACAATATTGGTTGAATGGATTTGAGAACTGGCCGGGATATATTAATGGTAAAGTGAATTTTGGTTCAGATAGTTCATTTATATCGGTCGGATTATTTAATAACTATAGTATCTCCACCTATCCTGCGTCAAGAAGTTATGATAAATTTTCATCCGGCTATGATTCATCCTTACTCAGGAATGCATATAAAAAATCAGGGTTCATTTTACCCGAGTATGCTTTATTCGACCAAAAAGGAACGGGGATGAACCATGCCAGGCCTAATGAAATGTTTTTGTCTTCTTTTCGTGGACATGTGAAAGGCAGCAGCCAGGTCATGATGCCGCCTGTAAAAATGCTGGATGCATTTGGTAAACTGGTCAGCCAAAGCAGGAATTATTCATTGACATTAAATCCGTATGCAAAAGAAAAAGAGTTCACTCCTTTTTATACAGACAATGGAGTTATATACAGCAACTATCTTTCTATTGTAAGGGAAAAAGTATTTGAAGGAATGAAACAATCATTGTTCAGTGGTACTGCTGCAAGGCTGGGCCGTATGCTGAAAGACGGAGCACCGTATTATTATTATGCAAAGACCGGGACTACAGGAGATAATGATGAAAAGGCAAAATCAAAACTCTTTGTCATCATCATCTCTTCAAAAAAACTGACAGACCCGGATTTCAATTTCAGGAAGAATAAATTCATTACTATTTACTTTACTTCACAAAACGGGCCTGCCAAACAGAATGAAGAATTCCAGGCCGAAGTGATAAAGTATGTGCAACAATCTTCAGCATTCAAAAAATATATGGGAGAATAGTCTAAAAGTCAGAAAGTCCGGAAGACGGAAAGAACGTAAGCCAGAACGATTACTCTTTCGGACTTACAGTCTTCCCGGCTTCCCGTCTTCTTAATAATTTTCTTCCATTGGCGATTGTAATGCTTCATCTATAGGTACAAGAGGAGCCTGGCCCGGGACAGGGTAATTTTTTGATCCTTCCTGCTGCAACTCTGTATTTATTTGTGCAATATCTTTCAGGAAATTGTTGACAGGCAACATCATTTGATTAATATAGCTGCCTGTTTTATTATAGAAAGCTGAAAACTCGTCTTTGAAAAAATTAACCCCCTCATATATATTCTTTCTTGCGCTGGAATACGATTCTTTGAGGAAAGAACTTATAGACAACATATTTTCTTTCAGCACATCTGGCTTTACTACACTTACTTGATTGGTCATAAAAAGTGATTTTGTATCCTTTTTGCTAAAAGAATTGTGCCAAAGATTTTTTTTTGCACAGGGCCCAGTGAAAATCAAATTGTTTCGACAGGATTGTGGAAAAAAGAAAAGAAGATAATATTGCTTTAATATGACAGTACGTCTCACCTGAAATAGGGGAGTAATAGGTATGAATCATTTTCCCCATTCCCAGAGTCCCTGCTTAACGGCATCGGGAATTTTTTCACCGCATTGTTTCAGGGTTACCAGAATATTACCACGGTGATGTGACTCATGTGAAATAAAATAACCGAAAAAGGAGATTACTCCTTTTTTAAAACCTTTTACTCTACCAGCGTCATCCCAGCTGCGGCTCAATAATTCTTCAATACCTTTTGCAGAACCTTCAAGGGCGTTGCACAATTCTTTCTTGTTGACAACCGCTTCCTTATCCAGCACTTTATATTTTTTAAAAATGTCTTTAGCGCAGATCTCCAGCCATTGTATCCGCACATTATGGATATGTATGAGTTGCTGGTAAATGGTACGGCCACCTCTTGCACTCAACGTTTTTTGCATACCGGCATCGGTAATATTGTCTATCAGCAGCAGGTTCATTTTATTATGGATCTGCCATGCTTCGGGTAATTGTTCTTTCATGCAGTTGGTTTGAGGGTAGTAAGATTAAACTAGTATCCTCGTATAGTATCAGAGTCTCCAAATAGCGGAGTCTAAAGCCCCTCTTTCGGAGGGGTTTGGGGCGGGCTATAAAAAATCCTCCCGTTTTGCGGGAGGATCTGTATTTGGTTAAAAGCTATCTTTAATTCTTTGGCTTCTCCTTGTCGTTTTTAGCCGGAGGGGTATTGGCTTTTTCTTTCATATATGCATCATAGGCTTCAACGGTCAGTACCTCACCTGTGATATGTAATGTTTTTGTTTCGCTAACACCGGAAAGTTTTATGAATACATCTTTTGTAAAAGGCGCCACCGAAGCTGCGCTGTATTGAACCTTTATTTTACCAGTTTTGCCAGGTTCAATTGGTTCTTCTGGTTTTTCAGGAACTGTGCAACCACAGCTGGCTGATGCACTTTCGACGATAATAGGCTTATTACTTATATTTTTGATTTCAAAATAATACGTAACAGGAACACCTTGCTTTATTTTTCCAAAGTCATATGACTCGGTATTGAATTTTGCAATCTCTTCCGCTTTAGTTTGAGCAGAAACAGTAAGAGTAAATACAAAAGCAGCGGCCAGTAAAAGGATCTTCTTCATGGTTTACAAATTTTAAAAGGTTTGTTTTTTTAATAGATCAATTGAAGCATTAGCGGGGGCAGAACCCTCCGGAGCCTTCCATACAGTACCTTTGATCTTTATTTGTTTTGATTGATTAGTGTTATAAGTAATAGTGATAGGCTTTTCAAATGGACCTTCGGTAGCAGCATTATATCCCACTCTTATTTTGGCAGTTGCGCCGGGTGCTATCGGGTCACGGCTCCATTCAGGAGTGGTACATCCGCATGCGGCATGTACATCATCAAGTTTCAAAGGAGTTTTGCCAGTGTTTACGATCTCAAAAGTGTAAAAAACGGGTTTACCTTGCGGTATCTGGCTAAAATTATACTCGGTTTGTTTTAAAACAAGCGGATCTTCCTGTGTCACCAGGGTTTGCGCCCCGGCAAAAAGAACACAGGCGGTTAGTGATAAAAGGGCTATGATCTTCTTCATTTTTAAACCGGTTTGGAGGTATCAAAAGTAAGCCAAAGATGGCATATTTCATAGAAGGGTTGCAGCCCTGCGGAGTATTTTTAAGCTAGTATTTTCAGGGCAGGCAATCTTCCTATTTTTGCTGCATGGAAAACAACCCGGATAGCATAACAGATGCTTCAAAACTTTCATTCAAGAGCTTCAGACAGGAGGTGCTAAATGATTTTCGTGTTGCCTGCATCAGCCGGGAAGCCAGCCTGTTAGGAAGAAAAGAGGTATTGGGAGGCAAAGCCAAATTTGGCATTTTTGGAGATGGTAAAGAAGTGGCGCAGATAGCAATGGCTAAATTTTTTCAAGCAGGGGATTTTCGAAGCGGCTATTACCGTGACCAGACCTTTATGCTGGCAGCCGGATTGGCAACTGTTGAACAAATTTTTGCACAGTTATATGCTGACCCGGATATTGAAAGAGAACCTTTCAGCGCCGGGCGGCAAATGAATTGCCATTTTGCCACCCGTTTTGTAAATGATAATGGTGACTGGCTTGATCTTTCTCAACTAAAGAATGTGTCCAGCGATATTGCTCCCACCGGCGGGCAAATGCCCCGGGCACTTGGTTTAGCATTTGCTTCTAAATCTTTCAGGGATATTGAACAACTGCACAGGTTTACAAACCTTTCTAATAACGGAAACGAAGTTTGTTTTGTAACTATTGGTGATGCTTCTACCAGTGAAGGGCATTTTTGGGAAACCGTCAATGCAGCAGGTGTGCTGCAGGTGCCGCTGGCCATTTTTGTTTGGGATGATGGCTATGGTATTTCGGTTCCTAAAAAATTTCAAACTACCAAAGCATCTGTATCCGACGCAGTAAGCGGATTAAAAAAAGATGAAGACACCAATGGTATCAATATATATAAGATAAAAGGCTGGGATTACGCTGGTATGTGCGAAGCTTTTGAAGAGGGGATAAGGCTGGCAAGAGAAACACATACACCGGTTTTATTTCATGTTGAAGAAATAACTCAACCGCAGGGGCATTCCACTTCCGGAAGTCACGAAAGATATAAATCAACTGAACGCCTGGATTGGGAAAGAGATTGGGATGGTATAAAGAAAATGAAGGAGTGGATCATTGCCAATGCATTGGCTTCGGAAGATGAATTGAATACCATTGCAGATGATGCCAAACAATTTGTAAGAGAAAGCAAGGTTTCTGCCTGGGAAAAATTTTTAACGCCGATCAAAGAACAGGTTGCAAGAACAAATGATCTTATCAGCACAATGGCTGGAAGCCTGCCGCAACAGGCTGATGATCTTAAAAAATTAGTAACAGACCTGTCAGCCAACAGGGAGCCGCTTCGCCGGGATGTTTTAAAAACACTTTATGCTGCACTTGATCTTGCAGGCAATGCAGATGCAGCTTACTGGACAAAAGATTATTATAACGACCTGTCCCGGGAAAATAAAAAGCTATACAATACACATCTTTATAATGAAGGAGTAAAAAGCGCATTGAAAGTACCGGAAATAAAAGCGGTGATCAGTGATGATTCCCCTGTATTGAATGGCTTTGAAGTATTGAATAAATTTTTTGATGAACTGTTTCATTCCAATCCCAAAGTCGTTGCATTTGGTGAAGACCTTGGTTATATCGGCGATGTGAACCAGGGTTTCAGTGGCTTGCAGCAAAAGCATGGTCATCAACGGATCTTTGATACTGGCATAAGGGAATTAACCATCATGGGGCAGGGAATAGGTTTGGCATTGCGGGGATTAAGACCTATTGCAGAGATTCAATATCTTGATTATTTATTATACGGGTTGCAGCCGTTGAGTGATGATGTATCAACATTGCATTACCGTACTGCCGGTACACAAAGTTGTCCGCTGATCGTTCGCACAAGAGGCCATCGCCTGGAAGGCATCTGGCACAGCGGTTCTCCCATGGGAATGGTGATCAATGCGCTTCGTGGAATGTATGTATGTGTGCCAAGAAATATGGTGCAGGCAGTAGGCATGTATAATACATTATTACGCAGCAATGATCCGGGCCTTATCATCGAATGTTTGAATGGTTATCGTTTAAAAGAAAAATTGCCTTCTAATATTTTGGAATTCACAGTTCCGTTTGGTGTACCTGAAGTGATCAAAGAAGGAACGGATGTAACGATCGTTTCTTATGGCTCTACGTTGAGAATTGTGCAGGATGCTGTGAATTTACTGGAAGCTGGTGGTATCAGCTGCGAGATCGTAGATGTGCAAACATTATTGCCTTTTGATATTCATCACAAGATCCTTGAATCACTCAAAAAAACCAATCGTATCGTTTTTGTTGATGAAGATGTGCCCGGTGGTGCAGCCGCTTATATGTTCAACAAAGTGATGGAAGAACAAGGTGGTTATCGTTATCTGGATGTAGCGCCAAGAACTATTACCGCCCAAGCCCATCGTCCTGCTTATGGAAGTGATGGTGATTATTTCAGTAAGCCGAATGCAGAGGAAATTGAAACAGTTATCAAAAAAATGATGCAGGAATAGTATGCTGACTCCAAAAGAACAAAAGACACTGGCCCGGCTTGAAGAAACTATGCGAATGCCGGCATGGAAATTCATACTCATTTACGGTTTGATCTTTGGGGTACTATTGGCGATCATCACTTCTGTAATAGATGTGTTGGCAGGCGGTGTTCCTGTTTCTGAACTATTCAGGAAAAGACTGTGGATCAATTTAGCAATGGCTCCTGTTGCCGGAGTTTTCTTTGGCTATATCCTTCGCTGGATGCAGACCAAACAATATCAAAAACTGAAAGAAAAAGAACATCTTCCATAATATGTTGTCTGCAAAAGAAAAAAGATTCCTGAAATATTGGGACGATCAAAAGACCGGTGGCAAATGGTCATATATACTGGTATATACCATTGGCTGGGGTTTTTTAATATTCTTTGTACCGATGATCATTTCATACATGAGTTATATGTATGCAAGTGTCCACTTATATGTGCTGCTTGGTCTTTCCATTGTCCCTATTTGGATACTAATTGTATTTTCCCTGGCAGTAGGTTGCGTCATTTCTTTTTTTCAGTGGGACAGGAATGAAGGTAAGTACAGGAAGATCCGTTATAAGGAAAGCTCAAAACCAGCTCAATAAACGCTAAGGAAGAAATCTTTCTTTTACTCCGGGTGCCGGTATCATACACTCATCTTTCTTTCCATACCATTTATACCGGTTGCGGGCAATGATATTATAAAAAAAATCCCGGATCAATTTTGGGATGATGATGAGACCATAGCAAAGTTTCCATCCGCCATCTAAATATTTACAGATACGAATAGCTGCCGAAGATTGTGTGTATATTTTCCCTTTATCAATAAAAATGACAGAGCTGAGTGATGTAGGTTGGATGTTAAACTGCAGGAGCAATTTCTTTGCTGTTTCTCCCTGCAATGGAGCAAATCTCAGTTTTCTTTTCTTATCTCTTTTAATAGCAAAATTCACCCAGTAATTACAAAAATTGCAGACGCCGTCGAAGAGTACAATGCTGTTATCCTCCATTTACCAAAGATAAACTTAGATTGTCTTTGAAATAAAAAGAGGCTATTACAATAACAGCCTCTTTTTATATTTAGAATAAAAAATTCTAGTTATCCGTCATCAATGGATTCAACGACATTTCATCTGCTGATATAGGCCATATATAACCAGACTCAGAAGCTGCTTTTGCACTGATAGAACCTTTGGCAGGTATGGTTTGCAATAAACGCATATGATCAATATTGCGCAAACCTTCTCCCATAAATTCAATTCTGCGTTCCTGCAAGATAGCGGCAATAAGTGCTGCCTGTGATGCAGGTGCCAATGTGGTGCTGGGATCTGATCTTTTGCGAACAGCATTTACTATTGCAAGTGCCTTTACATCCACACCAGCATTTGTTCTTGCAAGTGCTTCTGCCAAATTCAGTAATACTTCAGCATACCGGATGATCGGGGCAAAATCAATATATGGTGATGGGCCATTGTATTTCAGGTTCAGGTATGGTTTACCTGAAACTGTAGCTACAAAAGTTCTTCTGCTATCAGCAGCAATCCATCCGGCATCAGCAATAATTCCACTGGGGTTTAAAGAAAATTCTCCGTTACCTGTTGATTTTGCAAAATAAAAACCCAATTGGTTTTGCGTACCCGGGTTATCACCTGCAGTAGAACTCATAGGCATTGATAAAATGGATTCAGTAGTTGTGTAAGGAGACCTGAATACATTTACAATGTTTGCCTGTAAAGCATTGGCAACGCCAGAAGTAGCACTATAAGGAGGAAGAGCTTGCGGCGCTAGCTTATTACCTTCTGTTATCACTTTTGGATAATCCTGCATAACAAGATAAACTCTTGTTTTAAGAGCAATAGCAGTATTACGATGCCCTCTTGTTGTATTCAAAATTGCAGTTGCATAATTAACAGGCAGATTTGTTTCTGCAAAATCAAGATCGGCAATTATCTGGGCATACACTTGTGCAACTGTGCTTCTTGCCAATGCGGAGAATCCTGATTCTTTGATACCAACTAAACGCAAAGGCAAGCCGGGTTTATTACCGTTGCCATCTGCAAATGGTCGGGCATAGTGTTCCAGTAATTTCATATAACAAAGGGCCCTGATCATCCGTGCTTCGCCAACATAATTGGCAGCTAATGCAGCCCCTACAACGGAAGCTCCTTTTGCAGCCATGCCATCAATAAACACATTGCATAGGTTGATCACATAATAAGCTTGTGCCCACATGTTCTTTACAAAATTGGCAGATGTACCGGTGCAATTCAATTGCCATACATCAGCCCCTGTTACGAGATTTGTAGTTTCATTGATAAAGTCTTCACCACGGATGTCGCCGGCGATCTGTGCCCGGCCACCAAAAAAGGCACCGCTTTTTAATGCAGCATAAAGTGAGTTGACCTGATTGGCGATCCGTCCGGGAGTATCAAATGCAGTGGCGTCTGCGACAAAAGTTTGTGGTATCGGCGAAAGCTTATCCTTGTCGCAGGAACTGAATATTACCATCCCAAACGAGAGGGTAATGATCAATATATTTTTCTTTTTCATCTTTTTAATATTTTGGTTTAATTAAAACTGATATTCAAACCGATCACAAAAGTTCTGGCATTACCAATAGTATTCCTGTCAATACCCTGGCCGGAATTAGAATTTCCATTGGATGAAACTTCAGGATCAGGTCCGGGATAATCTGTAATAATGGCAAGGTTCTGTCCGCTGATATATACTCTTGCTGATGACAATTTAACCTTACTGATAAGGCTGGCAGGCAAATTATATGACAATGTCACATTTTTTACTTTCACAAAATCGCCTTTGAAAGCATTGTATGACATAGGCAAGCCTGATCCATTGGAAACATTGTCACCATATATTGGTTTTGGAACAGTTGTAACATCTCCGGGTTTGCTCCATGCTGTCAGTACATCCCGGTGATTATTCCAAAAACGCTGATCATGCAGACCGGCATTACTTCCATAATAAACCCAAAATCCAAGCTGGTAAGTGAGCAGTACATTCAGATCAAAATTCTTATAACGGAAAGTATTGTCCCAGCCTCCATACACTTTAGGAATAGTATTTCCAAACATCACGCCGTCTTTTGCTTGTGTGACACCTACACCCACTGGTTGGCCTGGTTCAGAGTAACGGGTGCCGTCGGGATTGATCCAATTATAAATACCGGCGCCAACATTCTGGTAGAAAGAATATAACACCTGCTGACCTGCTGCATTCAACAAGATCCTTCTGCCTGTTTGCGGATCTACACCACCATTACGTACCAGCCATAAATAACCTAAAGAATAGCCAACAGCACTGCGGCTTACTGTTTCAAGCCCTGAGGTAGAAGTTAATATTTCAGTAAGACCTGGGGCTAGTGAAGTAACCTCATTTTTATTGGTAGTTATGTTAAGAGTTGATGACCAGTTAAAATCTTTCCCACGGAATGGAGTAGCTGTTATTCCTAATTCAAAACCTTTATTATACATGGTACCAACGTTGGTAGGTATTGAGCTTGGAACACCAGCCGATGGCGCTTGTGGCACATTCAATATCAGGTCGGTGATGTCATTTTTATAATAGGTAAACTCAAATGTTATCCTGTCTTTCAGGATACCAAAATTAAGGCCGATATCAAACTTCTCACTGGTTTCCCACTGGAGATTAGGATTTCCTGCGGAGTTGTATATCAATGTAGGTAATCCTCCATACAATCCGGAACCATATGAAGAATAGATCGAGTAGTCGCCAATGCCGGCTGTATTTCCTACTTTACCATAACTGGCACGCAACCTGAAGTTGTTTAATACATTGCTTAAACCAGATGTTTCCCAGAATTTTTCTTTTCCAACTTCCCATCCACCGGATACACCATAGAAAACCTGGCTTTTGCTGGCAAAAGCAGAGTATTCATCATTCCGCATATTTGCACTGATAAAATATTTCTTTTTATAGTCATAGCTAAGACTTCCAAAAGTTGATAAAAGATAATTCTCACCGTATGCGAGACCGGCGGTATTCGGCGTACTAAAACCAGCCTGAATAACTGTATATACAGGGTCTGAGATCGTTTGACGATTGAGTCCGAAACCGATGCTGGTTCTCCTGTCCTGTTCGTTTCCAATAAGAGCTCTTACCGTATGAATGGAATTGAAGACATAGTCAAATTGGGCTGTATTTGTCCAGGTCCATCTCTTGAATTTTCCAAGGGTGCTGGAAGCGCTGCCGACTGGAGTAAAGCCATCTCCATGAAGAGGTGTCAGGAAAGTTTCATTATCTACAAATAAATAGTCAATTCCATACAGCGTTTTTAAAGTAAGCCACTTAAATGGTTTGATCTGTATATAAGCATTGGACTGGATATGATTGGTCTCAGCATTTTGACGGTTCAGATCCAATAATACATTAGGGTTATAAAATCCAACTACTACTGAATTGTTCATAGAACCTACTGCATTGGCCGCAGGATTGGCAATATTATAGGTGCCATTGTTATTATAAGGGGATACATTCGGCGCATTTACCATTGCGATTCTTCCAAAACCACCGGTATTGAATGCTTCGCCGTTCAATGAACCTGAAGTATTGGCAGCAAGGTTCAGTTCATTGGAATAAGAGATCTTTCCACCAACAGTCAAAATATTATTTACCCGGGAATCAATATTGAATAAAATATTCCGGCGTTTAAAATCATTTCTTTTTAAAATACCTTCCTGATCGCTGTATCCCACAGAAAAATAATAAGTGGTATTCTCACTGCCACCGGAAACATTCAGATTATGATCCTGTGAAAAGCCCTGGCGATAAACTTCACCAAACCAGTCAGTGTCGATCACTTTACCACTGGCATCAGTAGCTGTTGCAAAATGAGTATAACCAGCACCGGCAGGATTGGTGCTGTTCACACCGGGATTGTTAGCAGCAGCCATATTTTTATAATTAGTGTATTCCTGTGCATTCAATACTTCAGGCAGACCATATGCTTTTGTCCAGCCAACTGATGCATTATAAGATATCCTTGCTTTTCCTGTTTTTCCTTTCTTAGTGGTTATAAAAACAACACCATTGGCTGCACGGCTTCCATAAATAGCTGTTGCGGCAGCGTCTTTTGCGATGTCAATACTCTCAATATCGTTTGGATTGATACTTGCAAGTGCATTACCGGCAGCCGCAGTAGAACTGAAATCACCGGTAGGAGTAGGCACCCCATCCACAATGATCAAGGGATATGAACTCAATGAAATAGAATTTGTACCCCTGATGCGGAATACAGGAGGAGTATTCAACACGCCGTTAGGTACAGTGATCTGAACACCTGTTGCTCTTCCTGCCAGAGCCTGTTCAAAACTTTGAATAGGTTTGTTGGCAATGGTTGCACCTTTTACAGTAGAGATGCTGGAGGTCACATCTTTTCTTCGTTGGGTACCATACCCGGTTACCACCACTTCAGCCATCGTTTTCTCTTCTGCTACCATACTTACACTGATGGAAGTTTCACTTCCGATCGGTTTTTCAATAGTAAGCATGTCAACCGAAGAAAAGATGAGTGCTTTTGCAGAAGCCGGAACATCAATGGAATAAGTTCCGTCTGTTTTAGTGGTGGTACCTTTCGTAGTACCTTTTACTAGTACTGATGCATTAGCAACAGGATTGCCTTTGTCGTCAGTCACTTTTCCGGTAATAGTTCGCTGGGCGAGCATAAGCAGGCTGCACAGCAAAAAACCGGACAACAGTAGTAATTGTTTTCTCATGTCATGTTGTTTTGGTTATGAAAAAATATATAAACAGTTCAGGGAAAACTATAGCCGTTAACCTTGTTTTTCAGGAGATAAGGAATCCGTCTTATTCTTAGAATAGCATATCAATGCCCATGGCTATACTTGTGGAGGCTATACTTTGAAGAATGTGAAATGCAGTCAAACCGTCTTCGACTCATGAATGTAGTAAAATTTTCAAAAAAGAAAAAATTAGGTTGAATAGTTATTTGCCCGACAACCATAAGAACCCGCATTTTATAGCAATAAAGAGTAGTTTCGTAGCAGTAATATTTAGTAAGTACCGGCTGTTTGCAGCCTTATCTTTCTTGTCTTCGTCAGGCAAGACATAATTGATCTTTCAATAAATTTATTTGACATATGAAAATCACAATCATCTTTTATCGTTCTTTATTTACGGCAATGATGATCAGTGTATTGATCTTTAGCGTAAATGCACAAATAACTACAGTACCTAAAACCGCAACACAGTCTGGTCTTCCTGCAAATACCAAAATTAAACCTGTAGTTGCAAGTGACACCACCAAAAAAACAGAGTATGCAGCCACTCCTGTAAGAGCAACTGTAAGCGGCAGGATCGCTACTGCGGATGAACTTTACCTGGGCAACGGTTCATTTCTTATACGCACAGCAAGAGATTATCGCTATCTCACCGTAAAAGATGATGTACCCCGCGAACAATCATTAGTGTATATATTCTCCTATATCGACCGTCCGCAACAACAATTGTGGAAATTTATTCCAGGCGCAGGTGGTTTTTATAAAATACAATCCGAATCAGGTTTATTTCTTTCGCAAAAAAGATTGCTGGCCCCCACGACAGAGCCTGAATCAACAGACGACAGCCAATTGTGGCAACTGATTGAAACGCCGGATGGATATTATACCATCAAATCAAAAACAAATAAATACCTGAACCTGATAGAACGAAGAAACAAGGATGGGGGTGTTGTTAGTTTTTCCAATACATCTGCCAATACTTCAGAACAGAAATGGCACCTGATAAAATGGACGAATGATAACAGGCGAACCACTGCATTTATCCCAGCCACACATGGGTTCCGTTTTATAAATGATTTCAATGGGGAAGACATCATACGCTGGGGTGGATTGTGCGGTGGAATGGTATATACAGCATTGGATTATTTCAGGCAGCGTATTCCCATACCAAGACAGTCGTATATGCCCGCCAATCGTACAGCGCTGCAGTCTTACATTTATGAAAGACAAAACCACTCTATGTGGGATGTAAACAGCAGTTGGACCGACCTGGAAGTTTCTTATAATACCCGTGGAGGAGAACTCTTTCGCTGGGGGATAGAAGGAACCGGCAGTGGCCGGTTTAAAGAAGTAAAAGATGCTGTGGATGCAGGCACACCTAAACCCTTAGGTCTGTTTGCCGGTGGTGTGCGGGGAAAGGATGATCATGATGGAAGCAGGCATGTGGTGCTGATAGTGGGATATGCCATGGGAAGATATACAGGTGATCCGAATGTAAGGTCCGAAGAAATAAAAATACTTGTATATAACCCTAACCGCAGCAATATTATGACCACTTTAGTGCCCGACAGGATCAAGCAATGTTATTTTGAAGTGGAATCAGGAAATGCATGGCGCACTTATTTTGTAAACAACCGTTACGATGGCAGTCATGTGCCTCCACGGGATATTCCCAACTTTCCTGAAGGAGAAGCTGAAGGAAGTGTAAGGCATTTGTATGCACAGTTTATTACAGGAAATGATGACCTGCGGGGCGAAAATGATAATGTTACGATCACTGTACAATATACAGACGGAACTTCACAGGTTTTCTCTAATGTAAATAACGGGGCGAGATGGATAGATGAAAGTTCGCAGACAGTACATCTTGAATTGAACCGTTCCGTTCGCCGGGCAGATATCAGAAGCTTTATGCTTACTACCAGTTTTGGCAGCGATATTTTCAGCGACGACTGGAACCTTAAAAATTTTTATGTATCAAGCGGACTTGGCGGTACATGGTATGCCTGGTCTGAGCCGGCAGCCGGGCAGCCTTATATTTTCAGGTTTTCAGGAGATGAACGAAAACAAAGACATGTGGTGAGAGCGATAAGTGAATAATGTTCATCCCATATTATGAAACACTTTCTGTACATCCTCATCCTGTTCTAACTTTTCGATGAGTTTGCTTACATCGGCAGCTTGTTCATCATTTACAGGAACAGTTGTAGAAGGTATCCATTCCAGTTCAGCACTGATAGGAGTGATGCCTTTATCTTCCAATGCTTTTTGCATGTTACCAAAATCGGTGAAGCCGCAACGGATCACTAAAACAGGTTCGCCGTTCTCACCGGTGCTTTCACCTAATTCTTCCAAGCCAAAATCGATCAGCTCCAGTTCCATGTCTTCTGCATTCAACCCTTCGGGTTTTAATTTGAATGAACCCATTTTCTTGAACTGGAAACTTACACTGCCGCTATTGCCAAGGGTGCCCCCATTTTTTGTAAAATGTGATTTTACATTGGCCACTGTTCTTACATGATTGTCCGTAGCTGTTTCAACTAATATGGCTACCCCATGCGGGCCATAACCTTCATAGAGGATCTCATCATAATTCACAAGTTCTTTACCCTGTGCTCTTTTAATAGCGGCTTCCACCCTGTCTTTCGGCATACCCACACTGCGGGCATTTTGAAAACAGCGGCGAAGAGCAGCATTGGTACCGGGATCGGGTCCTCCGGCTTTTACTGCAATGATAATTTCTTTACCGATACGGGTAAATTGTTTGGCCATCCTGTCCCAGCGGGCAAACATTGTTGATTTACGTACTTCAAATATTCTTCCCATAGTATTCAGTCATTAAGTCAAATGTGTCAAATAGTTCATTTTGCGGAGTGCAAAAGTAAGGCAATAGGCTAAAATGAAAAACCGCCTCGTTTTAGGCGAGACGGTTTTATTTAATCAGGTAATAACTTAGTTCTTATCTTCTTTTCTCCCCAGCTTACTTCCATACAAGGCTACATGTATAGCAGCAAAAATGATGGAGATATAGAATAAGGTCCGGTCTGTGTTTTCTATAACCTTGCTGCCATCCGGTTTCAACACTTCATGTGTCCAACCAACAGAATTTTGATACAAGAAACCGACGATGGCTAAAAGACCAGCAAGTGCCATTCCTGTATAGCGGGCTAATCTCATTCCTTTTCTGCCGGTAGTTCCATTTCCAAGATGACTGTTTTTCGCACCATACAACAAGTAGATGTCAAGGCCGATCAACATCCACACTAACAAACGAACCCATGTATCCATTGGCAGAAACACCATCATGAATAAACAAGTAGCGATACCAAGTATAGGTACCAGTGGAACCATTGGTGTTTTAAACGCTCTGGGAAGACCCGGCATTTTTTTACGCATTACCCATACGCCAATACAAACTAATATGAATGCAAACAATGTTCCGATACTGGTCATCTCACCAACAACTCTTGCCGGTACAAATGCAGCAAAGGCGCTGACGAAAAGCATGAACAGGAAATTGTTCTTGGCAGGAGTTTGAGTTTTTGGATTTACTGCAGAGAATATTTTAGGGATTAAACCATCTTTACTCATACTAAAGAATACACGGCTTTGCCCCATGAGCATTACCAATATCACCGATGCATATCCAAATAGAATGGCTACTACAATGGCCCTGTTCAGCCAGGGATAATCTCCTACGGGTTTGCCAAGTTCATTGACGCCGGTGCCCATGTGATCGATCGCTACAGAGACAGGTGCAATGCTATCCATTCCTGTAAAGGTTTTATAGTTGGCTACACCTGTCATCACATGCGCAAAGAGTATATATAGTATAGTACAAATAAGCAATGAACCGAGAATACCTATCGGCATATCCCGCTTGGGATTTTTGGCTTCCTGTGCTGCGGTACTTACAGCATCGAAGCCTATATAAGCAAAGAAGACAATGGCGGCAGCTCGAATTATTCCACTAAATCCAAAGTCTCCGAATTTACCAGTATTATCCGGAATGTAGGGATCATAATTTGAATTATTGATATAAGACCAACCAAGAATGATGAAAGTTAAAACAACGGCGATCTTTATAACAACAATAATACTGTTTACAAAAGCACTTTCTTTTGTGCCCCTGATCAAAAGCAAACTCATTAATACAATAATAAATACAGCAGGAAGATTAATGATACCACCGTCCCATGGACCGGCCATTATTTCGGTGGGGAGAGTAACGCCAAAGCCTTCCAAAAACCTTCCAAGATAACGGCTCCAGCTTATACCAACAGTAGCGGCGCCGACGGCATATTCAAGAACAAGATCCCATCCAATGATCCAGGCCATGAATTCACCCATCGTTGCATAAGAATATGTATAAGCGCTTCCAGCAACAGGGATCATGGATGCAAACTCTGCATAGCATAAGCCTGCAAACAAACAACCTAAACCTGCAACAACAAAAGAAAGGGTAATGGCAGGACCGGCATGATTGGCGGCAGCCATACCGGTTATAGAAAACAAACCTGCACCAATGATAGCGCCGATACCGAGAGCAATCAAACCTTTAGCTCCCAATGTTTTTTTCAGTGTATGTGTTCCTGTTTCGGCTGCTTCGTTCATCAAAGCGGCCATTGGTTTCCTTACAAATAAACTCATGTGTCAGTTTTGTTGGTTTACAATAAGTAATGAACAGGAAAAATAGCGATTTATCGCAAAAGCCAATAAAAAGATTTATCAACGGTTCGGGTGCGGGGACAGTATTGTTTTCAGAAATAAACCTTTAGTTTTGAAGCCTTACTGTTTTAAAAATGAATAAACGGAAAGCCGGGTTTCTTGCACTTGTGCTGTTCACCTTTGCCGCCATTATCCATGTCATTCATGGACAAGGCTGGGCTGAATTTTCACCCAACCTGCTGATGATATTGCGCTGGGTGGTTGTTGCCAGTCTTGTTTTGTATGGTATTTATAAAAGATCATTGACTGCATGGATACTTATCGCCATGGCAATAGGTGTGGAGATCGGCGTAGATTTTCCCAAGGGAACAAAAGGATTTCAATCGGAAGATCTTAAATTTCTCAGTACTATCTTTCTTCGATTGGTAAAAACTATAGTTGCTCCTTTATTGTTCGCAACACTTGTTGTAGGTATTGCCAGCCATGCTAATTTAAAGCAAGTGGGAAGAATGGGATGGAAGTCGCTCGTCTATTTTGAAGTAGTTACAACCATTGCTCTTGTTATTGGTTTGGCTGCTATTAATATTACCGGTGCAGGAAAAGGTATCAAAATTCCCACGGAATTATTGAAAGAACTGCCCCCGTCAGCTGAAAAACAACTACAGGCAAAAGTGATCTCTTATATGGACAGTGCAGGTGTGGATGTACCGCAGGGGCTTATCAATACTTTGCCTGATACAAAACCTAAAGGCTGGCAGGATCATATCATTGATATTTTCCCCGAAAATATCATCAAATCTGTTTATGAAGGCAACGTATTGCCCATCGTTTTTTTCAGTGTCATTTTTGGAATTGCTCTTGCATTGCTCAATGAACGGAAGAAAAAACCGATGCTTGATTTTGCAGAGAGCCTTTCGGAAACGATGTTCAAGTTCACTAATATCATCATGTATTTTGCTCCTTTTGGTGTAGGGGCTGCCATCGCTGTTACTGTCGGTCACCTGGGTATTGATATTCTGAAAAACTTATTGCTGCTACTGGTTACTTTATACGCAGCATTGATCGTCTTCCTGCTATTGGTATTATTGCCGGTGGCATTGTGGGTAGCCAAAATTCCTATACGGCAATTTATCAAGGCTATCCGGGAACCGGTATCTATCGCATTTGCCACCACCAGTTCGGATTCTGCTTTGCCAAAAGCATTGGAGAATATGGAAAAATTTGGTGTGCCGAGAAAGATCGTATCCTTTGTTATTCCAACAGGCTACACATTCAATCTTGACGGAACGACTTTATATCTTTCCCTGGCATCAGTGTTTGTTGCACAGGCCGCAGGCATACATTTATCATTCGGAGAGCAACTGATGATCGGTCTTACGCTGATGCTGACGAGTAAGGGAGTGGCTGCTGTGCCGAGGGCATCATTAGTAATATTAATTGCTACTGCTGCTACATTCAAATTTCCATTGTGGCCCATCATGGCGATCTATGGAATAGATGAACTGATGGATATGGCAAGAACATCAGTGAATGTTATTGGCAATACACTGGCCAGTTGCGTTATCGCAAGATGGGAAGGAGAGTTTGATGATGAAAAGGCTCTCGCCTTTAATGAAAAACAAGCAGACGCTATAATAGAACCATAGACCTTTTATAAAACAGATCAGCCATGGATTTTTTTTTGTTAGATAGTTTTCACTGGAGCCAGTTATTACAACCGCAATTCTATATTGAGAATGGTGGTCTTTGGTTGCTCTTGTTCGTGGTATTTGCAGAAACCGGATTATTTGTCGGTTTTTTTCTTCCCGGAGATTCTTTATTATTTGTCAGTGGAATTTTTGCGCATGAGATCACTACCAAATCAGGTGAGATAAAGCCCGGTTTGGGTTACCAGTTCCTTGATCTGTTTGGCGTTCATTATCCTTATACTTACTGGCTCGATCTTGTAATACTGATCGGGCTGATATCGCTGGTGGGGATACTTGGTAATGCGGTTGGATATTGGACCGGTCGAAAAGTAGGGCCGGCCATGTACAATTGGAAAGATCGTTTTTTGTTTAAAAAAAGATATTTGCACCAGGCCAGGGAGTTTTATGATAAACATGGGGGTGGTGCAATAGTAGTAGCAAGATTTCTTCCATTCATCAGAACATTTGCACCCATCGTGGCGGGTATTGTAAAAATGGATCGTAAAAAATTTCACTTCTTTAATATCGTTGGTTGTATTGCATGGGTAAGTACAATGATACTCGCCGGATTCTTTTTACAAAAATGGATATTGAACCAGTTCGGATTTGACCTGAAGGATCATTTGGAATTGATCGTACTCGGAATAGTTGTGGTGACCACAGCGCCGGTCATCATCAAATTAATTGCATCAAGAAAAAAAGGAACACCGCCCCCGGCAGACAATACACTTCCCTGATCTATGAAAAAACAATATGGCATACTCTCTATTCCCGTTATCGTTGCAGCGTTGGGCTATTTTGTAGATATCTATGATCTGTTACTTTTCAGTATCACCAGGATCCCGGCATTGGCATCATTGGGAATAACAGGCCCCGAAGCGCTTACAGAGGGAGAGTCCATTATTATGTGGCAGATGTTCGGGTTATTGATCGGGGGAATTATCTGGGGAATAATGGGCGACAAGAAAGGAAGATTAAGCGTATTGTTCGGATCAATTATTTTGTATTCCCTGGCAAATATTGCTAATGGCTTTGTAGAAACACCAGGCCAGTTTAAAGCCATTCGTTTTATTGCAGGACTTGGATTAGCCGGTGAATTGGGTGCGGGCATCACCCTGGTATCAGAATTAATTTCAAAGGAAAAAAGAGGCATTGCCACTTCGCTGGTAGCAGGACTTGGATTAACAGGAGCCGTCGTTGCTTTTATCATGAAAGAAAATTTTGATTGGCGCACCTGTTATTTTATCGGTGGAGGATTGGGTTTGGCATTATTAATATTGCGTGTTACTGTTTTTGAATCGGGTATGTTTCATGAAGTGAAAAAGATGGATGTGCAAAGAGGAAATTTTTTTATGTTATTTACGAATCGGCGACGGTTCAAAACATATTTGTTAAGCATTTTGATAGGATTGCCTACATGGTTTGTGATCGGTGTCCTGGTTACTTTTTCAAAAGAATTTGGTGAAAAATTCGGCATCACTGAAAAAATAGATTCGGGTAAAGCAATCATGTATGCATATGCTGCTATTTCCATCGGCGACATACTGATCGGTTTTATAAGCCAATGGTTGAAGAGCAGGAAGAAAGCACTGTATCTTTTTTATCTCATTACGGCTGTCTTTATGGTATTGTTTTTTACGGCACAATGGAACGGTTCTGCTGAAAAAATGTACTGGATATGCGCCGGCCTTGGTTTTGGCACCGGCTTTTGGGCCATTTTTGTAACGATGGGCGCAGAACAGTTTGGGACCAACCTGCGGGCAACTGCTGCCACCACTATCCCCAATATGGTGAGAGGTATGCTGGCAATATTTATCCTGCCGCTTTTCAAATGGCTGAGAGATATAGATGGCGTAGGATATGTGAATGGCGGTATCTACGCAGCGATCATTATCATGGTTATCACCATTGTTGCAGCGCTGATGACAAAGGAAACTTTTAATAAAGACCTGAACTTTGTAGAAAAGTAACAGTGCCCAAATTTCTCATCATACGTTTTTCCTCTATCGGTGATATTGTTCTCACCACGCCAGTGATCCGTTGTTTAAAGAAGCAAATGCCGGATGCAGAGATCCATTTTTTGGTAAAGGATAAATTCCTTTCTGTTGTTGAGCATAATCCATATATAGATAAGATACATGTACTGGCCCATAGCTGGGAACTGATGATCGAAGAATTAAAAACGGAAGAATACGATTACATCATCGACCTGCATCATAATGTAAAAACAGTTCGGATAAAAAGAGCATTAAGGAAAAAATCGTTCTCATTTTATAAACTTAATATCCAAAAATATTTTCTTACGGCATTCAAAATAAACCTGCTTCCCAAAATTCATATTGTTGATCGCTACATGAAAACAGTTGAATCGTTTGGAGTAAAAAATGATGGGGAAGGACTCGATTATTTTATCGGGCCGCATGAAATAAAAAAGGAAGATATCCCTGCTTCACATTCGGCGGGATATATTGCCTGTGTCATTGGCGCTGCACATGGGACCAAGCGATGGCCGGTTCGTAAATGGAAAGAGTTTTGTGAAAAGATGAATCACCCGATCATTTTACTCGGTGGTAAAGAGGATGCAGCGAATGGGAATGAGATCGCTGCTATTGATACAGTTAAAATTTATAATGCCTGCGGCAAATTCAACATCAATGAAAGCGCAGATATCGTCAAAAGAGCAAAATTGGTGATCAGTAATGATACGGGCCTGATGCATATTGCCGCTGCATTTAAAAAACCTATCTTATCTCTTTGGGGAAATACAGTGCCGGCTTTTGGCATGTATCCTTATTATGGTGATAGTCTGATACCCAACTTCCGGTTCCAGGTCAATAAACTTTGGTGCAGGCCTTGTTCCAAGATCGGTTACAAAAAATGTCCGCTCGGACATTTTAAATGCATGGAAAAAATTGAAGCGGATGGGGTGATAGTAAAAGTAAAAGCACAGCTATAATTTATTTTTTGCCCAGGAATGTGTTCACTCTCAGTAAAACATTTTCCCGGATATCCAGCCAAAAGAGATTGTAATCGGCCACATGATAATTTTTCATATTTGCGCCGATCTTTTCCTGCACTTTGTCCGGCGCATCCACCCATAATACTTTATGTTCTGGTTCGATGGAAGCGGCGATCACATTTTTTACAGGCTTATCCATATCTTTTGTAATGGCTCCTTTATGTTGCTTAGGTTTTGTTTCTTCTTCTGATATTGTCCAACTGACCGGGTTCACACAAACAGAACCGCCTTTTTCATTTTTGACAATAAAATCAAGCTCCCCTTTTTTATAACTGCGCCAGCCAACATAACAACCAATGGCATCTGGTGTTGAGCCAACAGGAATGTTTGTAAAATCATCCGACTTTATCTGCCAGCCAACGATGTAGGCGCATACCAATTGTTTTTGTAATGTCTTTCCGTCAAAAAATTCCTTCACTAATCTTACCGCATGCATAGCTCCCTGGCTATGTGATGCGATAACAATGGGCCGGCCATTATTATGGTGATCTAAATAATATTGAAAAGCAGTTTTCAGATCTTCATAAGCAAGTTCGAATGCGTCTTTAGCAATTTTACTGCCGGGCATGTAATAATTTTTTAAATGCGCCTGCCTGTAGCGTGGAGCAAATATGCGGCAACTGTTATTGAATACAGATGATTGATAAAGGATCGTTTTTTCATCTGTCGCATTGTTAAGTACTTCATCATTGATTGGCGCATTCGCAGGACCTGCCATGTTTTTGGTGTAGGTAGTAGGATGCAGGAAAAAAACATCGGCCAGCGTATCCCTTTTTTCATTGCTGAGAAAAGAAGGGATCGTATCACTCATATCTTTTTTAGCAGGATGTGCAGCCCAATAATAGAGATCGGCATAATCAGGCGCTGTGCTGAGAGAATCTTCACCGGCTGTTTTTTCTGCCCTCCGTTCTTTTATCCTGTCATGGATGGTTTGTGCTGAAACGGCAACAGTAATAAAAAGACTGACCAGCGAAAAGGATACGATCTTTTTTTTCATCACTAAAATTTCTATTCAGTTTTATAGCCCTTTATTATAAGCAGGCTTTCAAGTTGTTCATGGTCAAATGATCCGTGATTGCGAAATTCTTTTATCCATTTGTCTGCCTCTGTATTATTTTTTTCATCTATGTAAAGAACGATAAGTTCCAACATCCCGTCTTCAAAGTCGGGCATATTTTTCATCACTTTTATAATGCTTGCTCTTGCATTGATGCTGTCTTCCTTAATATTGTAAATAAGGTACCTGTAATAATCCAAAAAAGGATCTTTATCTATCATCCTGTCCAATTCGTTCACAGAATGCAGGGCCTTATCATATTCTTTTTTCAGGATATAACTATCAAGCAGTACGAGATGCATGTTAGGTTCATCAGGATAAAGCCGGGTATATTCATCAATAGCATCTTCATATCTTTCCATATCATCCAGGCCGGAGGCGATCATAATATGGGTCAATTGTACGGCTTTCATTTTTTGAACTTTTTCAGGCAGGCGTTCAAAGATCTCCATGGCCTCTTCGTATTCACCGGCGTTCATTTTTTGTTTTAGTTTGGGCATTTCCAGCAGCCACCTGTCTTCAAAACTGGTTTCTCCTTTAGACATCATGGTCTTCATCTGCCTGTATAAATTGTTGATCGTCTCTGAAAACAATTCACCGCTGATATAAATGAACATATCAACAATTTTTATTTCCTTACCAGATTTTGTCAACTCAATATCATGATAATTCAAACTGCCATCATAATATAAACGGAATAATAAATGCTGCTTTTTATCTTTTTCGTATTGCTTCACTAATTCATAGGTCCCTTTTTTTGACAGTGAGCGGACAAGTTGCGTACCTATATTCATTTTATCAGAAAGGCCGGCTCCGAATGAACGGGCATCTTTTTCATCATCAAGCCCGGCTTTTTTAAGAAATTTTTCTTCGTCAATGGCCTCATTAAAAAAATCACTATTACGTTTTTCAATGGAGCTTTGCAATTGACGGGCAAAATCTTTTGCTTCCTGTGCCGTTACGGGTTCTACTTTTTCCTGGCTGCATGACAGGCATACACAAAGTATAAGTACCGAGGTCAAAAGAGCCTTAAAAGAGGAAAATGATTTCATGAGCAATTTTTTATATTTTGGTGAAGTTAATAAACCTGTCATGCGAATCGCCACACTCAGTTGTTTTTTTGTTTTGCACACATTCATTTCTTTTTGCCAGGGCTTGAGTTCAATTGATTCGTTTCGTATTCACGGGGATATAAAGATCACTATTGATAAACCAACTCATTATTTACAAAGTCAAAAGACGGTCATTACTTTTTTTGCATTGCCCAACGGCAATTCCACTGAACAAACGATGGGAAAGAAAATGCAGCCGGGCGACGACTGGCATTTTGATATCCAGCATATCAAAGCACAGACAAAATTCATTCGTCAACAGTTGCCCAATAAAAACTTTGTGGTCATATACCTGGAGAATAATTACAAAAGCTGGCCTTCCTGGAAACAAAAACATCCTGATTTTAGAAAAGAGATACCGCATTTTGTAGATTCTTTGGCCGGTCTTTTTAAGTCAAAACAAAATGAGATTTATTTGAATGGTCATAGCGGCGGCGGCAGTTTTATTTTTGGCTACCTGGCAGGGGTGGAGCAGATACCGTCTTCCGTTAAGCGTATCAGTTTTTTAGACAGCGATTATGGATACGACAGTAGTTATTATCCTAAATTCAAAAACTGGCTGCAAAATGTAAAGGGTACTGCGCTTAATGTATTTGCTTATAACGACAGTGTTGCTTTATACAATGGTAAACCGGTGGTGTCAGCAACGGGAGGCACATGGTACCGGAGTCGTTTATTATTATCACACTTGCAAAAAGATATTTCTTTCAACCGGTCTTCAACAGATAGTCTTATTATATACAAAAGCGAAGACAAACAAATGCAGTTTTATTTCAAACTTAATCTCAACAGGGGAATTTATCATACACAACAAGTGGAGCTGAATGGATTTATTCACTCGGTTTTGTGCGGCACTAAAAAAGATTCAAAAAAATACAGCTACTATTCAGCAAGGGCTTACAGCGATCTTATTGAATAATTATTTGATCTTGTAAGTAAGACCTGTCCCAAAATTATAAGTGGTCTTTGGCGCTGTTCCTGCCGGGAAACGGTCATGCAGGTAATTCCAGCTTACTGTTAACCCCAAATGGGGTGTAGCTTCAATGGTAAAACTTATCTGATTCAGGATACGATAGTCGCTGAATTGTTTTAACAAAGGTTGAAAATAAGTAGTGCTTACAAGGTCCATATTCTCACGGGGAAACCATGAAAAAGAAATATAACTGCTGTTGCGCACATCGCTGTGTTTTATTTTTGGCGTAGTGCGTTCGGTTTCTTTTTCGTACATGAAAAGTGTGGCAGCATACATCCTGAATTTGTCAATTTTAATAAGCTTGAAACGGGGGCCGGTTCCCAATAACATCCTTGAATCAATTTGTGTAATGATATTATTCTGGTATTGGCCAAAGAATTCCCAGCGCAGCCATTCATTTACTTTGCGGTTGTAACGAATATGAGCAAGGCCATCAGAAACAAAACGATCACTGCCGATCTTTAAAAGATTCAGGTTCCCCAACAGGAGCCAAATACCAAGATCATTACTGGTCTTGTATTGCAGCTGATTTCTTAGACCAAGTGCAAATATCTTGTCAACATTCTTACTGATCCCAAAATCCGCACCCACACTGCCAGACCAGCCGACAGTATCGGATTGCATGCGGGAAGCTTCAACATTCACAATTTGTGCTTTACTAAAAAAAGGGAAGCAGCAAAATGCCCATAAAAAGATGAATAGTGTAATTGATCTCATGATGCTGAAGTTTTGGTGATGACTTATGCTTAAAGTTAAGCAAGCGAAATAAATTTCCAACTCTTTTATTGCACTTCACTCAATTCGAGCCAGCGAAGTTCTTTTTCATCCAGCAGGCGGGTCACTTCACCGATACGATTAGATATTTTCTGCAATTCTTCAAAAGGAGTGTTGCCATTAGTGAGTTTTTCGGTGATGATCTCTTTTTCTTTTGTTAGTGCTGCTATTTCTTTTTCGAGAGATTCGAATTCCCTTTTCTCTTTATAAGAAAGTTGTTTTTTGCGGATATCGGAAGTCTGATGTCCGATGTCAGAACGTTCTGCTTGTATTTCCGGCTTCAGACTTCTGACGTCTGACTTCATTTCTTGCATCCTGTATTGCGAATAATTGCCCGGAAAATCCCTGATCACTCCATCGCCTTCAAAGACAAACAAATGATCTACCAACCGGTTCATAAAATAGCGATCATGCGATACAATGATGATGCAACCGGGGAATTCATTTAAAAAATTTTCCAATACACTTAGTGTCGGAAGATCCAGGTCGTTGGTAGGTTCATCGAGTATCAAAAAATTAGGATTCCGGAATAATATGGAGAGAAGATGCAATCTCCTTTTTTCACCGCCGCTCAGCATACTGATATAAGTGTATTGTTTGTCGGGATCAAACAGGAATAATTCCAGGAACTGTGCCGCACTTAATGAGCCGCCGCTTGCCAACGGGAAATTTTCGGCCATTGATTTCACAAAGTCGATCACCCTCATATCTTCCTTCACCAGCAATCCCTGTTGTGAATAGTTTCCAAAGATCACCGTGTCGCCGATATTTATTTTTCCGCTGTCTGCTTTTTCAATTCCCTGGAGAATATTTATGAAAGTAGATTTACCAACACCATTCTTTCCTATCACACCGACTCTTTCTCCTTTTTTGAATGTGTAATCAAAACCTTTCAGGATCACTTTGTCACCATAATTTTTATAAACTTTCTTAAGTTCAATTACTTTTCCGCCGAGCCGGTTCATTTTCATTTGCAATTGCACTTGTTCGTCCGTTATTTTTTGTTTTGCTTTTTTCTCCACTTCATAAAAATTATCCTGGCGGCTTTTACTTTTAGTTGTTCTTGCTTTGGGTTGTTTGCGCATCCATTCCAGTTCCTTGCGATAAAGATTCCTTGCTTTGTCAATACTGGCAGCATCGTTTTCTATCCTTGCTGATTTTTTCTCCAGGTAATTTTCATAATCTCCTTTATACACATACATATTACTTCCATCCAGTTCCCAGATCTCTTCACAAACAGCATCAAGAAAATAGCGGTCATGCGTTACCATCAGCAGTGTCACATTTTCTTTATCAAGATAATGCTCCAGCCATTCTACCATTTCCACGTCCAAATGGTTGGTAGGTTCATCCATTACCAGCAAAACATGTTTGTGCTCAAACCCGATATCAATTAATGTTTTTGCCAGCGCCACTCTTTTCCGTTGTCCTCCGCTCAGCGTTTTCACCGGTTGATGGAGATGATGAATATTTAATTTGCCCAGCACTTGTTTTACTTTGGCATCAAAATCCCAGGCACCGAGATCATCCATTTTAATGATAGCTGTATTTAGTTTTTCAGCATCACCTTCTTCGCTGATGGCCTCATATTCTTTAATAGCATTGATGATGGGATGATCATGAAAGAAAATATTATCAAGGACCGACCTTTCTTCTATGAATGATGGTTCCTGTTCAAAAAGAACCACATCTGCTTCTTTATTAACCCATACTTTTCCTTCATCGGCTGTTTCTTTTCCTGCCAGTATTTTTAAAAGTGTGGATTTACCGGTACCATTTCTTGCTACCAGTGCTATTTTATCGCCTTCTTCTATATGAAAGGAAATATTGCTGAACAGGGGTTGAATTCCGTAACTTTTTGAGATCGCCTCCGCCGAAACATAATGCATGGTGCAAAAATAGTCATTAACCGGTAGTCCTTAGCCGGCGTCATTGATCAGGCAGCAAATAAAATGATCATGCAAAGAACAATCACCGTTATGATGATCAACCATATCTTATACTTATCCCTTTTATAAGTTTTTTGTTTTGCAATAATGAATTGATTAAACTTTTCCTGTGCAGCGTCATTTGTCTTTATTTTTTTAAGCTGTGTATGTAAAGACAAGATCAGGTTTAGCGGTAATACAGTAAGGCATTTGACAAGATTTGCAATGATCTCGTCATTTGCCTGCTTTTCATTAAATGAATTTAATTGTTCAATAGCTTCATCATTGAGAAGAGTGAGAATATGATCATGCAAACCATGTTTGTCCATTCTGAATACATCAAGCCTGGAAACATATCTTTCAAGCTCCAATACCTGTTTTAATATATTGACAGGTGTAACAGGAAGTTTATTCTTTTTAGCGCCGATACTTTGTTCATACCATCTTTTCTGGAGATATAGTTCTTTTTTTGACGGGTGTGTCAGCACTTCATATGCTTCTTTTATTTCGGCAAATTGAGCAGCAGCATAAGGGTCATTATGATTTTTATCAGGATGATATTGTTGTGCCAACCTGCGATAAGCTTTTTTGATATCCTGCAAACTGGCCGAACTTTCTATTTCAAGAATGCCATAATAGTCTTTGATGGACATGCAGAAACTACTTCAGGTGTTTGCCAAAAAAATCCAATGTTCTTTGCCAGGCGAGTTTAGCTGCTTCTTCATTATATCTTGTCGGGGCGGTATCATTATGAAAAGCATGTTGTGCGCCTTCGTAGATATATAATTCGTAAGTAATATTATTTTTCTTCAATGCTTCTTCAAAAGCAGGAATGCCGGCATTTACTCTTTCATCCAGTGCGCCATAATGCAATTGAAGTGCTGCTTTTATTTTCGGTACATCTTCTGCCGCCGGCTGACGGCCATAAAAAGGAACAGCCGCTTTTAAAGAGGGAACATTTACTGCCAGGCTGTTTGACATAGCGCCGCCCCAGCAAAAACCAACGCAGCCAAATTTCCCATCACAATCTTTTCTAGTTGGTAAATAGTCAAACACTTTAATAAAGTTTTGCAGGTTATCTTCTGCTTTTAATTGTTGAAATTTTGTCCGGGCTTCATCTTCATTTTCCGGAGTTCCGCCCAATGAGGATAATGCATTGGGAGCAATAGCAAGATAACCGGCCTTAGCTGCACGGCGGGTCACATCTTCAATATGTGCATTAAGGCCACGGTTCTCATGTATCACTACAACGGCCGCATATGGTTTTTCTTCTTTGGGTCTTGCCACATAAGCCTGCATATCACCATTGATGCCAGGGTAAGTAATGCGTTCAGTAAAAAGATCTTCCTGCGTGGTAACAGCAGCATTGGCATAATTTACTTCGAGCATTGGCAATAAAGCCATTGCTGCTGCAGTGCCGCCGGCCAGTATAGCCAGTCTTTTCAAAAATTCAGTTCTGCTAAGAGGTTTGTGTGTGTACTCATCGTACAGGTTGATGATCTGCTGATCCATATATAAAAAATTTGAAGAGAATAAAGATAGTTAGTTTCTGGTCTTTGGTTTCAGCATACAGAGATGTTTATTTTTTAAGAAGTTGATCATAAAATCAAGAATCCCGAACAATAAACCTAAAACACCTTTTGTCATGCAGTACAACTACTTCATAATAAAATCGGTCTTGTTTTTGCAAATAACTTTACTTTTAAAGCAGGGGACTTCACATTTAAAACGTAATATATGAGTAAGGCATTTAATAGTAACCGCCGTGAATTTTTGAAAACAACCAGTATGGCCGGGCTTGCAGCAGGCCTTTCGATGACAGTTTTGCCTGCATTAGCAAAGGGGCATTCAAATGATGATTTTTATGGAGGAGTGGAGGAAATTCCTTACGATCAGCAAGCTTTACCGTATGGCTATACTGCATTAGAGCCCGCAATTGATGCGATGACTATGGAAATTCATTATTCAAAGCATGCTTCGGCGTATGCAAAAAACCTTGCAGACGCAGTAAAAGCTGAAAATGTGGATACAGGTAAAGAGAAACTTTCCTCATTGCTTGGAAAGATATCTAACTACTCTGCAAAGATGCGTAACAACGGCGGCGGACATTATAATCATGAATTCTTTTGGAAAAGTATGAAGAGTCCAAAGGAAGATAATATGTTATCAGGTTCATTGAGGGATGCGATAGTTAAAGATTTTGGCTCATTTGACGCATTTAAAACCCAATTCGGGGATGCAGGAAAAAACAGGTTCGGCAGTGGCTGGGCATGGTTGGTTATGATAAAAGATAATAAGCTGATCGTCGGTTCTACTCCTAATCAGGACAATCCTCTTATGGACGTCAGTGAACTGAAAGGGATACCTTTATTAGGGCTCGATGTTTGGGAGCATGCTTATTATCTCAAATATCAAAATAAACGTCCTGATTATATTACAGCCTGGTGGAACCTAGTGAATTGGGCGGTGGTTGAAAAGAGATTTGATAAGGCGAAATAAAAGATGTTTTATCCTGTAAACCTGTTTAGTTAAGTCCTGTCTTAGCCGGAATTTCCTGATGGGAGAGGTGTATCTTTGAACGGCTAAAACCCAACAAAACCAACTTTATGAGAAAAAAACTCCTTTCTTTCAACTCGATCGTTTTTTTCCTTTTTTCTTTTTTAATATTAATTACTGCCTGCCAGCGGGAGATCAGCAATGAGACCGGCGGTGGGGGAACACCCACACCCGGCGTAGGTGTAGATGATAATATTATGGTCACAGCCGGTGCAAGAGGAATTGTGATCGATGAAAATAATCTGCCCGTACAAGGTGCTACCGTAACCAGCGGTGCTTATACAACAACTACCGACAGGTATGGAGTTTTTGGTTTCAGTAATATCAGTCTTTCCAAAGCCAATGGTTATATAAAAGTGGTGAAGGCAGGATATTTTACCGGCGCCAAAACTTTTGTTACCACCGCCGGACGAATTCATAATGTCCGGATACAATTAATACCAAAAACAAATACAGGATCATTTGATGCGGCAACAGGTGGTACTGTTACATTAACATCCGGCGGAAAATTAGTAATGCCTGCTTCGGCTGTTACAGATGCCGGGGGCACTGCTTATTCAGGAATGGTAAATGTGGCAATGACATGGATCGATCCCACAGCGCCTAATCTTCCAGAGATCGTACCGGGTGATTTGAGAGGTATCACTACAGGCGGAGAGGAGAGAGGATTAGAAACTTATGGAATGTTGGGTGTCGAACTCACAACCATGGGCGGGCAACCTTTAAAAGTTGCTGCAGGAAAAAAAGCTGAGCTAACATTTCCTATTCCTGCTGCATTAGGTGCTGCTGCTCCTGCGATAATAGACCTCTGGCATTTTGATGAGGCAAAAGGAAGATGGATACAGGAAGGAACAGCAACAAAGAATGGTAGCAATTATGTCGCACAGGTTTCTCATTTCTCCTTCTGGAACTGTGATGCACCTTTTCCATTGATAGATCTTTGCATGACCGTTGTAAATGCAACAAATAATTTACCATTAGTAAATGTGCAGGTAAGAATAAAAAGAACCAATGGTTCGTATGGATATGGTTATACCGATTCTCTCGGAAATCTTTGTGGCAAAGTGCCAAAGAATGAACCATTGGTTTTAGAAATAATGGGCCAGTGTAATAATATTGTTTATTCTCAGAATATCGGGCCGTTCAGCGCCAATACAAGTTTGGGAACCATCTCCGTCACTATTCCGCCAACAAACCAGCTTGTTATTACCGGCACTGTAGTTAATTGTTCTAATGCCAATGTTACCAATGGCGTTGCTGTTATTTATACCGGCGGTACGTATAGTTATTCTGTTCCTGTTACCAATGGCACTTTCACGCATACGATCATACGCTGCACAAATGCCGCCCTCAGTTTTTCAGTGATCGGGATAGATTATGCTACGAACCAGCAAAGTGGCGTAGTGGGTGGAACCGGTACTACCGGCACTGTGAATGTCGGAACGATCCAGGCCTGTGGCACTTCATCACTGCAGTTTGTTGAGTTTCTCATTGATGGAAGCCCGGTTAATTATACACAACCACCCGATAATATTGTTGCGGCTGATTCATCATCAACAGGTACTTATTCTAACAAGACCAATGTGTATGCATTCAGGCAAAGTGGAGGAGTTCCTCCTACAACATCCTATTCTGGTTTTAACTTCAGTAATAATACAGCTCCCGCAACCGGGTTACCGCTCAATTCTGCTTTTATAAACGCAGGCTCCAACCAGGTCGCTCAGCAGATCCTTACTTCGAATCCAACAGTGGATGTTACGGCCTTTGGCCCACCTCTTACAGGTTTTATTGAAGGCAATTTTAATATCATGATGAATTTTTCCGGAACACCAAAAAATGTGATCTGTACTTTCCGTGTCCGGAGAAATTAAAATTTCATGTCATATAAATTTTGAAAAGCTGGTCATACGACCAGCTTTTTTATTAACACCAGGCAAATTATTTGCTAAAAAATCTCTCTTTACGCAAACGTATGCGTACAATGGCATAATTTGTGTCGTCTTTGTAGCGTAAAAAGAAGAAAGCCGTTAACCTTTTGAAAAACGTTTTAAAAAGTATTCCATGAAACGAATCTTGAAAACAGTTGCCTTTTCATTGTTGCTGGTGTCAGGCACCTTACTCCAAAACACAGCAACAGCCCAATCAGATTATTACAATGAAGACAGGGAGGTTTCTTACCAGACATTTTACGATGAACTAAGTCCGCATGGACAATGGGTCGATTATCCCAATCATGGTTATGTATGGATACCGGATGCCGGTCCTGATTTTCGCCCTTACAGTACAAATGGGCATTGGGTATGGACAGACAACTATGAGTGGATGTGGGTATCCGATTACGACTGGGGATGGGCACCCTTCCATTATGGCCGATGGGATTATGATTCACACTATGGCTGGTATTGGGTGCCGGGTTATGAATGGTCATCGGCCTGGGTAGCCTGGAGAGATGGTGGAGATTATTATGGCTGGGCTCCTATCAGGCCGGGCATCAGCATCAATATTAATTTCAACATTGGCGGTTATTCGCCGCCGAATGATTTCTGGTGTTTCACCCCAAGACGTTATATCAACTCTCCCCGCATTTATGATTATTATGTTCCCCGTCACAATAATGTGACGATCATTAATCAAACGACGATCATCATTAATAATTATAACTATGGAGGCAGCTATGGTTTCCGGTCAGGTCCACGACGTTATGATGCAGAAAGATATTGCGGACGTATCAATCCTGTTCGTTTCAGGGATTCTTATAACCCCGGCCGTACAATATTCAGGAATAATGAGGTGAGTGTTTATCGTCCAAGAGTAAGACAGGATAATGACAGGCAGTATTCTCCAAGAAGTTTTGAACGCTACGACAGGAACAGCAACACTGGTTTCAGGAACAGGGATAATAACCAGGGCCAGAACAATAATAATGGCACTACTGATAACCGTCGTTTCGACAGGAGAGATGATCAACAGCAAAATAACAATGGTACTGTCGATAATAACCGCCGCTCCGACAGAAGAAATGCTGATGTAAATCAGCAGGATAATAACAACGGCAATAATAATTCAACTGATCGCCGTCGTTTCGACAGGAATGATAATACTACTAATGGAAACCGGGAACGGCAGCCAATAGAAAGAAGAGTTGAGCCAAGAGAACAGCCACAAAATAATAATGGCAATGGTTCAACTGAGCGCCGTCGTTTCGACAGAAGTACAGATCAACCTCAGCGTCAACCGCAACAAATAGAAAGAAGACAGCAGCCGCAATCAACGGAAAGAAGATTTGAACGGCCACAGCAGCAACAAGTAGAAAGAAGACAGCAGCCGCAGTCAACGGAAAGAAGAGTTGAACCTCGTCCACAGCAACAACAACAAGTGGAGAGAAGGCAGCAGCAACCTCAGCCGCAGCAGCAAAGACAAATTGAGCGGAGGGATAATGGTAATAGACAACAAAGCAGTACTAATAACGGCAATGGAAACGGAAATGGCAGGAGAAGATTTTGAAAACCGGGTCTTACTAATAAATCAGGAAACCCCGCATTTGCGGGGTTTTGTTTTTAAAATTCTATTTCATTAGGGGGCATTCACTATTCACCATTGACCATTCACTTTTAAGCTTCCGCTTCCATATAACTCTCAATCGGTTCACATGTGCAGATCAAATTCCTGTCACCATGTGTGTTATTCACTCTCGCCACAGAAGGCCAGAATTTATTGAGTGTAACATAATACAAAGGGAAAGCTGCTTCCTGTCTTGAATAAGCATGATTCCATTCATTGGCCGTTACCACATATTGTGTATGCGGTGCATTCTTCAGTGGATTATCCTTTTTATCTGCTTTGCCTTCTTCAATGGCCTTTATCTCTTCACGGATAGAAAGTAATGCATCACAGAAACGATCGAGTTCAGCCTTATCCTCGCTTTCTGTCGGTTCGATCATGATGGTTCCCGGAACAGGAAAACTCATGGTTGGCGCATGGAATCCATAATCAATCAATCTTTTTGCCACATCTTCTGCTTCTATTTCTGCCAATTTTTTAAATGGCCGCAGATCAACAATGAATTCATGTGCACACTGGCCATTATTATTGGTATAAAGAATATCAAATGAACTCGCCAGTCTTGCTCTCATGTAGTTGGCATTGAGAATAGCATATTCGGTAGAAGCTTTCACACCTTCATTGCCCAGCATCCTTATATAGGCATAACTGATAAGGAGAATACTTGCGCTTCCATAGGGAGCGGCGCTTACCGCCCCGTGAATCGTGAATGGCAAATCGTGAATTGACGATTCACCATTCACCATTGACGTGTGACCTGGTAAAAATTGTGTTAAGTGCGATTTCACACATATAGGTCCCATGCCGGGGCCACCACCGCCATGCGGGATAGCAAATGTCTTATGCAAATTCAAATGACAGACATCAGCGCCGATCAAACCCGGGGCGGTCAATCCAACCTGTGCATTCATATTGGCGCCATCCATATATACTTGCCCGCCATGCTGGTGAATGATATCAGTAATTTCTTTCACTGTTTCTTCATACACACCGTAGGTGCTCGGGTAAGTGATCATGATACCGGAAAGATCTTTGCTGTATTGTGCAGCTTTTGCCTTCAGGTCTTCCACATCTATATAACCATTCTCCAATGCTTTTACTACCACCACTTTCATTCCTGCCATTACAGCCGATGCAGGGTTAGTTCCATGTGCAGAGATAGGTATCAGCATCACATTACGGTGATGATCGCCATTGGCTTCATGATAAGTTTTGATCGTTAAAAGACCTGCATATTCTCCCTGTGCTCCGCTGTTGGGTTGTAAACTGCATGCATCGAATGCAGTGATCTCGCAGAGATATTCACTCAGTTCATCCAACACATATTTATATCCTTCTGTTTGATCCGCCGGTGCAAAAGGATGAATATTGCTCCATTGCCTCCAGCTAAGCGGCATCATTTCAGAAGCTGCATTCAGTTTCATCGTACAACTTCCGAGAGAGATCATCGAGGTATTCAATGAAAGATCTTTATTCTCCAGTTGTTTGATATAACGCATCATCTGGCTTTCACTTTTATGCGTATTGAAAACGGGGTGAGACAGGAAAGCAGATGTTCTTGTCAATGCAGAAGGAATATGATTCAGTTCAGCATCCTGGTGAATATCGAATGCAACAGGGTCTTTATCATTTTCAAAACAATTGATCAGGTCATAAAGATCACCCACATCTGTTGTTTCATCCAATGAGATGCCAATAAGATCATTACCGATATAACGGAGATTGATCTCTTGTCTTACAGCTTTCTCTTTGATAGCCGCACTATTTTTTACTTTAACAACGATCGTATCAAAGAAATTATCAGACACCAGTTCAAAACCTCTTTCTTCAATAGCTTCAGCAACAGTCTGAGTTAACAGAGCCACTCTCTTTGCAATATTCTTCAATCCATCCGGACCGTGATAAACTGCATACATCGCAGCCATATTAGCCAGCAATGCCTGTGCCGTACAAATATTGGAAGTTGCTTTTTCTCTTTTGATATGTTGTTCTCTTGTCTGCAAAGCCATCCGCAATGCCCTGTTTCCCTGTGCATCTATACTAATACCGATGATGCGGCCCGGAATATTTCTTTTAAAATCATCCTTGGTTGACATGAATGCAGCATGAGGTCCGCCGTAACCCAGCGGCACACCAAAACGCTGTGCAGAACCAACCGCTACATCAGCGCCTAATTCTCCCGGAGGAGTTAATAAGGTCAATGCCAGCAGATCGGTTGCCATTACTACATAAGCACCGGCTGCATGAACGTTATTGATAAAGCTTCTATAGTCTTCTATCGATCCTTTGTTGTTGGGATATTGTACAATGGCGCCGAAATAGGATGCATCGATATTTGCTTTTGCGTAGTCACCTTCAATTATTTCAATGCCGACAGGTATGGCTCTTGTTCTCAATACATCTTTTGTTTGCGGAAAAATTTCTGCGTCAACAAAGAATTTCGGCCTTTCGATATGATCCTGTTTGTTCAGTGTATTAAAGAACATCGTCATGGCTTCGGCAGCAGCGGTAGCTTCATCCAGCAATGATGCATTAGCGATCGGTAAAGCAGTGAGGTCGCTTATCATTGTTTGATAGTTCAGCAAACTTTCCAGACGTCCCTGTGATATCTCGGCCTGGTAAGGAGTGTATTGTGTGTACCATCCCGGATTCTCAAAAACATTTCGTAGAATAACAGAAGGAACGATGGTATCATAATAACCCTGCCCGATATAGGTCTTGAATAATTTATTTTTCAGCGATACTTCTTTAATG
>JABFRU010000028.1 GCA_013140985.1 Chitinophagaceae bacterium | reverse complement strand
CGGTAATACTTTTTCCATTAAAAGGCATACCCATCATATCACCGCTGTGATTACTTTCCTGGTAAAGACCATTCATGATCATTTTGTTTACAGAAGATGATTTGCTTTTTTGTTCCGGGGCTCCTGGATACATCCACATGGTTACATCTCCATTCCATTCTCCATCCGATTTAGCCAGCATCTTGTGTACATCACCGGGGGTCATATAATCTTGCCAGTTCTTCATCATAGTGGCCGAGTCTGGCATGGTCATCTCGCCATTCATCTTGTTTTCTCCTGTTTTGGCCGTCTCGGCACCATTTTCTTTCTTATCAGCATCTTTCTTTTTTTCGTTGTTACAGGCGGCAAATAAAATGGCGGCTGCAAAAAAAGCAATCAGTTTTTGTTTCATAATTTTTTTTTTGGAAAGAAAAGGTACAAACTCTCCCAACAGTCAGCAAGAAATAAGGAAAGATTTTTCCAACTTTATCGTGAAATGCACAAGGGGCTAATACTCCGTATGAATGGCGCCGTTAATGCGCCTCCAGCCAGCTTTTACCCTCACCACATTCTGCGATAACAGGAACTTTATGGGGTAATGGCATGGCTGATTGCATACATTCAATGATCAGGGGCTTTAATTCTTTCACCTCTCCTTTTACAGCGTCAAAAACCAGTTCATCATGCACCTGTAAAAGCATTTTACTTTGCATTTTTTCTTTTTGCATGGCAGTATGAACTTTCTGCATCGCCAGTTTGATCATATCTGCTGCTGTTCCCTGAATAGGCGAGTTGATTGCATTTCGTTCTGCAAAACCCCTTACGGTGAAATTGGCAGAGTTAATATCACGAAGCCAGCGTTTTCTTCCCATCAATGTTTCTACATAACCATTCTCTCTTGCAAAATTGATTGTATCATCCATGTATTTCTGTATGCCGGGAAACTCTTTTTTATAATTATCAATGATCTGTTTTGCTTCTGTTCTTGAAATACCGAGATTATCTGCCAAGCCAAATGCACCCTGCCCATAGATGATACCAAAATTCACACTCTTGGCTTTGTAACGCATTTCTTTTGTTACTTCTTTTTCTGATATGTTATATACTCTTGCTGCAGTAGCAGTATGGATATCGGTTCCATCTTTAAAAGCCCTGCACATATTTTTATCACCGCTGATAGAAGCAACAATTCTTAATTCGATCTGTGAATAATCGGCAGATAACAGAACATGTTTATTATCTCTTGGGATAAAGGCTTTCCTTATTTCTTTTCCCCTGTCTGTTCTTACCGGGATATTCTGCAGGTTGGGGTTATTACTTTGCAAACGACCTGTAACGGCCACGGCCTGTCCGTATGTTGTATGCACTCTGCCTGTTTTTCGATTGATCAACTGCGGTAACGCATCCACATAAGTTGATTTCAATTTTGTCAGCTCCCGGAAAGTGAGAATATCGTCAACGATTGCATGTCCTTTGACAGCAAGTTTCAATAATACATCTTCACCGGTCTGGTATTGGCCTGTCTTTGTTTTCTTGGCAGAAGGATCCAGCTTTAGTTTTTCAAATAACACTTCGCCTAATTGTTTGGGTGATGCCAAATTGAATCGTACACCGGCTTGTTTGTAAACTGCTTCTTCTGCTTTCTTTGCATCTTTTTCCAATTGCTTTGAATAGCCGGCTAAAAAATCAACATCGACTTTGATCCCTTCATATTCCATCGCCACCAACACTTTAACCAATGGACTTTCTACTTCTTTAAAAACTTTTTCTACTTCCTTTGATTTCAGCATCGGGGTGAAAACCTTTTTCAATTGCAGGGTGATATCAGCATCTTCGCCGGCATATTCTTTTATCTTTTCTATCTCTACATCCCGCATACTGCCTTGTGTCTTTCCTTTTTTACCGATCAGTTCTTCAATATGAACCGGTTCATAGCCTAAAAATTTTTCTGCCAGCAGGTCCATACTTCTTTTTCCATCCGGCTCAATAACATAATGTGCCAGCATGGTATCAAATAAATTACCGGCCAGTTCGATGCCATACCATTTCAATACAAGCAGATCGTATTTGGTATTTTGCCCCACCCATATTTTTTTCTTATCAGCGAAGAGGGGTTCAAAAAATGCAAGTATCTCTTTTGTTCTTTTTTGATCTGCGGGACAAGGAACATAAAAAGCTTCACCGGGTTTTACGGAAAAACTCAAGCCAACCAGCTCTGCATCATTTGCATCAATGCCGGTTGTTTCTGTGTCGAAGCATATCTCATCATGTTTTTTCAATTCAGCTACCAATTTTTTGATGGCAATATCGCCTTCGATAGCTTCATATTTATGTGGTGTGTTATTAATGTTCTTATCAACTCTTACTAATTCGCTGCTTTCTCCTGCATCATCTGCTACGATGACTGCCTTTGGTTCCGGTTCGATGATATTGCCAAACAGGTCAGTTTGCACTCCTTGCGGAATTTCTTTCTCAACAACCGATCTTGATGTGCTTGCAACAGAAAAATCTTCTCCGAGTAATCGTTTGCCCAGTGTTCTGAATTCAAGCTCTGCAAATACTTGTTTCAGTTTTTCTTTATTCCATTCTTTCAACTTATAATCCTCGACATGAAATTCAACAGGGGCATTGGTGATTATCGTTGCCAGTTTTTTTGAGAGGATTGCCATCTCTTTTCCTTTCTTCACTTTTTCTCCCATGGCGCCTTTGATATTATCTACGTTTTTCAATGTATTCTCCAGCGATCCGTATTCTGCTAAAAATTTAGCTGCTGTTTTTTCTCCCACACCGGGTATGCCGGGAATATTATCTACTGCATCACCCATCATCCCCAGCATATCTATTACCTGGCTAACATCTTTGATATTCCATTTGGCACAAACTTCTTCCGGCCCCATGATCTCTACATCGCCACCCTGGTAAGCCGGTTTATAGATTTTTATTTTTTTAGAAACCAATTGACCATAGTCTTTGTCAGGAGTGACCATGAATACATCATAGCCGGCCCTCTCTGCCTGTTTGCTGAGTGTGCCAATTACATCGTCCGCTTCATATCCATCTACAGCGATGATAGGAATATTAAAGCCTTCGATTATTTTCATGATATCAGGAACTGCGGTCCTGATATCTTCCGGCGTTTCCTGTCGATTGGCTTTATAATCTGCAAAATCGGTATGTCGTTCCGTAGGAGCAGATGTATCAAAACAAACAGCCATATGCGATGGCTTTTGTTTATTGATCAACTCAACCAATGTATTGGTAAAACCAAATTGCGCATTGGTGTTTTTTCCCTTTGATGTGATCCGGGGATTGCGTATGAGAGCATAATAAGCCCTGAACACAAGGGCATAGGCATCCAGGAGAAAGACTTTTTTTTCCATGCCCCTAAGATAAAGATTTCAACGGGGCCTACTAAAAACACAATCACCCCGGCATTACTACCAGGGTGCTGCTTTATTAACGCTGCTTTGTGCTAGTTGTTTAATTCTTAGCTGTTGCCTGTTCAGTTTTTACAGAAATATCTTTTTTAGGTAAATACTGATCAGGATTTTCTACCAGTACGGTACCGCTAAAGGCAGCTGTAGATTGCTGAACAGCCGGGCTGGTGACAGTAATTACATTCGATTTGTCTTTGTGAATAAAATTCAGGTACAAAGCGAAGAACAGGAGGTTGAACGCAAAGAAGTTGGCGATCTTACGGACTCTCTTTTTCATACGAATGGATTTTCGGTTTTCTGATTGGATATTCTGGATTCGGCAACTAAAATAGAATTCAATAAATCAAGTTCAAAAAAAAAGGTAAGTGTATTTGGGTATTTCAGGCAATTATACCCGGGTGGGATTCGTAAAACTACGAGCCAGATAAAAACTAATAAATAAAAACTAAAAGTTTGGCGTGCTAAATCATGGACCCGGCAAAGGGCCGAAAAGCCTGAACAATAAAGAACTATTAGTTTTAATCTATTACCTACTTCTTCATCTCTTCAAGTTTCTTTTGTAACAGGAACATTTCATCTCTGAGACGGGCTGCTTCCATAAAATCGAGGTCTCTTGCTGCTTTTTCCATTTCCTTTTTGATCTTTCCAAGAGCTTTCTCCAGTTGCGGAATGGTCTTGTACTCGGCCTGCTCTTCTGCTGCTACTGTTACCATGTCTTCATCGGGAGCGATGGCATAAGGATTGGCCGGATCATATCCTTTAATATCCAACACAGATGTTTGAGCAAAGACATCTTTGGTTGATTTGACAATTGTTTTGGGAGTAATGTTGTGTTCGATGTTCCAGGCAATTTGTTTTTCCCTGCGGCGATTCGTTTCATCAATGGTTTTTTGCATGCTTTCCGTCATCTTATCTGCGTAAAAAATAACAAGACCATCTACATTTCTTGCTGCCCTGCCCGCAGTTTGTGTCAACGATTTTTCATTGCGCAAAAAACCTTCTTTATCGGCATCCAAAATAGCAACCAGAGAAACTTCGGGCAGATCCAATCCTTCTCTCAGCAGGTTCACTCCTACCAGCACATCTATTTTTCCTAATCGTAATTCACGGAGAATTTCCACCCGTTCCAAAGTATCTACTTCGCTATGGATATATTTTGATTTGATATTGATACGATGTAAATATTTATCCATTTCCTCGGCCATTCGTTTCGTCAAAGTGGTTACCAATATCCGGTCACCTTTTTTGACGGTCTTATCTATTTCATCCAACAGATCGTCAATTTGATTTACCGACGGACGAATTTCTATCGGAGGATCCAATAAGCCGGTTGGTCGTACTACCTGCTCTGTTACTACGCCACCACATTTCTCCAGTTCATAATGATCGGGTGTTGCTGACACATAAATAGTTTGATTGGTCAGCGATTCGAATTCATGAAAATTCAAGGGCCGGTTATCCAATGCGCTGGGCAAACGAAAACCGTAATCAACTAAAATTAATTTCCGGCTTCTATCACCGCCATACATACCACTTACCTGCGGAATGGTTTGATGGCTTTCATCCACCACCAGTAAATAATCTTTCGGAAAATAATCCAGCAAACAAAAAGGTCTTGTCCCGGGTTTTCTGCGGTCAAAAAATCTTGAATAGTTTTCAATGCCGCTGCAATAACCCAGCTCCCGTATCATTTCAATATCATAATTCACTCTTTCTGTCAGCCGTTGTGCTTCAATGTATTTTTGTTGCGACTTGAAATACTCGGCCTGTGCTGCCACTTCATCCTGTATCTCATAAAGCACTTGTTGTAAAACATCTTTTGGCGCCACATATAAATTGGCAGGGAAGATGGCGGCATCATTCATCAACCCGATCCTTTTTCCTGTTACCACATCTATACTTTCGATCTCTTCGATCTCATCACCAAAGAATGTGACACGGTAGCCATAATCAACATAAGGGAGATTGATATCAACTGTATCTCCTTTTACCCTGAATGAGCCACGGTTGAATTCCAGGGTCGTCCTGTTATATAGTGAATTCACCAATGAATGAAGAAATGCCTGGCGGGAAATGGTTTGTTTCTTTGTGATGCGAACGATCCCATTCTCATAATCGACCGGGTTGCCCATACCATAAATGCAACTTACGCTGGCAACAACAATAATATCTCTTCTGCCACTCAATAAACTGGATGTTGCTCTTAATCGTAGTTTATCCAATTCATCATTTATGCTCTGGTCCTTTTCAATATATACATCACTGACCGGCAGGTAAGCTTCAGGCTGATAATAATCATAATATGAAACAAAATACTCGACTGCATTTTCAGGAAAGAATTGCCGAAACTCTCCATACAGTTGCGCTACCAGTGTTTTGTTATGCGTCAATACCAAAGTAGGCCGTTGTACATTCTGGATCACATTGGCGATAGTAAACGTTTTGCCGCTGCCGGTTACACCCAATAAAGTCTGATACTGTTCGCCTTTCAAAATTCCTTCAGTCAACTGGCTGATCGCTTGCGGCTGATCACCGGCAGGAGCAAAACTTGTATAGAGTTTAAAAGGCATAAAAGGATATGCAATTTACTGATTTAATGCAGCCTTGTAGCTGTAAAATCTATCTTTACACAGCCTGCAATAAAATTTCAAATAACATGATACCGCTTGTGTAAACAAAGGCAAAGCAAGCATCCTGAATTTGTAATTTGAGCCTCTAAATATGTATATGAAAAGATCAATAGTAATAACTGTCATTTTTTTACTGGGATTATTTTACAAAAATCATGGAGTAGCACAAAAAGCTGAAACGGCTTTGTCTGCATTTTCCTCGGCTTACCCGTCCGAGAAACTATATCTCCATTATGATAAAGAATATTATGTGGCCGGGGAAACCATTTGGTTCAAAGCGTATTTCTACAACAATGGTAAACCAAGTGGTATCAGCAATAATCTTTACCTGCAGTTCATTGACAGCAAAGGAAAAATAATATCGGATACCCGGTATCCTATAATGGGAGCTGTGGCCAAAGGCAGTGTTAACATACCCGATTCAACTGCACAGGGAAATTATTTTATCCGTGCATTCACTCCCGCCATGCTCAATTTCGACGAATCGCTTATTTACAAAAAAAGCATTTTTGTTTTCAAACCATCCTCGTCAAAAGCAACTATTGAAACAGCTCAAAACGTTTTAGTGCAATTTTTTCCAGAAAGCGGTTACCTCGTTGATGGTATTGAAATGGTCACGGGTTTCAAAGCCACTGATCAATGGGGAGCACCGGTAGAAGTAAAAGGAATAATAAAATCGGATGATGGCGAAACCATTACCTCTTTTTCCAGTTATCATGACGGTATCGGCCGTGTAATATTTACACCCAGGGCGGGAAAAAAATATACTGCCGAAGTGCAAACTGCGGCGGGACCAAGATCATATCCACTTCCGGAAGTGAAGCTATCGGGCATCAACCTTGATGTGCAGGATGAAAAGGGGGCAAAAAAGATCCTGCTGAGTCGCAGTGAAAAAGACAAAGTAAAACTTGACAACCTGTTACTGGTAGCGGAAATTAATAACCAGGTCGTTTTTGAAAATGAAATTGCTTTTGAAAGCTTTTCTTCAGTAACTGGAAAAATTGGCACAGAAGATCTTCCTTCGGGCATTTTACATTTTACTGTTTTTAGCAAGGAAGGACTGCCATTAGCGGAACGCCTTTCTTTCATTGATAATGGAGAATACAAGACCACTGCTAACATGAATGCCATAAAGTTTTCTGCTGAAAAGAAAGCCCTCAATGAATTTGAAGTGAGTTTTCCTGAGATCATGCAGCGCAGTCTTTCTGTATCTGTAACAGCGGCATCGCCTTTTAGTTTTAATGACAACGATCATATTTATTCCCGGTTTTTATTGACCGGCGATTTGAAAGGATATGTATATAATCCTGCATGGTATTTCGAAGATCAAAATGACAGTACAAGGATGGCATTGGATAACCTGATGATCACACAGGGGTGGAGCCGTTTTAGCTGGGAAAAGGTTTTGGAAAGAAAATTCCCGGAGAAAAAATATACCGACCAGTTATTCATATCAGTATCAGGAACAGTTAAGGATGAAAAGAGCAAAGAAGTTCTTTCCGGCGGTAAGCTGAATTTTTTTGTTGAAGCAGAAGACTCTTCAAGTACACCGTATGAAGCAATGGTGGATGCAAACGGACAATTTAAAATTGATTCATTGATCTTTTCGGGTAAATCAAAATTCTTTTATGCTTATACAGATGCCAGGGATAAACAAAGGCCTGCTCTTGTTTCAATAGATACCGAAAAAGAAAATCCCTTATCCTCTTTGCAGCAAAATGTTGCTGGCAATTCTATTTTAAGAAACATAAGTACTTCGCAAAACAAAGGAGAGATCGACACAAGATATGGCTATGCTCAGACCAGGTTTAACGAGATGAAAGAGCTGGAGAGGGTGACTGTTCAATCAGCAAGCAAAAAGAAACCTGTTGATATCGTTAATGAAAAATATTCATCGGGAGTATGGCGTTCGGGGGCAAAAGAAACCCTCGATAATATCAACGAGCCTGCTAATGACAAATCGCTGAATGTGGTTGATTATATCAAGAACAGTATCCAGCAGATAGAATTACAGAACGGGCAATTTGTGAACAGGAAAAATATGAGCATGATGTCCGGCCGTAAATGGATTGTCGGTGTCTTTATTGACCAGGTACCTTCCAGTATTGCTCAACTGCGTATCATGAGAGTACAGGATGTTGCGTTGATAAAATTCTATGAAGCCGGTTTTGTGGGTGTTGGCAGTGAATTTCCGGGTGGAGCAATAGCTGTTTATACAAAGACAAATGAGGTGGCAAAACCTGATAAGCTCAACTATTTTGAATACAGGGGATATGCAGTTACAAAGGAATTTTACAAGCCTGATTATAATAGCCCCAATTCCAAATTCATGGCTACAGATAACAGGACAACCTTGTATTGGGACGCAGATACTTTTACCGACAACGATACTAAGTCTGTGAAGTTTAGTTTTTTTAATAATGACTTTTCCAGGAAATTTAAAGTAGTGGTTGAGGGGTTTGATGCAAATGGCAAACTCGTTCACTTTGAAAAGATAATTGGAGACTAATAAGCCCATTCATCATAAAAATGCCCGGCATATTTTGCCGGGCATTTTTGTAAAGTATATATATGAGGCTTAGAACTCGGCCGATACAGTGATCTTAGGTTCTCTTGCTATTTTACCTGCTTCAATCGGCTGACCGGAAATATTATAATCAGCCAGGGCAATAGTGAAATTGGTTGTAGCTTTTACTTTTCCATCCGTTACGGTAAATACAGCTTCCACATCGAGTGGCTTAGTAACATCTTTTACAGTCAGGTTGCCTTTTACTTTCACCGTATAGGTTCCGTTCTTGGTGAATTTTATTTTGTCAACTTTGTCAATAGTACCGGTGTAAGAGAATTTTGGATACTGGTCAGAATTCAGCCAGTTGGCACCATTAAAATGCTCCTGTATCCTTGGATTGGAAAAAGAGAAATTCTTTACAGCTGCTTCAAATGCAACATCGCCTGTTTTTGTATCAATAGAAGCGATGCCGGTTTTGTTCTCCGCTTTTGGTAAAGCATCTTTCTCGGTGGTAGCATCAAAGCTTACAACAGCAGCGGTAGTGGTTTTCTTTTGTGCAAAGACATAACCTGTCATTATTGTCAATGCGATAAGTAGAATAGTTTTTTTCATTGATTGTTGTTTATTGTTTATTGAATGTTGTTCTTTTAAAACTTATTGAAGTAATTCCCAGGATATCACTGTAAAGGCTACCGCTACAGGAACCTTTCAGCGATACCACATCGCCTTGTTTTACTGTGCTTGCCTTTTGATAGAGACCTTTTTCCATTGGGAAAACAATATATGATCCTGTGCTGTCTGCAAACTCAATATTGACCGTTGAATCGCCCTGCACCTTTACTGCAGACGTTATTCCGCTTACACTAACGATCTTTTCACGGTACTTCTGGTTGGCAAGACTATCATTTGCCATGAACTCATTAATGAGACCGGTGGCGGTAACGGTATAGTCTGCTTTTATATTCTCAATAGAAGTAAAAGTCTCGTCAAAGATCTTTTTCTCAGCTTTCTTGCTGACAATAGTAAAGCCAATCACTGTGGCAGCTACTGTTCCCAAAATCAAGCCAGTCTTCAGTAACCATCTTCCGTTGGCCGCAGTTAACACAACTGCAACAGCTGTTATTACAGTAATGAACAGCCATGGTTTTGTCATTGACCAGGCAGATTCACTTACGCCCAATTGATCTACCATGCTTTTGCTGAAAAGAAAATAGACCAACGCTAATGATAAAGAAAGCAATCCCGCTACAATTGCAGGCCAGAGTATATTTTTTTTCATTAGGGTAAAAGCAATAACTGCCAAAGCTGATAGAGGAATAAGCCAGAAAATTTTGAAAGCAAAACTGATTTGCGGAAAGGGGTTATCTACACCAAACTTGTCTTTTGCGGCAGTAAAAAACTGTCCGGCAGGCATGGCATTGCCGCTGAGTGCTGCATCTTTCCACATCACCCAGGGAAGAAAGAATGAAACAAGCAAGCCTGCTGCAAAAGCAACAGTAAGCCATTTAGCTGCCTTCATATTATTAGTAGCTGTCATTTAGGTTTAAAACGATTGTACCAGCCTGCCGGTTGGCAGAGAAAAACAAATATAATAATGTTTAAACATTAATAAGCTGTTGTTGTCATGAAATTATTTGTAAAGAAAAGATAAACCCCGACGCTGTGGCCGGGGTTTACGTATTAACCCATCGAATAAAACATTGAGAGGAAAAGGCTTATGCCGTTTGCATCTCTTTGATCTTTTCCCTGATCTTAGTTTCTATTTCTTTGGCGAGTTCAGGATTGTCAACCAGTAATTGTTTTACTGAATCCCTGCCCTGGCCCAACTTATCGTTATTATAACTGTACCAGCTACCACTTTTCTGAACGATCCCCAACTCTGTACCCATGTCAATGATCTCACCGTTCTTGGAAATGCCTTCGCCAAAGATGATATCGAACTCAGCAGCCCGGAAAGGAGGCGCTACTTTATTCTTCACCACTTTCACTTTTACATGATTACCTATTGCCTCTTCACCGTCTTTGATCTGTGTTTGCCGACGGATATCAAGACGAACTGAAGCATAGAATTTTAATGCATTACCGCCAGTGGTAGTTTCGGGATTACCGAACATCACTCCTATTTTTTCCCGCAGCTGGTTGATGAAAATACAGATCGTATTTGTCTTGGAGATCGTAGCCGTCAGCTTACGCAATGCCTGGCTCATCAATCTTGCATGCAGGCCCATTTTGCTATCACCCATTTCTCCTTCCAGTTCACTTTTGGGAACCAGTGCAGCCACAGAATCTATCACTACTACATCCAATGCGCCGGAAAGAATCAACCGGTCAGCTATTTCCAACGCCTGCTCACCATAGTCGGGCTGTGATATGAGAAGATTGTCAACATCAACGCCGAGTTTTTTTGCATAGGAACTATCGAAAGCATGTTCCGCATCGATAAAGGCACACATGCCCCCTTTTTTCTGTGCTTCGGCGATGACATGGGTGGCGATGGTTGTTTTGCCGGAAGACTCGGGTCCATATATTTCAACAACCCTGCCCCTTGGTAAACCGCCGATACCCAGCGCTACATCCAACCCAATAGAACCGGTTGAAATTACTTCCTGCAATGTTTCTGCTTTATCGCCCAGCATCATTACGGATCCTTTTCCGTAGTCCTTCTCCAGCTTATCCATGGTAAGCTTGAGAGCTTTCAGTTTTTCGCTGTTGTTGCCGGTTGCCATGTTGTCGGTGGTTTTGTCTGATTTTGCCATAATTAAAGGTATTTATATTTCGTATTGTAAGTCGGGAATATCCCCGTCCGGGGACGAAACTAAATGATTTAGCAAATAAAAACTAATATTTTTGCGATTATTTTTTGTTCACCCGAAAATATTGGCCACCAGCATGGATATTATGCCAAGCGCCAAACCTCCATACACTTCTTTTGAAGAATGATCGGAAACAATGAAGCGGGAAGTACAAACTAAGCCGGCTATCAGCAAAGCAACAGCAATATAAATTCCATAATTAAGAGGTTCAGAATAAGCCAGCAGGAAAATAAAGGCCAGCATTACTCCAATGGAAATGGCATGAAGACTGATTTTCATAATGATATTTGCCAGCAAAGCAAGGCTGACAGATATCCAGACAGAGAGAGCTAATTTAACTGCAACTTCCGGAAAATTATGTTGGTTACGCCATGTGTACCATATCCAGAAATAATAAATACCGCAAGCTACTAATGGAATGATCCGGTCTTTTTGTGCGGACAGCTGAATGGATCTGATAAAATCAAGCGCCTTTAATAATAATACAGTGACGACCGGGAAAAAAGAAAACATCAGTATTGACATCATCAGGACTTTTGTTTTATCCAATCCACCCGTTTTACTCCAGGCAGGAAGCTCTACAAATAAATAAGGATGCAGATACAACATGAATAAGGTGATATACACCGGGACAAAGACAGGATGAAAAATATAGGAGATGATCTTTGCAATAAATCGTATAGCAGCAGGTTGCTGAGGAAGATCATGTTGACTGGTTTCCTCTAACCGGTTCTTTTCGTTGATAATAAAGCCTGTACTCATATATTAGGAATGCAAAGTAAAGGAATTAAAGCTAGTAGAGAATAGCAAGTAGGAAGTGGCGAGTAGCGAGTGGGGACTAAGAGTTCCTAAAATACAGATTGTCCTATGGGTGCCAGATAAGTTTACAAATCTGCAGTGAAATTGCCATTAACACGAACCTACTCGCCACTAGCTATTCCCTACTAGCTATTTTAGTATCTTTATAAACAAATCTGTTACCCGGCTGATAATTATTTTACCAAACACGCCTGGATGAAAAAAATACCCTTCTTCCTTCTCCTGCTGCTATTTTTTCAGCAGGGATTTTCACAGCAATCCAATAAGCCCAAATTACAGGCCATGTATGATTCTATAAAGGCCGAAGGTATCCGGCACCCCGAGTTTGTGATGGGCCAGTGCATACAAGAAACAGGCTGGTTGAATTGCAAAAACTGCTGTCTTCGTTATCATAACCTGTTTGGCTTTTATATAAAAGGGAATAAATGCAAGAAATTTGAATCAAATAAAGAGTGCATCAGGTATTATAAAAAATGGCAGGATAAGCGATACGATAAATGGAAGAAAAAGCATCCCAATGAAGATTATTATCACTTCCTGAAGCATGTGAAATATGCTACAGGTGATAAATACACCGCAGAATTAAAACCCAAAGTGGAATGGGTGAAGAAGAACCTGGTATTATAAATTGCTGTTATGGCTTCATTTTAGGGCTCCCCGGAACCGCAAGTCCTTTTATATTACTGATATGAAAAGGCGTATGCGCTGCAAAAATATTATTGAGGAAAAGTAATTCATTGATTCCTTCCGCTTTTAGCAGCCCGATAAAATCTCCACTGTAATAACGGGAGTCAACAACGATCACTTTTTCATAGTTATTGATCAACCAGGGTGCAAAAGCATTGCCATATGATTCTTTAACAACAGCGATCTTTCTTCCGTTCTTATGTTGCGTTTCCATTTTACAGACTGGGAGATCTCCCTGCAGGAAAACAGAATAACTATTATCACCACTGGCTGTTTCGGCATACATCTTCGATGGCGCCCAATAGCTGATACTCTTGCTGCCGCCGATATAAAAATTTATAGAGTCGGGGAATAAATAGTAACGAACAGAATCAGGATTTTTTTTTAGAACAGATGAACGGGTAAGCCGGTAAAAGAAACCAAGAAAATTCGGTTTTACTTTCGATGGAATGGTATCCAGTGATACAGGAGTAAGGCCGGCTGCTGAACAAAAACTTTTGTAGGCATAATAGGCGCCGAGACTGGTCCAGTGATGATCCGTATTAAAATAAATGTATTCTGCCCGGTGTTTTCTTATTTCATCAACCGGGTTTACTTTAATGATCTCCGGGTCTTCTGCTGCAAAAACATCGTTGATCGCTTTTTTGGCAGGTTTGATCTTGTTGATGTACCGCTCCGTTACTTCAAACTCAAATCCGTTTGGGATGATGAGGTTATAGATCTTAATACCAGGAATTTTCAGCCGGCTGTACATATTTATCACATCGGCGTATGCTTTTCCCATGTTGGCGCCTCCGCTGAAGAGTTCGAATCCCCTGTTCTTGTAAATGAATACAGCTCCTTTTTTAACGCCTTCTATCCCATCATCAGGTAATACTTCGGGGATGACGGGTTCTTTTTTAATAACAGTTTTGGATGCGCTGTCGCCTTCTTCATTTTTATGTTTGGAAGAATTATTGCAGGCTGACAATAAGATTATGCTGGCGATAAAAATATAATAAAGCTTCATTGGTTTCTTGTTGCTGGTTTGGTCGTTTTATGCAGGGCACCCTGCCATAACACGACAACTTTTAAACCTTTAAACGTTAAACTATTTCTTCAACCCTTTGATCTTGTCGATATGAAAAGGTGTGTGGGCTGCAAAAATATTATTGATGAATAAGAGTTCATTGATGCCTTCGGCTTTCAGCATTTTTATAAAATCCCCTGTATAATACCGCTGATCAACTACAATCACTTTTTCATAGTTGTTGATGAGGAAAGGAGCAAATGCATTGCCATAGGATTCTTTTACCACAGCGATCTTTCTCCCATTCTTATGTTGCGTTTCCATTTTTACAATGGGAAGATCGCCCTGCAGGAATACTAAATAACTGTTGGGGCCGCTGGCGCCTTCGCTGTACATTTTTGATTTGTTCCAGTTCCCGATCGCATTGCTGCCAATAAAAAAGTTAAGGGAATCACGGAAAAGATAATAGCGAACCGAATCGGGGTTACTTTGCAAGCCTGCATCTCTTGTAAGCCGGTACAATGAACCGAGAAAAGAAGGTTTTGTTTTGGAAGGAATAGTATCCAGGGAAACAGGTGTCATTCCCGCTGTTTGACAAAATGCCCGGTAAGCATAATAAGCGCCGAGACTTGTCCAGTGATGATCGGTATTGAAATAAATATATTCCGTTCTGTGTTTTCTTATTTCATCTATCGCCCAAACTTTTTTGATATTTGAATCCAATGAATTGTAAATATTCTCGATGGCCGGCCTGTTAGGCTTTTGCATTTTGGCATATTTCTCTGTGATCTCAAATTCAAGCGCCACAGGAATAATAAGATTATAGACCTGGATGCCCGGGCTTAAAATTTTGTTGTAAGAATTAATGACATCTGCATACGACTTACCCATGGCAGGTCCGCCGCCAAACATTTCAAACGCCCTTTTCTTAAATACAAAAACTTTCTTCTTTATCTCACCCACAGCGCCATCATCGGGCAAAGGGCCATCATCGATCTTTTTCCTGATCGTATCTTTTGTCAAGCCGGCGTCCGCATCATTGATCTCATCATACATTTTTATTTCGCTTGACTGGAAACCTAACTTGTTCCTGAAAGAAGTAGCAGTGGAGATCCATTGGTCCCTGAGTGGAAAATTATCGGCATACCATACATTGATAGCTTTAAAATATTTGCCACTCCAGAAAGTACTGTCTGAGAATGTTGGAAAAGAAGCCAGTTTCCGGTTTTCCATTACAGAAACCGATTGTTTCTTCATCGCCAATGAAAGTACACCGCCTGTAAGCAGCAGGCTGCAAAAGACGATCACATTAACAAGATGAATCTTTTTATTTGCTATCTCACTCATATTCTTTACTCAATATTTTTTATTAGCCCAACTTCAGTTCCCTGATCATCGCCTGTTGCGTCGCATGCTGACGCTTTGGTCAGCATCCCGACAAGCTTCGCTTCGTCGGGACTCTTCATCGTTCTGTTCGCTCTTCAGCTTTTTATATCACCCCTACGGGATTCAACAACATTTTATTCATTGATCCCGGGGTTAAAACCCCGGGCTACCAACCTTTCGCCCCTTCGGGGCTATAAACAATTTCAAAATTTTCAACCTCTAAAGCCCCTCCTTCGGAGGGGTTGGGGAGGCTCCTAAAATCTAAAATAAATAAACGGGTTATAACTCTTTCCTACTAATTGTGCGATACAAAGGAATATCAGTATAACGTTAAAGCCTATCGTTGCCGTATCAAACACAGTAACCCGTTTTTTCTTTTTTTCCACCCATGCCATCACTTTATGATAGACAGGCATACAAAGAATGATCGTCAGGATGAGCCAGAACAAATGGGTGGTGATGGTGTTCATGAGATCCATATTGCCCTGCGGCCCTGCACTGAACGAGAATAATTTTTTTACATAAGCGATCAGCATATCCGTATCTGTAAAAAAGAAAATGACCCAACCGGGAATGATGATCACCAATGCGTAAAAATGAGAAACGAATGCCGGCGCCTTATCCAATAACTTTTGCAAAAATGCTTTTTCCAGGGCGATGAAAATAAAGAAATACAAGCCCCAGAAAATGAAATTCCAGCTGGCGCCATGCCACATACCCGTCAGGAACCATACCACAAATAGATTGAAATAAACTCTTTTTTTATTTCCGCCTAATGGAATGTAAACATAATCCCTGAAGATACTTCCTAAAGAGATATGCCATCGCCGCCAGAATTCACTTATTGATTTTGAGATATAGGGATAATTAAAGTTCTCCCGGAAATGGAAACCAAACATTCTTCCCAAACCAATGGCCATATCCGAATAAGCTGAGAAATCAAAATAGATCTGTATAGCAAACATGAACAGCCCGAGCCATGCTTCCCCACTGGAGAACCCCGCAAGAGCTTCCATCGTTAAAGGGTCCTTGGCATCGCCCATATATTTTTTTACCAGTTCTGCTGCAATATTGGCGATGATCACTTTTTTAAATAAGCCGATACAAAAACGGGAAAGACCAGCACTGAAATCCCGGATGTTCTCATTCCGTTTGTTGATCTCATGCTCTACATGCGCATACCGGATGATGGGACCGGCTACCAGGGAAGAAAATAACGATACATACATTAAGAAGTTGGGGAAATTCCTTTGCGCTTTGATATCACCTCTATACACATCCACCACATAAGAGATCGTATGAAAAGTATAAAAAGAAATACCGATCGGTAAGGCATAGCCCGGTGCTGAAAATGATGTACCTAATAATGCATTCACCTGGTCAACAATAAATACATCGTATTTGAAAGTAGCCATTAAGGCCAGGTTAAAGACTACTGTAAAGACCACTCCCACTTTAGCCCATTTGGTGCCCCGGTGTTTTTCAATAAATATGGAATTGGCCCAATCCACAGCCGATGATGCGATCAGTAATACTATCCAGATCGGTTCTCCCCATGCGTAAAACATCAATGAAAAAGCGATCAATACCCAGTTCCTGAACTTTGGATTTCCGGTGCTGTAATAAAAGATCAGGCAGAGGGGAAGGAAGAGAAAAAGAAATAACAAGTCGGCGAATACCATAAAACAGGTGGGGAGTATTTAGCCGCCTAAAGTAGTAATAAGGTTTAATTAATTATAGCAAGGGGTAACAAATATTTTGTGAATGTCGGTTTAGCTAGTAGTAAATAGTGAGTAGCAAGTAGGGTGGTGTGCTATCGGAAATTTATACCCTACTTGCTACTCGCTACTCCCTTCTCGCTTTTTTAAAGTTCTTTCCGCAATCTTGCTACCGGTATATTGAGTTGTTCCCGGTATTTGGCCACTGTCCGGCGGGCAATATTATAGCCTTTTTCCTGGAGTAATTCGGTCAGGCGTTCATCACTTAATGGATGTTTCTTATCCTCACCTTCTATCAGGTCGCTGAGTATCTTTTTAACCTCCCGGGTAGATACCTCTTCGCCGCTGTCGGTGCTGAGTGATTCACTGAAGAAGAACTTCAGGCGGTAAGTACCGAATTCTGTCTGTACGAACTTGCTGTTGGCCACCCGGCTAACGGTAGATATATCGAGGTTGGTCTTCTCGGCAATATCTTTCAGGATCATCGGTCTCAACTCCGTTTCATCGCCGGTCAGGAAGAAATTATACTGGTGTTCCATGATCGCATTCATGGTGCTCAATAAGGTGTGCTGCCGTTGTTTAATTGCATCAATGAACCATTTGGCCGCATCTATCTTTTGTTTGATGAACAGAACAGCTTCTTTTTGGCGTTTATCTTTTTTAGAACCTCTGTCATACTCCTTCAGCATATCCCTGTAGCCTTCGCTGATGCGGAGTTCAGGAGCATTGCGGCTGTTCAATGTCAATTCCAGTTTACCGGCATTGTTAAGGATAAAAAAGTCAGGCACTACATAGCTTTCCGCTTTGTTGATCTCCCCTACATTGCCGCCGGGTTTGGGGTTTAGCCTGATGATCTGCTGCATCACTTCTTTCAGCTGGTCATCATCAATATTCAATCCCCGCTGTATCTTTTCATAATGTTTCTTGGTAAACTCATCAAAGTATTTGGAAATAGCTTTGACAGCCATGTCCACCTGCTTGCCTTCTTCTTTATTACGTATCAATTGTATCAGTAAACATTCCTGTAGGTCACGGGCCGCTACACCAGGAGGATCGAATTGCTGTATCCGTTTAATGATAGACTCCACTTCTTCCGGAGTGGCATTGATATTCTGGCGGAAAGCAAGATCGTCAACGATCGCTGATGTTTCCCGGCGCAGGTAACCATCTTCATCTATACTTCCTACTATTTGTTCTGCAATGGCCTGGTCTTTTTCTTCGAGTTTCAACAGGCCCAGCTGGTCAATCAGCATTTCATAAAAACTGGTTTCTGTTTTAAAAGGAAGCTGGCGGCCTTCATCTTCTTCGGGATAGTTATCATCACGGAGTTTGTAATCTCCCACATCATCATCTCCTTCCCGCACATATTCACTTACATCTATATTATCATATTCATCCTCGCTGCCATCTTTGTCTTCATATTCTTCTTCCCCGTTCTCACTGAATTCATCTTTCAGTTCATCGGCATTTTCATCATGTTTTTCGTCTTCCAGTTCAAGGGCGGGATTTTCTTCCAGTTCTTCTTTGATGCGGGTCTCCAAATTGGCCGTAGGCACCTGCAGCAGTTTCATGAGCTGGATCTGCTGGGGCGATAGCTTTTGTAATAATTTCTGTTGTAAGCTCTGGCTAAGGGCCATGGTTCGTATTAAGTTTTAAGAGGCCGGCCCTGATTTTTCAAAAATCCGGCCAAACCTCAAAAATAATGCCGTAAATTTAGATACAAATAGTGAAACAGATGGCACAACGATTCATCTCTTTTCTTGTTGTCTTGTTATTAATTTTTTGTGGGGAAAGTTTAGGGCAAGAAAATTCTCATTTTTGGAAGAAAAAATTAGAAAAGAGGAGTTTGCTCATTCGAAATCACATGGTTGGATTAGCTAAGGAAAAGCATTCTCTTGAGCTCTCTCCAATATATTTGAATCATAACCCGTCTATTAATGGAACTTATTTCAAATACATACACATAAGGCCAAGTTGTGATTATGTGTCCTGTGACATTGATAAATTAAAAACTTATCGTTATCAAATAACCGGGGCAAGCTATTCGAACCACCTGGGTTTTTTTTGCAAAAAAGAATTGCAGCTTGATAAAATAACTACAGTGCCTATCCGATTCCGATTGGGCTCACTTAACTATGTGAACTGGATGGAACAAAAGCCCAATGCGGTAAAACCGGGCTTATAATGATACGGATTGCTCACGCAACACTTTCCTTATCACTCCCACCATCTTCTCTCCCTTCTCTTTTATTTGTTCTTCTGTCCACAGCAAACTGACAGAGGTAGAAATGCAGCGGCCCATGACCGCATCGCTGGCAGCAAAATCTTTAGTGGCATGTTCTATAACTTTTGCTTTCATGTCAGGATGCAATGCATTCAATGTAACAGCATTTTTCAAATGATCCCACTTGCGGATATAATGCCAGTTATTATCATACCAGTAAAAATTACCGGGTAATATTCCCTGCGCTTTCATTTCATTCACTACAGCCCTTGTTATTTCTTCTGTTGGCAGGAACCAGCTAAGGAAAGTGCAGCTGTCACCGGCAGGATCAGGGATTCTTCTGAATGAAACTTCCGGTAATTGCGCCAAAATATTTTTTAGCTGCTCATGATTTTTTTTCTGCGTAGCTAAAAACTCAGGCAATCTTTTTATCTGTGCCAAACCAACAGCTGCATGTAATTCAGATATACGATAATTATACCCAATAAAAGGATGAAGATCAGCGCCACGGTCAATGCCTTTATGATCATGACCATGATCCTGGTATCCATCTGATTTTACAAATACATCTTCTTTATTCGTCATCACCACGCCGCCCTCAGCACAGGTCATTGTTTTTACAAAGTCGAAAGAGAATGTTCCCGCATCGCCGATCGTTCCAACATGTTTTCCTTTATACGTAGCGCCAATACTTTGGCAAGCATCTTCTAAAAGAATAAGATCATTCTCTTTGCAAATGGCGATCAGTTCATCTAAATCAGCCATGCTGCCACACATGTGCACCGGCATCACAGCTTTTGTTTGCGGAGTAATGGCCCTGCGAACAGCATCGGGGTTTAGTGTCAATGTATCATCCACATCAACAAATACGGGAATAGCGCCGACACTTAATATAGCTTCAAAACTGGCGACGAAAGTAAAACTGGGAGTGATGATCTCATCACCATAACCAATACCCAATGCACTCATCGCCGTTGTCAGTGCTGAAGTACCGCTTGAAGTAAGCTGTGAATATTTGCAAACAAAAGTTTTGCAAATGGCATCTTCCAGTTCCTTGCTTTTCCAGGTACCTTTTCTGGGCCCGTCAAAACCATACCGCATCAGGATGCCGGTATTCAGCACATCGTTTACTTCTTTTCTTTCTTTATCACTCCAGAGTTCGTAGCC
>JABFRU010000049.1 GCA_013140985.1 Chitinophagaceae bacterium | reverse complement strand
CTTCAGCATTGTACGGGTGTAGATCTCGGTGAGTTTTTGTTTGGTGTGCTGAGGAAAATCGCCTTTCATCATCCAATCATAGTATTGTGGCTCCGACTTCAATACATCGGCAACCGGACGGCCTTTGAATTTGCCGAAATTGAATACCTCTGTCCCGTTCTCCATCACAAAACGCCGGGCAAAATCAACGATCTGGTCTTCACCAATGAGTTTTAAAATTGAATCAACAGAGTTACCCAGTTCCGGGTATCGTTCTAATTGTGCGATGAGAATATCTAATGTGGCTGTTGCATCGACTTCGGCGCTATGGGCGCCCTCCAATGTTTTGTTGCAATAAAATTTATAAGCTGCCCCCAATGTTCTCGGCTCCATTTTATGAAACACATTTTGCACATCCAGCAATTTGCGGTTCTTCATATCAAAATCAACCTGTGCCCGGAGAAATTCTTCCATCAATAAAGGAATATCGAAACGATTGGAGTTATAGCCGGCCAGGTCGCAGCCATCCATCATCTGTTTTAATTCTTGTGCTACCTGTTTGAATGTAGGAGCATCTTTCACCATTTCATCGGTAATGCCATGCACATCACTGGCCCCCTTTGGTATGGGAACTTCGGGATTGACCAGTTTTCTTTTCACACTCCTTGTACCATCAGTAAGAATTTTTACGATGGCAATTTCTACAATGCGGTCTGTTCCAAGATTAATTCCGGTAGTTTCCAGGTCAATGAATGCGATGGGTTTTTTCAGTTGTAACATGGGGTAAGTACTTTCTCTTAATTGTTAAAATTCAGGCGGTAAAGTTAATGGTTTGCTGACCTTATCAAAATCAAATTTGAAACCACTCTAACTGCTAAGTAAAGAAAACCAGTTGTTTACAATTAAAACCCGATCTCATTTTCAGGTATCGGAAAATAACTAAGTCTTTATACCTTTGTCATGATAAAATAATCATGGATTTTTGCCGTTAAATAAACAAAACATCCACCTATTATGAAAAACAGATCTATCATCGCTTTAGCACTTCTTGCAATTGTTATTACAGTTACTTCATGTGCTTCTCAGAAATATGGTTGCCCTACGAACCTGAATTCTACTTCTAAGTTCAGAGGCTAATTATCCTTTAAATAGCGAATCGTTCAAACGCTTTGGGTTCTTCTTTTGAAAAATCTTCTGCGTTTTTTCTCGTTCCCTTCAGGTTTTGCTGCTGAAAAATAAACGGAATGAAGATCGACTTCCTGCTGTTTGCCCTTTAATTGAAACGTACCCATTGGTTCAGCTACCAGGTATTTAGGCAGGTCAATTTGTGCATGCACCCAATCAGACATCAATAATTCTGATTCAAGCTCATGGCATTTGCTTAATATCCTTGCCGTGGTGTTGAGTACATCGCCATGATAAGCTATTTCAGATTTGTACTTGCCGACTTCTGATACAACTACATTGCCTCCATGCAGGGCTGCTTTGAACTCAGGCACCCGGCCATATCTTTTTTCATACTGCGCCGAATAACGTCTTACCTGTTTTTGAATAGCAAAAAAACACCGGACACAAACGCTGAACCGCAATCCTTTTCTCAATGGCCATGTTACAACTACCTCATCACCCACATATTGATATACTCTTCCGAAATAACGGGCAATCGGTTCGCTGATATCATAAAAGAAGTCCTGCAGGAAATGACTGTATTCAAGTTCGCCCATTTCCTCAGCAATATCAGTGGAGTTATTCAGGTCAATAAAAAGGAACAACCGGTCTTCCTGTTTTACCTGGTGGTACTTGCCGAATACAAGATTATAGATAGCATCTTTTCCAACTTTGCGATGCAATTCATCAATAAAATTTGAGAATAGTGAAATAGCTAAAGCGATCCCCAAAAATTCAAACACTCTTGTCGTGGTAAAAAAATCCCTCATCTTATGGGGAAATATTGTTTCATAAGTAGCTATTGGCAGATACCTGATGATGATCATGATAATAACAAACAGTATCATGAACCAGAAAGTAACCCGCATTGTCCGGTACAGCAAATAAACCCAGAATTGTGTACGCCGGTGCCTGCGCCGGAATTCTAATGCCTGTGTTTCAAAAAATGCAATGGCAAAGCCAACAGGAACACTAACAATTAAAGTAGTGGTCAATGCTATCCAGTTGAACCCATATCTTGAAAAGGCATAAATAGCAAACAATAAAACCGATAGGTAGATAATATAAACATTATCCTGGGAGACGATCTTCCATGGCTTCAGGATATCAAAACCCGGAGAAGGACGGGCAGCGAAGTTACCCGGGGCCGGTCCTGTATCAATCATTTTATGATCTCTTTCTCCAGGCATATCGATGAAAACGAACTGCTAATTTAAAAACTTATGACCAACCACCCTGCACAAAAAAAATCGTCCCGTTCGGTTCGGGAACGGGACGGTGATCGCAAATCAAAAACCAAAGGGAAATATTTATTGCATCAATATCTTTTGCCTGAAGCTTACTAATCCCTGGCTCATCTCAAGGATACATGTTCCGGTAGTTCCCGGAGGTACGGGCAATACTGCGCCGCCGTTTATACTCATCGTTACGTTTCCGCTACTTACAAGCTGGCCTCCTGAATTGAATAACCGGTATGCAAATAAGCCACCGTTGCCTGATCGGTTCAATATGGTAATATTATCATGAGCAGGATTGAGCACTACAATGCCTCCTGAATATAAATTGCTCTCTGACAGCACTACAATATTTGAATAACTGAACTTGCCATCAATATCAATACTTTTTATCCGGTAATAAGCAAGTCCGTTCAAAGTAGAATGATCCTCAAAAAAATAATGCTGCAGGCTACTTGTATTGCGGGCTGCTACATTTCCTATTGTTTGATATATCGCACCATTATAACTCCGCTGCACATCGAAATGATCAACATTATACTCATTTTCTGTGCTCCATTTCAGATAACTGATTCCTGGCCTTCTTTCAGCAGTAAAAGAAAGAAGTTTTAAAGGAATTGGATAAGTTGTGTACCCGAGTGTAAAAGGTCCAAATGTTCCGATTAAACCGGAGGTAATAGTCCCTGTGGTCGCTACATTACCACTTGCAACCCCGCCCCTGCTTACCCAATTTCCCCCTGAATAATTAGCTACAAGAATATCTGTCACCAGAACGTTATCCATTGGTACTTTAGCATGATTCCAGTTTAGCGTAACCTGTGCGTTACCGCCGCTGATCTTATCGATCTGCCAGTATTCATTTCCCTTTACCTGTACCAATGGTGAGCTAAGATTGCTCGTATTAGATGTTGGTGTATTGTATTTGCAATCGAATTCTGATGCAGCAGAGATATTAGCCAGCGCTGCCGGCCTTTCATACGTTGCATCCCCCACAGGGAAAATAAAATTCGTATTGCCGATCTTTTTTACCCAGCCATTCACATGGCGGCTATCATTATTGCCGCTATAAGAAGAACCGGCTTCATAAATAAGATAATCAGGAGTGATTGAAGTTGTTATTAAACCGTTCGTAAAAGTATGTGACCCGCTGACACTGAGATTTGCATTCAGCGTTATACCAGCAGCATTATTTGTAACAAGATTAAAAGTTTTGAATGATTGGGTACCGCCAAGATTTTGTGCGGTACTTCCATTGAAATATAAAGTGCCGGTGCCTGTTGCCATTGAGGCCTGGTCATTGGTTACATTACCTCTTATATACAGGCTTCCGTTATTCACCAATGCCCCTGCAGAAGTATTGGTAAAGTTACCAAGGCCCGATACTGAGCCCCCCGTATGGATTTGAAGATTCCCGCTATTGGTAAATGCCAGTTGACTGTTACTATCAGCAGCCGCAAGTATTATTAATATTATTGGTATTATAATTTTTTTCATACGGTTTATTTGCTGTTAGTAAGCCAGAGAATGTCCTGGAATGTAACAACATCAAAGCTATTCAATGAAGTACAGTACAATTCAAAGTAATCCCCGGGGGCTATATCTGCCAGATTAACTACTGTTGAAAATTGAAATGGCTGACCAGAGGTTGTAATGCGGAGCGTTGTCTCTCCATATCTTGTACCTGTAGAACCATTTTTTACTATGCCTATAGAAATAGTTCTGTTAGCATTATTGCAGGATAGATTACCAGAAATTATGATCCAGCCGTTCCGCCGGTTATTAGGCTGATATGTGATCCTGTTATTTGCTATCGTCCACTTAGTAGTAGTTGAGCCTGTGTTGGTCCAGCTTGCCTTATACCATGTATTGGACGTAGTAACAGTAGTAGTAGTAGCACTGTTCAGCACATTTATGGTACAACTGGGATTAGCATCACCCACCCCTGCATTACTTTCCATGATAACATTAGCATCTCTTCCATCAGAACGGGTGAAGTCAAATCCCTCAATATATTTTCCTGTATTATTCCAGGAATTCCCGGTAATAGAAATGCTGGTATAACTTGTAAAATTTGCAGGTTGATAAAAAATAGCTGTATCGCCGCTATTACCATTATAATAGCCTCCCGAAGCAAGTTGGATAATTGCCCCGCTTCCTTTGCTTAGATTAATTCCGTAGTTGCAACCGATAAAATCTGTTTCAGCTACTTTTACAATTACACCTGGCACAGCCCCATGAACGAGAATACCGCTACCCTGCGAATTGGAAATATCTGTTTCAAAAACCCACAGTTCTGCATCGGTAGAGTCCAATATCGTATTATAAAACCTGTCGAAAGAACAGTCCTTGACTTCATTATATGATCCGCTGCCAAGAAAACGAATGGCATCTTCACCTGCTGCTGTACCGTAGTTTGCTAAAGAGGTGGCATCAAAATTCAGCATTTTAAAATAGCAGGCAGATAAACATCTGAACATAGGTTTACCCGTCAGGCCGGTAGCTGCACTTAATGTGGCCGTTCCATAAGATACTCCCTGAATCGTAAGGTCAAATGGAAGATCTATCTCAATAGTTGTTGAAATATCGAATGTTTCATCACTTAGCCGGATCACAGCAGGGGCGGTCATATGAAGAGCAAGAAACTCTATGGCTTCACTTATGCTGGTCCAGCTACTGTTTGGATTGATGTCGAGCAAATGCTCATTTATCTTTTTATTCCCTTTTATTACCCAATTGCCTCCTGAAGCAATAAAGGTGTGCCCGACAAATCTTGTAATATTAACGGAATCTGATCCGTCAATAGTAGCACTACCATTTCCTTTCACAGTAACCTGGTCTGTGTATGTCCCATTATTTTTTACAGTTACCTGCAGGCCATTGTCTGCAGATGTGACAACCGGGAGTGTTAATACAATATCATTGCTCGCCAATACTATTGTTTCTGATTTAAGCAGCGTTGCAGTAGCTGTCTTTGTTACAAGATTTTCATTGCCATTAGCGAGCTTTTTCCATTCGGTTCCATCCCAATAATAAAAGCCATCTGTCAATGTACCGCCACTGCTGAACACAAGCATACCTGCAGGTACTGTTCCTGACAACGGAGAAACAGAACTAAAGCTGTTTAACGCAACCCTTGGAGGTAGAAAGCCTTTATTAGAACTTTCCATTTCCAACAAGGAGTTTGTATTAATAGTAGCCGGGTTATCTCCAACTTTTACTTGTGCCTGCATATACAAGCAGGAAAAAAGGGGTAAGATCAGCAATAGTTTTTTCATAGTTTGGATTTTGATTTCTTAGTTCTTATATATAAAACATATCAGGTTTTATTTTCTTTTTTTTAATTGGTATTCATAATTCAATCCCAGTACGAAGTATTGATCCTTTTTAAAAGGATTAAAAACATATACAGGTATAGAGAAATTTTTTAATGATATGCCTGCCATCAATCCCGGGTCGGGGTCACCGGCGCCATCCTGCAGCGTATATTGAAAGGATAAACCGGCAAAGAGGTTCGGAGAAATAGAATAACCTATCTCAGACCAATTGAATAAAAAATTACCGGAACTTTTTTTAGCACCGATGCTGTATTGTGTTTCTGATGACAGAAAAAAATTATTGCGTTCTGCCGACACATTAGCAGCTACTGAAACACCGGTAAATTGCCCGATTGAAAAACCGATCATAGGCGTTACACTAAGAGAATTGTCTTTCCCGGAAAATATTTTTCCTCCGAAAACAGAAAATGTTTTTACATCTTCATAATTATATCTCAGCTCAGCGTACATTCCTTTTTTTGCTTCGTAATGAAGTACCGGCATCCATATATGATCTTCTCCCTGGCTCAGAAAATTATAATTCTCCACGCCTCCTTTTGCCTGTGCATATCCCATTTGGGATACCAATGATAATATGACCAAAGCATTAAGATGCTTTCTTATTCTCCTTTGCAATGGGTTTATTTTTTTCAAGTATTACTACTTCAGCATTCGCAAGCCTGTCAACAAGGTGTATGTCTTTTTTAAAAGGGTTCCAGTAAAATATCAACCTGTCAATCGGTTTCCACATGATCACCCAGCTAAAAACATCTACCACATTGTGCAACGATCCCTGCATCCTGTGATCCATTCCTTCGATGATGTAAGGAAGAATGGCCTGCAATGACAATACGATACAAAGACTTGCCATGAGCAGTTTAAATGTTCTGCGCTTGAATTTTTTGAATTCTTCCAGTTTCAAAAACTTTTTGACATTGAAATGGTTCCGGATGGCCTGGGTAACAGGAACAATGAAACGTTTGTCAGAATAATCCAAACAGATAAACTGGTATTTGATTACAGCATTTCTTTTAGATGTAAGAAGAGAGTTTTGAATATACTGTTCGAACTCATGTCCCAGCTGCCGTTTGTAAAGAGGCGCAGGGTCATGATGATTGAAATAGTTGTGAACAGTTTGTTCATCTAAACGTACGTATATGTTATAGCTCTTCGCTACTGACGGACTCATAACTGGTTTTTAAAAGGACTGGACTAATCAACAATGCTGGCATCTATAGCTATCATTGTCATATTCAAACGCAATAATATTACACATATGTTGAAGCGTTGATAGTAAAAACCCCTATATAAGAGTTAAAATAATTATGACTATGAGAAACTACTTAGCAGACAAAAAAGATAATTATTCTTATTACAAAATTTTATTCCCAATGTATAACAGGTAAGTCCTGCATTACTTCACACACTCTTTTTGTAATATTTCTGAACGAGATATACTGACGATGGTACTGATCAGCATCAATTGTGAAGCAATGTCTGAAACGGGGTTTCCATTGCCATTTTTTTGAAGCACTATTTTATTTTTCCGAACGGCTAACCTGATTGAAAAGATTGCACAATTCCTGATGTGGGATCAAACAACTAAACGGCTTTCGGTAATTGTGCGATGGCGAACCAAAATGATTCGATACCCTGCACTACATTCAAAAAACTGCCGAAATCCAGGGGTTTAGTGATAAAACAATTGGCTGATTTTTCATAGCACTCTGATATATCTTTCTCAGAAGATGATGTGGTGAGCATGATAACAGGTATTTTTTTCAGCTTTTCATCCTGCTTGATAAAATCCAGTACCTCTATGCCATTTAAGCGGGGCATATTAATATCGAGTAATATTAAATTAGGCGAACAACCCTCCGCATAATCGCCTTGCTTTTTTAAAAAATCAATGGCCTCGGCCCCGTCTTTTACAACAGTCACATTGTTTTTGATCTTTAATTCCTTAAAAGCTTCCAATGTCAATAAAATATCGCCTTCATTATCTTCTACCAATAATATCTCAATTTCGTTCATTAGTATTGTTTTAATTAATGAAATAGGTGCGCTGCATTTTGTGCCGGCCCGGAATATTTTTAATTGGTTTTATTATTATAGGGTACAAAGGAAACATAAAATGCTTCTATTTCATGCATCACTTTGGTGTACTTGTCGTAATCAATCGGCTTGGTGATATACCAATTAACCTGTTTGTCATAACATTCACTGATATCGGAATCAGTATCAGAACATGTAAGCATCACAACAGGGATATCCTTTAACTTATCATCTCTTTTAATGATATCCAGCAACTGCTTCCCATCTATGCCAGGCAGATTGATATCCATCAATATCAATTGTGGTGTAGAAACATGACTGTATTCTTCCTGCTTTTTTAGAAAGCGCAGAGCTTCTTCACCATCTTTTACAACGGATATCTCGTTCTCAAGCTGCATATCCTTGAAAGCTTCTGTTGTTAATATGATATCCCCTTCATTGTCCTCTACTAATAGAATGTGTACCTCGTTCATAACTATTGAATTTATTGTTTCAAAACTTAGTTTGATATTTTGCCGGGCAGGCTAAACCAGAATGTGCTTCCTTTGTTCAATCCTGATTCTACCCAAATTGTACCATTATGTAAATCAATGATCTTTTTACAGATAGCCAATCCCGCTCCAGTTCCACTATATTTTGTTTCGTCACCATGCAATCGCCGGAAAATGATAAATATTTTTTCAAAAAAAACCGGATCGATGCCGATACCATTATCTTTTATACCGATCACAGATTTGTTTTCTTCTTCTTTGGAAATGATTGTGATCTGAGGGATTTTTCCAGTTCGAAATTTCAATGCATTCTGTAATAAATGCTCAAATAGCTGTTGCATTTGCTTTTTATCTGCCATTACCTTCGGCAAAGTATCTGCGTTGATAACAGCACCTGCATCATTGATGGCTGCTGCCATTTTTTCTTTCACATCCTGCAAGATCATATTCATATCCACTTCCGTAAATTCCATACTAACAGAATTCAATCTCGAATACTCCAGCAGGTCAAGCACAAGGTTTTTCATTTTTGAAACTCCTTTTACTGCATGATCTATATATTGCTTTGCCGATGCGTCCAGTTTATCTCCATATCTTTTATCCAGCAACTCAAGAAAACCGGTTACAACCCGTAACGGGGCCTGGAGATCATGTGACACTATATAAGTAAACTGGTTCATCTCTTTCGTTAGCTCAGCCAATTTAATACGGAGTTCTTCTTCATGGCCTGGCAGCGAATCCATGTTGGTTATTTGTTCATTAAGGTTTATCGTTTCTGTCATATTGATTTTCATTTTATGCGGCCATGATAGCACCTTCTGCCTTGCTAATGGTAAAATGGAAAGTGGTTCCCTTTCCAAACTCTGATTTCATCCATATTCTTCCCCCATGTGTTTCCACAATTTTCTTGCAGGTTACAAGACCAAGTCCGGTTCCGGGATATTCATCTCTTCTGTGTAACCGTTGAAATGCCTGGAATAATCTTGGCTGATCTTTTTCCGCTACACCAATGCCATTATCCTCTACTGTAAATTCCCAGCAATCTGCCAGTTCAGTTAATGCAATTGTTATTTCGGGTGGTGTATCTTTTTTTCTGAACTTTATCCCGTTACTTACCAGGTTCAGCAATAAGCGATACAATGCACTTTGGGTTCCATATACTACCGGCATTGCTGATGGAAGACGAAGTTTGGTTCCCGTATCTGCCATTACGATGCTCAGGTCTTTGTCAACAAGATCCATTACAAAGGAAAGATCAACATATTCTTTTTTAGCCGCTTTATTACCCGAACGGGAAAATTCCAGCAGATCCTTTATCAGCAGGCTCATTCTGTCAGCCCCGTCTTTGGCCCGGAATATGAAATTCTTGCCCTGGTCATCTATTGCATCGCTATATTTTTTATCAAGCAATCCGAGGAATCCACTCACCATTCGTATGGGTTCCTGCAGGTCATGTGCAGTGATATTGGCAAACTGGTCAAGGCTGCGGTTCAACTGTAATATTTCTTCTTCAGATTTTTTCCTTTTTGTGACATCCTTCAATGTTCCTTCGAAAAAGCTGATGTTCCCCTCGTCATCTTTTACACTGTGGATATTGACATTTATCCAGATCGTTTCATTCGATTTGGTCAATACCTGCACCTCGTAATTCTCAATACGTCCCTGCTTCCTGATGATCTCAGACATTTTACTTCTTTCAACGGGATCTGTATATATCTGCGTGCCGATATTAGTTATTGAACTGATCAGTTCCCCAGGAGAATCATATCCGAATATCCTCGCCATGGAAGGATTGGCCATTATGAATCTTCCATCCGGTGTACTTTGATAAATGCCTTCCGCAGTATTCTCGAAAATAGCCTGGTATTTTCTTTGAGCTATAATCAGTTTTTCTTCTACTTTTTTACGTTCGGTAATATCTTTCAGGTTCCCTTCAAAATAAATGATGCCCCCCTTTTCGTTCCTCACAGCCCGGGCACTCTCGCTTACCCAAATCGTCTCACCTGTTCTTGTACGCAGGGGTACTTCAAAATTTTCTACATTGTCATATTGTGCCAGCAATTCGGCCATACGTTGCCGGTCTCCTACATTGACGTATAGCTGTGCCCCGATATTATTAACAGAGCTGATCAATTCACCGGCTGACCGATAACCTAATATTCTTGCCATGGCAGGATTAGCCATGATAAATATTCCTTCTATTGTGCTTTGATAAATACCATCAGCCGAATTATCAACAATGGTCCTATACTTTTTCTGAGCCAATGTCAATTCCCTTTCTGCTTTTTTTCGCTCAGAAATATCCTGTGTAGTTCCAATCATTCCCACAGGTTTTTTATTCTCATCATATAAAACAGTTCCCTGGTTGTACACCATCAGCCTTGAACCATCTTTCCGGATGATCTCCTGTTCTATTGCATAGTTTGATTTTCCCTCAAGGGCATCGTTGAGTATAGACCGGGTAATTTTTTGATCTTCGGGTGATAAATGATCCAGGTATCCTTCTACAGAGGGAGTAAAATCTTTCCGGTCTTCTCCCAAGAGGCGAAATTGCTCCTGGCTCCATGATACTTTTCCTGATATAATATCCCATTCCCAGCTGCCGATCTTTGCAATACGCTGTGCTTCTTTGAATTTAATATGGTTCCGGATCATTTTTTTCTGCGCCCTTTTGAAAGTTTTGGCAGCGATCAGCATCATTACAATAAAAATTGACAACAGTACTATCAGGCCTGTAAGGTTTCCGGTTGAACGCTTGTTGATGTCAGCAGTATGTGATGTAAGCTTTTGCAAAAAACCATTTCGTAAAAATTGTAATTGCTTGCTCAGTTTTTCCCGCACATCTTTCTTGATCACCAATTGCATAAACTCTACTGCAGCTGCCGTTCCCTTACTTCGAAAGATCACCAGGCCGCTGTCGAGGTTGGCAATCCTGATCTTCATTAAAGAATCAATTTGTCTTATTGCCGTTTTATCTGCTGTTGAAACAAGATTTTTTTCAAGGGCGGCCAGGTTCTTGTTGCAGGCGGTCTTTGCTGTATAAAAATTTTTCAGGTAGCTTATATCGCTGGTTAGCTGAAACCCTCTTTTGTCAGATTCGATCTGTAACAAATTATTAGTGAGTGAATCAGCCTGCAGTAAATTATTTTCAATACTGACGACCTCATTCTGCAATTTTACCTGCTTCCTGAAATTGAAGAACAATACAGCAAAGCTGCTTATTACAATTGCCAGACAGACATATAAGAAAAGTGATATTCTTCTTTTATACTTATTCATGCCCTTTTCTGTTCTTTTGGAATGGTAAAATAAAAAGTACTCCCTTCTCCTTTCTCAGATCTCACCCAGATACTACCATTATGCAGCTCCACAATCTTTTTACTGATCGCCAATCCGACACCCGTTCCTTCATACGCATCTTTATCCCGGTGCAACCGCTGAAAAAGAACGAATATCCTATCTGAGTATTTGGGATCGATGCCGATCCCGTTATCATTTACACTGAAAAGGAAATGATCATCATTTTCTTTACAATCGATCTTTATGACCGGTTTACCCCCGTTATGATATTTTAATGCATTGCTGACCAGTTTCTCAAAAAGCTGGTGCATAAGCAGGGTCTTTGATTTGATGACTGGTAGCTCTGATACGATTAACTCTGCCTGCAGTCCTTCTATTTGTTTTGAAAAAAGTGTAGTCACATCCTTTACCACATTGTTCATGGCTGTTTGAACAAACTCTTCATTATTACTGCTGAATTGGGAATACTCAAGCAGGTCAAGAATTAATTTTTTCATCCGGGAAGCATTTTCCACAGCATAATTGATATATTCAATTGCCTGTTCGTCCAGCTGTTTCTCATATTTTTTTTTCAACAACTGGGTAAAACTGGTCACCATTCTTAATGGTTCCTGCAGATCATGTGTGGCCACATATACAAATCTTTGCAGGTCTGCATTGGAAGTGGCGAGTTCAAAGGCACGGCTTTCAAGACTTTGATATAAACTGGTAAGTTTTTCCTCTATTGATTTCCTTTCTGTGATATCGCTAAAACTGGAGATCACCTCTTTCACATTACCGTTGTCATCTAATAAAGGTTCCGCATTCACCAGTAACCAAACCCTGTCTTTTGTGATGGGCCTGTAAACACCCATAATAATATTGGCCACAGCCCTTTTGGTAGCCAAAACTCTGGAACCAGGATGATCCAGGACTGAAAATGACGTACCATCTTCATGAATGATATTGCAATCGGCAAAAGAGGATCTGCCATTCAATTCATCCCAGCTAAGACCAAGCATATTCAATGCTGCTTTATTGCAGAAGAGTATTTCCGATCCGGATCCCTGTACCAATACCCCTATATGAAGGCCATTGATCAGCGTATCGATCCTTTGTTTGTTTTCCGAAAATGAAAAAATAGAACAGCCCTCTTCTTTCATATTGGTGTAGGATATTGTGAATAAATTTTGGCTCTGGCAGGACATACGATCATCCTGCTTATTCATTTTATAAGCCGTGGGTATTGATAAAATTCACCAGGGCAGCTGTGTTTTTCAGGTTGAGTTTTTTAAGAATATTATAGCGGTGTACTTCCACTGTCTTAAGTGAAATATTGAGCTCCGAAGCAACCTCTTTTGATGACAATCCTTCCCTGATCAGCTGAATGATATCCAACTCACGACGTGAAAGAGTATTAATATCCCGTGGGCTATTTTCTTCCTGTAGTTCCTGTTCGATCAGGATGTTCTTTACTTCCTCGCATAGATATTTTTTTCCGCCCTCCACCTGCACAATAGCAAAGAGCATCTCTTCTTTAGATGAATTTTTGGTAACATACCCCATCGCACCCACCTGCAGCATACGTTTTGCATATACAGGCATCGAATGCATAGAAACTCCGATCACTTTTGATCCCGGAGAATACTTGCGGATCATGCGGGTGGCTTCAAATCCATTTAACGGTGTCATGTTGATATCCATTAAAACGACATCCGGTTTTTTGTTTTTAGCAATTTCTACTCCTTCGCTTCCGGTATTCGTTTCACCGATTACCTGGAAACGGGGGTCGCTATTAAGGAGAAACGACCATGAATCTCTGATAAGCTTGTGGTCGTCCACAAGGAGGATGGTGATTTTGTCCATGAGGATAGTGGTTTATTTATTTTCGATAAGGTTTTTCCTGATCAGGCAGCAAAATAACTCTTATTGTTTTTTTAAGGCAACTAAACTCAGTGATGATTATACGGAATACGTATAAATATGTAGGAACCCATTCACAATTATTATTATTATTATTCAGTTCGGGATCTGGTTCATATTCCTAAAAAAAATCCCTGCCGGACCAAATGTAACCGGCAGGGAGCCTACGTGTGGAGGCGAGGAGAATCGAACTCCTGTCCAAACATATTCTTCAAAAGCTTTCTACATGTTTATTTTGTTTTATTGTGTCAGAGATCGACTGGAAACAAACAACCGATCGATCCCTTAGCTGTATGGGTCTTTTGTTGTACGCACAGCCTTGCACAACAGCAGCTCATATTGTTTTGTTGATTGGGCGGGGCAACGGGCTACAAGCCTGCCTTTTACCCGGCCATAATGACTACTTAATCACTGATTAGGCAGCCATGGCAAATTGTGTATTGCCATTTAAGGTTTTCGTATTCAGATTATGCTGCTAATTACGCAACGCAGCACATGCTTACACTTCCAAAGATCTATGCTGTCAATGCCGGGCGCCCCCGTTTATTAAAGATCAGCCTGTAAAGATAACGCTTAAAACCGATTCAGGAACGCTCAGCAACTATAGGTAGTGTCTCATTTTGAAAAATTAAGGCGTCCCACAAAGACACAAAACCACAAAGTGGTTAAGATCAATGTGCCTTTTTTGTGCTCTTAGTGTCTTTGTGGGAAACAAAATTGAAACCGATACACTACTCAACTATAACCTACTATTCAGAATCCAGTATTTTTATACTATGACAGATCCTACAGCATCGTATAAAGAACGGGTTTCAACACTTACACAGCAATTGGCTGCTCTCAATAAAAAGAAAAACCTTTATGGCTGGTTGCGCTTTTTATCATTTGTTGCGGCTGTTGGTGCAGCCTGGCTGTTATGGAATGAAGGGGCCGTGATTGTTGGGGCTGCTGTTTTAATAATAGTTGGTCTTTTTCTTTTTCTCCTGGCAAAAGACCTTGATAATAAAGATGCGATCGAAAATTTGAACCGTTTATTAAAGATCAACCAAACAGAGATTGACGCACTTGATCATCATTTCAATCATTTGCCGGATGGCAGTCATCATAAGCCGGAAACACATGATTATGCAAATGATCTCGACATCTTTGGCAGAGCGTCCCTATTTCAATATATCAACCGCACCACAACGCAACAAGGAGGCCTGCTGCTGTCGCACTGGCTATTATCCCCCGCAGAGAAAGAAAAGATATTGCAGCGGCAGCAAGCTGTAAAAGAATTGGCATCGCAAACCGAATGGCGGCAACAGTTGCAATCTTATGGTATTGAAGAAGGCGTTACATTTTCCACTCAACAAAAAATTGAAAATTGGTTAGCAGAGCCCGGACATTTCATTAATAAACCGATCTGGAAAATTCTTCGCTTTCTTTTTCCTGTAATGAGTTGCACAGCGCTGATACTTCATATTGTTGACATCATTCCAGCCAGCATTTTTTACCCGTTGGTACTTTTATTTCTTGTTATTTCATTAGGCATTTCCAAAATGATAATGCCTGCTTATATTGAACTGAATAAAATAGCACCGCAACTGGGTTCATTATCAAAAAGTGTGAACTGGATCGAAAAAAAAGAATTCCGATCGTCATTATTACTACAGTTAAAAGATAAATATCAGAGCCCATCAGGTACATCATCTCAAACCATAAGGAGACTGAAGAAGATCCTGGATATGCTGGATATCCGGCTCAATCCATTGGTATTTCTTCCGCTGAATACTTTTTTCTTTTGGGACCTGCAGCAAGCCTTTGCTTTGGAAAAATGGAAAGCAAACAATAAAAATAATATCAGCAATTGGTTTGATGCATTGGCCAAAATGGAATGCCTGAGCTCAATCGCTACACTTTCCTTTAATCATCCGCATTGGGTTTTTCCTGCTTTCAGCAATGATGCCGGAGTTTTTATAGCGGAAAAGCTGGGACACCCATTGTTGCCAAAAGATAAAATGGTTGACAGCTCATTTTCTACTTCGGGCATCGGGCAATTAAATCTTATAACGGGTTCCAATATGGCCGGCAAAAGCACTTTTCTTCGAAGCGTGGGAGTCAATATTGTTTTAGCGATGATGGGCGGACCTGTATGTGCCTATTCATTAACGCTATCACATATGAAGGTGATGAGTAGTATGAGAGTGAGTGACAATCTCGAGGAAAGCACTTCCACTTTTTATGCTGAATTAAAAAAACTGAAGGAGATCATTGAAGCAGTTAATAGAAACGAGAAAGTATTTTTATTGCTGGATGAAATATTACGAGGAACCAATTCCGCTGACCGCCATGCCGGTTCAAAAGCATTGATACAACAATTGATCCATCATAAAGCGGCAGGCCTTATTGCTACGCATGATCTTGAACTCGCCAAACTCACCAATGAATTTCCGGATCAAATTCACAACTATCATTTTGATGTACAGGTAGCGAATGATGAATTGTATTTTGACTATAAATTAAAAAGAGGCGTGTGCCAAAGCATGAACGCCTCTTTATTGATGAAGAAGATCGGGATAGAATTATAATATCATTTGAATATTCGCCAGATGTCAAGACCAAGGGCATAAGCCATCAATCCCAACAACAATACCATTCCAACTATTTGTGCATATTCAAGGAACTTATCACTGGGCTTGCGACCGGTGATCATTTCTACCAGTGTAAATAAAGCATGACCACCATCTAATCCCGGAATGGGAAGAATATTCATGAAGGCGAGAATGATACTGAATATAGCTGTCAGCGTCCAGAATATCTGCCAATCCCAAATACCAGGATAAATACCACCAATACTCAAAACACTTCCTACAGAATCATTGGGATTAACTTTTCCGGTAAATAATTGCCGTAGTCCGGTCATGTAACGCCCCAATGTTTGCCAGCACCTGTTAAAACCGGCAGGAATTGATTCTATAAAAGAATAGCTGATATGTTTTGTACCAAAAAGATCCTCCATCGATTTGAAGTAAACAAAATTTCTTGCCTTCTTATCAAAATAAATCTCGGCTTTTACTGTATCTTTTTCATTTCGCAATAATGTAAAAACAGCAGTAGAATCTTTATAATCTTCAAGGTCCCTGAAAATATCCGTGTTATATTCTACATGCTTATCATTAAAGCCTATCAGCTTGTCACCTTTTTGAAGAGTACCGTTGCTGATCCTGGCTTTTTCTAATATAGAATCTACGATCAAAGGATAGCGGTTATAACTGAACCCGCCCATTCTATTTGAATTCAACTTTCTTATAAATCCGGCAGGGATCTTAAGTTCTATTTTTTCTCCACTCCTGTCAACCGTTATTGATTCGGCTTCCCTGCTTGCAATTTCAGCACCCACTGTACCGGCTTTCTCAACAGGCTTTCCGCCAACAGCTATCACAATATCTCCATCTTTCATGCCAATTGACCGGCCAAGGCTATCAGCATATACACCATACTTTAAACTTGAATGAGGGACATACTTATCTCCCCATATCCATAAAATGAAAATAAAAATGACAATCGCAAGGATCACATTTACGATGATACCTGCCAGCATAATGATCAATCGCTGCCAGGCCGGCTTGCTGCGAAATTCATAAGGCTCCGGCGGTTTCTTCATGGCTTCCTTATCCATGCTCTCATCTATCATCCCGGATATTTTTACATATCCGCCCAGCGGTATCCAGCCCAATCCATATTCAGTTTCTCCTTTTTTCTTTTTCCAAAGAGAGAACCATGGATTGAAGAATAAATAAAATTTTTCTACCCGGCATTTAAACCATTTGGCTGTAATATAATGGCCGAACTCATGCAGCACTATCAATATAGAAAAAGAAAGGATGAACTGTGCGGCCTTAATACCTACTTCACCCCAGTTAATTGCTAATAAATGATTCATATATTTAAAAAACATCCCAACGAATAGTTGGGAATTTTATAGTTTGATTAGATCGGCAGCAAAGTTACGGGCCTCTCCATCGCTGTCAAAATATTCCTCCAGTGTTGGTTTCTCAATAAAAGGAATGTTTTGCATGGTCTTTTCGATGGCATCGGTCATATCAAGAAAGTTGATCCTGTTCTTAAGAAAAGCATATACAGCAATTTCATTAGCCGCATTCATCACACAAGGCAGGTTGCCCCCTTTGTGAAGTGCTTCCTGTGCCAGCGCAAGATTTCTGAATGTTTTAATATCAGGCTCTTCAAAACTGAGATTATTTATTTTTTTAAAATCATAGCGGGGAAAATCATTTTTGATCCTTCTTGGAAATGCCAGCGCATATTGAATAGGCAATTTCATATCCGGCAATCCCATTTGTGCTTTGATGCTTCCGTCTTCAAACTGCACCATGCTATGAATAATACTTTGAGCATGTATGACCACTTGTATCTGTTCCGGTTTCATATTGAACAACCACTTGGCTTCGATCATTTCTAACCCTTTATTCATCAAGGTAGCAGAGTCAATAGTGATCTTGGCGCCCATGGTCCAGTTGGGATGCTGCAACGCATGTTCTCTTTTCACATTGACCAAATAATTGGGTTTGCGTCCAAGGAAGGGGCCACCGGAAGCAGTCAATATGATCTTTTCGATTCGGTTCCTTGTTTCTCCCACCAAACATTGAAAGATGGCTGAATGCTCTGAATCAACAGGGATAACAGGCACTTTATTCTCCACTGCTTTCCTCATGATGATATCACCGGCCACAACCAGTGTTTCTTTATTAGCAAGTGCAATGGCTTTACCATGGCTGATAGCTTTCAAGGTTGGCCGCAAGCCTGCGTAACCAACAATGGCTGCTAACATGAGGTCATAACAATCCATGGCTGCCACTTCCTCCAGCGATTTTTCTCCGGCAAATACCTTTACATCTGTTGAAGCCAATGCCTGCTTGACTTTTGCATACCGGCTTTCATCACCAATAACAACAACATTAGGATTAAACTTTAATGCCTGCTGGATCAACAATTCATCATTACTATGAGCTGTTAATACTTCTGCAGAAAATTTATCGGGATTAGCAGCGATCACATCCAAAGCTTGTGTTCCGATGGAACCAGTAGAACCAAAAATGGCAATTCGCTTTATTGGAATTTCACTCATATCAGGCAGTTTCCAGGTTTATTGTCCATTTTGCCAATTCATCGGCGATCTTCCTGTCATTGCTCAACCTCGGCACTTTATTTTGCCCGCCCAATTTACCAATTGATCTCATGTAATCAATAAAACCATTTTTACGTACCGGGGTAATTTTTAATGGTGAAAGTATATTTCCGCTGACCAGGTCATCATAATAGACATTCTTTTCCCGCAGATTCATATCCAGTTTAGCAGCAAATACTGAAAGATCATGAGGCATGTTTTCAAATTCAACGAACCATTCATGATATGATTGGCCTTCATCACTGCTTACAAAAGGAGCAACAGTGAACTCTGTTGCCTGGATATTTTCTTCTTTAGCTGTTCTTAGCATACTTGCTTCCACTTCTTCTCCGATCACATGTTCACCAAACGCTGATATAAAATGCCTGGTCCTGCCTGTAACAACAAGACGATAAGGTTCTGTTGAAACAAATTTCACCGTATCTCCCAGGTTATAACCCCACAAACCTGCGTTGCTATTAATGATCATTGCATAATTCTCACCCACTTTTACATCCTTCAGTGATAATCTTGTTGGGTTCTCATTAAATATTTCGCCGGCAGGCACAAATTCAAAAAAGATGCCGCTATTTGTATTTAATAATAATCCTTCCGCTTCCTGTGAGTCCTGGAAGGCAAAAAAGCCTTCGCTGGCAGGGAATAATTCTATCGTATCAACTTTTCGTCCGATGCTTTCAAACAATTTGGCTTTATAAGGTTCAAAATTCACACCGCCCTGCACCATCACACTGAAATTAGGAAACAGCTCTCCTACTTTCTTACCGCTTCTTTTTATCAGCTCATCAAAATACATCTGCATCCATGGTGGTATGCCGCTGATCAATGTCATGTTTTTATTGACCGTTTCATCAACTATCTTACTTAGTTTGGCTTCCCAATCTTCAATGCAATTCGTTTCATAAGATGGCAACTGATTACTGCGCAGATATTTTGGCACATGATGATTCACAATGCCGCTTAGCCTGCCGGTAGGAATGCCTCCTACTCTTTCCAGTTCCGGCGAGCCGGATAAAAAGATCAGTTTACCATCCGCAAATTTGGTATTGCCTGTTTCTGCCATATAACATAACAAAGCGTTGCGGGCCGTATTAATATGATTGGGAATTGAATCTTTAGTAATGGGGATATACTTTGTTCCGCTGGTAGTGCCTGATGTTTTGGCAAAATAGATTGGTTTGCCTTTCCAAAGTACGTTGTGCTTTCCTTCTTTGATCTTTTCGATCCAGGGCTTCATTTGCTCATAATCCCGGATAGCAATGGCCTGTTTAAACTCTTCATAGCCATTAACCTTATCGAGATCTGATTCTTTTCCAAATTCGGTATTCCGGCCAACTTTCAGGAGGGTTTTCAGGATATTTTCCTGGTCGGCTACTGCCGTACCCATTCCTTTGCGGATACCTTTATATATATATGAAGCGAAAGGCCGGGCTAAGAAAGACTTGATTTTCATACTCAATCTAATAGGAAACCCAAAAGGGGTACAAATATAACGGATAGACCCGGCAAATTCGGGTCATTTAATGTTCATAAATCTTTGATTTTCCGTTTGCCGAAAGCGTTTTTCCCCTTACCTTTGCCGTCCTAATTTTAAATGTATGATAGCCGTAGTAAAAGTTGCCGGACAGCAGTTCAAGGTTGAAAAAGACCAGACTTTATATGTTCCTCATTTGGAGGGCAAGGCCGGTGATAAAATAGACCTGGAAGTATTGCTCGCAGATGCTGATGGTAAGCTTTCAGTAGGTTCATCAGTAAAGACCAAAGTAAAGGCAGAGATCGTTGACCATGTAAAAGGTGATACAGTAATTGCGTACAAGCAAAAAAGGAGAAAAGGATTTCATAAAAAGAAAGGTCACAGAACTGCATACACAAAAATTAAAGTAACCAGTATAGCTTAATTAGTTAACTAGTTGACAAGTCAGAAAGTTAACATGTCAACCAATCAACTTATAAACTTATAAACTCAACACAATGGCACATAAGAAAGGTGAAGGCAGTGTAAAAAATAACCGTGACTCACAAAGCAAACGCCTTGGTGTAAAAATTTTTGGTGGACAACCTGCACTTTCAGGAAACATTATTGTTCGTCAACGTGGCACTGTTTATCATCCGGGAAAAAATGTTGGCGTTGGAAAAGACTATACATTATTTGCATTAACTGATGGTCTTGTTGAATTTCGTAAAGGAAAAAACAACAGAAGTTATGTTTCAGTAGTAGCTGTTGAAGCGTAAGCAAACCTCTCCTTTTAGAATTTTGTGGAAAAAAAATTTGGGTAGTATAA
>JABFRU010000054.1 GCA_013140985.1 Chitinophagaceae bacterium | reverse complement strand
GGAAGGAAGCCAGGGAAATAAGGAACGGACCGCCTTTATATATGACACCCGCAAAGTAAATCCTGCAGGATTGGTAGGAGAGATTGTTTTTCCGCCGCTTGAAAAAAAGATCACAGACATTAACGGAAATAAAATAACTGTATATGAACCGGTGCTGCAGTCGGCCCGCACACCTTTCCTGGTTGGGTTTACGGCCAATTGGGCTGATTTTGTTCTTACTACTGTTCACATGGTTTGGGGAAATAATGCAGCTAATGACCCGCAACGGGTAAAAGAAATTGATACTATTGCTTCAATTCTCAAACAAAAAAGCGTCAATGCGTATGAATGGTCAAGAAATTTTATTTTGCTGGGCGACTTCAATATTTTTTCTACCAGCAATGAAACATACAAAGCATTAACTAAAAATGGGTTTGATATACCGCCGGAAATGATGGGCGCCAAATCCAACGCCAATAAGGACAGGGAATACGACCAGATCGCTTTTCATGACAGGGAAAATAAATTTCAAACAACCGGCAAAGCAGGCGTTTTTGATTTTTATGATACAGTTTACACACTGGCTGATGAAACAATTTATATTCCTGATATGGGAGAGGCCTATAATAAAACAGCAGACGGCAAACCGAGGGAAAATAAAACACTCTACTATAAAACCTATTGGCGCACTTACCAGATGAGCGACCACCTGCCCAAATGGGTGGAGTTAAAAATTGATTTTGCCGAAGCTTTTTTGAACAGGAAGCTGTCAGGAGGCTGATGATATGCCTGCAATAGTATTTCTTTTACACTTCTTTAAATCAGAAATCAGTTACTTCGCATCCGGATGCGCAAGATAGACTGGTACATACTGAAAAAATTCCTGGTCACTTTTATTTTTTGCATGCTGCTGTTCACAGTGATCGCAGTGGCTATTGACAGCAGTGAGAAAACCGATGATTTTGTAAAAGCAGGCGTAAGTACAAAGCAAATATTAGGTGAATATTATCTTGGGTTTGTGCCATGGATATGGAGCCTGCTATTTCCACTTTTCGTATTTATTGCGGTCATATTCTTTACAAGCCGTATGGCCACCCGGTCCGAAGTGATCGCTATCCTTGCCAGTGGCACTAGTTATAATCGTTTCCTCAGACCTTATCTTATCGGCGGTATTATGCTGGCTGCTTTGCTTTGGTTTGGCAGTCGTTATTGGATACCGAAAGCCCTTTTTATCAAAAGCAATTTTCAAAGCAAATATCTTGATAAGAACAAAAAAAAGGATAACCAGGGCAGTAATAACTATTATTTGAGAACCGACTCCAACACTTTTATCGGAATGAGAAGATATGATACGGCTACCAAAACAGCCGGCAATTTTTTCCTGAACAGGATAAAAGGAAATAAAACCATTTATAACCTGAGAGCGGATGCAATACGATGGGACACGGCTGTGAAAAAATGGCAATTAACCAATGCCGTTGAAAGAATGGTTGACAGTGCCGGTGAAAAGATCGCTGTACATCCTGCATATACTCTGAACATGAATCTGGAACCCGATGAATTACGAAAAGACGATTATCTGAAAGACAAACTCACTACACCCGAACTTGTACACTATATCAAAAGAGAGGAACTAAGAGGTACAGAAGGGTTAAATGCTTACAAAGTGGAACGTTATCGTCGCACTGCTACCCCGGCTACTGTACTATTATTGACAATGATCGGAGTAGTAGTGGCCAGCCGAAAGACAAGGGGAGGCAGTGGTATGCATTTGGCGTTGGGTATCACAATAGCAGCCATGTTCATTATATCAGACCGTTTCTCCACAGTGTTTGCAACTAAAGGAAATTTTCCTCCACTAATTGCAGCATGGCTTCCTAATATTGTTTTTGCAGGCGTTGCCTGGTGGCTTTACCGCAAAACACCGAAATAAGATTTACGTCCATCAGAACCGGCATCGTTTGCATCAAATTATTCCTGTTATTTCGGGGTCAATAATGCCAAATTTTTGCTGCTGCAAAAGCCAATCTGTAATTTTACAGGTTGAAGTCATTTACACACTCATCTTGGAAAAACGATTGTTATGGGAATCATCAAAGACAGGTTTAAAGCAAAGGCAGATAAAGTTGCCGCAGAGATTAAGGATCTCCTGAAAGAACATGGAAATAAAGTAATAGGAGAAGTTCAGCTATCACAAATATACCAGGGCATGCGTGGCATGACGGGTCTGGTCACTGAAACTTCATTGCTTGATTCACAGGATGGCATTCGCTTCCGTGGCTATTCCATTCCGGAGTTAAGAGAAAAATTAGCCAAGGCGCCCGGTGGCTCCGAACCATTACCCGAAGGATTATTTTACCTGATGCTGGTAGGAGAGTTACCTTCAGATGATGATGCACATCATCTCAGCTCAGTATGGCAGCGAAGAAGCCATGTTCCCAACCATGTTTTTGCCACCATTGAAGCATTGCCGGTAAGCACACATCCGATGACACAATTTGTGATTGCTGTAATGGCATTGCAAACAGAAAGTCATTTTTCAAGACAGTATGCCAGGGGGATAAATAAAAAAGATTATTGGGAAGCTGTGTTTGATGATACAATGGACCTGATTGCCCGTTTGCCAAGAGTCGCTGCTTACATATATCGCCGCAAGTATAAAAACGGAGAACACATTCAGCCGAATGGTTTATTGGATTGGGCAGGAAATTTTGCTCATATGCTTGGATTTGAAGATGAAAGTTTCAAAGAGTTGATGCGTTTGTATATGACCATTCATGCCGATCATGAAGGAGGAAATGTATCGGCACATACAACACATTTGGTTGGCTCTGCATTAAGCGATCCCTATTTAAGTTATGCTTCAGGTATGAATGGTTTGGCTGGCCCGTTACATGGATTGGCTAACCAGGAAGTGATCAAATGGATATTTGAGATGCAGTCAGCATTACAAACAAAAAGACCATCCAAAGAACAGATCGCTGAATATGTAAAGAAAACGTTGAGTGAAGGAAAGGTTGTTCCCGGTTATGGACATGCTGTACTGAGAAAAACCGATCCCCGTTTTGAAGCACAAATGGAATTTGGTAAGAAACATATGCCCGATGATCCGTTGGTGAATACAGTTTGGGATATTTATGAAACGGTGCCGCCAATCTTACAATCACTCGGTAAAATAAAAAACCCCTGGCCTAATGTGGATGCTCATAGCGGATCGTTACTGGTGCATTATGGTTTGGTTGAATATGAATATTACACTGTTTTGTTTGCTGTGAGCCGGGCATTAGGTGTGTTGGCCAGTCTTTGTTGGGACAGGGCCCTTGGTTTTCCGCTGGAAAGACCAAAATCTGTTACTACGAACCAGGTGAAGCTGTGGATTGAGGGTAAGGATAATATTTGGGGAGAGTAGAACAGATAAAAGATAATAGTGAAAAGAGAATAGTTAAGACCCCGTTATACGGGGTTTTCTTTTTATGAGACGAGTCTTTTATTTATTTTCTCTAATACTTGATACCAGAGGGAAAAGAGAATTTTCCTGAACAAGATATCGAACACAGCCAATAAAGTAATTCTTATTATCTGAATTAATGACATAGATTTTATTGAATTGAGGATAAAATACGTCATTGTATTTTTTTATTACCTCTTCTATTTGGATTTTATCAGCTTCGTATAAAAGGATATCATGAATTCTTGTTGGAACTTCAATAAAAAATACTCCTTCAAAAATCAGATCAATATTTCCCGAACCTTTATTATTTCTATAAAGCATGACCTTGTGAGAAATGTTATAGTCTAATAAATTAAAATCGCCTTTTAATTGGATTTTTTTTCATACGAAAAGAAAATAAAAAAGCCCGGCATTACCGGGCTTTGTGGAGGTTACCGGAGTCGAACCGGTGACCTTTTGCATGCCATGCAAACGCTCTAGCCAGCTGAGCTAAACCCCCAAACGGGCAGCAAAAATAAGGGATTCGGGGTTTTATTTCTACTTAAGATCATCATTAAAACGTATTGCTGGGAAAACTATTCCGGGAGTCGTGTAAATTTGTATATCATGGGCATCTGGAAACAAATATCTGAATATCTCTACCTAAAGAAAAAAGATCCGAACCGGCCAAAGGATAAATGGATCGGCTACATGCATTGGATTAATCGTACCAGCCTGCTGATATTCATTCTTTGTCTTATTATCCTGGCCATAAAATTATTAGCATAGAAAGTTGAAAATGGAAGAAGCTGCTTTTGCAGAAGCATCGCCACCCTGGCTCAGCAATTCTTTTAATGCAGCATAATCTTTCTTTATTACAGCTATTCTATTCTCATCAATGAGTAATAGTTGTAATTCTTTTTTTAGATTTTCTGTGGTCAGATCATTTTGTATCAATTCTTTTACCACCAGCTTATCCATGATGAGATTTACCAATGAAATATATTTTACGTTGACCAATCGCTTGCCTATTTGATAAGAAAGAAAAGAACCTTTGTAACAAACTACTTCCGGCACTCCGAACAAGGCTGTTTCCAGTGTAGCTGTTCCTGAAGTAACGAGTGCGGCTTTGGATTGCAGCAATAAATTATAAGTTTGATCTTTTACAAAACTTACATTCGAATAAGATGCAGTGAATGACTGGTAAAACGCATCATCCACAGAGGGTGCCTGTGCAATGACGAATTGATGATCCGGGAAAGATTTACTTACTGCCAGCATCACCGGCAATTTCTTTGCGATCTCTTGCTTACGGCTGCCGGGTAATAATGCAATGATAGGTTTATCGGAAAACTTGTTTCTTGTACCCTGTGTCTTGTGCCTTTCGATCTCTTCAACAAGCGGATGCCCCACATATTCCACTTCCCAGTTCCATTTATTTTTATAATAATCTTTTTCAAAAGGAAGTATCACAAGCATTTTGTCTATAGTTTCTTTCATCATCTTCACCCTATTCTCTTTCCATGCCCATACCTGCGGTGAGATATAATAGATAACTTTTAATCCCTGTCGCTTTGCCCATTTGGCAATACGAAGATTGAAACCGGGATAATCAATTAAAATAAGTGTACCAGGCTTGTACAGTAAAATATCTTCTTTGCAGAAGGCCAAATTTTTGAAAATGGTCCGAAGGTTCATCAGCACTTCGGTAAAACCCATAAAAGCAAGATCCCGGTAATGTTTTACCAATGTGCCGCCGGCTGCCTGCATTTTATCGCCACCCCAGCAGCGGATATCAGCAGCAGCATCCAGTTTTTTTAATTCTTTGATGAGATTACTGCCATGCAGATCACCTGATGCTTCACCGGCTATGATGTAGTACTTCATTTGATCGAAAATAATCAATAGATAATAACTAATAGATATTAGATAAGAGTGCTTACAGATCCTCAGTTTTCTATTGGACACTCAGTGCTTTAAAGAACTATTATCTATTAGTTATCATCTATTACTTGCTATTGTTTCATCACTGGCAATTCAACATAGGTCGCATACTTCGAATTACAATAGATCGTCTGCGTTGCTTTTATAAAATCGCTTTCTTTTGCTTCAAAGATATTAGGTACATACTTCTGCGGATTACGGTCAATGACAGGGAACCATGTGCTTTGCACTTGTATCATTATGTGATGGCCTTTTTTGAAAGTATGATTGATATCATGCAGATCAATGACAAACTCTTCAGGCTTATTTGGTGTTAATGGACTTGGACTGGAAAAACTTTTTCTGAAACGGCCACGGAATACTTCCATAGCAACGGGAAGCTGGTAACCGCTCATCTTTTTATTGATGGCATCAAAAGCAGGATATACATCAATAAGCTTTACCACAAAATCCGCATCGGTGCCGGTGGTAGAGGCAAAAAGATGTGCTGTTACTTTGCCTGTAACTGTAATATCTTCTGTAAGACTATCCATCATAAAGCTTACCACATCAGGTCTTGTGGTAACAAATCGCTGGTCTTCCACATGCCAGGTGTACCAGCGGCTGCCTTCGCCATAAGTAGCTTCAATAGGTAAGCTGCGATAAGGTACCGGGCTGGCAGGATCGCTTACATAACTTACAGCACCTGTAAGAGCCAATGGTTTTGTAAATCCTGCTTTATGATCTGCGGTAGCGTATAATTTTTTTACTTCAGCAGTTTTCGGAGGCCATGTATCGTAACTCTTCCATGTATTGCTGCCCGTTCGAAAGCAATTGGCTTCTGCAAATTTTCCATCCCCAATTCCTTTGAGCCAGTAATCGAACCATCGTTTTTCCAATGCCTGGAACCATGCTGAGGTATTACTTTCAAAACTTATTTGCCCAAGGCTATCTGCTTTACGTCTTCCCCAACCACCGTGATTCCATGGACCCAGCACAATAAAATTCCGGTTAAAACTATCTTTCTTTTCAAGGTGATTGTACATGAGCTGCGGACCGTTTAAGTCTTCCTGGTCAAAATATCCGCCGACATGCATGATGGGGATCTGGGGTTTGTGTATATAAGTAAGTGTAGATGCTCTTTTCCAGTAATCATCATAATCAGGGTGCTTTACAAAATCATTCCAAGCGGGAAGCCGCCCTTTAAAATATTTGTCGTTCACATTTTTTAAAGAACCTAACTGCAGGTACCAGTTATAGAGGTCATATTGCGGAAAAGGAAAATCGCTGTTAGACAATTTATCATTCTCAACCAGGTAGCTGTATTCAAACCCATAACTTAACCGAAAAGCACCGTTATGATGAAAATCATCTCCTAAAAACATATCGGCCGGTGAAGCCTGTGGTGAACTTGCTTTCAATGCGGGGTGCGGATCTACTGATGCATCCAGCGCCAAATAACCGGGGTAGGAGACACCATGGATGCCGGCTTTACCATTGTTATTTTTAATACTCTTTACCAGCCAGTCAATAGCATCATAGGCATCTGTACTTTCATCCGTCTTTGTTTTATCGAATAAATGATAAAGCGGTCTTGTCATTTCAAAAGTCCCTTCACTTTTAAATTTTCCCCGCATGTCCTGGAATACAAAAATGTATCCTTCTTTTGCCATAGGCCGTAAGGTGCCCAGCCTGTTTACAGAAATGGCAGAGTCTTCGGCTATAGGAAAAAAATCTGAACCATAAGGTGATCGTTCTAACAGGAAAGGATAGGAGCCGGTTGATTGTGCAGGAGCCAGCACTACGGTGAAAAGTCTTATCCCATCTCTCATCGGGACCATGTATGTTTTCTTGGTATAAGAAGCGATAGTATCTGACTGTGCCTGCAGGTTGGTGAAAAATAAACAGATCAACAAAGCAGGGAGAATTGTTTTTCTCATAGAAAATATTTTTCAGCGTAAGTAAATGTAGTCTTAAAGGTAGCGAACCCGGCGGATGTTAATTCAGGATCTTCAATATAAGAATAACGATACCATAAATAACAGTTACAGCAAAGATGCCTTTGGCTGTTTCGTCACGGTGAGTGTTGACATAAATGGTGAACAAGACTACATTGGCCAGCAGGCTCAATGCGCCGATAGAAGTGATCAACTTATTATCATTCATAAAATAGGTAAGAAAATCCATGAATGAATAAGAGGGGAACTTGATAAAGTAAATAATAACAAGGCCGAGCAATGGCCCTATTAAACCTAATACAAGCCCAAGCCTGAGATTGTCTTTTTTGAATATTTTAAGTATCATTGGTTCGGTTGGTTTGGCTATGATCTATTTCCAGCTTTTTTCCAGCTTGGTCTTTAAAACGTAATTGGTCATATCAAATTGTACAGGCACCACACTTACATAATTATTGGCTAATGCCCACACATCGGTGTCTTTGCCTTTATCAAAATTTACAAACTCACCGGTGAGCCAGTAATAATGCCGGCCATGCGGGTCTTGTCTTTCAATAAAATCCTCCACATATTTTGCATAGGCCTGGCGGCATATCTTCATCCCTTTCAAAAACTCAACCGGCACCGAAGGAATATTGACATTTAAAACAGTGTGCTTGTCCGATTTTGTCTTCAGCATTTTCTCAACAATGATCCTTGCATATTTCCGGGCGCCGGTAAAATCTGCTTCGAGACTATAGTCGAGCAATGAAAAACCAACCGAAGGAATGCTTTCAATGGCAGCTTCTACTGCTGCTGACATCGTTCCTGAATAGATCACATTGATACTGTGATTGGCTCCATGATTGATACCGCTGATGCACAGATCGGGTTTGCGATGAAGCACTTTATCGACGGCCAGTTTAACACAATCAACCGGGGTACCCGTACAGCTCCATGTTTCTACATTTTCAGCTGTATGAATTTTATGCATCCGCAAAGGCTGGCCAATTGTAATGGCATGGCCCATTCCGGATTGAGGTTTATCAGGAGCTACCACCACTATTTTGCCAAGGTCTTTTACTGCTTCCACCAGGTTCCTGATACCGGGAGCAGTCACGCCATCATCATTGGTAACCAAAATAACAGGCGGTTCTTTTTTTACAGAGGCCTTAGTTTTTTTCGCCATATCAGCAAAAGTAGTCGGTAAGACTGAAAAGACCGAAAGTCCGGAAGCCAGAAAATCATACGGGTTTCTTTCGGGCTTACCGTTTTCCGGACTTCCGGACTAATAATTTGGAAAATCTAAATTAATTAGTATTTTGTGACTAATTAAATTAGTGTCTATGGCAATTTCCAATCAAAATCTGAAATATTTGCGCAAACTCCGTGGCTGGACACAGGAAGAGTTTGCACAGAAACTTCGTATCAAAAGATCACTGCTCGGCGCTTATGAAGAAGAAAGGGCAGAACCCCGTATTGATGTGCTCGAAGTAGTATGTGACATTTTTAAATTGACCCTTGATGATATACTTCGTAAAGATTTAAGCGACAATAAAGGAAATTATTTGGCCAAGCGCAGAGCAATGAAATTGGCGGGAGGAAGACCAGATATTCCATTTGTGCCCATGAAAGCTGCCGCAGGTTATATGGCCGGCTATGCCGATCCTGAATTTATTGATGAGCTGAATACATTCACATTACCGATGCTGGCTGGTGGGAATTACCGGGCCTTCGAGATTATTGGCGATTCCATGTTGCCTACTCCCAGTGGTTCAGTTATTGTAGGTGAAAAAGTAGAGAACCTTGATGATGTCAGGAATAATGTTGCCTGTATTGTTGTATCCCGCAATGAAGGGATCGTTTATAAACGAGTGCAGAAAAACGGGCGGCAAAAAAACAAATTAACCCTGGTAAGTGATAATCCTTCATTCCATCCCTACACAGTAAATGCAGAAGAAGTGCTTGAAATGTGGCAGGCGCAGGTTGTCATTTCAAAAACCACAAGCCAGCAACGCTGGGATATGAACCAGCTTACTACGATGGTCAGCGACTTGCAGGAGCAAGTTATTTCCTTGAAAAAGAGGATGAACTAAATCAGGAACGTAGTTTCCACAAGGGGAATAAGATATTTCTTTGGGCAGCCTTCAAGTCTTGAGAACTGTCTTTTATATTTGCAGACTGCAAAAAACCGCATCTTTTTGAAACGATTCATTTGTTTGCCCCTGTTACTGGTTTGTGTGTCAGTTTTTTCCCAACAAAAAACACTGCAGGCCATTAAGATCATCCAGTCGCCAAAAATCGATGGCAACCTGGAAGAAGATGTATGGGCTAATGCAACTGTGCTGACCGATTTTGTACAAAATTTTCCAACTTATGGATTACCTGTATCCCGGAAAACGGAAGTTAAAATACTTTATGACAACACATCTATCTATGTCGGCGCTTACCTGTATGATGACCCTTCATTGATCAGGAAGCAGATCACAGCAAGAGATGGCGAATCACAAACGGATGTTGATTATTTCTCCGTCTTCTTTGATACTTACAATGATGATCAAAACGGTTTCCAATTTTTAGTAACTACTGCCAATGTGCAAACTGATGCAAGGCTAGGTCCGAATCTTGGTGGAGATTTTAATTCATTTGGCGATAAAACATGGGATGCGGTATGGGAGAGTAAAGTAAGTATGAAAGCCGATGGCTGGGTAGTAGAAATGCGGATACCTTACAGTTCGCTGCGATTTGCAAAAAAGGATTTGCAAAGCTGGGGTATTCAATTACTTCGTTTCTTTCGCAGAAATAATGAAAGCAGTTATTGGAGCCCGGTTGATCCCAAAGTAAACGGCTTTGTAAACCAGTTTGGAGAGTTAAAAGATCTGAAAGATATTCAACCTCCTCTTCGTTTAAGTTTTTCTCCTTATGTAACTACAGGGTACCGGCACTCACCCCAAACAAATGGCTACTTCAACGAATGGTTGCGTAATGGCGGTATGGATGTAAAATGGGGACTGAATGAAAGCTTCACTGTTGATGCCACACTTGTTCCTGATTTCGGGCAGGTGGTTTCTGATAATGTGGTGAACAATCTTACACCTTATGAAGTACGATTTACAGAGAACCGTCCTTTTTTTACAGAAGGAACAGAAATATTTAATAAAGCAAATTTGTTTTATTCAAGAAGGGTAGGGGCAACTCCTTCGGGATACAGGTCTGTAAATTCTTTTGTTGCTAATAATAAAGAATGGGAAATTGTAAAAAACCCATCGGTTACACAATTATACAACGCCACTAAATTTTCCGGAAGAACACAAAAGAAATTAGGTATTGGAATATTTAATGCTTTGACCGCCCCGATGGATGCCAGGATCCATAATACAGTATCCGGTAAAGATTCTTCTATTCGAACAGAGCCATTGGCTAATTACAATATCATCGTACTGGACCAGGCATTTAAAGGCAGATCATTCATAACATTTACCAATACAAATGTCATGAGGAATGGCAATGGCAGAGATGCGAATGTGACAGCGCTGGATGTGGCATTGTATAATAAAAAGAATTCCCATGTTTTTCGGGGTACGGCCCGGTATAGCAAAATATGGGGAGTAAGTCCATATGATGGATATAACACTACACTGAATTTTGGAAAAGTAAGCGGCAACTGGCAATATAATTTTTCGGGAAATGTTGAGTCAAAAAACTACGACCCTAATGATCTGGGTATTTTGTTTGCCCCCAACGAAGTAACCTACAACGCCAACCTTAGCTACCGGCAATTCAAGCCCACAAAAAATTTTATTACTTACAGTTATAGTTTAGCACCCCGGTTGCAATATCTCTATAGTCCATATGCATACAGCAGGTTTGATATATCAGGATCTGCATTTTGGGTATTCAATAATTTCTGGGATATAAGTATCAACGCTAATGTATTGCCGGGTTGGGAACGTAATTATTTTGAATTGCGAACAGACGGACGGTATATAAAATACCCGAACAATCTTGGGTTTGAAATAGAAGGCAGTACAGACAGCCGCAGAAAGTTATTTATACGATTTAACGGAGTATATGCGGTAGCGCCAAAATTTGATAATGTTTATACTCATGTGGGATTAGGAATGAGATACAGGTTCAGCAACAAATTCAGCCTTGACCTGCAAACAAATTCTTCGTATGAAACCAACCAATTGGGTTATGCATTTCTGAGGGAAACAAATGGGGAGCCGATCGTTGGTTTTCGAAATAACAGGGAATTCACTTCTGTGTTGTCAGGTATTTACAACTTCACATCCAGATTGAATCTTACGCTTAGGGCAAGGCATTATTGGAACAAGGTTAATTATATCAGTTTTCATAATGTGGATGTGAATGGCGATTTGCTGGCAAGGCCATTTATACCGGGCCAGGATGAAAATGTAAATATTTTTAATCTCGATGCTTTTCTTACCTGGGATTTTCGTTTGGGCAGCCGTTTTATTATTGGATATAAAAACTGGCTCGGTGATGAAGAGATTGTGAATCTTTCAGGAAAAAATACTTATATGAGGAATCTCGGCGAAGTATTTGACCTGCGTCACGGAAATGAAATAACGATCCGGTTCATTTATTTTCTTGACTATAACCAACTCAGAAAAAAACGCTAACCTTTCCTGACAAGATCTGTTCCGGTGATCATATATATCACTTCCCCTTTTTTCGGTTTTACTCTATAAGTGCCGGTAAACTTGCTGAAAGCAGGCAAAATGCAATGTTCCCGTGTAAAATAAAAACAAGGTAATCGTAAGGCCTGCTTGCCCCTGCCGCTGATGTGGATGCCCGGATGTACATGTCCTGAAAATGTGAAAGAGGCGCAGGAGGGATTTTCCAGGGGGTCGGTATTTATAGCTTCATGACGAAAACAGAAATCATTTATCACCAGTTCTTTTTTATGTAGTATGATGCCTGTTTCAATATACCAGTGATCTTCCAGTATATCATGATTGCCTTTTACCAGGTCAAAACGGAATAAAGGAAAATCGTTTCTCCATTTTTTAAAAAGTTCGAGCTCTTTATTTGAAGTGCTATGTGTGAAATCACCTACAATGATCACACGGTCAGCTTTAAAAAAAAGAAGTTGTGTGATAAGCCGTTGAAGGTCGGCTTTCTGAACATCTTGCGGGATGGGTATGCCAGCTTTCCGGAAATGGCCTGATTTGCCAAGATGCATATCAGCAAGTATAAGAATGTTCTGTTCTTCCCAGAAAAGACAACGGTCGGGAGAAACCCAGAATGTATTATTATGAATGATATGTGGAATTGGGTTACGCATAGCGTGGCAAATATAAGTAAGGAGGTAAAATAAAGCCAGTGAGTTTGATCATCCTTTAAGATCAAGCTGCATTCTTCTTACCCTGTCTTCCAGTTTTTCGGAGGAAAGATCTTCCCGCATACTGTCCACTTTTACGGGGAAACAAAAGGGAGTAAGTTTTCCAGGGAAGGTGATAATGATCTTTGATTGTTGAATTCTTTCCAGCATATCTCTCAGCCTTGCTTCTTCCATTTGCTGCTCCAACACTTCATTATATGATTGACGAAGCAATAAATTATTCGGGTCATATTCACTGAAAACATTAAAAAACAGCGAAGCAGACGCCTGCAGGTGTCTTGCTTTCTTTTTTTCACCCGGCATTCCCTGGAAGATGAGGCCGCCAATAACAGCTATATCCCTGAATTTCCTTCTCGCCATTTCAGTACTGTTGACGCTGCGCTGGATATCATTCAATAGGTCTTCAGGGGAAAAAAGTTCATATACATTAGTATCATCAACAGGGATCGGTTGATCGCTGAGTAATTCAAATCCATAATCATTCATCGCAAAAGAAAAGGTAATAGGCCTGATGCGGCTGATACGGTAAGCCAGTATCGCTGCCATGGCTTCATGTACCAGCCTTCCTTCAAATGGATAAACAAACAAATGAAAACCATCATCTGTTTCTATTTGTTCAATGAGTAATTCATTTTCTTTGGGTACATGAGAAAGTTGTTGCTGCAATGCAAAAAGAGGATCCAGTTTCGTCAATTCATTTACCCGCTGCCTGTTGCCCATTGCCAGTTGATTCAATGTTTCTCTTAGCTTCTTTCCCAAATTAGCACTCAGCGGCATCCGCCCACCCTCCCAGCTTGGTATTTTAGACTTCTTTTTACTACTGGTCTTTACTATGGCTGTCATTTCCTTTACCATTAACAGCTCAAGGTTTCTTCCTGCAAGGGTAAATGCATCGCCCGGTTCAAGTCTTGAAATAAAATATTCTTCGATCACCCCTACATACCCACCACTTAAGAATTTTACTTTCATCATCGAAGCGCTGACTATGGTACCGATATGCATCCGGTGACGCATAGCCATCTTCCTGCTTTTGATCTTCAATAAATCATCTTCTTCTTCAACTTTTTTGAAATCGTTGTATTGCTGCAAAGCATTTCCACCTTCTGTAATAAAATGAATGATATTTTCCCATTCATCTATTATAAGGTCTTTATAACAATAAGTGCTGATAATTTCCTTATAAATTGTGGAGGGATCAAAACCATCTGATATGGCCAACGTATCCAGGTATTGTATCAGTACATCATAGCAAAGCAATTTCGGTTCCCTGCTTTCGATCACATTTTCTTTTATGGCAGATTTTAGTGCGGCGGCTTCCATCAACTCCAATGAATGTGTTGGAAGAAAATAAATTTTGCTGATTGCATCAGGGCTATGACCACTTCTTCCTGCTCTTTGTAAAAAACGGGCAACGCCTTTGGGCGAGCCAACCTGTATCACTGTTTCTACCGGGCGAAAATCAACACCAAGATCAAGCGATGCAGTACATACTACTGCTTTAAGGTTCCCTCTATGCAGGTTGTCTTCGATCCATGTCCTTAATTCCATGTCTATAGATCCGTGATGTAATGCAATGGAACCAGCGAGTTCAGGACATAGAGTTAATAAGGTTTGGTACCACATTTCACTCATACCCCTTGTATTGATAAAGATGAGAGTGGTCTTGCTTTGAAGGATGATCGGGATGATCTTGTGCGCCAGTTTGATCCCTAAATGACCAGCCCATGGATATTTTTCTATTTCATCAGGAAAAATGGATTCTACTTCAATGAGTTTATCCATGTTCGCTTTTACAATTACTCCGGGTTTTTGCAAAGGGTACATCAGTACTTCTTTTGCTTCATCAAGATTGCCGATCGTTGCGCTGATGCCCCAGATCGACAATGGGCAATGGGCAATGGGCAATTGGATTTCTTTGCTTGCCAATTGTCCGTTGTCTATCGCATATTTTTTTTTAACAGCAACTAATCTCGAAATAGCTAACTCTACCTGCACGCCCCGTTTGCTTCCCAATAATTCATGCCATTCATCTACTGCGATTATTTTCAATGATGAAAAAAGAGCGGGATATCCTTTTTGTGCCAGCAGCAGGTGTAAACTTTCAGGTGTGATGATAAGTACTTCCGGCATTTGCCTTTTTTGTCTTGCTCTTTCTGCAGTATCTGTATCGCCATTCCGGATGCCAATCTTCCATTTCATACTTAGTTCACCGATCACTTCTTCCATTGCCCTTCCTATGTCTTTGGCCAATGCTCTTAATGGTGTGATCCATATCAATTGAATACCATTATTCTTTTTTAAGGTATAATCATCCGGATTATTATTGATAAAATCAATAAGAGTTCCGAGAAAGACAGAAAATGTTTTACCACAACCGGTAGGAGCATTTACCAGGCCGCTTTCGCCGTTAATAATATACTGCCATGTTTGTTGCTGAAAAATGAAGGGCTGCCTGCTTTTTGTTGACAGCCAATTAACGACAACATTATATCCTGCAGATGCCTTCAGCGACAGATTCATGATACAAACTTATGAGTAAATAGGAAAACTACTATGGCTATTGCAAGTGCGGCAAACAGGTATTACTTTAGCAGCGATCACCTGTTCAAGTGTTCATCAATCCAATCCATTTCCTTCGAAAAGACCCCAAATCCACTATACTTTGAGGACCGGTAATAGTTTTTACAATACAAAAAAATACCGGTATGAAAAAGTCAGTTCAACAAAGCAAAACAACTGCATCAGCGGCAAAGAAAAGTAACGGTCTGTATGTGGCTGCTGTCAATAGAAGGATGATCATTGAGGACATGGGAGAACAGTATGCCTGCAGAAATGTAGATACACCTGACTATTCACAAACAGATGAATCTTTTGATGAAAACTGGATGCCGGCTATACTTACACCTGAAGAAGAAACGCTTTACGATAAATACTATTAATAGACCCCTTTAATTATCCCATCCTGCCATTTCAGAAAGTATAATTTTTTATTCTCGAAATAATCGAGTGTCATTGTTTGCTTATTCAGCACCGGCTGAATATCAAAATCTGTAAATAGTTTGGCCTGCTTTGATGAAAGATTAGACGCAATGTCTTTGCCATATTGCAGCAGCATCTTTGTGTAACGCCAGGTTGTTTCATATCCACGGAACACCATATCGCTTGGGCGCATAAACATTACCCGGCTGAACCAGGCAGTAATACTTTGGGTTACCCTATCCATTTTTGAATTGTAAAAAGGAGTGCCGTAAGTGATCTCAAGTCCTTTGTATTCGGGTTTATTGAAATCCCTGATATTATCCCAGGTGGGCATACCCAGCACACTGGCCTGGTATTTTTGTTTCTTTAATATAGCAAGCTGCTGTGCCAGTCTCTTACCAAATGCTTCATCAAGGCTGCCTGCTATACAAAGACTTTGAATTGTTGTATCAAGATGCTGCCTTAAGTGATTGACGGTAAAGCTATCAGGAAGATCGACATATTTTAATTTCAGCGGAACAGACATTGTGTTCTTACCAAACTCGTCAAAATAGGTTTTGATACGATCTTCCAGTGACCCTTTTTTGCGGAATATGACTAATGGATCTATTGAATGGTATTTCTGCACATAACGGTAAATGCCTTCACATTGTGTTCGCAGGGTGGGATTCAGTAGTACAAAAAAAGGATTGCCGGTTACGGCGCCATCATTGGGCAAGTTCACATTGATGACAGGAATATTTCTTTTAAGACCAGCATCCGCAAAAACTTTTACTTCTGAAGAATTGCAATGAGCAAGGATCAGTTCAACACTATCAAGCTCCGGTTTATTTAATTGCTGTATCAACGTTTCGGTGGCAGAACGGGTATCGTAAACAAATACTTCCAGCGCAGCTTTTTCCATATTCAATGAATCCAATGCAAGCTGGACGCCTTCATAAAATTCTAAACCGGGGTTGATGAATTTTGGAAAAACATTTTTAGCATAACGATAAGTTGTATCATCCACATAGGCTGAATCAAGATACAACGGTGCAAAGATTGCTATTTTATGTCTAGGAGGATTTGCCTGTGCAAAACTTACAATAGACAATAGGCAACAGGCAATTAGCAAGAAAACTAATTTGTGGTATAGCGATCGTTCTTTCATGTATGTTTCTTCAATTTTAATGATTGCCTGGTGACAGTTGCCAATTGACCTCACTCCCATTCGATCGTTGCCGGCGGCTTACTGCTTATATCATACACTACCCGGTTAATTCCTCTCACATTATTAATGATCTCGTTGGAGATATTTGCAAGGAATTTATAAGGAAGATGCGCCCAGTCAGCCGTCATTCCATCCACACTTGTCACTGCTCTTAAAGCCACTGTAAATTCATAGGTTCTTTCATCACCCATCACACCGACACTTTTTACCGGAAGCAAGATAGCTCCGGCCTGCCATACCGTTGCATACAACCCGTTATCTTTCAAACCTTGAATATACAAGTGATCCGCTTCCTGCAACAACTGTACCTTTTCTTCGGTAATTTCTCCTAAAATCCTTATTGCAAGACCCGGTCCGGGAAAAGGGTGGCGGTCGATCATTTCTGAAGGGATACCTAATTCCCTGCCCACTTTTCTTACTTCATCCTTGAATAATGAACGGAGAGGTTCTGCCAGTTCAAGATGCAAATGATCAGGCAATCCACCTACATTATGATGTGATTTTATTGTTACCGAAGGACCATGAACTGACACACTTTCGATAACATCGGGGTAAATAGTTCCCTGTCCTAATAATTCAACACCGGGGATCTTTTTAGATTCTTCCTGGAAAATATCAATGAATAAACTGCCGATGGCTTTGCGTTTATCCTCCGGTTCTGTTTTTCCTGCAAGGGTTGTATAAAAACGTTGCCGGGCATCAATACCTTTTACATTTAAGCCCAGTTTAGCATAAGTATCCAGTACATTTTGAAATTCGTTTTTGCGAAGTACACCATTGTCAACAAAAATTCCATAGAGATGATCGCCGATCGCTTTATGAATGAGTGTAGCGGCAACAGTTGAATCAACACCGCCACTCAATGCCATTACTACCTTACGATCACCGATTTGTTTTTTTAATGCTTCAATGGTATCAGTAATAAAATGGGCCGGCGTCCAATCCTGTGAACATCCGCATATATTGACAAGAAAATTTTTCAGGATCTTTTTTCCTTCCCGTGAATGATATACTTCAGGATGAAATTGCACTCCGTAGAGAGGGAATTCCGATGCCTGAAGTCTGATGTCGGAGTGGCCGTTTATATTTTCAGACTTCTTAAACGCCGCAACAGGAATACTTTCTGTGGTTGCCAATAATTCAAAGCCTTCGGGTATTTTCAATATACTGTCTGCATGACTCATCCATACCTGCGATCTTTCTTCTACATTTTTAAAAAGAATATCTTCTTTTTGTTTGTGCAACTGAGCCCTTCCATATTCTCTTTTATTGCTCTTTGCTACGAGGCCACCAAAACGTTTAGCCGTTAGCTGTGCTCCATAGCAAACTCCCAGTACGGGCACTTTAGTGATCATCTGCTGTACATCAACATCCGGCGCTTTTTCTTCATTTACAGAAAAAGGAGAACCGGAAAGGATGATCCCTTTCAGGCCGGGTTCAAATTCAAATGATTTGTGATAAGGAATGATCTCGCAATAAACACTGGCCTCTCTTACGGCACGGGCAATCAACTGGGTATATTGGGAGCCAAAGTCGAGAATAAGTATCTTTTCCGTCATGAAGCTGCGAAGATAAGAAAGAGTCGTGAGTCCGAAATCCCCGCAAATTTCATAAGAATTTATTAGTAACTCAGGACATGTTTATTATATGCATCCTCTGCATGCTGCAGATCTTTTTTCCCGGATGATTTAAAACTAATGGAAATTATAAATGTAGTTAAGGATACTATCAGGCCGGTAGAAGCGAGACTTTTATTTTGGCCGGCAATACCTGCTGTCATCATTCCAAGCCCGGCAAAATGAGCAAATAAAGTATACACACTGACCTTATATGCCTTATTGTATTTCTGGTAAAAAGTGTAAGACTCCGGCACCTTACTGAAAAGTGTTACCTGTTCCTGCCGGTCTATTTTTTTATCACCGAGCATGATACGGGGGTATATACTCATGAACCCGGTCTTATAAGAGATTGTATCCGGCGAAACAGTTTGTGCATTTGAACGACAAACGATAAACAAGAAACAGGAGGCTACAAAATATTTCATGGCCGGTGGTTTTGCTTATAAACTTACGTATCTCACCGTTATCCTTATATCCCTGTTCCTTCCTTTATCATCCGTACAGGAAATTTTTACGGTACCTTCTTCGGGAACAAAGAATTGTTTCTCGCCGGCATTGCAGCTTTTGTAAAATTTATTGTTGATATACCAATAGACCTTGCTCACATCATTGGCTGTTTTGCATGTAAGCTGTAACGGTTCAGGATCTTTTTTATTGATGATATATTCCATGCCATTTACAGGAAATGTAATAGCTGGTGCAGCGCCTTTGAATATCAGCTCACAATTTGGATTATGTGTTGGTATCTTTTGATAAGCGATCCTGTTCTCCTCAAACCATGACTGCATATCCGGCTCTACGATTTTGAACCATTTCTTTTTGTAACCAGTAACCGGAGCACAACTTTTGCAATAAGAAATTTTTTCATCAGGACTTATCATGATCTCCTGCCAGTTGTCACAAGTTTTAGTAGAAGAGATCAATGGAATAAATTGACTTGTAGTAAGGCTGCTGCAATGCGCAGAGGGGATCAAACCGGTTTCACTGCAAACCAGTCTTATATCACAGTCTTCCGGTTGAGTAAACCATTCTTCATCGCTATCGTAATCTATTGTATTAAATATTTTGAAAAGGAGAGGAGTGGCAATATTGGCGCCACTCAGATCAGCTACTCCAACACCTGAAAAATTTCCGCACCATACACCAACAGTAAAATTTTTATTGTAACCTATGCTCCATGCATCTTTTCTTCCGTAACTGGTACCCGTTTTCCATGCGATCTTCGGCATTTTTTCTGTAGCTGACCAACTTAGTGGAAAATCGGGCCTGTTTATTTTAGAAAGGATCTCATTGGTCATGTAATTGGCAGCAGGGCTAATCACATTCACTTTTTGATGCACTGTATCATTTTGAGTGAAAGAAGGGGAGATATACATCCCATCATTTGCAAAAGCAGAAAATAAACCAGTAAGTTCTTCCAATGTAGCACCACAACCACCGAGAATTAATGATAAACCCAATTTTCGCCTGTCTTTTTGTATCTGTTTGAAATTGCAGTTAGACAATTTCTGTATCATCCTTTCATGCCCGAGCATTTTTAATCCTTTCACTGCAGGAATATTAAGGGAGTGTTCCAATGCATATTCAACCGTTACATAACCATTGAATTTTTCATCATAATTTTCGGGAGCATAACCCTGGTAATTAACGGCGACATCTGTCATTACTGTTTTAGGAGTTAATAAGCCTTCATCAAAACACATTGCATATAACAATGGCTTTAATGTGCTGCCCGGTTGTCGTACCGCATTGGCGCCATTCACCTGCCCTCCATCTGTTGTATCATTAAAATCCGATGAACCAACATAAGTGATCACTTTGTGTGTTTTATTATCAATGATAACAACTGCGGCGTTCTTAATATTTTTTAGCCGTTGTGCCCGGACATAATCTTCTGCCAGTTTTTCTGTTTTTAACTGTGTGTTCAGGTCAATATTGGTTTTGATTATAGTACCACCTTGTTTTTTTAATTTGTAAGAAAGATGAGGAATATAATGCGGTACAGTTTTTCTGGTCGCTGTCAACGGTTCTGACAGTGCATCTTCAATTTCTTTTTGAGTGAACACTTTATCATTGGCAAATTTTCTCAGCCATTTATTCCTTTCTTCGATAATAATATCATTGTTCTTGCCAATAACTAATCTTCCCGGATTATTAGGAATGATACTTAACGCTGTGATCTCTGCTAAAGAAAGATGATCTGGATTTTTGTTGAAATATAATATGGAGGCGGCTTTTACTCCTTCTATATTACCACCATAAGGAACAAGGTTAAGATACATCTGCAGGATTTCTTTCTTGCTGTACTTCAATTCCAGTTGAAAGGCCCGGAACAACTCTCTGAGTTTGGTCCATATATTTCTTTTGCCCGGTTCCAGTGCTTTGGCTACCTGCATGGTGATTGTACTGGCGCCGGAGGTTTTATGTCCAAAAATATTTCGGAAGAATGCCCTGGAAACAGCAAAAGGATTAACGCCGGGATGGGAATAGAAATATTTGTCTTCCTTGGCAATGATGGTTTTCTGAAGCAACGGCGATATCTCGTCCAACTCCGTTTTCATCCGCCATTTCTGATCTTTCGTTAAGTAGGCATTAACAACTTCACCTTTATTATCAGTAATAATAGTAGAATATTCGATGTTATCCGGAACCGGGAATATCCAGTTAAGGATAAAGAACAGAAGAATAAGACCCAAAAAGGTTATTCCTGTCCATTTAAGAAAACGAAGTGTAAAGCGAACCACGCCTTTTCGTGTCGGGATCTTCAGCCGTGGCATTTTAAGTTTTTTCATGTATGTAATTATTCAACCAGCAGGCATCCATACGGATGCACAAAAACAAAGACGGATACAAACCACTTTGGCACTTAACAAATAATTATCTAACAAAACTTGCAACTGATCTTTTCATCATATTATCTTTCGGGTGAAATTTATTTCGACAACATGGACCCCGCCGACTCGTCCCGCCCAACCCGGGATATTCCC
>JABFRU010000083.1 GCA_013140985.1 Chitinophagaceae bacterium | reverse complement strand
GGGGCTTAAAGAATCTTCATCGTTTAAAACATCATTGACAATTCACCATTCACTATTCACTTCCTAACTTGCGTCATGACCAAAAAAGAACGCTACAACTTCGTCATTGACTGGTTTGAAAAGAATATGCCCATTGCAGAAACTGAACTGGAATACGAAGATCCGTATGAGCTGATCGTGGCTGTTATTCTTTCAGCACAATGCACCGACAAAAGAGTGAACCTGACAACACCGGCGATCTTTCAAAAATATCCGACTGTACAATCATTGAGCAAAGCCACAGTCGATGAACTCTTTCCTTTTATCAAAAGCATTTCTTATCCCAACAATAAAACGAAACACCTGATCGGCATGGCCAATATGGTGGTAGAAAAATTTGATGGCAAGATCCCAATGACGGTTGATGAATTGATACAACTGCCTGGTGTGGGAAGAAAAACGGCGAACGTTGTTACTTCTGTTGTTGATCGTCAACCCAACATGGCCGTTGACACCCATGTCTTCAGGATAAGTAAAAGGCTCGGGCTTGTTTCTCAATCAGCTGCGACTGCCTATGCAGTAGAAATGGAATTAATAAAAAATATTCCGGAGGCATTAATTCATAAAGCTCATCACTGGCTCATCCTTCATGGCCGCTATGTATGCGTGGCCCGCAATCCCAAATGCGAACAATGTGGTTTACGTCCGGCTTGCAGGTATTTTCAACAGGTATTATCCTGAGTACAATTTGTACTTTATTCATTTCGTATTTCTCCACTGGAAAAATTCAGGAGTGAAATATTGAAAACTTATCCCCGATATTAAATTGTAGCATAATACTTGCAACAGGGAGGCTGATCATTCTATTAAAAACCCTTTAGCCAACTTGTGAGAACCCCCGGTCTCCTTTTAATATTGCTTGGCATTTATATAAATGCATCTGCACAGTTGCCCCCAACACAATGGGCACAGCAATATGGCGGAAACAATGTTGATATTCCCTTTGCTATAAAATTTACTTCTGACGGCGGAACGATCATTGCCGGTTATACCGATTCAAGAGATGGTGATGTAAGTCCGCAGCCAAATAGAGAATACTGGGACCTATGGGTAGTAAAACTGGATCGCTGCGGTGTTATTGAATGGGAAAGATCATTCGGTGGTTCCAATTATGAAAGTGCAAGAGATGTGGTGCAAACGGCTGATGGTGGTTACATCGTTGCCGGTGAAACTAATTCTACCGATGGTGGCGTTGTCGCCGGTTATGGTTCTACAAAAGATATCTGGATAGTAAAACTCAATGCGGCCGGTGCTTTACTATGGCAAAAAAGATATGGTGGTAACGGTTTGGATATTGCCAACCATATTCATTTGATAAATGACGGTTCATTTTATCTCACGGCTTCTTCTTCTTCCAATGATGGAAATATTTCCGGTAATCATGGCACAGCAGGTTATACTGATGGAGTATTGATGAAATTAGATGCAAATGGTAATATACAATGGAGTCGTTGTTTTGGCGGCAGTAAGAATGAAGAACTGCTCGATATCGAGATCATCAACGGAAGAACTTATCTCGCAGGGTATGCCAACTCAATTGACGGCGATATTCCACCGCAGCAAAAGAATTACGATGTATGGTTATTAGCACTGGATGCCAATGGCAATAAAATTTACAGTAAAGTGTATGGCGGCGCACAGAATGATGTGGCCTATTCAATGACAAGAGGCAACAATGGTTCACTCACACTCGCCGGTTATACTACTTCTGATGATGGTGATGTAAGCGGCGCCAAAGGCAGCCAGGATTATTGGGTCATCAATATCAACCCGGCAAATGGGAATCTGAACTGGCAAAAAGTATTGGGCGGCACCGATGCTGATTATGCCAACTCCGTTATTACCGACACGGATGGCGGCTATATCGTTGGCGGCATTTCATACTCTGATGATATGGATGTGGCTAATCCATTGGGCGAAGGCGATTACTGGATCGTTAAACTGAGTACAACCGGCAATATAGTTTGGAAACAAAACATTGGTGGCAGCACCAACGATAATTTGCGTTCCATTATTTTCCAGCCGGCAGTAAAAGAATATTATCTATGCGGCGATTCAGATTCGGGCGATGGAGATTTTCCCGGCAGCAATGGTGATACAGATTTTGGTATCATCAAACTAAAACAACTCGACACACTGCTGACCGATTCAACTGTTTGCAGTTTAAATGGATTTGTTCCTGCAACCGATACATTGAGAGATGCATGCGGCAATGATTCTGCTTATGTTTCTTATCGTCCTGTTTTGATCAGCGGGCCTTTTGATAGCATAAGGAGGGCAGATACAATTTTTACAGGACAAACCTATCAACTTCCAAGCAATGGCAACGGAACGATCACCTGGGCTTATCATCCAACATTAAGTTGTACGAATTGTCCCAATCCCATTGCATCACCGGAAACAACCACTATTTATACAGCTACCAATTCGCTTGGCATTGATTGCCAGCGAAGCGATCAATTTACTCTTGTTGTATTAAAAGATGCTCTATTATTTGTGCCAACCGCATTTACTCCGAATGGCGACGGCATGAATGACTGGTTTGGTCCTGTTGGCAAAGTACCCAATGAATATTCATTGCAGGTATTTGACCGCAACGGCACTTTATTTTTCAAGAGTAACTCCACCTACAGCCGCTGGGATGGTAAAGTGAACGGAACCGTTCAACCCAATGGCATTTATGTTTATTTAATTCAATACAAGGACATCACAGGAAAACCGATGATGAAAAAAGGTGTTCTTGCATTGATCAGATAATGAAACGTGAAAGGTGAATCGTCAATCGTGAATAGGGTCCTTGATTACCCGAGACTCATTCACGATTCATGATTGACGATTCACGAATAATAATCATTCAGATAAACTCACACTTATGGACAGAAGAGAATTTTTTGCCAAAGCAAGAAAAAGAACGACAACCCGTTCCATTCGCAGGATCAGCAGTGACCTGACCCCCTACAGCGGTACATGGACAACGAATGAAGTGGCGCACTTGCTGAAGCGAACAATGTTCGGCGCTAAAAAAGCAGACATAGATCATTTTCTCAGCTTATCTCCATCTGCGGCGATCGATGAGCTGCTGAATAATATACCAGCGGTCGGTACTCCTCTGAGAGATTATGGTTTGATCGAAGATGAATTCGGAGTGATGCATGATGATCTTGGTGTGGTGCAGGGACAAACATGGGTGAACGATCTGAATACAGTAAGCGATCCCGAAGTTATTGGCGCTATCAATGGTTTGCGCATTGGTAGTTTATTTAAATGGTGGTGTGGCTTAATTGTAAATCAAAATAGAAGTATTACTGAGAAGATGGTGTTGTTCTGGCATCATCATTTTTCTGTGCAGCAGGAAGAGGCTGGTGGCAATGCAACAATACTATGGCGACATCACAATCTTTTACGCGGTAATGTATTGGGAAATATAAAACAGATGACAAGAGATGTGACCATTGATCCTGCTATGCTCTTTCATCTGAATGGCTATTTGAATTCTAAATTAGCACCGGATGAAAACTTTGCCAGGGAACTACAGGAACTGATGACCGTTGGCCGTGGTCCCGATTCTTTATATACAGAAAATGATGTGATCGCCGCAGCAAGAGTATTGACTGGCTGGAGAGTGAACAGTACCACACTTACTTCCTATTTTGAAGCCGGTTCGCATGATACGGGCAGCAAATCCTTTTCTTCTTTTTATAACAATACAACAATTAATAATAATGGTGCAGCGGAAGTAGATGACCTGGTAAATATGATATTCAATACAACCGAAGCAGCAAGGTTTATTTGCCGCAAGCTGTATAAATGGTTTGTTTATTATCAAATAGATGAGGATACAGAAACCAATGTCATCACCCCGCTGGGCGAGTTATTACGCAGCAGCAATTTTGAAATAAAGCCTGTGTTATCTGCTTTACTCAAGAGTGAACATTTCTTTGATCCGTTGAACCAGGCCTGCTATATAAAAGGGCCGTTTGATATCCTGGCGGGCACACTGAGAGAGTTCAATGTTGGCTTCCCTCCTTACACTGATTGGCAAAATGGTTATCCTTTATTCTATACTATATATAACCGTGCCGGTGAAATGCAACAGGTATTATTCCAGCCACCCGATGTATCGGGCTGGCCGGCTTATCACCAGGAGCCAATGTATTATGAATTATGGGTGAACAGTAATTCATTACCACGAAGGGCCAATTACACCGATTCATTAATTGAAGATGCTGTATTGGATGTAAGGGCATTTGCCAATAATTCAACCAACCCGGCAGATCCCAATCAATTAATAAGTGATATGACAGCTTTATTGCTCCGCTATCCTTTATCACTTACTTCAAGAAATTATACCAAGAACAGGTTCTTATTGAATAATACCAATGATGATACAGTATGGACCAATGCATGGAATGCGAATAACAATGCTTATATCAATAGTTCACTGAATGAGCTGTTCAAGTTCATCATGAATTTACCAGAGTATCATTTATGCTGAGGAGGACAGTCATAGAAGTCATCCTGGTCAAATTAGTCAATATGGCCTCCTATGAAACAGCATTTGACTTATATGACCCATTTGACTTGTGATTTTTTAACTAATGAAAAACTCAACTATGGACCGCAGAAAATTTTTAAGTAATACAGTACCTGCCGCAGTTACACTGCCTGCATTGTTAAATGGCTTTTCATTTACAGCCTTCGGTAATTCGCCTGACAACGCATTAGCAAGATTGCTGGGAGCTGAAGCAAGCAATGATCATATATTGGTATTAGTACAAATGTCAGGCGGTAATGATGGGCTGAACATGGTGATACCAATTGACATGTATGCCAATTATTATAATGCAAGGCAAAATGTGGCTATTCAGCAAAGCCGTGTGTTAAGATTAGATGGAACTGATCGTTCCGGTTTGCATCCTGCTATGACGGATATGCAGAATATGTACAACGAAGGAAAAATAAATATTGTTCAGTCTGTAGGATATGCCAACCAGAATTTTTCTCATTTCCGTTCCACTGATATATGGATGAGTGGAGATAACAGTAATGATCGTTTTAACAGGGAAAAAAGAGGATGGCTCGGCCGTTATTTGGAAACTGAATATCCCGGATATCCCGACGCTTATCCCAATGCTGATATGCCAGACCCGCTGGCGATACAAATAAGCAGTATTCCAACGGTAGTAGTACAGGGCTCAATTTTCTCAATGGGTCTTTCCATTACCGATCCCGAAAATGTTTATACGTTCACCAATCCTTTCTCTGATTATCCATTGAATTCAGTTCCCGCTAATAAAGAATTACGTTTCTTAAGAGTTGTTTCAGAAAAAACAAAGATCTATTCTGATATTATAAGGGCTGCCTACCGAAGAGCAGCAAACATGGCAACATATCCTGATAATAGCCTGGCTCATCAGTTACAAATAGTTGCCCGCTTAATAAAAGGCGGATTGAAAACAAGAGTATATACTGTGACCATCGGCGGATTTGATACCCACAAAAGACAAGTAAATGCCAGTGATACTTCAACAGGACCACACGCCAACCTGATGAAACAATTATCCACTGCTATCAATGCATTTCAAAATGATATGCAACTGATGGGTGAAGAAGACAGGGTATTAGGCATGACATTTTCTGAATTTGGCCGCCGTATAAAATCCAATGCAAGTTTGGGAACAGATCATGGAGCCGCAGCGCCGTTATTATTATTTGGAAAACATGTGAAGAAAGGCATACTCGGAACAAGCCCTGATATCCCTTCCAATATTGAAGTAGTGAACAATGTTCCTTTCCAATATGATTTCAGAAGTGTGTATGCATCGGTGCTGGAAAGATGGTTCTGTGTAAAACAACCATTGCTCGATCAGTTGTTGCTGAGAAATTATCAATCATTACCTGTCATCAAAGGCGGGCCTTGTGGCTTGCCGGATGATCCGGATGTAACGAATAATGATTCTGATAAGCTAAAATTGAAACTATGGCCTAATCCTTATGTATTGAATGCAACATTGCAGTTCTCTACAAATGGCGGCCATACAATGATCCAGCAGATCAATTCACTGGGGCAGGTAGTAAAAGTTTTGACCAACCAGGAATATGCCGCCGGCACTTATAATATTGACATCTATGATGATGGCCTGCCTTCAGGTCCATATTTTATCCGGCTTCAAAATCAGTCGTTGCAGAAAGTGCTGAACATTGTAAAAATGAACTGAGCCTGTTAAATTATTATTGCTTAAAGGGGGTGAAAGGGTTTTCACCCCTTTTATTGTTATTAAATACCGTGATTTAAACTTTGCCAGTTCTGTTAATTCTATATTTTTAACCCTTATTTCCAATTATCCTCCCTTTCAATCCTGCCCCTCTGACAAAACCCCTTTTGGTTACGTATTAAAATTTGTTTGAGGATGAAAAAAATTATGGTCCTGGTGTTGGTATGTTTCATCATTTCCCATCACCCTCTGAAAGCTCAGTACTACTATTACAATAACAAGTATTACGATAATGCCGTTGTATTTGAACTTGGCGTTGGCGGTGGGGTAATGAACTCACTGACCGACCTGGGTGGTAAAGCCGGTACTGGAAAAAATTTCATTAAAGACCTTCGATGGAAAACTGCCAAGCCGAGCTATGGTGCTTACTTCGCAGCCACTTATAATGATGTTGTTACAGCCCGCCTGGAAGCTACATTCGGACAAGTTGCAGGTTATGATAGCATTTTAAAACCAGTGGCTTCTTCTACATTTGGCCGTTATGAACGAAACCTGAGCTTTAAAAGTAAGATCAGCGAATTTTCACTGACATTGGAAGTGCATCCGCTTTTCTTTAAAACCTATGATGACGATCCTCCCCGCCTTTCGCCATACCTAATGGGGGGTGTAGGTTATTTTTCATTTGATCCGCAGGCCCAACTTAACGGACAATGGTATTCTCTTCAGCCATTACGTCTCGAAGGACAAGGTTTTGCAGAATATCCTGACAGGGAACCTTACAAACTGAGCCAGGTCAATTTTCTGGCAGGGCTTGGCCTGAGATATGAACTAAATTCCATGTTCAGAATGAGGCTGGAGTTGGTACACCGAATTTTAAAAACAGATTATCTTGATGATGTAAGCACAGGATATATAGACGCCAATCTTTTTTACAACTATCTCTCGGCCAACCAGGCTGCTATTGCGCAAAAACTATATTACAGGAGACCTGAGTTAATTCCTATGGATGCTCTCCCTTTTGATGAACAACGGGGCGATCAAACCGATAATGACTCTTATTTCACGATCCAGTTCAAAATTGGAATGATGTTGGGGCGGCAACGCCGTTAGAACCTATTATATTTCTTGAAAAATGACCGCTTTGTATTATAGGAGCGGCCATTCTTATTTAGTAGCTTTATGTTTCGTTTTTTAAATCTTAACCCCAGGTGTAATGGAAGACGGAGCCATACATTTTTCAGAATCGTTGTTTAACAGCCATCTTTCTTTCAGGCCATTGGTCAATGCACTGAAAAAAAATATCAAAGATGGTAATCCTGGCATGCAAAAATTGTATGGACAGGTGGTGCAGCAATTTGAAGAACATCCGGAGCTGATGGCAACCATCAGCGATCTTTCTGTCCTGGAGCAGCATACAGAACTGATACAGGAATTGCTTTCTGCAGTTTTTCCTCCCACTACTGCCAACCTTATGTATGGAGTATCCCTGCCGTTTAAATATACCGCTGTATATGCATCGCCTCTTTTTAAAAAATTATTATTAAAGCCCGGCACCAATGAGATCAGTGTTCCCGGCAATTTGGAAAGCGAAAACCTGAACAGGGAAAAACTGCATTTTGCTTATGGGCTTGTTCTAAAAAAGTATTTAAATTATAATTCTCCCGACTTCGACAGGTTTGTTTATCCTTTTATTGATCCGGTAACAGGACTTGCCCGCTATATGGAACTGCGCCTGGATGCCCGTTTCATTGAGGTGAAACCTGTTCATGAAATGCCAACTTTGCCAAATAGTATCATCAATCAAACAACGAATACAATCATGACCATTGCTCAGATGATGGAGCAAGTGCCATTGGACAAATTTGTGTTTGAAGGGGTTTCTGTTATCCGTGTAAATGATGTGACTGAACAAGAAGTGATCTCTAAAATCAAAAACCGACTTATTGACGACAGCGCCTTTTCCGATGCTGCTATATACACAGAATTAGAAAATTATATCCAGGGACTTATCGGCATTAAAGACACAACCATTGGCATCACCCCTTTTTTTAAGATCAATGGCCACTATGTTTACTCAGATCTGCATAATAATAACAGTATTCTTTTCCGGCATTTTCATTCTATTGCCGACAAAGATGAAATAAGCGATTATTGTAAATTGCTGTTCAGGGAAAATAATCAGCCGGTATTATTTGAGAATCTCGATCATGAGGTGCTGGCCAAACTGCAAAACCTTCAATATTATTTTATGGAAGGTGCCCGCAGTCTCATTCTTTGCCCGCTCAAATACCATGGCGGGTTGATCGGCATCCTGGAGATCATTTCAAAAAACCCGGGAGAACTTAAACCGGTGCATGTTGGAAAATTAGAAACTATCCTCCCTTTATTTACACTGGGATTGGAAAAAAGTCTTGAAAAACTGATCAGTGAGGTGGATACAGTGATCAAGAAAAAATTTACGGCTGTACAGCCGGCGGTGGAATGGCGTTTTACGGAAGCAGCTCTTAATTTTATTGTGAACAAACATGCTGATGAAAGCGCAAAGCTCGAACGTATTTGCTTTACCGATGTGTTCCCCTTATACGGCGCTATTGATATCCGCAATTCTTCTACCGAAAGATCCCATTCCATACAGCAGGATATATTAGATCAACTGGAGCATGCAAAAAAAGTACTAAGAAAAGCACAGGCCGATGCATCGTTCCCCTTGTTGCAGGAAATTGAATACAAGATCGACAAATACATTACCGCAGCATCCGACAAATTGCAATCGGAAGAAGAACTGGACATTCATGATTTTATGCATAACCAGGTGGCGGGTATCTTTAATCACCTGCATGGTACGATGCCATCAATAAAGAATGATGTAGAACATTATTTTGGAAGCCTGGATCCGCAATTGGGCTTGCTTTATCATCACCGCAAAGAATATGAGCACAGCGTTTCCCGTATCAATGATGCACTGGCCCATTTTATTGATAAAGAACAGGCGGCTGCACAAAAAGTGTATCCGCATTATTTTGAACGCTTCATGACGGATGGCCTTGAATTCAATATTCATATCGGGCAATCTATCACCCCCCGCAAAAAATTTGACGAGATATACCTGCACAACCTGAAGATGTGGCAACTGACGGCTTTGACTAAAGCTGCCAGGCTTACCCACAAATTGGAAAGTGAATTAGTTCATCCGCTCCGGACAACGCAGTTGATTTTGGCACATAGCCAGCCTCTGTCCATCAGTTTCCGGACGGAAGAAAGAAAATTTGATGTGGATGGAGCTTACAATACCCGGTATGAAATTGTAAAAAAACGCATTGATAAAGTTCATATCAAATCAAACAACGAACGCCTGACCCAACCCGGCAAGATCGCCATTGTATATTCTCAAACCAAAGATGCAGCAGAATACACTGAATACATCGAATTCCTGCAAAGCAAGAATTTATTGAAAGGCGAAATTGAAAAACATGACCTGGAAGAATTGCAGGGTGTATCGGGCATGAAAGCATTGCGGGTAGATGTGAACTTTAATGACCTTGATACAGGAAAAAAAATCGAACTCTCCGATACTACTTCGGCTCAGTTGCTGAATAAATAGCTTTACCAATAAACCTATTAGAAAAGCTGACCCAATCTTGTACTGAGAGATGTATTTAAATCAAGAAAAACTATTTGCAATAACCCAGCATTGCTTAATGGTTTCACATACTTAGAATAACTGTCAACATCTTTGGTTATTATAGCATCGACTTGTTTAGTAAATGTTTGAGCAAGTATCTTAACATCATTAGCAATTATACGTCTATTATACCCTTCTACATTTGCCTTTTTCCCATATATTTCTCCATGAAATTTTCCGGCAGTTGTCGCATCTTTAAAATCGAATGCTTCAATTTGCAATAAATGTAATGGAAGGTTATCGGCATCGTCCACTACAGTGTATTCAGCTACGGCCACTGTGGATAGATGAATTGTAATCTTTTCGTCAAGAAAATGCTGAAAATAATCCAATGCATTTTGATGAAGAGTATCATTTTCATCCATGAGTCGAATGCAGAAGGAAGTATCCAGCATCACACTCTTGATATTTAGCTTACCCATTAACACCTCCTCTTAAATCAGACAACCATTTATCTTTGTTCTTTATCTTATTCCAGTTCTTTGATGATTTTTTAATGAGGCGCTGAAGAGATAATTTGTCATAATCGGGTTGATAAGGTATAAATTCAATCAATTTCAAATCTTTTAATTCACCACTTTTAGTGTTCTGTTTCCCTTTTACCCATAACCCGTAAATTTTAAAGAGTTTATTATCTCCCGTCGTTAGTTGTTCCTCGGTAGCGTCTACTGTAAGTGCTCCATACCTATCTGTAAGAATATGAAGATTTACATCCTTTCTTCCTCCTTCTTCATATATTTTCCCATATAAATACAAACTTGTTTCTACCCATTCATTTTGAGGAGAAATGTATTGAGTATCTCGTGTAATTTTTACGTGTGGTGCTTTAGAAACAGAAGATCCTATTTCATACTGTCTACCCGATGAGTAAGATTTTTTTTGCCATTTGTCAATAATAGCAGCCTGCTTTCTATCAAGCAGATCAATATTTCCTTCTTTTCCGACTACATCCATTAATGCAGCAAACATTATTGCATTGGCAAGGGGCAGAAAAAAAACATTATTTACAGAGCCTTCTTTTATCTCATAAGTTATTTTGGGCCTGTTTTCCTTATCTGCCTTTGTTGGGAATAATAAAGTTTCAAAATCCGAAATGATTTCTTTTATTTCGGAGATATCGAACTCTTTTGGATTTAGTTTTCCTTCAGGAGTTCTCCCACTTATTTTAACGGATATATGCCCCAAATTTTCCATCAGGAGTAAAGTTATTCCTTTTTCAGTGATGTGATCTCATAAAACAAAAGAGTCCTGCCTTAAGCAGGACTCTTATATTTCTTCTAATTTTTCTTTAAAACTTAAAGCTCAGCCCGATCAGCGGTAATGCATCTTCACTGGACACAGCATAGCTGGCAGTGATAGCAATTCTGCGTAATGGAGCAAACCAGAAGCCACCGCCATAACCTACTGCCATATCTCCATCTGGAACGCCTTTATAAGATACTTTACCTGCATCTACAAAAGCAAAAATACCAAATGACGCCGGGAACAGATAGGTTTTAAGATTAGCTAACTTCAAACGAAGCTCAGTCTGGTTATAAAATTTAGAACTACCGGCAAAACGTTGTTTGCGGTAACCTCTCAGGTTTTCATCGCTGCCAAGGTATTGTGCATGGAAGAATTCAAACCCGGTAGTACCAGTACCTGAAGTGACGCCAACCCCAATACGGTTAGCCCACACCAGCCAGTCTTTTATCAAACTCAGGTAGAAAGCAAAATCAGAATTCAGCTGCGTAACACTGTTATAGCTGTTGTCATTTAATCCCGAATGCCAGCGGAAAGTTGTATTCCATGTTATACCTCTTGATGGCACTGCATGATTATCCCTTGTATCAACCAGTAAGTCTGTCTTAACACCAAAATAGGATTGCCTTTTATCAAATAAGGGCATCAACCCATTAGGAGCTGTCAGCTCTACATTTCTTATTTTGTTGAACTTGTCAGTAGAATCATAATGATAGAATTGGAAGTTAGGCCCGATAGCCAGCGATACTTTTTCAGAGAACCTGTGTCGCACCTGCAGTGAAACATCGCCCAGGTCATACCGGATACGATAGAACCTGAACCCGTCGGGTTTACTATCATAATCAACATCTGCCATACCATAACCAAAAAAGTTAGTGGTATTGTTGGGGCCTTTATAGTTAATATCAGAAATAATGTCTGTTTTTCTTCCGAATACAGACATGAATTCATTGTTGTACTGGAGGTTTACAGCTTGTGTTGAAAAAGCATACAAACCCCTGAACTGGTGCGATGATTTATATGGTTCTTTCCGGAATCCATGGCGTGTATATTTGAAAGTAGGGCCAAAGAAAATACCATCATCAGGATTGAAACCAAGATTAACAAAAATTGACTGGTAAGGGTATTTATAATAAACCCAGTTATATGAATTAACGATCGTATCATTTTTCATCCTGTTCTTAAAACCACCTTCCACTGTATTGCTCCCGTCTCTCCTGTCATATATTATTGTTCCGGGCTGGCGGGAGTCTGTATTCTTGAATGCATCCTGCCCGTCACCACCAATGATCCTTATCTTGATCTTGTCATTGATGCCATTGAGGGTGAACTGGTCATCACCATCAAATCCATACAACCTGATCTCTTCGGTGTACAGCGGATCAAATTTCCGTTCATATCTTTTGACCGATTGTCCGCCATCTTTATCTATTTTGAATACCTGTACCAATACAGACCCATCGTCATTTCTTGTAACATCAAACAATTCTTTTTTATCGCTACCGGTCACACTTACGATATGCGCAAGAAAGTAATAATACTCCATTACTTCTGCTGCCAGGTAATTACGCCTGTCCTTTAGCGTTTGTGCGATCTTACCGCCGGAAATATCCCTGATCTCAGCAGGCTGTGCGGCCATTGCTTTATCAATGACCTCGTCGGTCATCTGCAAAATGAATTTATCTACTGCTGCTTTCCAATCGCTTTCACTTAACTCGGTCAGGAAATAACGATCGAAATTGCGGGCTGCAAAATTGAAACGGGCAATGCTGTTGGCTTTTGGTTTAAAACCTTCCAGTTGCGGAACCAACGCTCTTCCTTTTACAAATCCGGGTAATAAACCCTGGTTGATATAAAAAGCCTGGTCCCGGTCTTTAGCAATTGGATAATACATCTTTCCTTTACCATGATCCCGGGAACCCCAGGTCCATTGTCCTTCGTGGCGGTCAAGGTCCATAACGAACATATCGAGTATCCTGATCGTAAGCAAAGCTTTCTGATCAACATCATTATCATTATCCTTCTGCATTTTTTCTACTATCTCTTCAGAGTCATGCGCTTTATTAACACCGTCGGGAACTCTTTCCTCGATCATGACCAGCATATTCTTAAAATCCTCTCTGAATTCTCCCAATTTAGGGTCGTCACCGATATACATCAGTTTAGGATTACCATGTGGAATACCTGCCGCCTCCGCCAAAACAGCTACTGATAATGGGGCATAAGGATAAGAAGCTGAAATGCCGTCTGCCACAAGGTCGGCTGCCGCTTCGCTCTGCAGGTCGCCCGGCAGAGTTTTACTTGTGATATACTTGGTGATCGAACGAATAACGTATTCTCTGCCATTTTTGTCTTCTACTCTCAACGATTTTGTCTGTTTACCTCCTCCCCTTTTTACTGGCGTTAAACCTCCTTTTTCAGTAGCAAGATTCAATAACGGCACCGTAATGGGTGTATTCCATTCTTTACGATAGTTAGCGCCCATCCAAAAATGGCGGCCTCTGTCATCTTCAAAATTTCCGCCTGCCGCCGTAGCAGAGTTCCCATTTATCTGGGCATTGCCGGATATAACTGAAGAAAAGATGAAGAAGATGAATAATAAAACTAATCTCATGATCATTGGTTTTGGTTGTGATGTAAATGCAGCATTTCTCTCAATTGGAAAAGATACGATTTTTTGTAAATAACAAAAATAAACGACTTATGGATTGACTATACTACCGCAAAGTAGTATTTAGCAAAAACCTGGAATATTGTTTGTTTTATCCATTTTTTTTATGACTGATGGCTATCTGGAAAAACTTTTGTGTAATTTGTCAAGCTCTAATGGGGGGCATTATTTGAAAATGACGGTTGGCTGATGCCCCGGTAATTTTTCGACCCGAAATTAGCTTCGGTTTTATTTATTAACTAAGTGATGTTTTGCAGTTGGTGTTGAATAAAAATATTGTAGTAGCCGGTTTCTTTCTGTTGGTATGCAGTTACCTGTATGGCCAAACCGATACCATAGCTCAGCGCATTGTACTGATCGGTGATGGAGGAGAGTTGACAAAAGACAAACAACATCCCGTAGCCAACGCTGTCAAAAAATTTATCCCGCTTGACAACAAAACAACTGTTTTATTTCTTGGCGACAACCTGTATAGCACCGGGCTGCCTGATAGCCTCGCTAAAAACTATACTGCTGCCAGGGCTGTTTTGGATTCACAGCTTTCCATTGTAGAAGGCACCAAGGCCAACGCTATCATGATACCCGGCAATCATGACTGGCTGAATGGTGGTCGTGGGGGCTATGATGCCATTATACGGGAGCAGTTGTATGTAACATTTCTTTTGAAACCCAATATTCGCTATGAACCGGAAGATGGCTGCCCCGGTCCTGTTGAAATTCCGCTTGCCGATGATGTGACACTTATCGCATTTGACAGCCAGTGGTGGTTACACCAATACGATAAACCCGAGATCGAATCCGATTGCAAATGCAAATCAAAAGATGAGCTGGTCACACAAATAAGAGATATTGCTGTCAAAAATTCTAAAAAACTTATTATCCTCGCCTGTCACCATCCTTTTAAAAGCCACGGTCCGCATGGCGGATATTTTACTTTAAGGCAACACCTGTTTCCTCTTGCCGATCTAAACAAGAAACTGATGATACCGTTGCCAGTACTGGGTTCTGTCTATCCCCTTTCCAGGGGTGTATTCGGATCACCACAGGATCTCAAGCACCCGAATTATGCAAATATGATCGATGAAATTACCAATGCAGTAACGGGTGTGGCCAAGAATGTTGTTTTTGTTGCAGGTCATGAACATAATCTTGAACTGATAAGAGAAGGGAACTATAACTATATTATCAGCGGCGGTGGTTGCAAAACTAACCCTGTTTCTAAAAGCAAGGGTGATGGGTTCTCTACACAAGCTGAAGGGTTCGCTGTAATGGAAGTATCAACAAATAAAAATGTAACGATCAATTTCTATACAGTACTTGACAGTGTAAGAAAAGTATATACTTCTACGCTCCTCAATTTTTCCCCGGCTAATGTAAAAGATACCATTACCAGTGAGATCATTGCTGCTATCAACCTCCCTGACTCGGTTACCCGCCCGGCCAGTAACTTATATCCAAAAGCACATGGTTTAAAAAAATTATTTCTCGGGCAAAACTACCGGCCCGAATGGTCAACACCTGTCAGGATGAAAACTTTTGACATTGATAAAGAAAGAGGAGGGTTTATTGTGTCGGGTGTAGGTGGTGGCTCACAAACCAAAACATTGCGACTAAACGGAAGAGACAGTACAATCAGGGAGTGGGTGCTGCGCAGAATAGAAAAAAGCACTATTGCATTACCTGCCCCGTTTAATACTTACCTCGCTACCGGTGCTACAAAAGAATTGGTATCTGCTTCTCATCCTTATGGAGCTCTCATTGTACCCGGTTTGGCTAATCCCTTAGGTATTGTAGTACCACAACCACAATTATTTTTTATAGAAGATGACCCAAGACTCAGGGGATACAAAAATGATTTTTCAGGTAAAGCCAGCATGCTTGAAGATGGCTTTACTACATACAGAGGTAAAAAAACACAAAGTACCAGCAAAGTTTTTAATGAAATGCTGAAGGATAATGATCACCGGCCCGATCAACCGGCAGTGTTGAAGGCAAGATTGCTGGATATGCTCATCGGAGATTTTGACCGCCACTTCGATCAATGGAGATGGTACACACGGGATACCGGCGAAGGAAAAGTATATTACCCGATTCCACGGGACAGGGACCAGGCTTTCTTTTTTTCTGATGGTATATTGACAAAATTATTCAGTGGCCGTTCCGTTCCTTTTTTAAAAGGTTTCCGGCCAAACATTCCTGATGTGGATTGGTTAAGTTATACAGCCAAAGATTTTGACAGGATATTTTTGACCGACCTCGATGCAGGTGATTGGGAAAAAACGATCCGGGACTTTCAGTCAACGATCACTGACAGCACTATCAGGAACGCTGTAAAAAAATTGCCCCCCGAAATATTTGCCATAGATGGTGAACGACTTATCCGGAAGCTGGTTGCCCGAAGGAATATTATGAATAAAGAAGGCCTCAGTTATTACAAATTCATCTCGAAAAAAGTAAACATAATCGGCAGCAACCAGAAGGAATACTTTAAGGTCAGCAATTATGGAGAAGGGCTGCAGGTGAGAGTATATGAAAGAGGACGTGGCAATGACACCAGTTTTATCATGTATGACCGGATATTCGATCCTTCCATTACCAAAGAGATACGACTATATGGCCTCAGCGATGACGATGTGTTTGATGTGGAAGAAAATGCCGTATCAAGAATAAAGCTTCGTATCATCGGCGGCAATGGCAATGACACTTTTGACATAAAAGGCAATATTGAAAATTTATTATACGACCGCAAGTCCGACCTTAATGTTATCAGGGACAGCAGCCATAGTAAAAATAGATTTACTGTTGATCCACCAACCAGTTCAAGGAACTTGCTTGGCTTTGATTATAACAGGACGAATTACCCGTTGATTTCTTTTGGGTATAATACAGATGATAAGTTCATCATAGGCGCTGGTATTTCAAGACGAACATATGGTTTCAGAAATTTTCCATATGCAACAGACCAGCGGCTTTATTTTATGTACTCATCATTGAAAGCTTACCAGCTTCAATACAGGGGAGAGTTCAATCATATCAGCCGCAATGCAGATCTGTTGGTAAATGCCCGGTTTTCTTCTCCTGCATTAAAGAACTTTTTCGGGCTTGGCAATAATGTTATTCCTTCTCCGGGTAAATCCACTGATTTTTACCGTACCCGTTACAAAGATTTTGAGATAGAAGCTTTGCTTCGCCATCGTTATTTTGAAAAATTGCATGCGTCCTTTGGTCCCTATTTCTATTATTATAACAATACATACAGCGATAACAGTAACAAAATATTAGGCCAATGGAGAACACTGGGTCTTGATTCGGCTGATATTTTCAGCAAAAAAATGTATGCTGGTTTAAAAGCTATTGCAAGTTTCGATAATCGCAATGATATGCTCTTCCCTACCCGTGGCATTTTATGGAAGAATGAATTTTTAACAGCAGTCGGTTTAACCAGCAGCAGCGACAGGTATTCAAAACTTACTTCTGATATGACCATCTATGCCAGCCAGCGGGAACCGGCAAGAGTGATAGCCAAATTCCGCGTCGGCTTTGGTCATATTTTCGGAAAGAGTTATGAATATTTCCAGGCGTTGGACCTCGGCGCTGATAATAATTTGCAGGGATTCAGAAAAAACAGGTACCTGGGCAAATCAAGAACCTATGCAAGCCTTGAATTAAGAATTAAAGCATTTGAATTAAAATCTGTATTGTTCCCCGGCCCCGTGGGGCTTATCGGTTTTGTGAATGCCGGCAGAGTGGGATTGAAAGATATTCACCAAAAGAACTGGCATGGAGCCATTGGTGGTGGCGTTTACTATATACCATTCAATCTATTTTTCATTTCTGCAACAGCTGGTTTTTCCGGCAATGAAAAGATCTACAATATCTCTGTTGGTTCAAAAATTAATCTTACTTTTTGATGAATGAGAGACAGCAGTGTAAGACAACGTATAAACAGATTGATAGTTGTATTGGCCATCCTGGCAGTATTCCTATTGCTGATCGTTATTACAGTTGTATTTATTGTAAAAGATAAAAGTTTTGATGCTGCTTTATTTTCATTTGCCAGCGATCATACATCCCCGGCTATCACCCGTATCATGCGGATGATCTCTTTTCTTGGAAAACATTCTTTTCTTATCCCGGCCAATATTTTACTCATCCTCCTTTTTAGTATCATCAAAGAGAAATGGTGGGCCATCCGGGTAACTGTGGTCTCCATCACCAGCCTCGGGGTAATGAGTTTATTAAAAAATCTTTTTCGTCGTATCCGTCCCGATGATCCCCTGGTGGATGGCATTACAAATTATGGATTTCCCAGCGGGCATAGCACCATGGCCATTGCCTTTTATGGTTTGCTGGCGGGTTGGGTAGCTGTTATGGTTGAAAATAAATTATATCGCCGTTCGATCATCGCTTTTTTGATCCTGCTTGTATTGATGATCGGCTATAGCCGCATCTATCTTCGTGTGCATTATGCCACGGATGTACTGGCCGGTTTTTGCGTAGGCACTATCTGGCTGACCTTTTGCCTGTGGTTGGTAAAATTATTCAGCAATAAAAGTAAAAGATCACTCCTTGTACGGAATCTTTAAGATAGTTCCCTTGCTGGTCACTCCTTCATTAGAGATGAACATGGTACCATCATTCTTAAAAGTAAGACCCTCGGGTTGTGGAAATAATTTTTCTCCCAGCTGGAATACTCCTTCGGGTTTCCCATCCAGGTCGGCAATGACGATCATGCTGGCAGCAGATGAAACAATATATAGTTTATTTGATATCGGGTGTATCCTCGCAGCAGAAGGCTGTAATTTGGATGTTTTGAATGGCGACATGCTATCGACCATAGCTGCATCAATACGATAAACCGGATCATTAACAAAACCGATCGAATCGGGATAAAAAGCAAAAGCACTTACTGTTTTTTTATTATCCATATCACAGTTCTTGCATATAAGGATAAGTGCTTTCCGGGCTGTATCGGCATACATGGTCTCAAAATCATTTGTTCCGGTAATACCGATCTTACCCGCTTCGACACCATGCACACCAGCACTATCCCATACTAATTTTGTTATCGTTCCATTACTTTCCAGGATATAGGGCACTCCATTATAAAGAGCAATATCCTCATAGTCTCCCTTTTTGCCGAACTTATAAGGCGACGGTGTCAAAACATCATACGTTCCTTTATCAAGGACAAACAAATTCCCCGATTCATCATAATGAGAGAGGAACACCTCCTTCTCCTTATCCCATACCAATCCGGATATTTCTTTCAGCCTGATATCGATCTTTTTCACCAGCGCTTCCTTAAAACTATAATGAGGCGGCGATTTAATGATCTTTGTTTTCTGCTTACAACTTATTACAGCCAATAAGCCTGCAATCCAAACAATTGGTAAAGCCCGGCAATTTAAAAATCTCATTCTTATTGTTTATTTAAATTTATCAAATGTTATCTTTATAGCATGCCGGACGATCAATTATCTATTTTACAGGAAGCACAGACCGTTGCCACCAGTCTTTTATCGGGCAAACTTAGTAAAAGTATTAAGTTTCACACACTCATTCATACACAGGAAGTGGTGATGGCCTGTGAAATTCTTGCCAACCATAGCAAACTACCTGCCGGTGACCGCCTGGCGCTGGGCATAGCAGCCTGGTTTCATGACACTGGTTATACCGGCGGCGATGCAAAAGACCATGAAACACTCAGCATCCGGCTGGCTACCAATTTCCTGAATGAACATTCTGCCAGTGATGAATTAAAAAATAAGGTGATCGGCTGCATCAATGCCACCCGTATGCCGCAAAATCCGACCAATGAGCTGGAAAAAATGATCTGCGATGCCGACCTGTTCCATCTCGGCACCAATACCTTTGATGAAAAAAGCAAACTGCTGAGACAGGAATTAAACGATTTTGGCTCCAATGATGTATCCAAAAAAGACTGGCGAAAAATAAATATCCGTTTCCTGGAACGACATGAATATTTTACCGACTATGCAAAACAAACCCTGCAGCCGGTAAAAGAAAAACACCTCGCTGAATTATTGGAAAAAGATGATGATAAAAATCATGAAACCATGAAAACAGAAAAAGAAAAAAAGGATAAGGACAAACCAAAAGATAAAGGAAAAGAAAAAGATCCTGTAGCCGCTGCCGAAGCTGCCGAACTCAAATTAAAAAGAGAAAGGGAAAAAGAAGTGGACCGGAGCATTGCTACAGTATTCCGTATCATGGCACAAAACCATTCTGCCTTGAGCCAGATGGCAGACTCCAAAGCCAACATCCTTATCTCAGTCTGTTCTATCATTCTTTCATTACTGATCGGCGCACTGATAGAAAAACTCCAGACCGACACTTACCTGCAGTTGCCGATGGGTGTAATTTCCGTCGTTTGCGTAACGACAATTGTCTTCGGGATCCTGGCCACTCGTCCTAACGTAACAGGAGGCCGTTTTTCAAGAGAAGATATTGCAGCTAAACGAACAAACCTCTTGTTTTTCGGCAATTTTCACAACATGGGTTTGGAAGATTATAACTGGGGCATGACGGAAATGCTGGCCGATAAAGAATATATCAATAACAGCATGATCAAGGACAATTATTTCCTGGGAGTCGTGTTGGCCAAAAAATACAAATACCTCCGTATTGCCTATAATATCTTTATGTATGGGTTGATCCTGGCTGTATTGGCATTCATTGTTTCCTTCTTAATGCCAACCGCAACAGAAGTATATACCTGATAATCCCTATACTTATTGATAATGACAAAATAATAAGTCATTCTTTGCAAAGGATGGGTCTAAAGTACCTTTGTTACTAAATAACCCTCTAAAAAATACAAAATGAAAAAACTATTCTTTATCCCGGTGGTGATCTTTCTGATAGCCTGCAACAATTCAAAAAAAGATACGCAGCCTTCATCTGAAAACAACAATAGCAATGTGCAGCAACCGGCTGATAACAACACCCCATCAACAACTACTGCTCCTGCAAACAGTACATCTGTAACGTACAGTGTGGAAGGAACTGAAATAAATAACTATGCTTCCATCCTTGTTTCAAAAGACAAGGACAACCTGCAGGCAGGCGCCCCGTTCATATGCATGCTGAATTCTAATAGTGCAAAAAACAATAACGAATACCTGACACTGAATTTCATATTTGATACTAAACCCGGCACCTACCCTGTGGTAGGCTATAGTTTTCAGAGAGGTAATAGCCCCGACAATGAAATGTATGGCGGACTGCTGGGCGGAAAACCCAAACTGACTGATTATAAAGTAACCATCACCGAATGCAAAGACCTTGGCAGTAATAATTTGGGCGGGCATAAATGGAGCATCAGCGGCACCTGCGAAGACATTTCCATAAAAGCCGCGGGCATTATGCTGATGGATAAATCAAAAAATCATCCTGCCGAAATAAAAATCAATAAGATCAGTTTCTCCAACCTCAGCTTCGATGATAACTGGGAAGAAATGATGGAAAAGGCGATGGACCAGATGAAGAAAAATAAATGATCTTGTAAAAGCGATAAAAAATAAAAGGGGCCTTGCCCCTTTTATTTTGGCAAATGCGCAATGAGTTCCACTTCCAGTCTTGCATCATGCATGAATAATCTTGCGATCTCTACCCAGGTAGCTGCCGGGTAATCTCCTTTATAAAAAACCTTTCTTGCCTCATTGTATTTTTTCATGGCTTCCATATCAGTAGTGTATAGA
>JABFRU010000082.1 GCA_013140985.1 Chitinophagaceae bacterium | reverse complement strand
GGAATGGACGCTGTTCCGAAACGGCTCTCTTCAAAAGGCTGGTGTTCTCCGGTTTGGTAATAACCTTTTCTTTCATACCATGCAATCAATTCATGACAAACAGAAATGACCCGCATATAAATGGATGGACAGCCCTGTTGTTTTGCATATTCTTCTGCAGCCAGCATGATCTCTTTGCCAATGCCTTTGGCCTGCAAAGAAGGATCGACGCTTAACATGCCGAGATACATTTTGCCGTTTCTTTTTTGAAGAAAGACACAGCCTTCGATCTTGTTATTTTCATTAGTGTATGTAAGAAAAATTGTACCGGGCTGCTGCATCAGCCGCTGCATATCTTTTTCATCTGTGCGAAGATCACCCTTGACCATATCGGCTTCTGTTGTCCACCCTTTTTTGGACGCTTCTCCACGATAAGCAGTATTAAGGAGTGATACCAATGCAGGAATATCTTCGGGTGTTGCGATCGTAACAGGCATACATGAAGATACAAACAGCTATCCTTTCTTAGTACCCGATAATAGATTTCAGTTTTCCCCACAATTCTGAATCGAAACTGGAAAGAGCCAGCTGAACATTGCCGGCCGATTCACCCATGCGTATCACCACCAGTTTTTGAGAAGGTACTACATATACTTTCTGATCGTTTTTTCCAAGAGCCGCAAAAAGATCAGGTGGGGCAGTGGGTACAAGATTGCCGTTAAAGACAAACTGTGTCTGGGGCAGCATATGAGATGCTTTACCATTCAGCCACCAGAGATAGCCATAAGATTGATTGATGCTTTGAGATGTATTTACCATTGCATCAAAATAGTTATTGTCATTCATGATCGTTGTCTGGTCCCATTTGCCTTTATTCAGAATAAGTAAGCCAAATCTTGCCATACTTCTTGCATTGCTGTAATAAACATTATTGTAACCGCTGTTGTTCCAGATGCCGTTCATGCCGATACGGCTCCTGATCTTGGTGTTGAAGTAAGTATTATAGTTTTGACCAGATGCATTCTCGATCACCTTATACAATAATGTATAAGCAGCATTGTGATACGACCATCTTGTTCCTGCATCTGCTTTGTAGATAAGACAGGAAGGAGTAGTGCAATCATTATCCGGCACACCATCATCCAATCCTGTTGTCATAGTGAGTTGATGACGTACAGTGATCAGGTTCTCTTTTGCCAACGGCGCTGATGTCCAGCCAGTACCAAGATATTGCGATGTTTTGTTGGTGATATTTAAAATACCATCTTCCTGTGCAAGCCCTGCAAGAAATGCAGTAAGGGTTTTGCCTGCTGAAGCCCAATACCAAAGACTGTCGGCAGTAAAAGTTCCAAAGTATTTTTCCTTTACGATCTTTCCATTCTTTAAAATGATGAACGCTTTTGTATTTTTTGATTGCAGGTAAACATCAAGATCGTTCAGTAACGTTTCATTCCAGCCGAGAGAGGCAGCAGAAGTTGTTTGCCAGTCAGTGCCGGTAAGCGGAGGAAAGTATAATGTGGTGGCAACAGGGTCAACGGTTGCGCCATCATCATCGCTTTTTTTGCAGGAAACAAATAATACAATACCAAAAACAATTGCAGACAGCCGGGCTAATTTCATAAAGCTTGGTTTTTTACCGGGCTTTGGATATGGTTGCTGCTGCAAAGTTTAAGCGTCAATTTTTTTTCTCAACAGTTATTGTTTGCGGCGTTGATGGTTTACTGTCAAGCGGTGCCCCTACAGCAATATCGCAACGATGACCCGGCTTACCATGTTCAGGATTCATGCCGGGGGCTGTTACAGCATCTGTTTTTACCGGCAGATCAGTTTTGATTGGCGTTGTAACCGGGTTAAATGAAGGAATAGATGATACGCTGGGTGAATTGGTGCCCGGTGTTGTTGTAATAGCAGGTGTTGTTGGCTTGCTATCCAAAGGAGCACCAACGGCAATATCGCAACGATGTCCCGGTTTGCCATGCTCAGGATTTAATCCTGCCTTGGTTGGTGAGGTAGTTGTTGGTGCAGCTACAACTGTTTTTTGTACATCCAGGGAAGGCTGGGGGGTGATCGTTACAGGTGTAGCATTGGTTTGGTTGGTAGTAATAGCAGGTGTTGTTGGTTTGCTATCCAATGGTGCGCCTACAGCAATATCACAACGATGACCCGGCTGACCATGTTCAGGGTTAAGACCTGCTTTGGAAATAGCAGGAGTAGTAATGACCGGCGTTACTGCCGGTGTTATTACGCCCGGTAATTTGGCTGTATCTGCTGGCGATTGACCCTGCGGCTGTGTTTGAACGCCTGCAGATGAGGGAATATTAAATTCTGCGGGTCCGCTTATAGCAGTTTTTGATCCTGTGGAGTTATTACAGGCTGCCAGTATAACTGCAGATATTACTAACGGAGAAAGGGTCTTGTATCTCATATTGTTTTGTAGGCTATTGAGGGGGCAAGTTAAGCAAGTTTTGGGAGAGAAAAGCAAACAAAAACTCGCAAGTATATGATTGATCCTGGTACAGAAAATCGGCGTAAAACCAAACTCCCTCATCTGCCAGAGAATATATACCAGCAAGTTGTTATACCGTCGGCTTAGTTTCCTTTCTTACAGCTTTTACCTGTATTTTTCTTGTATGGAGAAAATGTTGTGCTTTATGATCTATCCAATGATGCAAGGGCACCAGCAGGCAGGCGATCAATATCTTTATTAAGAGTATAGGAAGCGGAGCGCCATGTGCCCAGTGATGGATCTTGGTATCCAACACCAGGATCAGGAATTCAAAGAGAAATATAAAGCTGACAAATGTCAGCACCCTTACTACCCATTTTGGTGTATGAAAAAAACTTATCATTAACATCGCTACCATCAGTATAAGTCCACCGATAACAATAGCTGTGTATTGAATATTATGTTTTCTTGCAACAGCTCTTTGCTCTGCTTCTTTTTGTTTTTTCAGATTTTCTTCTTCAGTAGCTATTTCGGCCCGCATGAGTGCATTTTTGTCACTTAATTTATCAAGACTGTCCTGGTAAAATTTAAACTGAGCTCTTGCGGCATAAGCTTTTTTATAATCACCCAATACCTGGTACGTAGTATCAAGTTGATCATAAATATCTGTGTACTTGTCCAAGAGTCCTGTTTCTTTATTAAGGGCGAGTGCTTTTTCCAGTAATTCAATACTTTTTTTAGGGTCACCAATTTCCCGGTAAAATCCCCCGGTAAAGTCGAATAAAGAGATAAGAGTGCTGGGATCGCCGCCCGTTGAATCTGCTACCGCAATAGCTTTATCATAATAATATTTTGAAGAGTCTTTGTTGAACCAGTAATAAAAATTTCCCCAGCCAAAATAGTAACCGAGCCTGCTGCCGGCTCTAAGGTTTTCGTCCAGGATCTTATACTTATCGTTGATAGCTTTTGCTTCGGCCACTTTCCCACTTTTGACGTACAAAAAACAAAGATCATTTAAAGCCATTCTTTTATTGAACACATCATTAATAGCCTCGGCTTCTGCTATTACGGTTTTATATATTTCAATAGCCTTGTCGTTATTTCCCCAGTCTCTATGGGATCGGGCTATAATATAATTTACATTTATAATTCCTTTTTTATCGCCGCTTTTTTCCCATGATTCCTTTTCTTTTTCATACCATTTACTGGCATTTTCCTGGTCATTAAGCCGGCTGTAAAGAACTGCCAGCACCCTGTATGATCTCCTAATAAGTTCCGGGCTTTTTGCTTTTTCAGCATATTTCAATCCATTTATAGCAGTACGGTAACCATTCAAAGGATCCTGGATGGCCATGTAGTATGCCCCTCTAAAATAATAATAAATGCTGCGTACTGAATCTGTGATAGCATCATCGTTCAGATCAGCTTTATTGAAATACTCCAATGACTTATTAAGATCATAGCGAAAATTGCTGTAATGAGCGCCAAGATTGGCAAGACAAAGCACTTCTTCATTTTTATATCCTCCCTGTTGTGCCAGTTGTATTGCTTTTTCTGTCATAGCCAGCATTTCAAGTCTTATATTTTCAGGCACCCTGAAACTGGTATAGTAATTCATGTAGGCATAAACCAGCGCCAGCTTATCTCCGGATTTTTCTGCAAATGCGATACCCGCTTTTACCAGGCTGTCTGCTGTAACAAAGTCAATGTTGAGGCGATGATGCCGGAGCATGGGATAAATAGCCCTTACTTTTTTGACCGGGTCTTTTTCATTTTGAAAAATATTTTTCAGCGAATCCAGTTCCCTGAGATCTGGACGCATGTTTTGTGCTGATATATCAGCATGAAAGAACAGGCAGCCAATCAAGCAGACGAACATTCCTTTTTGGAGTGGTATCATAAAGAAAAAATTGAGTCTGGTGGTCCGCTAAACGCAGGGAACGAAGGATAGCTAAACCGAATATAGAAAAATAATGTCTCACCCACGCATCGGGTAGAAGACTCTTTACGCTTTTGCTGAATAAGATTACCGGGAGATAAAGAGAGTCCTTCGATTTCGCCCAGGATAAACTTGCAAAAAAGAGAGGGTCCGGATCAAGCCCGGAATGACAGTACTTAACAGGCCATAAGCTCGCCTAAAAACCGTACCTTCGCCGCTCATTTTCAAAACAAATTAAACCCCCTTCAGGGGGCTTGGGGGCACATGAAGAACATCCGAAATTTCTGCATCATCGCACATATTGACCACGGCAAATCCACCCTGGCTGATCGTCTTTTACAGTCCACCGGCACCATCAGCGACAGGGATATGATGGACCAGGTGCTCGATGATATGGATCTCGAAAGAGAAAAAGGCATCACCATTAAAAGTCATGCCATCCAGATCAATTACAAACACAAGGACGGCCAGGAATATATCCTCAACCTGATCGATACTCCCGGTCATGTGGACTTTAGCTATGAAGTGAGCAGGGCGCTGGCCGCCTGCGAGGGTTGTTTGCTTTTGGTGGATGCCTCACAGGGAATTCAAGCCCAGACCATCAGCAACTTATACCTCGCAATTGATAATGATCTTGAGATTATCCCCGTCATCAATAAAATTGATATGGATGGCGCACAGGTGGAGGAAGTCAAAGACCAGATCATTGAACTGATCGGCTGCAAACCCGATGATATTCTGCTGGCAAGTGCCCGCACAGGTGTGGGTGTCGAGGATATACTGGAAGCAATTGTAAAAAGAATTCCCGCACCGGTTGGCAAACCCGATGCACCGCTGCAGGCATTGATATTCGACAGCATGTTCAATTCATTCAGAGGTATCATAGTTTACTTCCGTGTAAGGAATGGGTCGATAAAGAAAGGCGATAAAGTAAAGTTTGTAAGTACCGACCAGGAATATGATGCCGATGAAGTCGGCATATTGAAACTGAAGATGACGGAAAAGAATGAAGTGAGTTGTGGTGATGTGGGATATCTTATTACCGGTATCAAGAATGCAAAAGAAGTAAAAGTGGGTGATACGATCACCCTTGCGAATAATCCTACACAGGAGATCATCAAAGGTTTCCAGGAAGTGAAGCCGATGGTATTTGCAGGCATTTTCCCGGTAAATACGGATGACTTTGAAGAGTTGCGGGATTGCATGGATAAACTGCAACTCAACGATGCATCACTCACATTTGAACTGGAAACATCGCAGGCTCTTGGTTTTGGATTCCGATGCGGCTTTCTTGGATTGCTTCACATGGAGATCATACAGGAGCGACTGGAGAGAGAATTCAATCAAACCGTTATCACTACCGTTCCCAACGTAAGCTTTATTGCTTACACAACGAAGGGAGAGAAGATCATCGTCAATAACCCGACCGAATTCCCAGACCCGGTAAAAACAGAAAGGATAGAAGAGCCTTTTATCAAAGCGCAGATCATTACCAAGCCTGAATATATCGGCAATATCATGACGCTTTGCCTTGGCAAGCGGGGAATACTCATGAATCAAAGCTACCTCACGACTACCCGTGTTGAGTTATTGTTTGAAATGCCATTGACAGAGATCGTTTTTGATTTCTATGATAAGCTGAAATCACAAACGAGGGGTTATGCTTCTTTTGATTATCATCCTATCGGCTACCGTGATGCAGATATTGTGAAGATGGATATTTTGTTGAATGGTGATAAAGTGGATGCATTGAGTGCATTGATACACCGCAGCCGTTCACAGGAGTTTGGAAGAAAGCTTTGCGAAAAATTGAAAGAATTAGTTCCGAGACAACAATTCCAGATCGCTATACAAGCAGCTATCGGCGCAAAAGTAGTGGCGAGAGAAAATATTTCTGCCATGCGCAAGGATGTTACTGCCAAATGTTATGGCGGTGATATCAGCCGGAAGCGTAAACTACTGGAAAAACAAAAAGAAGGTAAGAAGCGGATGCGGCAGATCGGGAATGTAGAAGTACCGCAAGAAGCTTTCATGGCTGTGTTGAAGCTGGACGATTAATCGACTCAAATTTTATTTTGAAACTTTCCCAGATCATAAACTATCCGCTTGGGCTGCTTGGATGGAAGATCATCCGGAAGCGCAGGCTGGAGTTGGTCAATCTTTCCGACATCGAAGAGGATAAAAAATTCCTTGCCATCTATCGAAAGGTGAAAG
>JABFRU010000058.1 GCA_013140985.1 Chitinophagaceae bacterium | reverse complement strand
CCCAGGGATTGCGGGAAGGCAAACAAACCACACCGCTTCCTTATTTTGATAACAGTTCGGATGGCTATGTAGTGCTCCGGGACGGCTCCCGCATGGAAGGAACTATTTCTATAAAAAATTATGAGAAAGAAGGAGGTATTTCTTTGACCGACAGGTCCGGGCAGAAATACAAGGTAGATGTAAGATCCTTATCCAGCTGGGGTCTTAATATGGTTACGCCTGTTTGTGTGTCACCCCTTTCATGGTTTGAATGGAGCAGCGTCAGGCAAAAAGAAAATAAAGAAGCCGAAAGGGGTTTTGTTGTATTAAGAAACGGAGAAGTAAAAGATGGAAAAATAAAAATAGAAGGGGAATCTTCCGACGAGTCGCTTCCCGGCGCCAATGATTTTTTTGCATTGGAAAAATTGACATTCGTTGACAAGAGCGGCGCAAAAACAGTTTATACAAAAGAACAGGTAAAAGAATATGGGAGAATACTCCCCTGGACGCTGGCGCCTGCTGAATTATTTGCATGGCAAGCCAGTGTAACCATGGGAAAAAGAAGGACCAAAGCGCAGGACGGGGGACTTGTTATTATGAATGACGGCAGAAAACTCGAAGGAAAGATCCAGCTCGTAAGCATCAATACCATGAATGCTGATGAAAAAGCCAATAAAATAAAGACCGATATGGTGGACGAGATCCGTATTGGTGATAACAAGGTAGATATGGATGATGTGTTTGCATACGGTCTCAGCAACCTTACTATCAATATGCTCACCAATAACCAGGACAAAAGTTACAGTGTGGAAGAAATGAATTTTCATCCCGGTTCTGTTACTACTAAAGATGGAAAGAAATATGAAGGCTTTGTAGCTTTCTTCCCCAACCCGGGTAGTTATTATGGTGTATATGTGGCTTCAAAATTTGATAGCCCTGTTACCATCATCAACATGAAAGAGATCGACAAAGTAGAGCAGAACATCTCGCTGATCGAAGAATTTGATCCCACCGCCCCGGCAGAAAAAACTACCAGTACCAACAGCAATATCAATGGATATATTGTGGCGCTGGATGGAACAAAATTTGAAGGCACGGTAACACTCACCGGCGATAAAGAATTCTGGTGTGCGGGTATTGATTTTGTTGACAAAAACAACCAGGCATCTAAATTCGGCGGCGAGAACAAGAGAATCTCTTACTGTGTGGTGAATGGCAACTTATATATTCAACATGAAACAGTATTTATGAAAGCGGAAAAGATGAGCTCCCCGCTTGCCGTTTACAATAATCCATATCCCGAAAATTCCTCATTTCTATCCAAAACGCTGGTTGAGCTGGCTAATTCATCCGAGTTTCAAAATCTCGTAAACTCAGCTACCATGCGTGTAGCGCTGGGCGCAGGGATGAACCTGAGCGATGCTTACAATACCGGTAAAGGCACTGGCCAAAGACTGGCTACCATTATCAATAAATTTGGTAAAGGAAAACCAGGCGGCGAACCTTACCGTTCCAAAAAAGGAAATGATTTTTTCATTATTGATACCCGCACAGGTGAAATAGCAAAAGCCAGTGACAATAATTGGGAGATATTACTGGAAGGATGCAAAAGCTATCACGGTCTCGACAAACAGCAACAAAAAGAACTGTTGAATTCCGGCGCTGAAAAAATTTTGGAATACATCAATGCAGCGTATAGCAAGAACGCCAAAGGATTTTAATTTTTTCCCGTCCCATCGGGACGCTTCATGGGTAAAACAATGTCACTTTTTTAGCGCAATGTCCCGTAGGGACATCTCGTGCCGGCACCAATCGTTCCTACGGAACGAGATGATTCTGAAAATCTACAGCCACCCACCAACTGTCCCTCTGGGACAAAGAAAAAATAGAAGAAGAAAAGAATATCTTTAATACATGAAATTCATTATACCACTCCTGCTGTCATGCATCACCATTTCTGTTTCTGCACAGGATGCAGAAAAATATTATAACCAGGCCATGGAAAAAGGAAAGGCTGGTAAGTTTGATGAGATGATCACCCTGCTTACCAAATCTATTGAACTGGATGGCGAAGTCTATATCGCATGGTTCAACCGTGGTATTGCCCATGCCATGCTCAACCAGTATGAAAAAGCCTTGAGTGATTACCAGCAAACGATAAAATTGAATCCCTCTTTTAAAAGAGCTTATCTCAATTGTGGTATTGCCAAACGTTATCTCACCGATTATGATGGCGCTATCCGCATCTATAGTGAGTTGATCGAAGCTGATTCCGGTTATGCAGATGCATGGTATAACCGGGCAACAGTGTATGAGTGGATCGGCAAAAGAGATTCTGCCTGCTATGATTACACCATGGCCAAAGAAGCCGGTGCAGAAAAGATGGAAGCCAAAATGAAAATGTGCAGTGAGCCACCCAATGAAAAACTGCATTCCATATTAAAGCTTACACAAACTGCCACTTCCGATAAATATGGTTATACGCAGGAAGACCCTGTAATGGTTGGCAACGGGCCTTTTGGCGGACCGGCCAATCAAAGAGCTTTTCTTCAATTACTGAGAGATAGTCATGGCAACCCTGTTCAATATAACAGGTCAGGAAGTTGTTGCCCGTATAAAAGTGACAATGCTCCGATGGGTTATGCTATGCTTGACAGGTACGAAGTAAAATATACCGACAAAGACGGCAAGCCTGCTACTGTTATTATTTTTATCTCCATGTATGATTATAAAGAGCCAATGATACCGGTGGGGTTTGGGACGATTAAATAAGCACTTGCGAGGCGAAGCCGAAGCAATCTCCACGATTTTTATTTTGCCATCGTCCCGTTCTCTACTCATCGTCCCTTGTGTCACTCACTTCATCGTTCGGTAATTCTATTCAGCATTTGCGGAGTTTCTTTATCAATCAGGGTCTTGTCATACCGAGGAACGAGGTATCTCAAGACTCTTGACTTAAGTGAGTTCCTATAATTTAAAGCTTCTTCTACTTTTTTTACGCCGTGAAGATGATACACCATCCCCTCCCCGGAGGGGCGAATAACATGATCTATATATGATCAGGAACCGGGGTGGGTGTTATAATGCCGTGGTTGGTGTTTTTCTTCCACCAACCACCGAACCAGATGATCTTCTTTACTTTTTTTCTTGACAAAAAAAGGTAATCCGATAGGATTACGAAAAAAAAGTCAAGCCAATTCGATAACGGGGGTTCTTATATCACAAATTTCCCTTTGCGAATTGGCGTCCGGAGAGTCTTGCTCTGCCGGGATCATTTGCAGATAATGCTGCTTGCTATTTGCAGATGCCGCAGCGCTGGCTTTTTCGCATGGAAGTGTTGTATAAAAAATAAGCATTTGTCAATGCGAAAAAGAGGCGCAGGGAAATTCATTTTGATCATAGACTCTGCCGAATAATAAATGTATTTCCAAGTTAGCGGAGTCTAAAGCCCCTCTTGCGGAGGGGTTTGGGGAGGCTTTTCTCTTATGGAAGGCTGGGAGCCTCTTTTTGTACTATAAAAAACCTTTCTTAGCTTAGGGTAGCCACCAACCCTTATCTGCTATGAGACAACGAACCTCCACCCTCGTTTGCTTCCTGTTGCTGTCTGTTATTGTAGCTGCGCAAGATCCTTCAGTAAAAGATTTTGAAGCGCCGAAGAAAAATCCCAAGTCTGAAAAAGAATTTAAGAAATCAGAAGCCGATCTTTTGAAAGCCGTATTGTGGTTGGAGACCACTCCTATCGATACGGGTTCGTTAAAGCGTACTACCATGAATGCCTGGGTATTGATGTGGATGAGCGATTGTCCTTATATCACTTTTAGTATTGATGCCAATATCAGCACTGTTCTTTTTGATAAGAATGCTGACCTGATGATGGTGTGGCTGGGAGGTATTGCCCGGCAATGCCTGGGAAACAATAATGCTTTCGATCCGCTAAAAGCTAATACAGCAGGAGTGAAAGCTGCTATTAATTGTTACCAACTCGGCGGACAGATAAATGCTGATGAAGATCTTGACAAAGCGATTGTTGCGGATAAAGAAGGAAAGTTGGAGGATTGGGTGAAGGAAGTGATGAAGTGATTTGTAGTTTTTGACAAGAGAAACCTTTCTTAGAAAAAGTTGCAGGATTTTATTGATAAAGTTGAAGAAGGGGGAATATTTTTTTGTTTGCTATAAACGCTTTGTAGTTTGGCTAGAAACGACACTAACCAAGAACATTCAGATAAATGGTAAATTAAATGGCTTCGACTACAACAAATAAAAAAGCAATAGTTGATTTCCTTTGGGAATGGGCAGCAAGTCAAGGAGACTGGGGTAAATTACTTATCAGCAAAATTGTAATTACAGAAAGCCCCCTTTCTACTGTCGACAGAGATGAAGTATTCAATTACTTTCTTCAATCAATTAACCTTCACTCAGGTTTGCCAACACTCTCAATAGCGAAACCAACATACACACCAACGACAAAACAAATAGAGTTGGATTCCCTTTCAGCTATTACAGGTGTAAACCGTCTTGCGAAGAATCAGACAGTCAATTTTGCAAAAAATATTACAGTCATTTATGGAGAGAACGGAACTGGTAAGACTGGTTACAGCAGAATTTTGAAAACACTTGGTTTTAGTTACGATACAAACAAAACCATTTTGCCAAATATCTATGGTGCAACCGAACCTAAGTCAGCAACAATCAACTTCAAGTCAAACGGAACTCCACAAACTTTTATCTGGAATGGAGCTAACACTAATTCTGAACTTGAAAATATTTCCGTATTCAACAGCAGTTGCGTTCAATTCTCAATTAGCGACAGAAATTTAATCGTTTCACCAATTGGATTTCATTTGTTTCAACTTGTCAGTAACGAACTGAATAAACTTAGTCAGTTGCTTCAAGCAAAAGTTATAGCACATCCTACATCACTGCTTTGGGTAATTAACCTGACACCAGTAACACCTCAATGCAATTTCATTACAACACTTTCTGGAAATTCGTCTGAACAAAAGCTAACTCAACTTTCTGATTTCACACAGGCACATCAAGAAACCTTGACAGCAAAAGTGTCCGAACTTGCAAACCTGAACAAGACATTGTTGCAAGCCGAAATTCAGGCAATGAGAAGCCAGATTCAGGAGTTTGATTCCTTAATTGGAAAAATTCAAAATGCTCAAAACCTGTTCAACTCAACAAATTGGGAATCCCTGATAATATTCAACAAGGAAATTTCCGAGTTGGAAAAGAAAACTCAGACAGGAATCAAGGATATCGCTGAGCAAAGAGGAATTGAATTTTATCAAACTGCAGAATTCAATTCTTTCATTCAAGCTGCTGAGAACTACATTAAGATTATAAACAAGGATGAATATCCCGAAGAAGGCAATACCTGCATTTACTGTTTGCAGCCTCTTGATGTTTCTGCAAAAGAATTGCTGAAAAATTACAGAATACTCCTTAATGACAAGACACAAGAAAGCCTAAATGCTTTGCGACAAAAAAAAACAAGATTGATTCAACAGGTTTCACAAATAGACACCAACCTAACTTTTCATCAACCCTCTTTTGGAACAAGTGAAAATCAAGCTGCAGTTCAGCCACAAGAAATTATCGAATACAACCAAAATTTAGGCAAATTAAAAACTATTTTTATTGATGGTGCAGTTGCACAAGATTCTACTTTCATTTTTGAATATCAAGTTGTGATTTCTTTTTTAACTAATAAGAGAACAGCGATCAATAGTGTTTTAACTCAAAGATCAGAAGCACTTGCAAACCTTGCTACACGAGAAACAGTCCTAAAAAAAGAAATTGATGAGTTGAAAGACAGAAAACTTCTTTCAGGAAAAGTCCCTGAGATTAAAACTGCAATATCAAATCATATAATTGTAAATAAACTTAACAACAATGCAAACAGTTTCAATACGGCTGCTATCAGTCGAAAAACATCATCGGCGAGAGAAGAATTAGTAAGGCAAGATTTTGAAGCCCTTTTCAAAAAAGAATTGTCCGCATTGAGAAAAGCAAATCTAAAAATAGACCTGAGTTTTGGAACAGACAGAGGGAGCTCAAAAGTTTTTCAAAAAATAAGCCACCATGCTTTGGCAGACATTTTAAGTGAAGGAGAACAAAAGGCAATTGCTTTAGCGGAATTCTTAACCGAACTACAACTTGACAACATCAAAGCACCAATCGTTTTTGACGATCCCGTAAATTCCCTTGACCATAGAATAATTGATGAAGTGGTTAAGAGACTTATTGAATTATCAAAACATCGCCAAGTTATTGTATTTACTCACAGCATATTATTATTACATAGTTTTCTACAGCAAAAAGAGTTAGAACATCATAAACAAGCAGGAGTTTCATTTGCATTTCATCGTGTCAAGGAAAATTTCGGCGAAACAGGAGTGTTGGATGAGGTTGAAGAAATAAACTCTTATTCCTATTATGAAAAGAAATTAAACGCACTTTTAAATGCAAATCATCAAGATCAGGAAGAAGCTAAAATTGCAGCGCAAGGATATGGGCATCTACGTTCAATGGTAGAAATTACTGTTGAAGATTCCTTATTTCAGAAAACAATTAAACGCTATAAAAAAGGAGTTGCATTTCCCTCCTTACTTCGAGTTAAAGGGAGTAAAATAGATGAGCATAAATCAAAACTGAACGACATTTACGAAAAATGTTGCGTTTCTATTGACGGACATAGTAGTCCAGAGGAAATACATACAACTCCCAAAATAGCAGAACTAAAAACAGATCTTGAGGAATTTAAAACAATAAGAAATAACTTTTTAAATTAAACACACATTGTAATATGAAAATTGCTTGCATTGGTTGGGGGTCTCTAATTTGGAGGCCAGAAAATTTACTTATTAGACGAAAGTGGTTTACAGATGGGCCACTATTGCGAGTAGAATTTGCAAGACAATCAGACAATGGAAGAATAACTCTTGTAATCACAGCAGAAGCAAAGCCAGTACGAACTCTTTGGGCTTTGATGGCAACTGAAAATCCTGTAGAAGCAATTGAATCACTTCGAATTCGTGAAGGTATTGGCAAGAACAATACTGGAAATAAAATTCTTTCGGTGACAAAAGATGAGGAAACGACAGAAGAGGTTAAGGCTTTAATAAAGAATTGGTTAATAAGTTTAGAATTAGACGCGGCTATATGGACTAATCTTCCGCCACGAATTGGTGAAGAGGAGCGAGTTCCTACTGAAAATGAAGTTATTTTGTACTTACGTTCACTTGATGTAAATAAAACAGCCTTTGCTGAGGAGTATATTAGAAAAACACCAATGCAAATTGACACAAATTACAGGCGAAAAATTGAAAAAGAATTTGGATGGACCCATATAGACTGATAAAAGTTTTTGTATGACTTCAACTCAAGCAATAGATCTCAGAGAGCACTTAACAAAGCAACTAAATGAAAATTCTTTTAGTGATATTGTTACTGAAGTTAATATCCGACTCGAAGAAAATTATGATGAAAGCGAGTTTGAAAAAAACCCTACGGGTCTTCTTATTTTTTTTCCGCCCTTGCAGGTGTTCCAAATAAAACAACACGCCGTGGTCGGTGTTTTCTTCCACCGACCACATGAAATACGGAAACCCTACTCAACAAATATTTACTATAGATCAGTGGCGGGTGAAGGAAAAAACACCCCCCCCCACGGTGTAAAAATAAAATTTGCTACTTAAATACTAAACTCACCAATAATCGAACCCAAATATGAAAGTTGTTTTAAGTATATTATTAATCGCACTGCTGCATTCCTGCGGGGTCCAACAAAAATTAAGCGCCTCGCATAAATTGAGTCCTGGTATGACAAAAGCTGATGTAGAAACAATTATGGGCTCTCCTACTAAAAGCGATTTTAGGAAAAATGTTGAAGAATGGCATTATTGTAAAACTGGAATGAGCGCTGATGAATTTTTGGCTTTGTTTTTTTATGAAGGTAAGTTAATTGAAAAGCTGAATTACACAGTAACATTAGCCGACACAAGAGGCGCTACTGGCTCATGCGAAAAATTTATAAAAATGGGAAACTATCGAGAGCCAGATATAGTAGTTGAGATTAGAATGAGATAATAAACCATCTCCGCCCTTGCGGGTGTTCCCCCCGCATAGTGCGGGACAGGCAAAAAATAACACGCCATGGCCGGTGTTTTCTTCCACCGACCACAGCAAAGTAAAGACACCCATCTCCCACTGCTTTATACATCTAAGAAATTTACTAAAGAACAGTGGCGGGTGAAAGAAAAACACCCGCCACGGCGTAAAAGTGTTGCGTGAAGACACACAACATGGCGTTCAGGACTTGTTCACGCCGTTGTTGGTCTTCCGAATCATTGAGCGGCCTTTGTTGTGTGTTGCGTGCCGGCTTGTGTAATAGCAAAAACACCAACAAACGAATATAAGACACCCAATAATCTCATTCGATGTTGCTGGTGTTTTTACTCAGCTGCTTTATCAGCACTCAACACACAGCAACGGCGTGCTGCTTTTGGCAAAACCCTGCAAATGCTGAATAGAATTCCTGCAGCACAAGAGTGCGACGCAAGGGACGATGATAGTAGTACTGCAGCTGAGTAAAAAATTTCTTTACCATTTTAAACCGCCGCCAGGGCGAGAACTGCTGGCGGGCTAATAAATTTTTTTACCTTCAATCAATGAAACAACTGCTAACCCTGCTCAGCTTCTTCATCTCAACAATCGCCTTTGCACAAAAAGAAGAAAAGATCCCCATCCTTCTCCGTCTTGATGATATCGGCATGTGCCATTCAGTAAATGTAGCGGCCAAACAAGTATTGGAAACGGGTCATCCTGTTTCTATGTCGGTAATGGTGCCCTGTCCCTGGTTCACCGAAGCAGCAGAGATGCTGAAACAATACAAGAATGTATCGGTAGGCATACACCTTACCCTCAACTCCGAATGGAAACAATACCGCTGGGGCCCGGTCAGCGGGGTCAGCACCGTTCCTTCACTGGTAGATTCATTGGGAAATTTCTTTCCGTCGAGAGGCGCACTGTTCGGCAACCATCCATCACTGTCAGAAATAGAAACAGAATTGCGGGCACAAATAGATAAGGCACTCAAAGCAGGATTGAAATTAGATTACCTCGACTACCATATGGGCGCTGCCGTACAAACACTAGAGACAAGGGCCATCGTGGAAAAACTCGCCGCCGAATACAAACTCGGCATCTCCCGCTACTATGATGAAGTGGATGTGGCAGGATGGTATTTCGCCACACCGGAACATAAACTGGATTCCATGCTGCTGCAATTACAAACGATGAAACAGGGCGGCACCAAATTATTTGTGTTGCATATTGGTTTGGATAGCCCGGAAATGGCTGCGATGGAAGATGCCAATCCATGGGGACCAAAAGATATGAGTAAGCACCGCAATGGTGAATTGATTGCATTACTCTCTCCTTCTATTCAAAAATTATTGATTGATCCAAAATTCCGGTTGGTGAATTACAGGATGATGAATGAGGAGAAGGGATTGCAGTCAATGAAGCGGCCGAGATAGAAAGCCTCCCCAAGCCCCTCCCAAGGAGGGGTTTTAGACCCTGATACTTTGAAAATGCTTTGTAGTTATTCGAATAGCAAACCCTTTTTATTATACGATAGAGATTACGATCAAAGTAAATTTCCCTGCGCCTCTTTTTCGCATCAACAAATGTTTATCCCGACAAAATATTTCCATGCGAAAAAGCCAGCGCTTCAGCATCCTCACATAACAAGCAGCATTATCTTCAAATGATCCCCGCAGGGCAAGACTTTCCGGATGCCAATTCGCAAAGTGAGCTGGCAGTAAAGACCCGTTCATCGAATTGGCTTGACTTTTTGGTTACCTTTTTTGTCAAGAAAAAAGGTAAAGAATAATTCATGCTTCGAGAGCCTCCCACGATATTCATCGGGGCAGGCAGCATGACAGTGCGTTCATTATGCGATTGCATTTCCTGAGATTTTTGTTACTTTTTTTGCCAAGAAAAAAAGTAAAGAACTTCCTTTCATTACATTTGCCCATTACCCATCAATGAGCAATAACAAACTTATCATCATTGCAGCTCCCTCTGGCGCCGGTAAAACATCGGTGACCAAACATTTGCTGAAAGCATTCCCGGCCCAGCTGATCTTTTCTATTTCCTGCGCTACCCGCCCGCCCCGCAACCATGAAAAGCATGGCGTGGATTATTATTTTATTTCGGCGGATGAATTCAAACGCCGCATTGATACAAAAGAATTTGCCGAATGGGAAATGGTGTATGAAGGAAAATATTACGGCACCCTCAAAAAAGAACTCGACCGCATCTGGAAACAACATAAAGCGCCTTTACTGGATGTGGATGTGCAGGGCGGTATCAGTATTCAAAAACAATACCCGCAGCAGTCTTTGTCTTTATTCATTGAGCCGCCTTCGATGGAAGAACTGGCAAGACGATTAAAAGCAAGGGGCACCGAATCTCCTGAATCATTGAAAGCAAGGCTTGAAAAAGCTTCGGTTGAAATGACATTCAAGGACCGTTTCGATCATATTATTGTGAATGATGTGCTGGAAGAGGCTTGTAAGGAGGCGGAGGAGATAGTGCGGAAATTCTTAAACCCTACCCTCTAAATCTCCCTAAAGGGAGACTTCGTAAAACTCCTATATTATTAAGGTCACTACGATTTTTCAGAGTCTTCTAAACTCCCCTTTAGGGGGTTTGGGGGTATCTTCGCAGCATGATCGAATGGAACTCGATATTATTCTTTATCCTCACTTTGTTGCTGATGGGATTTTTTTCCGGCATCGAAATGGCGTTCTACAGCGCCAACCGGCTGAGCATCGAGATCAAGAAAAAACATGGCGGCTCTTCGATGGAATTGCTGGCCAAGTTTGCACAATCACCAGCCCGGCTGCTGGGTACAACGCTGATCGGTTTTACGATCTTCCTTGTTTTTTTGGGATTGCAGATCAGTTCGGTGATGGCCCCTATCTGGGATTATTTGAACGTTGGCTCCAATACGGTTCACATCATTGCAGAAATAGCTTTCACCACATTGATCGTATTAGTTTTTGCTGAGTTCATTCCCCGTGCTGTCTTCCGTGCCCGCAGCAATACATGGCTGTTGCGGCTGGCCCATGTCACTGATTTCTTTTACCAGATGTTCTTCCCCATTGCCGCTGTCTTCATTGACCTGGCAGAATGGATACTGAAATATGTTTTTAATATCAGGCTGAATAAAAACAAAGATCCGTTGAAGCGCAGCGACCTTAAACATCTCTTTAAACAATATGCGGATGAAGAAAGGCAGGAACGCAATGCACAACTGATGGAGAATGCACAGGAGCTTCCGAAAGTGAGGATACGGCAATGCCTTGTTCCCCGCAAAGAGATCGTTGGTGTGGAGAACACATCGTCAATCGAAGATGTAAAAAAGAAATTCATTGAAACAAAGCTGAGCAAGCTGCTGGTGTATGAAAAGAATATTGACAACATCACCGGCTATATTCACCAGCTGGATCTTTTTAAGCATCCTGCTACCCTTCAAACTATTTTATTGCCGATCCCTGCGGTACCTGAAAGCATGAGTGCTACCGATCTTATCAGCAAGTTTACCCGTGAAAGAAAAAGCATTGCCTGGGTGGTGGATGAATTTGGCGGCACCGCCGGCATCATTACCATGGAAGATGTGCTGGAAGAATTGTTTGGCGAGATACAGGATGAATATGACACCGAAGAATTTGAAGAAAAAGTAGTGAACGAGAATGAATATATCTTCTCCGGCCGTTTGGAACTTGATTATCTCTCCCAAAAATACGGCTTTGATTTTGGTGAAGAAGAAACGGAGACCCTGTCCGGGTATATTATCAATTACCATGAAACCATTCCTTACCAGAAGGAGCGGATCATTATTGACGATTATGAATTCGACATTATGATGGTGAGTGATACAAGGATCGAAATGGTGCGGATGAAAAAACTAAAATAAGTGAATAGTCAATGGTCAATAGTGAATAATAAAACATCAACCCCCCATTCACTATTCACTATTCACCATTCACCTCCTATCTTTGTCATTCTACGCAACAAACAATGGGATTATTTGATTTTTTAGGTAAACGAAAAAAAGGTGAAGCCGGCGAAATGTCTTTTATCGGGCATCTGGAAGAGCTTCGCGGCCATTTGATACGGTCGGTGATCGCTATATTGATAGGTGCTGTGGTTGTTTTTATTTATGCAAAAGAAATTGTCGATAAGGTACTGTTTGCCCCGGCCGACAATAGTTTTGTCACTTATAAATGGCTTTGTGATTTCAGTCATTTCATAGGGGCCGGCGATGCTATTTGCATGGGCGGTGTAGATGCCAAATTCCAGAGCAATACAATGACGGGGCAGTTCATTTCAACTTTTACAATAGCATTTATTGGCGGTTTCATTATTGCTTTTCCTTATGTGTTCTGGGAGTTCTGGAAATTTGTAAAGCCTGCCCTTTCCCAAAAAGAACTAAAGAAAACAAAAGGGGTCATTTTTTGGGTCTCCTTATTGTTTTTTTCCGGTGTGCTATTTGGTTATTATATCCTTACCCCTTTCATGATCAATTTCTATTTTACCTATACGCTGAGTGATAAAATAATAAACCTTCCTAATTTTTCCGATTACATCGAAAACCTCATTTACACTACAGTAGGTGTGGGGATATTATTTCAAATGCCGCTGCTGGTATCTGTGCTGGCAAGAATTGGTTTTGTGACAGCAAAGTTTTTAAGAAAATACAGGCGTCATGCTTTTGTCATCATATTGATTGCAGCGGCGATCATTACTCCTTCCACAGATCCTTTTAGTCTTGCTATTGTCACTATTCCATTGTATTTGTTGTTTGAAGCAAGTATCATCATTGCGGCCCGCATCAATAAGCGGCAGGCGAAAGATGAACAGAAAGAATGGAGTTAATAGCAGTTGTAAGTCACGGGTAATAAGTTCTAAGTTCAGAGTTCTGTACCTTTGAGTTGCTCCCTTATAACTTAAAACTTATAACCTAAAACTTTCCTCATGCATTCTCCATTTGATCTTCATAAACCCATTGCCATCGGCAGCGATCATGCAGGATTTGATTACAAAGAAGACCTGATCTCTTTTTTGGAAGGAAAGGGTTTGGCCTTTGAAGATTTTGGCACACATAGTAAAGACTCTGTTGATTATCCTGACTATGCCCATCCTGTTGCATCCGCTGTAGAAAATGGCAAAGCGGCTTTTGGTATTTTAATTTGCGGCAGCGCCAATGGTGTAGCTATCACTGCGAATAAACACCAGGGCATCCGGGCGGCTATTTGCTGGGGCGAAGAACTGGCGCAACTGGCAAGAGAACATAACAATGCCAATATCATTTGCATTCCTGCCCGTTTTGTGCGGGAAGGCGATGCAGAAAAAATGGTCGGTATTTTTATGACCACTGATTTTGAAGGTGGCCGTCATAGCCGCAGAGTAGAAAAGATAGCCTGCGCTTAATGCAAATGAGAAAGTATGGAAATGTGAGAATATGAAAGTGATAATATCTCCTGTGTGAAACGTCTTATTAATACAGGTAAAGACCATTCACGTATTTCCGTATTTCCACATCTCCACATTTTCATATTTTCACATATAAACAAATCCCCTTTCATGAAAAAAATAATAGGAGCATTGTTCTTGTTGCTAGCTGTGGGAGCAGCAGCACAAAAAACATCGCCGGAACAATTTGGCAAAACAATCACTGTTGACGACCTGAAAAAGCATTTGTACATCATTGCCGGAAAAGAAATGGAAGGCCGTGGCACCGGCACACCGGGATTGGAAAGAGCAGCGGCTTATATTGAAAAGCAATTTAAAAGTATTGGATTGTTACCCGGTAATAAAGACAGTTATCAATATCATTATCCTTTGGTGCAGGATTCACTGGAGGAAGCGGGTATTGTTATAGATGATATGAATTTTTTTGTTGGCCGTCATTTCAATCCGAATATAAGGTCGGCGATCAATCAATCACTGAAAGGAAATGAGATCGTTTTTATGGGGTATGGTATTGATGATCCTGCTTACAGCGACTATAAAGAAACGGATGTAAAAGGAAAGATCGTTTTGATAGTAGAAGGTGAGCCTAAAATAAATGATACAGCCTATGCTGTTACAGGTACTTCGAGAAGATCACCATGGAGTAGTGGCACTTCCAGGAAAATAAACGCTGCACAGAAGTATGGTGCAACTGCTGTCTTATTGCTTCAAAATACTTTTCCAAAATATGATCCCAACAGGAAGATCACAAGAGGGCCTTTGTATCCTGATTTCAGGGCGGCATCGGAAAGACCGGCCATCAACCAGTTCAATATTTCAGATTCCGTTGCCATGGCTATAGTTGGCTTAGATGCATTGACTGATATCAGGTCAAAAGCAAAAGCTAACCAATCATTAGTTCCGCAGGTGTTTGCAAAAAATATTGCTATGAGTTGTGCAATAAAAAAATTCAAAGCAACAACCAGCAATGTAGTAGGTATTTTACCGGGCACTGACCTTAAAGATGAATATGTTGTCATCACTGCCCACATGGATCATTTGGGTAAAAGAGATACGGTGATCTATTATGGCGCTGATGATGATGGCAGCGGCACTTGTGCTGTTATGGAAATTGCAGAAGCATTTGCTGCAGCAAAAAAAGCAGGCAATGGTCCAAGACGCAGTATCCTTTTTATGACGGTAAGCGGGGAAGAGATGGGATTGTGGGGCAGTGAATTTTATACTTCCAATCCTTTGTTCCCATTGGAAAAAACCACAGTGAACCTGAATATTGATATGATCGGCCGCATTGGTTCTGATTATACAAAAGGTAAAGATTCTGTAAAAGCGGAATATGCCGATTCATTGAATTATGTATATGTTATTGGTGACGATAAATTAAGCACTGACCTGCGGCCCATAAGCGAATTGGCCAATAATCAATTTATCAATCTCAAATTGGATTACCGCTACAATGATCCGAAAGACCCAAACCGCTTTTATTACCGCAGCGATCATTACAATTTTGCACAGAAAGGTGTTCCTATCATTTTTTATTTTGATGGGGTGCATAGAGATTATCATCGTCCTACAGACACACCCGACAAGATCAACTATGAGCTCTATGCCCGCCGGGCACAATTGGTATTTTATACCGGCTGGGAAATGGCCAACAGGGATAAAATGGTAAAGCGGGATATGAAACTCGATGTGCCTGCAAGGGGTTTCTGAAAATTAGCCCACAGAGAGCCGCAGAGGATAAGAGTTACGCAGAGAGAATTACTCTGTGGTTCTCAATATCTCTATGAACCTCTGTGGCCATACTATCAACTCAAATTTCAAACTGAAACACTACGAAAAACTTTCCCGGACCGTAAGGTTTTTTTATGCTCATTAAACCCCCGGCAACCGGCATAGTCTATTTTGCGTTGTTAGTACTGAAGTCATTGATGTCGGGGTTCTAACTCTCTGAAAACAATTATCCATACCTTTCCTTATAAAACAAATCCCGTCTCGCTACAAACGAGGCGGGATTCTTTTTTTTATTATCTTAAAGAAAATTTTGATCATGCAAGAGGAACAAAAGCCTGAAGAACAGCAAAAGCCACCTGAAGATGTAATCTCAGACTACTATGAAGGTGTGAAGCAATTGGAAAGAGAAGGCCATGAGACAGGAATCAGAAAAGCAAGAAATGCCTTATTCATCACTGCCGGATTATTCCTGGTATGGGAAGCCATTGCCATTGGCCGTGCCGGCATTCCGCTATCCTTACTGCCTCCGTCATATATAGCAATAGTAGTGGCTGAAATCGGTTCTTTTATTGCACTTGCATTTTGGACAAAAACAAGACCTTATACTGCAATTGTTGCCGGCATCATTTTATTTGTTCTTTTATGGGTCTTAGCCGTTTTATTATCGGAAGATAAAACGAAAGCTATTACGGGAGGTATTATTGTAAGGATCATCATTCTTGTCAATCTTATAAGCGCATTAAAGCCGGCCAAAGCCTGGGAGGACCTTAATAGAAAATAGCTGAACATGAGTTCAGCTATTTTAATTCTTTTTTACTGAAAAATTTACCAGCCCAATATCCAGGCAAATATCAATGGAGCAACAATTGTTGCATCGCTTTCTACAATGAATTTTGGTGTGTTGATATCCAGCTTACCCCATGTGATCTTTTCATTGGGCACAGCGCCGGAATAAGAACCATAAGAAGTTGTTGAGTCACTGATCTGGCAGAAATAACTCCAGAAAGGCACATCATGCATTTCAAGATCCTGGTACATCATCGGCACCACGCAGATCGGGAAATCGCCGGCAATACCACCCCCTATTTGAAAAAAGCCAACACCTTTTCCGCTGCAATTATTCTTATACCAATCCGCCAGCCACACCATGTATTCAATCCCGTTTTTTACAGTAGATGCTTTTAATTCCCCTTTGATGCAATAGCTGGCAAAAATATTTCCGGTAGTACTGTCTTCCCAACCGGGTACAACGATAGGAATATTTTTTTCAGCAGCCGCTACGATCCAGCTGTCTTTCGGATCAATTTCATAATACTGTTGCAGATCGCCGCTCAATACTGTTTTATATAAAAACTCATGAGGAAAATATCTTTCTCCTTTTGCTTCGGCATCCTTCCATTGTTTCACCAGGTGTTTTTGCAAACGGCGGAATGCTTCTTCTTCGGGGATGCAGGTATCAGTAACCCTGTTGTAATGATTTTCCAGTAGATCCCATTCTTCTTTCGGTGTAAGATCTCTGTAATTGGGGATCCTTTTGTAATGAGAATGGGCAACAAGGTTCATTACATCTTCTTCCAAATTGGCGCCGGTACAACTGATGATATCCACTTTTCCCTGGCGGATCATTTCTGCCAATGAGATACCCAATTCACCGGTACTCATGGCTCCTGCTAAAGTGATCATCATCTTCCCACCCTCATTCAAATGTGTTTCATAACCTTTGGCGGCATCCATCAATGCGGCTGCATTAAAGTGGCGGTAATGATGTTCGATAAATTTGGAAACGGGTCCTTTGTTCATTTTTAAATTTTTTAAAGGTTACCGCCTTCTGACTCCGATCGAAGCGTCGGAGGACTTTGCGAAAGAGCCGCAAAAATACATGATTGTATAAATAAAAAGCCTTGCGCTGCTAAAAGCAATGCAAAGCTTTGACCGGGTCATCCTGATGGCTATCGGGAACGGACTGCTTATTTATTTACTTTGGTTATTTCCGTAAAGCTTCCTTCCGAAGTGACCTTTACTTTATATTTTTTAGAGCCCTCTTCTATCTTCAGCAAATAAGAAGTTCCGTCATCATTAGTGATCTCTCTTACTTCCGAAAAAGAAGCGGTCGGAAACTTTTTGTCTATCGCTTTCATTACAGTGATCGGCAACTGATCGTAAAAAATATCACGGACACAACCCACCAGCTCATAATACCGGTCGAAATAAGCAATGGTGCGGTGATTGGCCAGTATGAAGGTGGCTTTATAGAAACCATCCTGCTCACTCCACACTACACTTTGTGCACCGGGAAATTCTTTTTTGAAAACTTCTTTTACTTCCGGATCAGGGTCCCGGGCATCATTCGCAAATGATGCTGTTGCTACTGTCATTATCAATGACAGTGATAAAAAAATCTTTTTCATGGCTTTAGTTTTAAACATTGAAATGATTGTTTAATACATTTCAAATGTATTTACTACGAAAGACTTCGTCAAACGGTTTGTGAGGGGCGGAAGCGGATGTTAAAGGACTTAACGAAGAGGAAGGTTTTAGAAGTTCAAGAGGCTCAAAAAGTTTAAGAGGCCAGCGGTCTCATTATACTATTACTCTCCAGGATAGCAGGATAAGCCTTTGAAACATCTTAAACCTCCTTTGAAACACAAAACCCCGCCTCGCCTGGGGCGAGATCGGGGCTTGTTTTACCACACACCAAAACTATTGTTATGCTTTCTTTGCTGTTTTAAATACACTCCACTCACTACCGCCTGTTGATTTCAATACGATCCTTGTGTCGGCATTCTCAACAGTGATATAATAAGAAGTGACATCATTCTTCGCTACTTCAAAAAGATCACTCACCCAATAACTGTTGTACTTTTTCTTCAGGTTCATCTGCAGGTGTATCGGCAGATCTGTTGTGCTGATATACCGGGTCATACCAAGCAATTCGCCGTCTGTATTATAATAAGCGAATACATAATTATCATTATAGATAAATGATGCTTTATAATAATCATCGCTAACGGTCCACTCTACCTGGCTGGCATTTGTAAATTCGTTTCTAAAAGCATTCAGGACTTTCTGGTTTACATTTTCCTCTCCCGCAAAGGCACTGAGTGTGGTAAAAGCGATTGCGAGGCTTAAGATCATCTTTTTCATACTGTTGGTTTATTTAAAGTTTATTAATTCAATTGGTTTGTCATTATTGATAGTATAACGATACAAATGTATCCCGTGTTACAGCCGGGGTCAAGCCAATTGTGATTAATGGAAGTGAGTGTTAACAGCAGTTAACAGATGCTATCCAATGCAAACCGCCGGGCATTTTTAAATGCCGTTTATCAGCTCACTTTGGCCGAATTAATAAAAACAAAAAGAAATATTTTTTTTACCGGTAAAATATTTAGATATTTGTCTAAATATGTAATTACAAGTTGCATGAATTCTGTTTTTAAAGCGCTGAATGATCCTACCCGTCGTGAAATTCTTAGCCTGTTGCAGGAAAAAGATATGACTGCCGGGGAAATCGTTGACCGTTTCAATATTTCCTTTCCCAGCATTTCCCATCATCTCGATATCCTGAAGCAAGCCAAACTGGTTATATCAGAGAAGGAAGGACAATATGTTTACTATTCACTAAATACAACTGTTGTAGATGAGATATTGAAGTGGTTCATGCAGTTCAAATCAAAAAAGAAGTAGCCATGGATAAATTACTTAAAAACATCTTCTGGCCGGTCATTTTTGCACCTGTCGCTTACCTGGCCATTATCTGGAAACAATTACCGGACACTATCGCTGTTCATTTCGATCTGCAGGGTAATCCTGACAGGTATGGCAGCAAAAAGGAATTGTTGGGTGTCGCAGCTGTGCTTATCGTACTGAATATCCTTATCTATATTTTATTGACAAATATTCATCGCATCGATCCGAAAAAACATGCCGTTGAAAATAAAAGCAGGTTACTCCGTATAGCATTTGCTTTAGCTGTTTTCATGTCAGCGATTTTACTGCTCATCATTTACAGTAGTATGAAAGGAAGTGTTGAGTTTTCTATAAGTGTACTATTTGCCGCTGTGGGGCTTTTGTTTGCTGTTATCGGCAATTATATGGTCAATATTAAGCCGAATTATTTTGCAGGTTTCCGTGTTCCATGGGCATTGGAGAATGCGGACAACTGGAGAAAGACCCATTTGCTCGCCGGACGCTTGTGGTTTGCCGGAGGTTTATTTCTTGCTATCATTTGTCTTTTTCTTCCGCCGGTCGCCGCCATCATCGTTTTTTTTACTGTAACAATTGTGATGACAGTTATTCCATTTGTTTATTCTTACCGGCTGTATAAAGAACAAAAAAAGGACGCAGGTAAGTGACGATCTTCCTGTCCGGTGTTCCTTGTATCTTGTGCCTTCATGAATTTCCTCGCACATGCATATCTCTCATTTGGCCATCCTGAGATAATGGTGGGCAATATGATCAGTGATTTTGTAAAAGGCAAAAAGAAGTTCGGCTATCCCGGTGCTATACAAAAAGGAATTGCCCTTCACCGGTCCATTGATACATTTACAGATGCTCATGCCGCAACAAAACAAGCTAAAGAAATTTTTCGTCCAGATTACCGGTTATATGCCGGCGCTTTTGTGGATGTTGTGTATGATCATTTTTTAGCAACAGATGCCAATGAATTTGCGGAGCAATCGCTTTTTGATTTTTCTCAACAGGTCTATGAAACGATGGATAACTATGTTTCCTTATTCCCCGAAAGATTCGGCCACATGTATCCTTACATGAAACAACATAACTGGCTATATAATTACCGGGAAAAATCGGGAACAGAAAAAAGCCTGGGTGGTGTGGTAAGGCGTTCCCTTTATTTGAAAGAAAGTGATACCGCCTATCGTTTATTTGAAGAAAACTACCAACCATTGCAGGATTGCTACCGTCATTTTTGGGCTGACCTGAAACCCTTTGCCCGCAAAGAATTTGAAATGCTTGTATCAAATGACCGGAAGGCTGAATGAATTACTTTTGCACATACATTGAAATGCTATGAAATGAGCTATAAAAATTAATAATAGTAACACATGAAAAAAATTATTTTTTGCCTCTTTGCCATTTGTACATCAGTGATCATCTGTGCACAATCAACTGTATTGCCTCCTGTTGATAAATCGCCGATGGATATGAGTTATTATCCCAGCAATTATCCTGTGTTGAAAATACAGGACAAGATAACAGAACCATTGGTAGCAAGAGTGATCTATAGTCGTCCGCAAAAATCGGGAAGGACTATTTTCGGAGGGTTGGTAAAGTATGGTGAAGTCTGGCGCTTTGGTGCCAATGAAGCTACTGAGATAGAGTTCTATAAAAATGTAAGGATCGGAGGCAAAAAGGTCAAAGCCGGTCGTTATACATTATATGCTATTGCCAACGAAACCAGCTGGACGATCATTGTAAATAAAGAAACGGATACATGGGGTTCTTTTAAATACGATACAAAAAAAGATCTGGTGAGAACGGAAGTGCCGGTACAAAAAACAGACAGCCCTGTTGAATCGTTGACAATGGTATTTGAAAAAACAACAACCGGTTCAAACCTTATTGTTGCATGGGATGCAGTAAAAGTTGCCATCCCGATTAATTTCTGATGTATGAAAAGAATCATGTCCTGCCTGCCTGTTTTTGTATGTTTTTTTCTTTTTATTGGGTGTAACAGTAAAAAGAAAAAACCGGAGGAAGGGTCAGCCACTTCTTCTCCGGACACAACAAGAATAAATATACCAGTTAAGAAACCGAATCCCTATGTTATTGTAGATGTATCGCCGATGGATATAAGCTATTTCCCGGTAGAGTACCCGATCTTAAAAATGGAAAAGACGAGCAGCACTCCACCTCTTGCAAGAATTGTTTACAGCCGTCCGCATTTGCAGGGCCGCCGGTTATTTCAGAATTTGCTGAAATATGACGAGCCCTGGAGATTAGGCGCCAATGAATCAACCGAACTTGAGCTGTATGCCGATGCCGAAATACAAGGTAAAAAAATAAAAGCCGGCCGTTATGTTTTGTATTGCATCCCTCAAAAAGATAACTGGACGATCGTTCTTAATACAAATATTGACAGCTGGGGTTTGCATCCCGATCCGTCGAAAGACCTGGCCAGGTTTATAATACCTGTCAAACAAACTGCTGATCGTCTTGAATATTATACGATGTTGTTTCAGAAAACAGAAAGTGGTGCAGATATTATAATGGCATGGGATGATCTTGAGGCAAGACTGCCGGTCAGGTTCAACTAAAAGATAAAGCTAATAGCTAAAAATTTTTCCAGCCCGGGAATTCTTTCCAATTACAGACGTGCTTTTATCTGTTATCTTTTAGTTTTTATCTCCGCTATCTTTGCTCATTAAATCTCACAAATGAAACCAGCTACAAAATTCATTCATGCAGGCATGGAGCCTGATCCTTCTACCGGTGCTATCATGACACCTATCTATCAAACCAGCACTTATGTGCAGGAAGCTCCCGCAAAACATAAGGGTTATGAATATGCAAGAAGCCAGAATCCAACCCGTAAAGCATTGGAAGATGCTTATGCCATTATAGAGAATGGGAAATATGCATTGGCATTCAGCAGTGGTGTGGCGGCTACGGATGCTGTCATTAAATTATTAGAGCCGGGTGACGAAGTGATCTGCGCCAATGATATGTATGGGGGTACTTATCGCTTATTCACCAAAGTATTTGAAAAATTTGGAATAAAATTCGTTTACATCGACACAACTAAAACAGAAAATGTGCAGCATGCAGTAACAGGTAAAACAAAACTGATCTGGGTTGAAACACCTACTAACCCGTTGATGAATGTTTCTGATATTGCTGCGATCGCTGCGATTGCCAAACCTAAAAATATTTTACTGGCAGTTGATAATACATTTGCATCGCCTGCTTTGCAAAATCCGCTGGACCTCGGCGCTGATATTGTAATGCATTCTGCCACCAAGTATCTCGGCGGTCATAGTGATGTAATACAAGGCGCATTGATGATGAATGATAAAGACCTGAGAGAGGAATTATATTTCATTCAAAAAAGTTGTGGCGCTGTACCCGGACCAATGGACTGTTTTTTGATATTGCGTGGAATAAAAACATTAGGTGTACGGATGAAAGCGCATTGTGAGAACGGGAAGATCATTGCCAATTGGCTCCGCAAACATCCGAAAGTAGCAAAAGTGTATTGGCCGGGTTTTGAAGATCATCCCGGTTATGCTGTAGCAAAAAAACAAATGAAGGATTTCGGCGGCATGATCTCTTTTGAATTGAAGAATGACAGTGTAGATGAAGCAAAAAGAGTTTTATCCTCTACTCATTTATTTTCACTGGCAGAAAGTTTAGGCGGTGTGGAAAGTATGATCAATCACCCGGCCAGTATGACGCATGCTTCTATTCCAAGAGAAGAAAGAATTAAAAATGGATTGAGCGATTCACTGATACGATTGAGTGTCGGTATCGAAGATGCAGATGATCTTATCGAAGACCTGAATAAAGCGATCGGGTAACTCTAAATCTTGCTGTATGAAACAACTGCTTTTCATTTCATTTTTCTTTGCCTTGATCTCCTGCAAAGGGCAAAAAGAATCCCCTGGTAAAACTTCAGTTGCCGATAAATTGGTTGGTTATTATAACCGGGCACATTACGACAGTATCTTTCATTTATTTGATCCGGAAATGAAAAAGGCGCTTCCATTAAAAAAAACAAACGAGTTTTTTTCAGAGATGCAAAAAGCATCCGGCGAGATCATGAAATATGAATTCAAAGAAAAGGTACAAACAGCCAGCCGGTATAAAACTGTTTTTTCAAACGATATCTATTGGATGAGTATTTCTGAAAATACAAAGGGAGAGATCGATGGTTTATACTTTACTGTGTATGATGGCACGGACGCTGCATCATCAACAGCCCGGAATACCACAAAAATGATATTGCCATTCGAGGGAGAATGGTTCGTATTCTGGGGTGGTGATACGAAAGAACAAAACTACCATGTAGTAAATAAGGCACAGAAAAATGCATTTGATATTGTAATAATGGATGAAAAAGGAAGATCCTTTAAAACAAACGGAAAGACCAACGAAGATTATTATGCTTTTGGCCAACCACTAATAGCTTCCTGCGATGCGGAAGTTGTAACAGTGATCGAGGGAGTAAAAGATAATAACCCCGGCGAAATGAATCCTGCCCAGGTAACCGGCAACAGTGTTGTTTTAAAAACAGCCGCTAATGAATATATTTTGTATGCCCATTTCAAGATGAACACTATTAAAGTAAAAGTTGGCGATAAAGTAAAGCAGGGAGAGTTATTGGGTCTTTGCGGCAACTCCGGTAATTCTTCTGAACCGCATTTGCATTTCCATATACAGGATAAAGAAAACATGATGAGCTCAACGGGCATAAAATGTTATTTCGAAAAAATATTGGTGAATGCTGTAGTAAAAACAGACTATTCTCCTGTTAAAAATGATCGGATAAAAAATGCCGACTAAGATACCTGCAAAAGAATTGGCAGGCTACCTGAACAAAAAAGTTGAACAGTACAATCAGCTTTTTTTTATTAAGAATGATCCTATTTCCATTCCTCACTTATTTACCAAAAAAAAGGACATAGAGATCGCCGGTTTTTTTGCCGCTGTTTTTGCCTGGGGAAACCGCACCACTATCATACAGAAATCAAAGGAATTAATGCAGCTGATGGAGATGAGTCCACACGATTTTTGTCTTCATCATTCTTCCAAAGAATTGAAACGATTGCTGAATTTCAAGCACCGTACATTCAATAGCACCGACCTTCTTTATTTCATTGAATTCCTTAAAGCCCATTACAATCAAAATAAAAGTCTTGAAAATGCGTTTACAGCCCATGGAAACACAATTGAGAATATGTTGAATGGTTTTCATCAGTATTTTTTTTCGCTGGAACATGTGCCTGCAAGAACAAAGAAACATATTGCTGCTCCTGAACGGGGATCGACCTGCAAAAGATTAAATATGTATCTCCGATGGATGGTGAGGAAAGATAGCAATGGAGTTGATTTTGGGATTTGGAAAAACATTCCCCCGTCGCAGTTAATCTGCCCCATAGATCTGCATGTAGCCAGAGTGGCCCGAAGATTTGGTTTATTAAAAAGAAAACAAACGGATTGGTTAGCAGCGATCGAATTAACTGAACAACTGCGAACTTTGGATAAAGACGATCCTGTTAAATACGATCTTGCATTATTCAATCTTGGTATTGTAGAAAAAATGTAACTCTCACCAATGACACAGATAAACACAGGTTTAATTCCATTAATAAAACAATCGTTCAATATTGAATTGCCCGGCAATATATCAATGGAAGAACTGAAAGAAAAGCTCTTAGTGCATATCAATTACCTGATTCAATCCGACTTTGAAAAGCTGGTCTTTCTTCTTTACCGTGTCGATGTGAACGAAAAAACATTGAGGACATTGCTGGCACAAAAAAAAGGAGAAGATGTTGCCCCGTATATTGCAGACCTCGTCATTGAAAGACAATTGCAAAAAATGCAGAGCAGAAAGAAATCTTCAAAAGACGATTCGATACCTGATGAGGACCGGTGGTAATTTCTCTATTGTTTAAAAATTAATTCAACGCTTTTCCACCCAGCAGCTCCGCATAGATATCAACCTTATGAAACCGGTAAGCATTTTCAAAAATCGCATCAACAGACAGTGGGCTATTGACAGAAGCAGGATTATTAATGGTCAGTATCCGCAGATGCTTTTGACTCTGTACATACTTATTGGTTTTATTTATTATGTTGGTCTTTCCCAAAATTTCACTTCCGATGTTCAACAGATCAGCTGCATCTATTTCGCTTCCCCCGATATTTAATTTAGCAAGTTGCAAAACACTGTCCAGTCCAATCAGCTTAGCCATCTCATTTATCCTGTCCAAATCCGGGAACACAGGGGCAATGTCTTTATCTGTTACATAACGTTCTGCAGTTGGAAACTTTTCTTCCAGGTCCTGAACAAAAGCGGCGTTGCCGGCGGCCGGTGCGCCGAAAGTTACCAGTTGCAGCCTGTTCTTCTTTTCAACAGGCAACTCCTTTTTTAAATACCCGGCCAGTGGATAAGCAAGGTTGCCCCCTAAACTATGGCCTGTTATCACTATACTTGCGCCGGCAGGTATTTTTTGTTCTATAAATTCTTTTATTGTCAGACCTGTGCTACTATCTCTTAATTGTAACAGGTTTTGAAAGCCAGTATGAGTGCCATTACTTATATACGCCTCTTTTACTGTATCGGCATACTGCCATTTTTTTATAGTAAAGATGTTGAAGTCCTGGAGAATAAAATTCTGGAACCCTGCATTGCTGAATTCGATCAGGGAACCTCTTATCACCAATGCGTATTGTTCAGTATTCTTATTTTTTACGATAAGGGCAAGGTTGCCATTAACAGGTTGAGGTAAAAAAACAATATCATACCCGGGGGCATACTTTGCAAATGAATCTTTATGATTGACTTTATAAACAACCTGGTTAAACAGGATAGTTTCTTTTGAAGATAAAAAAGAAACAGCTTCTTTTTTCTTATTAGCGTTACAGGCTGTTAGTATTGACAGGAAGACAGCCGAAAAATAAATGAAAGTTTTTTGCATATGGGGAAAGTGATGAGGTAAGATGCCGGAAGTATGATGTCAGATATTTTCTGCTATCTGACTCCTCTGACTTTTTACATCAAACCTCAGACATCATTTTTCTTTCTTTTCAAACATCAATTCTTTTACCTTCTCTTTATCTTCTTTTTCTCTTTTCAGATCGAACATAGTGCCGAATACATGATCCCATAATGTCGAACTTACGCCGTACCCGTTATGTTCATTCTTATAATGATGCAGGTGATGATTTCTCCATAAAGGTTTCATCCATTTAAATGGTGGGTTCCATGCATGAATAGCATAGTGCATAGTGCCATACATCAGGTAACCAAATAAAAAACCGGGAAAGAACATGAATGCGTAGCTTTTCATGATCAGGTACATCAACCCAAATAGGGTAGATGAAATAATAATGCTGGGCAACGGAGGCATAAACAATCTTTGCCTGTCACGGGGATAATGATGATGATTACCATGTAACGTGTAAACAAATTTTGTAGCGCCGGGAGTTTTGGGCATCCAGTGAAAAATAAAGCGGTGAGCTATATATTCAAAAAGGGTCCAGAACATCATCCCTGCCAAAAAGATCAGCAATATCCTGCCTGTACCATAATTATATTTTGTAGCGCCGGTATAGATAAGAAACCCCATGATCGGGATATACATACCCCAGATCACCAGCGGATGTGCTTTTGTCAGCGCTTCGAGGAAATCGCTTTTGAATAAACGAGCCTGGCCTTTATTATGAATTTTTTCAAAATGCATAGCGCAAAGATAAGGAATGAAAAGCGGGGGTTAAGCCAGCAACTGCCCGATTTTAATCATCTTTTAGCAGCCTGCCAACTCTTTGAAACTGATAGCCTTTTGCCCGTAAAATATTTACCTTAGCGGCTCTTTAATTATTTTATATGAAACTGGTTTCTTACCTGAAAGAAGAAAGAGAACAACTTGGTGTGCTGATCGATAATATGATCTATGATATGGATGTGTTGCATCCCGATCTTCCTAATAGCATGAATATGTTTCTGAATTATTGGGAAGATGCTTATCCTGTTGCACAAGCCGGCGAATTATTGCTAAAAGAAGGAACAAGAACAAGCAATAAAGCCGTGGCTTTAAAAGATGTTCAATTGCTGGCGCCGGTTCCGTTTCCTCCTTCCTGCCGTGATGGGTATGCTTTTCGCCAGCATGTGGCAGCTGCAAGAAGAAACCGCAAAGTAGATATGATACCGGAGTTCGATCAGTATCCTATTTTTTATTTTACCAATCATCATAGCATTCAAGGCCCGGGTGATGTGCGGTGCATGCCTGATCATTTTGAAAAACTGGATTTTGAACTGGAAGCTGCTATCGTTATCTGTAAACATGGAAGAAATATAAAAGCAGAAGAAGCGGATGAATATATCGGCGGATTGATGATCATGAATGACCTGAGTGCAAGAAGATTGCAAATGGAAGAAATGTTATTGAACCTCGGTCCTGCAAAAGGAAAAGATTTTTCAACGGTTATCGGTCCCTGGCTGGTCACATTAGATGAATTAAAAGAAGCTGAAATAGCGGCAAAGGAAAATCATACCGGGACTAATTGGAATTTATCAATGAAATGCTGGGTAAATGGTAAACAAGTGAGCGAAGGAAATCTTGGAGATATGGACTGGACATTTGCCGAGATCATTGAAAGAGCATCATATGGTGTCGATCTTTATCCCGGCGATGTAATAGGAAGCGGGACTGTCGGCACCGGCTGTTTTCTTGAATTGAATGGTACCGGTAAATTAAACGATCCCAGTTATCCTGAACAATGGCTGCAGGCAGGTGATGTGGTGGAAATGGAAATTGCCGGCCTGGGAAAACTCAGCAATGCTATTGTTGCCGAAGAAACGGATTGGAGTATCTTGAAAAAAAAGATAATAACTAAAAACTAATAGATAAAAACCGGCCTCTTTGCTTATCGGAAACTCCCGGAAAAAATGAGAACTCCGTGAACCCCGGGTTCTCAACTATTATCTATTAGTTTTTATCTAAACATATCTCTATGATATTTGATCTCCACGATCTGAAGCCCGCCGAAAAGCAATATTACCTGCAGCATGTAATTGCTCCCCGTCCTATTTGTTTTGCCAGCACTATTGATAAAGCAGGCAATATCAATCTCAGTCCCTTTAGTTTTTTCAATTTATTTTCCTCCAATCCACCGGTTGTTGTTTTTTCCCCGGCAAGAAGAGTAAGGGATAATACAACCAAACATACTTTGCAAAATGTGCTGGAAGTTCCTGAAGTAGTTATCAATATCGTTACCTGGGATATGGTGCAGCAAACATCATTAGCAAGTTGTGAATTCCCGAAAGGAGTAAGTGAATTTATAAAAGCAGGTTTTACAGAAGAGCCTGCAACATTGGTAAGACCGCCGATGGTAAAAGAAAGCAAAGTAAAGATGGAGTGCAAAGTGATCGAAGTAAAACCATTGGGAACGGAAGGTGGCGCCGGCAATCTTGTTATCTGCGAAGTAGTAAGACTGCACATTAATGATTCATTGTTAGATGAAAATAAAAAAATAGATCAGCGAAAGATCCATCATGTAGCAAGGCTGGGTGGCGATTGGTATTGCAAGGTGGATGAAAGCAATCTCTTTATTGTTGAAAAACCAAATACACAGCTCGGCATAGGAGTAGATGCTTTGCCCGCTTCTGTCCGTAACAGTAATATCCTGACGGGCAATAATCTTGGCCAGCTGGCCAATGTACATGAAACGCCTGTGGTGAACCCTTCTTTTGATGATGACAGGCTGAAGGATATCATTCAATACTATTCAGTAAACCCGGATGAAATGGAGAAAGAGGTCCATAGTTATTGCAAAGAGCTGCTGGATGCAGGGAAAACTACGGAAGCATGGCAGGTACTTCTTGCATCAGTATAATATTTTTATTCTCCTGATACTTTTCTACCTTTAATGAACACCATTTGTTCTTCTGTATGCGTAAACAAGGAACAATATTTCCTCTCCTGCTTTTCATGATCATTCTTATTGCAGGATGTGTGCCTCAGAAAAAAGCGGTCATGCATAAAAAAGACCTTGCTGCTACAGACAGCCTTCTCGAAAAACACAGCATAAGCCTGAAAAGCCTGGATGAGAAACGTAAGGTCAAAGAAAATCAAAATGAGATAGACAGTGCCGCCAATAGCCGTATCAAAAAATTCATTGATAAAACAGGCGCCGAGATAGATTCATTGGTTAAACAAAACACCGTTATTATACAGGGAACAGAGGTGGACAAGAGCGATTGGAACCAGTTGCGTAAAGCACTTTCATCAACAAGAACAGCAGAACAACGCATCAATCAAAAGATCATGTTCCTGGAAGACCTGATCAACAGGAATATGGTGGTGAAGCTTGACCAGGATGTTTTATTTGAACCCGGCAAATACACCGTTACACCTGCCGTTGCCACTGCTATTGGAAATTTTTTCGAGCCACTTGCCAAAGAGATTGACCGGTTCACTCAGAAATATCCCGACTTCCCTTTATCACTGGTGATCACTGCAAAAGGTTATGCCGATGCAACAACTATTGCCGAAGGCACTTCGCTTTATAAAGATCTTGCCGATGGAATAAACCTCACCGGAAAAACAGTAGATGCAAAAGAGTTGAACAAAGAATTATCGGTGAGAAGATCGGCTGAAGTGATAAAGCTTTTTGAAAAATATACAAAAGGCCGCTCCATCAGTGGCGGTAGTGTAAAGAATATTTTGTACCTGCATGAAGGAAAAGGAGAATCATTCCCAAATCCTAAGCTCGCCGATTATAAAGTGGATGATCCCCGCCGGAGGGTAGTATTACTTTTCTGGAGTGTGTTCCCCGAATAGTTCGATCACCATTTAGCACCAAATACCTTCTTCAACAGGTCTGTTGTTCTTGCTGCAATATTCTGGCGGATATTTCTTTCTTCCCTGGCAACAAGGTCAAACAAAGCTTCAACGGCTTTGTTGGTAACATGGCCCGGCAGATCTGGGTTTAATTTTTTAAAAGTAGTAGGAAAGTTGTTGTACTTGGTTACGATATCAGAATAGTATTTGGTCGCATTCAATTTATCCAGCGAGGTTTTGATAACCGGCAGGAAAGCTGCCACCAATTGATCGGTTGTTTTAATCCTGAAGAAATGTGTGGCGCTTGTATCCCCATTCTTAACCAGGCCGATCGCATCGGCAAGGGTCATGCTTTTTATTGCATTGGCAAAAATGGGTGTGGCCTGTCCCGCAGCATCTTCGGCTGCCCTGTTGATCTGAAGGATCGCTTTATCCACCATACTACCAAAACCCAGGTCTCGTAAAGTGTTCTCGATCTTTTTTGCGTCCGGAGGCATCAGTATTTTATACAAAGCATCTTTAAAAAAGCCATCTTCTTTATTGAGTTGTAAAACGGATTTTGCCAGTCCCTGGCTCAATGCTTCTTTGATGCCGGCTCCTGCTTCCGATTCTGTTACTCCATTCCCGGTGCCGGGCAATTGGGAGATCACATTACATGAATTAATAAAGAGGCTAAAAGCTAAAAAGACAGGATAAATTTTTTTCATATAATAAAGAATTGTTCTCATCGCAATTTACTAACCAAATATAAGACCATTAATTGTGGATATATGCTTTTACGAAACCTTATGATTTTTAAGTAGCTTTCGGAAGCAACGACGTATTCGTACGAAAAACAGTTGCAAAAATCACCACAATCTCAGTTCATGAAAAAAATCAGCCTGCTATTTTTATTACTTGCATTGTCTGCCATTTCATTTTGTCAGAAACCAACTTTGACAAAAGAAGAGTACCTCGCAAAAGGTAAAAGCCAAAAGAAAGCAGCCTGGATAATGCTTGGTACAGGAGGCGCATTATTGGCTATTGCTGCTCCCGGTAAAGTTTCTTTCGACATATTGCCTGTATTAGTGATTGGTGGCGGTGGCCTTGTAATTGGCAGTATTCCTTTATTTCTTGCATCTGGAAAAAATAAAAGAAGGGCGATGTCAATGGCTTTTAAGAACGAAACAGTACCGTTGCTTCAAAACGGCAGTCTCAGTAAATGGTCCTGTGCTTCAATAAGTATCAAAATTGATTTGTAAGTATGCAGGTACTCCAAAAGCCTGTCTTTCACCGCTAATTCAAAGGGTTTTATTTGCCTGTATGCCCACTTCCTTTATCTTTGCGGGCCTGATAAGGCTCTGAAAAACCCTTTTTTATGGGATAAATGACCGGGCAAAAAAGACCGGCATTATTTTTTAAAAGTCCTTATTTTTAAGCTACTTTTCAGGCCGGGAGAGTCCCTGCATCCCGGTAAATCAACAATAGGGCGCCGCCAACCGAAAAGCGATACGAGTAGGTAACTAAAATAACTGTTTATGAAAAAAGCGATCTTTATTTTCATTGCTTTCTTGTTTTGTTTTCAACTTACCGGCAATGCTCAAAAAGCCAGGGTGGGCCTTACGGGTGGTCTTTCCTTTGCAAATCTGAGCCGGACGATTGGCGGTATAGGGGAAGATGGTGACTACAGGATTGGTATTGCAGGTGGTATGCTGGTTGATCTTCCTTTTGGAAAAAAACAGCAATGGTCTTTCCAACCAAGTGTTGATTATGTACAAAAAGGAGCTGCTGAAGTTGCTACTGCTCCCGTTAATAAAAAATATACTGCATTACGCTATGCAGAAATGCCGTTGAATTTTGTTCGCAATTTTAAATGCGGAAAATCCAAGCAAAGTACTTTCTATTTAGGCGCCGGTCCATATATTGCTTTTAATCTTCCTTCCAAAAAAGTAGAGCATATACCCGGTAATGATGTAGAGACAGATGTTATGTTCGGAGAAACAGTAGCACATGACATGAAGGGTGTTGACTTTGGCGCTAATGCTATCATGGGTTATCGTACTGGCATGGGAATTTTTGTATCCCTTCATTATACACAGGGTGCAAGAAATCTTTATCCTGTTGATGGTACCGATAATAAGATCAAGAATATCTGTTTCGGTGTTCGTATAGGTTATCTATTTAAGAACGCCGCTGCAGCTAAAAAATAATTGTACCGTATTGGTCAGACAGACCCCGTCTCGTCTAAGACGAGACGGGGTTTTGTATTTTATTACCTTTGCGCCGGTTTTATACTATCAAGCATCAAATCATTCCATGAGTACACATTTATCAGAACAAGAACAATTGCGAAGGGATAAACTCGCTGAGATCATTATGATGGGCATTGAGCCCTACCCTGCCCCGCTTTATCCTGTCAATAGCAACTCAGTTACTATCAAAGAGAATTTCAAGGAAGAAACAAAAGAACAATACACTGATGTTTGTCTTGCAGGCCGCATCATGAGTGTGAGAGATATGGGCAAAGCCAACTTTGCTGTGATACAGGATAGCCATGGACGCATACAATTATATATACGCCGGGATGATATTTGCCCCGGTGAGGATAAAACACTCTATGATATCGTTTGGAAAAAACTAATTGATATCGGCGATATCATTGGTATAAAGGGTTATGCCTTTATAACAAAGACCGGCGAAACTTCTGTGCATGTAAAAGAATTAACGCTGCTCAGTAAATCGCTTCGGCCATTGCCGGTAGTAAAAGAAGCCGAGGGGCAAACATTTGATGCCGTTACCGATCCTGAATTCAAATACAGGCAGCGCTATGCAGATCTTATCATCAACCCCGCAGTAAAAGAAACTTTTGTAAAAAGAACAAAGCTGATCAGTTCTATCCGTGAGTTTTTAGATAAACAAGGCGCACTGGAAGTAGATACACCGGTGCTGCAAAGTATTCCCGGTGGTGCGGCGGCAAGACCATTTGCTACCCATCACAATGCATTAGACATTCCATTGTATCTCCGTATTGCCAATGAACTTTATTTGAAACGATTGATCGTTGGTGGTTTTGATTGGGTGTATGAATTCAGCCGCAACTTCCGCAATGAAGGCATGGACCGTACGCACAATCCTGAGTTCACCATCCTTGAATTTTATACAGCCTATAAAGATTATTTCTGGATGATGGAAACAACAGAGCAGCTATTGGAAAAAGCGGCGCTGGATGTTTGCGGAACGACCGATGTGCCTGTTGCTGACAAAACAATTTCTTTCAAAGCGCCTTTCAAACGCATCAGCATTTTTGATGCGATACTGGAACACACCGGCACGGATGTAAGCCAGATGAAAGAAGAACAACTGCGTTCTGTCTGCAAGCAATTGCATATCCATACTGACAAAACAATGGGTAAGGGCAAACTCATTGACATGATCTTTGGTGAGAAATGCGAAAAGAATTATGTGCAGCCCACTTTCATTATTGATTATCCTGTGGAGATGAGTCCGCTGACAAAGAAGCACCGGGAGAAAAGAGGATTGGTAGAAAGATTCGAACTCATGATCAATGGAAAAGAAATTGCGAATGCATACAGTGAACTGAATGATCCTATTGACCAGCGGGAACGTTTTGAAGAACAAGCCAGGCTGATGGAAAGAGGTGATGATGAAGCGATGTTCATTGACTATGACTTTTTAAGAGCATTGGAATATGGTATGCCGCCTACTTCAGGTATTGGTATCGGCATTGATCGTCTTTGCATGTTACTCACCAACCAGGTTTCTATACAGGATGTATTGTTGTTCCCGCAAATGCGGCCGGAGAAAAGGGATGAGGAAGCCAAAGAAGAAACAGGTGAAAAATAATTATCGGTGAACCGGTGACTATCGGGGCTGTTTTCCTGCCTGACATTTTTTTAATTTTTATTCAACTTCGTACTATGACCCGTGAACAACTGCTCCTCGAATTGCAACAAGATAATTTTGTAATGCTGAGATCTTCACCGGTGCATGGGATCGGTGTATTTGCCATAAAGGATATTACAAAAGGTTGCCGGACCATTTTCTCAAAAGGTGTCGGGGAATGGATCAAACTATCTTATGCCGAAGTGGAGCAATTGCCGGCACATTCCCGCCAGCATATTGAGACCTATTGCCTGTATGATGATGAAAATTATTTTGTCCCCGATTATGGTTTTAAACTGGTAGATCTCGTATTATACCTGAATCATTCGTCTGCGCCAAATATTATCTCTCTAAACGAGGGCGAACAGTTTGAAGCGTTGCGGGATATTAAAACAGGCGAAGAGCTGCTGGTTAATTATGAAAGTCTTGCTGTGGTGGAAGGGTATTAATTTATAAAAGGGTAACCCCTTTGATGACACTAAAAAATAGGCTCTTTATACAAAAAGGTCATTATACAATTTTGCGCCCTGCACTACCGAATATTTTTCAAGATCAGTAATACCCTCTTTGGCCAGCACCTGTTCATCGATGAATAAATTGCCGGTGCATTCTGCGGATGGTTGCCGTAAAATATAATAAGCCGCATCGGCGAGTATATCAACCGTACGGCTCATATTGGCCAGCATAGTGCCGCCGAGTAAATTTCTTACGGCAGCTGTATCGATCGTTGTTCTTGGCCACAAACTATTGGCCGCAATTTTTTCCTTTGCAAATTCTTTGGCCCATCCAATGGTCATCATGCTCATGTTGTATTTCGTCAACGTATAAGCTACATGCTTGTCAAACCATTTGGGATCGAGATTGATAGGAGGAGATAAAGTAAGTATATGTGCATTGCTGCTTTTTTTCAAATGAGGGATACATGCTTTTGTTACCAAAAAAGTTCCCCGCACATTGATGCTGTGCATCAGGTCAAACCGTTTGGCTTCTGTTTGCTCTGTTGTGGTCAATGAAATAGCAGAAGCATTGTTTATTAATATATCAATGCCACCAAATTGTTCAACCGTTTTATCAATTACATTTTGTATCTGATCTTCAAAACGTATATCGCATTGTACTGCCAATGCTTTGCCGCCTGCGGCTTCTATTTCAGCGGCTGCAGAAAAAATAGTGCCGCCGAGTTTAGGGTTCTCTTCTACACTCTTGGCAGCAATAACAATATTGGCGCCTTCGGCGGCCAGGCGCAGTGCAATGGCTTTGCCGATCCCTCTTGTAGCGCCGGTAATGATGGCGGTTTTATTTTGAAATGACATAGCAGGAAATAAAATTGATAAGCATTAAGATTTTCGCTGAAGGTAGTTAATCGTTTCGTTTTTGTCCTTGTTCAACCGGGATTCTTACGTAGTAAATTGTTTATTCAAGGACTTTTATTTGTTTCCGGGTTTGGAGATGGGAAAAAAAATGGCATACTTTGACAAAGCTGTCCCGTTTAATTGATCCATGTCTTAGAAAAACCGTTTTGATTATCCATGTCCAAAGAAAAACTACCCTTGAGCTGAAACCAACCTGTGAACCAAAACCACGGATACCCCGTAATGAACTACAGGACTCTACTCAAAGGAATTGAAAGCCCCGGTCAAATGCCGGGGTTTTCTTTTGTAGCCACAGATGATCAATGATAGCCACGGATTACACGGATAGATTGCTTCGCAAGTCAGAGAAAATTGTTGCCACGAAAAGGCACAAAATCACACAAATTTTTTAACCCTTTTTCGTGTTAGTTCGTGTGATTTAGTGGCCATATAAAAGTAATCCGTGTAATCCGTGGCCCAAACTCAATGCTCAGGAAGAACAGGTTTTGTTTGTACGATCTCGTCTATTTGCTGCATGACAGCAGCCGTCAATTTTTCCGCAGCGGCTTCTGCTTTTAAATTTTCTATCAGCTGTTCTTTATTTGTTGCGCCGAGTATGGCTGTTGTTACATTGGGGTTTTTGATACACCAGGCAATGCTTAATTGCGCCATGGAGATATCCAATTGCTTTGCGAGCCCGTTCAATGCTTTTACTTTATTCAAAAAGTTTTCCTGCATCCACCTGTTTTTTAACCAATCGAAGCCCTGCAAACCAAAGCGGCTTCCTTCGGGAATGCCATCATTGTATTTGCCACTTAATAATCCTGATGCCAGCGGACTCCAGATGGTAGTGCCCATGCCCACTGTTTTGAATACCATGAGGAATTCGTTTTCCATTTTATTTCGTTCCAGTAAATTGTATTGTGGTTGTTCCATCGCAGGGCCAATGAGCCCATACTGGTGTGCTACCCGGTGTGCTTCCATAATTTCTACCCCGCTCCATTCGCTGGTGCCCCAGTATAAAATCTTTCCCTGCTGAATAAGATTGTGCATCGTCCAAACCGTTTCTTCTATCGGTGTTCCTTTGTCAGGACGATGGCAGAAATACATATCGAGATAATCGAGTTGTAATCGCTGCAATGCTTCGTTGCAGGCTTCGATCAAATGTTTGCGGCTTAGCCCAGTTTGATTGGGTTTGTTCTCTTTTCCTCTCCATCCCCAAAATGCTTTGGAAGAAACCGTGTAGGATGTACGGTCCCAATTTTTCTTTTTCAATACCCGGCCCATCATTTTTTCACTTTCACCCAATGCATACACTTCGGCATTATCAAAAAAGTTGACACCATTATCATAAGCAATGCCCATCAGCTCATCGGCGATGCTATCATCTATTTGTTTATGAAAACTGACCCAGGATCCGAATGAAAGTACGCTTAGTTGCAATCCTGTTTTTCCCATGCGGCGATATTCCATGCTGCGAAGTTTGATGTTTGATGTCCCGGCGATAAATACCGGGATGCTGACCGAAAGCGTCAGCATTCAAAGTTTGAAGTTAGTTAAAGAAGCACTACTCATCAAAGGAAGATGCTGAACTTATTTCGGGAAATCGTTCCCTGAATAGATAATAGTGCTGTTGGGAAGGATTTCCCTGAAAGTAACCCGGCTGAAATCCTGTGTTGCCTCTAACCCTTTACCGGGATAGATCTTTTTATCTTTTGTAAGATATTCAGCGTAATTGTCGGAGTAAAACAGTTTGGTGTTCTGATCCCACCAAAGGTCCTTGCATTTCAACGTATCGCCGGTCCGGTTGATGACCACCACACTGTCCCACAAGTACACTTTGTTCAGGTTCTCGAAATATTTTCCTTTGCGGCTGTCAAGCCAGGTTTCTATTCTTGCACTATCATCAAAAAAATCGCAGTGAAGTGACTTAGGAAATTCAGCATAGATCGTATCTCCAAAATACCGCTGCATGAGCGGGGCAGTCATTTTTGCTTTCAGTTTACCGTCCTGGCTCAGCAAGCTTTCAATATTAATCGCTTCTTCTTTAAGCACTACTTTATCCGTCCAGGTCCTGATCGTTCGTTCATCATTTTCACAACTCAAAACAAAAAAGCAGCCTATGAGTAGCGCTGCTGTATAAAAAAAATTTCTATTGAAATTCGTATTAATCATATTTCCGTTTTCCAAACCAGGCGTCACTCAATGAGAATCCAAGTGAGAACCTGAACAGGCTTTCACGAAGCAAGTTACTGGTAGTTCCTCTTTTATTATACTCAAGAGCAATATTGATAATAGTAAACTGGTTGGGCGCCTGGCGGTTCAATGCAACAGGAAGACCCATACCAAATGATCCCCCGATATTCGGAAGGTTCTTGCCTACTTTGATATAGTCCGGCCCCATAAAAAATCCTGCCCGGTAAGTTATGTTGCTGAAATAATTCTTATTGGGAACGGGAGTGAGTTGTCCGCCAATACGCAGTTCCCACCTGTTTCTTACAGAATCAGCCTGTCCGAACACACGATACTTGCTCCAGTTCTGCATGGTAAAATCAGCGCCGATGGTCCAACCAGATTCTCTTCTGTCTTTCTCCATGATCATTGGTTTTTGAAAAATAAAACCAACAGTAAATGAAGAAGGCAATACAATTTTTCCTTTTACATCTTTCTGATCATATACGCTGTCCAGTCTTACATCACCAAGATTATCATCGAAAACAAATGTTTCCCGTAAAATATCCTGTGATGCATTGACCTTTTGCCCCCAGTTGCCATAGGCTCCTAATCCCAATGTTATTCTCTTTGTAGTATCAACCGGCACCATATATTGCAGACCGGCAGTAAAATAGAGGCTGCCATAAGTTGTTCTTGATTCAAAGTTGCCCTGGTAATAGATCACTGTATCGCCGGGGGCATAAAGACTTCTTTTTGTACTGTAATCCTTTTTCCCAAACAGGTAACCGGCATTCACACCAAAGCTCAATCTCTCTTTCATCTTTCCGCCAGCTTTGTTCTTATCGATCAAAGCAAACCCGGTTCCCACTGATGCAAGATAGGTTCCACCGGTTCCTTCAAAACGGGTAAGAGCACTATCAATAGGAAGACCCGTATTCGGATCTTTTAGCATTTGCCTGTTAAATATCTTATAGCTGATCCTTGAAACAGGACGAAGGCCAAAGCTCATTCCCCAGTTTTGTTTCAACGGGAGGCCTACCTGCACATAAGAAAACAATGCATTACCCGTTGCAAACTTCCTTGGCGGATTTGATTCCTGCAGTGTATGGCTTTCAAAATTCAATCCTACATCCAATACGGCACGACCGGAGATCAGTCTTTTTGATTTGGATTCAATGAAACTTTGAAAAGCAGAATAAGAAGCCGGGTTATTGAAATTGACAGACAAAAAATCAGCATAAGCAGCAGATATACCGCCCATGCCTCTTATATTGATATTGCTTGCCGGCACAAGATCACCAATGCCATAACGGGAGTATGGCGAGTTATCCTGCGAAAAAGCAGGCATTGCAGACACAAAAAATAAAACCAGGAACGCCAGGGATAAGCAGTGTAACGTCTTGATTCTCTTAGGGATTATTAACTTCACTAATTGCATACAGACCTTTAAAGATTAAATCAGGGTCTGCAAATATCTTGTTTTTGAGGTGTGAAGCCAAATACACTATATCACCCCCGGTTAAGAGGACGTTAAAGTTCCTGTACTTCTCTCTATATGCCTCTATAAAACCATCGATCTCTTTTGCCATTCCCATCACTGCTCCTGTAAGGATATTGGAGTTTGTATCGTACCCGATCAGCGGAATATTGCTCTCTGCTTTCACTAAAGGAAGCTTTGCGGTGTAATAATTCAATGCTTTTAGCCGCATTTCAAGTCCGGGTGAAATTGCGCCTCCAATGAACTCATGATATTTATTGATGAAGTTGTAAGTAATGCAGGTACCGAGGCCAATGACCAAATTATTTTTGTCGGGATAATAATGAACAGCTGCAGCTGTTAATGCCAAACGATCGGCACCGATGCTTTCCGGTTTTCCAACAGGAGTTGTGAATGATACTTTGGTAAGATGGCTTAGCTTATGAAATTTGGTCGCCGACTTCAACAGATCTTCCATAGCCGGGTTATGATCAATAACCGATGATAAGATAGATTTCTTCGGATTGAATTTATTGATGAGCGACTGTATCGCTTCAACGGAATCATCGGGCACTACAATAACTTCTTTTAATTCCGCATCATGAAATACGGCTACTTTTTTGCGGGTATTGCCAAAATCAAAACAGAGGGTGGCTAACATAATTGTTATAAAGTTATTTATTCAGATCAAACCCGCTGAGATTTTTAAAATGACCATTCAATTTTATTTTTTCTTTCAGTTGTTCCATTTCGGCGATCATTGGTATCACTTTGGTCAGATGTCTTTTCAAATATTCCTGCCGCTGTCTTTCATCCAGTAATCCCAGTATCTCATATTCCTCCTGCAGCGATAGCCCGACATGATGAGCCACATCATAACACCTGATCTCCTCATCTTCTTTTTTAAATTCCTTACTCACTTTCAGCAACCGGTGAAGGTCACGGATACTGTTCATTACCTTTCGCATCACATCAGGATTTCCTTTCTCATAGGTATCGGGATAATTGACAATAGCGCCACTGTATAATTTTTCCGGCACTTCTTTTACCACTTCCAGTATGCGAAACACTTTCACTCCTTTAGTTTTAATGTCCATTTCGCCATTATCATGCACTTTGGAAAGCTCTGTTATTTCCACCAGCGAACCAAAGTCCTGCAATTTATTTTCGATCACCGTAGGAATGCCGAATGATCTTTTATGGGTATGACATTCATTGATCAGTTGCTTGTACCTCGGCTCGAAAATATGCAGGTGCAAACTTTCACCGGGATAGACAACAACGCCAAGAGGGAATATGGGAATGAAATTGGTCATAGGGCAAAGTTAGTAGCTAGTAGTAAACAGCGAGTAGGTCAACCCCTACTTGCTACCCGCTACTTCCTACTCCCTTTGTTAATTCTCTCAGTCTCGCATATTTAAGAAATGTATAATAAGCCGTCATTCTTGCACACACATACCCGGCATGACCATCTAAAAACCCCAGTCGCAAAATATAATTCTGTATAAATGCAAAGCCGGGAGCAAAGCGAATTTTGAACCATGATGCTTTTTTCCCCAGTTGATAATATTTCTCTGCATTCATCATGGCATACTTCGTCATTTTATCACCGTAGTCCTGCATGTCTTTCATCGTCTGGTGAAGCACATATCCTTTTAGTTTTTTTACTGATGAGCCGACCGGCAATAATAATTCCTCATGTACCGGTGCGTCATTCCATGTCACTGCAGTACGATTAAAGAACCGGATATGATCGTCCCTGCCCCATTCGCCGTGTCTTAAAAATTTATTTCCAAGAAAATTTTTGAATTTCATTTCATACGCAATCGAAACCGAAGGGGGATCTGATTCCAGCAACGATCTTTTTAATTCTTCATCCATTGATTCATCGGCATCAAGACTTAATATCCAGTCATATTTTGCCAATGCATTGGCTTTGTTCTTTGTTTTACCAAACCCTTCCCATTTTCCCTGGTGAAGATGAACAGCATGTTGTCGCACAATTTCTATTGTACCATCTGTGCTGCCATTATCATATACAACAATATCGTCTGTTATCCCTTCCAGATTCTGAAGTGTATTGGCAATGATGTCCGCTTCGTTCTTACAAATTATGACGATGGAGAACCCTTTCATTTGATTGCAAGATTACATTTTTTCAAGGTTGTTTCCCACAAAGACACAAAGAGCATTAAAAAAATCATTTGTGTCCTTCTTGTCTTTGTAGGAAATGTATTTGTTCAAACCGTTTCACTATTCTTCACTGAAAACCATTTCCAGCACCACAAAACCATAAAAGAATAAATAAATACGCCAAACTGCACTTCAAGACCCGGATCAAATAAAAGACTAAAAGCAGCAGTTATATTCAACAGCCACCAAACTACTTTGTTTTTTGTTTTTGTAAAAAAAGGGGTGGTCATGGCAAAAATAAAAACGATGAGCCCCGGCCAACCAGAGCCTGCGCCATACATGATGAATTCGCTGGAAGGATAAATTTTGTCAGCCTCTATCATTTGCGGATAACTCTCGTTGTAATATTTTTTTGTTTCGCTGATCACATCGCCAAAGCCTGCGCCTGTTAACGGTTGCTGCTGCATTGCATTCCACCCGGCTTTTATAGAAATGATCCTTACTGCATCATTAGCGCCGGGCAGGTAATTTGTTTTTTTGAAATATTCAAAATCGTATAAAAAATATTGTATCCTGTTGTGAAAAGTGGGCAATGTTTTATAAGCAACAAAAGGCAATACAATAAGAATTGCCAATAATACGATGCTGTATTTTGATCTTTTTATGATGACCCATACCAGCAATCCTGTCAACATGATATAAAAAGAGATCAACCCTGTTCTTGCAGCAAGGATGTGAAGAAAGATGATCAGCCAGGAAGCGACAACAATCAATAGCCAATAAGCATACTGTTCATCTTCTCTTTTTTGAAAATATAATGACCCCATCAATAAGATCGCAATACTTACGAGCCAGCTGAAACGGACATGATCGTTTTCCAAGGGAGTGATCATTGTCTTTGCCCGCAAATAACCTTCGTTGACTGTCGCAGCATTATTTACATAATGAAACATGCTCCCTATTGAAGCCCAAACCACCCATAAAATAAAAATATAGGCCAGCCATTCCCATTGTCGTTTTGAAATGGTAACCGGTCCTGCAAAACCGAGCGGCAACAAAAACAATGGCGCTTTGATAAACATCATCAATTGCCATTCTGTTTTATCCTCACTCCATAAGCCTGAAAGCAAGGGAAGAAAAAATAATAAACTCATGCCCCATAAAAGCGGCGATGAAAAAAAATTACGGATATGTTGCTTTGGCCGGGAATGAAAAAAAGAAACGACCGTAAAGGCGACAATGCTGGCAGATAAAATTGCCCGGGAATAAAATATTGCCCCCACCATTATTATCATCAATGTAAAAATGATGAGGCTTCTCCAGTCATTCTGTAACTTTCCCTGCATACATTTGTAAACGTACAACATCCCGTTCATTCTATGTGGCAGGAATTACTAAAACAAATGCAGCAAGGTGATGCGAAAGCATTGGCCCGTTGTATCTCTTTTGTTGAGAATGAACAACCCGGTTATGAAAGTTTGTTACAATCATTGCCTGCCAATCCTGCAAAGATCATTGGTATCACAGGTCCGCCGGGAGCCGGCAAGAGTACCCTGGTGGATTCGTTGATCGGGTTAATGGTCAATGCCGGGAAAAAAGTGGGTGTACTTTGTGTTGATCCTTCTTCGCCTTTTAATCTCGGCGCTTTGTTGGGCGACCGGATACGAATGAGCGACTGGTACACTCATCCCAATGTTTTTATACGATCATTGGCTACAAGAGGTTCGATGGGAGGCTTGCATCCAAAGATCATTGAGATTGCCGACCTGATGAAAGCATTTCAATTCGATCATATCATTATTGAAACAGTGGGTGTAGGACAAAGTGAAATTGAAATTGCAGGTTTGGCCGATGTCACCGTTGTAGTTGTTGTTCCCGAAGCCGGTGATGAAGTGCAAACGATGAAAGCCGGTTTGATGGAGATCGCTGATGTGTTTGTAGTAAATAAAAGTGACCGGCCCGATGCAGATATGTTCGTTAAGAACCTGCGGCTGATGCTGGCTCCTGCCTTCAGCAATCATTATAATGAAGTGCCGGTATTAAAAACAACGGCTTCACAAAAAGAAGGAACTAACGAGTTGCTGGATGTCGTTCTTCATCAATTACAGAAAGCTCATCATACTGATAAAAAATTCTGGCTGCTGGCCGAGAGGGCTTATTACCTGATCGAACAAAAAAGAATGAAAGGTGTTGACAAAACAATATTGAAAAAAGAGATTGAAACCGCCTGGACAAAAGGAAATTTTAATTTATATAAATTCATTGCTGATAAATAACGACTATGGAAACAATTCCCAATGAAGGATTGCCCCGTATTGATTTTTGCGAACCTGCCGGCATCATGGTAGAACCCGGTAAAGTTTATAGCTGGTGTACCTGCGGTCTTACCGAAAAAACTCCCTTTTGCGACAGTAGTCATAAAAAGGTTGAAGGCACTCCATTTAAAAGTGTGAAAGTGTCATTCGACAAAGCAGAAGAGGTTTGGTTTTGCCAATGCAAACAAACGAAGACGCCACCGTTTTGTGACGGGAGTCATAAAAAAGTTATTTTATAATTTTTATCCCGGGGCACAAAACACTTCGTAAATAACCCATTTCTGCATCCAGTAATTTCCTTATTGCATAGTTATTAAGACCGGTGGATTTTGACTATTCTCCATTCGGATGGATCTGCTTAATTTTCTGAAGCAGATGAAACAAATTTACCTGTGTGTGTTTTTTATTGTAGCAAGTATTGTGTCCGTTGGTCAAACGAATATCAGCGGTATCGTCAATACGTATCACAAAGTCATTGAAATTGTTCCATCAAAAGCTTGCTTACGGGTAGCCGACCCAACAGGGCTGAATGTAAACACATTGGTAATGGTAGTGCAGATGAAAGGAGCAACGATCAGTACAGCCAACAACACTACTTACGGCGACACTGCTTCGCTGAATGGTGCCGGTAATTACGAGATCGGCGTTATCTGTTATATCATCGGCGATTCTGTTTTTCTTTTTCATGATCTGCTGAATACTTATGATACAGCATCCAAAGTGCAGTTGGTACAGTTTGGCGAATACTTTTCCGCCACTGTAGTGGATACAGTAAAAGCGATGAGCTGGGATAGTGTTGCCGGTCTTGGTGGTGTTATTGCCATCTATGCTGAAGAAAATATCACATTGAATGCGCCGATCTATGCGGACTCATCCGGGTATGCAGGCGGCGTTTATTATAGTAACAGTGGCACCTGCAATATTGTACAGTCAGCCGGAACAGGATTTGTTTATAACATCACCGCTACTTCAAATCTTAATGGAGCATATAAAGGAGAATCAGTAGCTAACATTTCATCTGCACAAAATGCAGCCAAGGGTGCTCCTGCTAATGGAGGTGGTGGTGGCAATAATCATAACAACAGTGGTGGTGGCGGCGCTAATCTTACTGCTGGTGGTAATGGCGGCGGTAACAGCAGCGGCGGACCGACCGGATGCAATGTTTCCAATAATTACGGAAGAGCCGGCAAAGCATTAAGCTCATGGGCTGGTAAAAAAATATTTATGGGCGGCGGTGGTGGTGCCGGTCATTCCAATAATGGCGGTACGGCATTCAATTATGGTGGTAATGGTGGTGGACTCATCTTTATCTGGGCCAATAATTTAATTGGTAACAACGATTCGATAAGTGCCAATGGAGGAATGGGCGGCGCTTCACAATCAGATGGTGCTGGTGGAGGTGGTGCAGGAGGTACGATCATTATGCATGTCACCAATTATACAGGCAATGTTACTATAACTGCCAGGGGCGGAGCAGGCGGACAATCGGATGATGGTTTAGTGGGTGCAAGATGTTTTGGCGGTGGTGGTGGTGGAAGTGGTGGCGCTATTTATTTTACAGGAGCTACTCCAACTGTTACCATAACAACCAATGGCGGTGCCGGTGGTGCAGAAATAAACCGTGACAATGCCGGTTGCAATACTGTGGTTTCAGGAGCAACAGGCAGTAATGGCCTGATCTTTTCCAACTATACTTTTTTCCGATCAATGGATGAAGCCGGTTATTGCCAGGTATTGCTGCCTTCCAAACTTCTTTATTTCAAAGCCCAATTGAATGGTCATTCTGTTATTGTAAACTGGCAGGTGGATCATCCTGAATTAGTAGAAAAATTTATTGTTGAGAAAAGGGCCACTGATAATGGCTGGTCCGATCTTGTGAGCATTAATGCTGCTGACGATCGTTTTAAATATGCAACAACGGATCCGAACCCATTATTCGGAAATAATTTCTACCGGCTAAAGATCATTGATAAAGATGGTTCCAATTATTATTCTGATATCCGTACTGTCCGGATCAGTTCTTTGAATAATGATCTTTCCATTTATCCCAACCCTGCTTCGGATAAAATATTTATCAGCGGAAAATTACAACCGGGCTCACCGATAAAATTATTGGACATGTCAGGCAGAATTATCTGGCAGCAAACAATAGTAAACAATCATTCACCAATCATGTTGCCGAAAGTATCTCGGGGTTTATATCTTCTGCAACATAATGGCCTGACCAGGAAGCTGGTTATTCATTAAAATTCAATTCTTCCACATCACACCCTATCGGCGCACCGGGTGGTATTTCTTTATGTAATGTTGGTTTTGCTGCGACAGGCTCTTCCATTCTTTTTAATGCCAGTAACAAATGCCCTTTATAAGTTACATCTGTTGTCGTTTTAGTTTTTTGTTCAATAAACGCTTTCAGATCGGTCACTACTTTTTGTAAAATGGATTTTACAATAAAAGAATTATTATCGTTCACACTGGCAGATAAAAGATAAGTAAGCAATACCTGTTCTGTTTGCAATTGTATCAATCCTTCTATTCCTGTATATCTTGGATTCCTCCATGTCTTATCCATCAACCTGTTGATCATCTCCTCTACACCCAATCCGCCATTCTTTTCATACTGCACCATCCTGTTCAGTCTTTCTGCATTGAACAAAAAAGAAAAAGGAAGATCGGCGGCTGTTTCTGCCGGTGACAAAATATCAAAAGCCAGTCCCGTTCTTTTCCTGAACAATTCACGGGAGGCATCATAACCTGCCGGTCGTGGTGGTATCAGCTTTGCAATTTTATCGGGTATCCTTAAAACTGCAGGGTCAATACAATCGATCACTGCATTCAATGCTTTTACTTGTTCTGCCTTGCTTACTGTTTCCGTTGTTGTTCTTCCATCTCCTTTCAATGTATAATTGTAAGACAGGCTTCCAATTACTTTTGTCACCGCTTCCAGTTGATAGCGATGATAAAAATATACCGGCACCAATACATCTTCCAGCATCGCCATTGGCATATCGTCACGGATATTCTTTTCGCCAAACTGGTTCAATGCCTTTGCTCTTACTTTCATTGCCTCCTTTAATTCATCCACGGCGTTTGTTCCATTGTCCCATAAATGAGTGCGGGGATGAAAGGCACCTGCAGGTCTTGCATCCTGGTCAGTCAAAAATTCCAATCCATTCTTTTGTGCATCACCAATTATTTTATTCAACGCATTTTTTTCATTGGTATTTGCAGGGAAATCCTGGTAACCCCATGTAATGGCAATTTTATCCCATGCACCTATCTTGTCATCGTATGCATTGCTGAGATCTATTTCACCTGCCGAATTTATTTTGACCAACGGATGAGGATAATCCATCACACTGGCCCGGCCATTAGTGCTGGCAATATAATTATGCATCATACCGAGTGTATGTCCCACTTCATGTGCAGACAATTGACTCAATCTTGCCAATGCCATCTTCAGCATCTTATCATCGGCAGGCACCCCGTTCTCAAATGGTGCCAACAAACCTTGTGCGATCAAATAATCTTGTCTTACTCTCAAAGAACCCAATGTTACATTTCCTTTTATGATCTCTCCTGTTCTCGGGTCGGTGATCGAAGCGCCATAACTCCATCCTCTTGTTGAACGATGCACCCAGTTGATCATATTGTAGCGGATATCCATCGGGTCGGCATCTTCCGGTAATAATTTTACCTGGAAAGCATTTTTATATCCTGCTGCTTCGAAAGCCTGGTTCCACCATGCGGCTCCTTCCATTAAAGCTGTGCGGATCGGTTCTGGTGTTCCGTTATCGAGATAATAAATAATGGGTTTCACCGCTTCGCTCATGGCCGCATTCGGATCTTTTTTCTTTAGCCGGTGACGGCATATAAAATATTTTGCGATAGGCTCCGAAACCGGTGTACTGTAATCGAAATAAGAGATATTATAAAAACTGCTGCGGGGATCAAATACTCTTGGCTGATAATCATTATCCGGCAACTGCACAAATGAATGATGCATTCTTAGTGTTATCGCTTCTGAAGACGGTGTAACAGTATTTACATAATTGCCGGTATTGCCATCATTGTTCACAAATGTTACTGTTGTTTCAAATTCAGAATTGAGTGGAAAGTTTTTTGTATGCGGTAAATAAAATGCAGAACGGGTTTTATCCAATGAATAATTTCCCTGCTGGTTGTTTCTTATTCTATTGACCACCTGCATGGCATCTCTTAATAAAAAATCAGTAGCATCCACCAGGTAACGATCACCTGTTTCAGCCTCTTCAGTAAATCCCCATAAAGTAGATTGGGCAAATGATTGTTCAACGGCCCGTTTTTCTGCAACATCATTTGTAATAGCCCGGTAATCATAATTAGGTTGAATGAGTAATATCTTTCTTCCCACTTTGGAGAATTTTACGATCCTTCCTCCGCTTGTCAATCCCCTGTCGAGGCCAATATCATTGGAGCCGAGACCGGCGGGCAATGAGATCGCATATAAGAATTCTGAGTCAAGCCTGTTTACTTCCAGAAAAAGCTTCCCGGTATTTTCATCCCAGTAAAAATTGAAGAAGCCTTCATACTTTTTCAGGTCTTTAGTTTTTTCTTCAATGGAAGGAAGTTTTTGAGCGGATAAATACAATGGCAGCAATAAAAATGCTGCGAGAAGTTTTCTCATGCAGGAAAATTTTGTACTTCCAAGTTAAGTAAATCGTTCGAGTTACAGGTTGACCCGCTTTGTAGCTTTGAGAAAATTACATGGTCGGTGTAGAAGGTGTAAGCTTTCCATCAATATATATCCTGTCCATTTCAGGCTTCCCTCTTTTATTCCACTGCTTATAATATTCTTTTTTTGTCTTGCGATAATACTCGATTTGATAATTTAACCGGCCATTTTCGTGGTAGCGATATTTCACATAACAATCGTCTTTCTCCTTGTTATAGATGATAGCTTCTTCTATTAAATTTTTCTTCGGCGAGTATTCTTTGTAACAATAAACACTATCCTTTTCGCTTATATAAAATTCTTGTCTTTTGACAACAATATCACTGATCCAATATTTCTCCAACGTAGACGAAAAGTAGTTTCTGGAAGTGTCATACCATTGGGTTGTTCTAATCTCTTTACCCGATCTGTATAACCCTTCTTCTAAAAGCTGACCGGATTCAGCATAATCTTTCGAGATCCCATCCCAACTTCCAATCTTGTAGTTTCGGTCATATCTCAACTGGCCGTTTGCAAAATAAATTTTTTGATTATTATTCAACCTTCCGTCAAGATATTCTTCAACAGACTCGATATTCCCATTAGGATAAAAAGTTGTTTTGACCCCATCTGGTATAACAGGCGCTTCATGGTTAAATATTTTTCTTAATTCTTTTAATCCATAAAGGCCATGCTCATAGTTCCAATTTCTTTGCCCTTTACTGTCTCTTAATATAAACCACTTGAAACAAAAATCGACAATAGAATACTTCTCGTTAAAAGCATATCCAAAAAGAATGTATTCACCTCCGGGCCAGATACCAATATTGCACGAAGTGAATTCTCCATTATCAATTATTGTAAGAGAAGAAGTATCTCCTTTGAACAATTCAATGATCTCAAACCGCAATTTTTTAGACCAGGAATACCCGCCGTAGCCAATACTGTCTTCCCTGCTGAGTTTTATTTTTTCGACCACCTTTACATGTGCGATAAAATTGGATAGTTTGGCAGCTGAGTCAATCGTCAGGTAGTTAACACAAATGCAGGCGCCTCCTTTACAGCATAAAAGCAGCAGTATTGGCGAAAGGAGTTTTCTCATATCATTTCATTAACCCGGTTTCCCTCAACTTTATTGTCCTGGTCTAAAAAATTTACTGGTTAAATTTGATTATTTAGCGACATTGCAGCAGCATGAAAATAATCGACTGTTTTACTTTTTTCAATGAGCTGGATCTGCTTGAATTCCGGTTGAAATTACTGGACAGTCATGTGGATCATTTTGTAATAGCCGAATCGAATATTACTCATTCCGGCCAACCCAAGCCATTTTATTTTTCAGCAAATAAAAAAAGATTTGATCGCTGGTTGCCAAAGATCATTTACCTGCGGGTGAATCAAAGCGCAGAAGGTTTGGTCTTTACTACCGAAACTTCCTACAATCCGCAAAGCTCCGCCTGGAAATTAGAGAATGGTCAACGCAATGCCTTGAAAGAAGCTGTATCGCTTATTGCAGATGATGATCTTGTGCTTGTAAGTGATCTTGATGAGATACCCGATCCCTCCCTGCTCAAAAAAATAAAGCCGGGAGAAAGTCCCCTTGCCTTGTCCCTATTGTTCCACTATTATTTTCTGAACTGCCAGAATATCGGGAATGAAAGATGGTGGAACGGAACAATCGCCTCAACGGGAAAACAATTCAAAGCCACAACGCCACAGGAATTAAGAGATAAACGAAACGATCTGCCAGTGATAAAAAAAGCCGGCTGGCATTTTTCTTATTTGGGTGGATTAGAAAAGATCAAACAGAAGATCCGTTCATTTGCCCACACTGAATTCAATAAAGAAGAATTCCTGGATGATAAAAATATCATGGAAGCAATGGAACAGGGAAAAGATATTTTTAAAAGACCGGGGATCCATTACAAATTTGTTTCAACTTATTATTACCCGGCTTTTCTCCGGAAGGCCATGCTGCAATATCCCCAGTTGCTTCATTTGAAAGTCAAAGACAATCTCTGGGATAAGCTGTATTTTGGTATCAAGAATTTATTCAACAGATGCCTGTAAGCAATGAACAAATAAACAATTCACCGCTTGTCTCGGTAGTAATGTGCACTTTTAATGGTGAAAAATATTTGTGCCAGCAAATTGACTCTATTCTTTCTCAAACCTGGCAAAATATCGAACTGGTAGTTGTTGATGACACCTCAAATGATAATACCGTTTCAATATTGGAGGAGTATCGAAAGAAAGACAACCGGGTGAAATATTTCATCAATGAAAAAAATCTTGGTTACAATAAAAATTTTGAAAGGGCATTTAGTTTAGCACAAGGCAATTATATAGCTCCTTCTGACCAGGATGATAGTTGGGAAGTGAACAAGATAGAAATAATGATGAGGGAATGGCCGACCAGTTCGTCATTTATTTATTCTTTGTCAGGAGATTTTTGGGGCGATGATCTTTCAACGAGAAAAGCAGCTCCCAACATTTATTACAGTGATATTGAGGATACTCATAAATTGGTTTTCAACAGCCCGGTGCATGGACATGCCTGTATGTTCAAAAAAGAATTGCTGAATAGTTGTACTCCTTTTCCCGATGATATTTTTTACGACTGGTGGATCAGTATGCATGCGGCCAGCACCGGTATTATCGGTTGTATTCCGCAAACACTGACATGGCACAGGGTGCATGATAGCAATAGTTCCCGCACTCTTACTTCGATCAAAGACAAAGAAGAAAGAGAGCAGCAATTGCGTCAACAGTCCGTTCATTTTCTGGAAACATTCTTTACCCGTCCTGTCGCAAAAGAAAAAGAAAAGGAGTCATTACTTCAATATGCATCGTTGTTGAAAGAAATGGACGGTTCAACATTTTCCCGGCCGATGTTCAACTATATAATGAAACATCGTAAGCTTATTTTTCATTACAAGAAAAAACCGTTTGTGTTTTTCTCGCATTTCAAACATGCAAGGCGCATGGCCAAAAAAGGATTGCTGTGATTTTTTCTTATTGATCCTTTCGCAGCCCCGCTGGAGCTATGAGAATATTTTATACGATTTTTCTACTAATATAAAACTCCTGCGGAGCTATAGCAACGTAAACTTTATTGCGTCAAAGATTATGAATTGCTGTGGTTATTCTTCCACCAGCGATACGCTACAAAACCGACAATAGCAAAAGGTGCAAAGGCGAGGTAAATAATGCCGGTGTTCATTCCCTTGGCGGGTTTTTCACCGAGCTGTTGTGCCGTTTTGGTACAGATGGAACATTGTGCAGAGCAAATAAGGAATAAGGAATGAGAAATAAGGAATAAAAAAGTCAGTGCCCACCGCTTCATTCTTCTTGAATTTTGGCAAAGATAACACTTAGTGCCTGACCAATTGTTCTGCAATTGCTGCAAATTGCTGACCCCAAAGGTCCCAGTTCAATTTTTCTTCGTAATGCTTTCTGCTGGAAAGTTTTAAGTTTTGTATAGCCTGTTGATCCGAAACAAGTTGTCCGATCTTATTTGCATAAGCATCAGCATTAGCCTCAACAGGAAGAGCAAATCCATTGATGCCATCCTTTACATAAGTTGATACGCCACCGGTATTGGTTGTGATAGATGGAATGCCATAAGCCGACGACTCGCTGAAAACGACGCCGGCACATTCAGCTCTTGTCGGCAATAAAAGAATATCTGTTTGAAAAAATATCTGCTGCAATTGCTGAAACTGTGCTGGGTCATTCTTATCTAAAAAAGGAATAACAGTGATTGCTGATTCAGCAGAAAGATCATGAGGCGGTACACAGCCAATGATATGTAAATGAGGGTTTATTCCTTTTTCTTTCAGCAAACGAAATGTTTCCAATGCAATATCACCGCCTTTCCTGTCCCATTCTACTCCTAAAAATAAAAGACGGCATTGCCCCGGTGCATTTAAATTCAGATCGCTTAGCTGTGGTATCGCATCAAGGTTAGCGCCGCAGGGGATCACAGAAATTTTATTGGGATCGACACCATAATCATTCACAGCAGAATTTTTGCACCATTCCGAGGCCAGCATACAATGCGCTGTTTTCAAAAATGCTTTCCTATCCAACTCTATTCCTTGCCGGAGATTATAGGCGGGAAGATTGCTGAAATAAGAATAATAGCCCTGCAATTGCCGGAAAGTGGCATCTGTCATGTAAATGACCGGGATAGCTGTTTCCAGGTAAGCGATCATTTGTGAGGAAGCAGAAACAAATAATACATCGACCGGCCTTCTCTTCAGATCATTTTCTAATTGCTTGCTGAAAAATTTTGCGTAGTTCTTTAAAAATTCAACAACCGTATGTTTTTTAAATAACTTTCTGTTCAGGCTTTTTTGCATCGTAAGCCATTCTCTTACCCTCCATGTCCACTTGTAATTGAAGATCTCTACTTCATAATTCTTTTTGATCTGCTGGTAAGTATAATGAGTGGTGCCGGACCATGACCGTTTATCGAGTGGGCTAAATCTTGCTGCAAATCCGATCTTCATGATAAATATTTTCTGGCGATCAAATTATAGGTCGTATCAATATTCTTTATTCCTTCACCTGTTAGTTTTGACAAATAACTGTCCCATGAAAACGATTCCCACAAATGATGAAGATAAGCTTCAGGAAATTCTGTTGCCTCCTCAAACATGGATCTCAACCCGGCTTTATCATACAATGGATAATGAAAAGCATAAGGACTTAATTGTGTGATCGTTTCGGGATGGGCAGCTGCCAATCTTTCCGGAACCAACACAGAATGTTCATTCCAGTATTTATCTCTTCCTTTTGAACGGAATGTTTTGTATTCATTCAGCCAGCGATTGACAAACTCACTGTTTTGCTCCGACAACAACACTGCATTGCATAAACCCGTAGAACCCGAAACATCTTTTATAAAGCCAAGTTGATACTTGAATCGTTGCCGCCAGTTCTTAGGAACCCATTTTGGTTTTAATTCCTGCCCGATAGCAAATGAATTATTCAATAACGATGTCAATGGTTTTATGCTGATGGTATCAAGATCCATATATATACCTCCCATTTCTTTCAGCATTTGTAATCTTATTACATCTGCTTTATGTGCTACATGATACAATGGCTGACCCATGAAAGAATCCGGCGCTACCACTTTATTCAATGTAAGAAATGGTTTTACCTTCTCCCACCATTCACCTGTTGGTTCATATTGATAGTGAAATAATGCTTTCCCGGGATTATTCAATTCGACTGCTGATCTTACCGACAGGTAATGACACAATGAAAAAGGCTTGCCTCCGAAATCGGGAGCCATACCGAAAACAAAGTGTAGAATATTCGGGATCATAGTTTCCCCCATTTTTCCCTGATATAGGATTGATCACTGAGATCAGTAAACACTTCCTGGTTAAATAAAAACGATTGGCTGGCAAATGCATTCAATCCTCCTTTCAGTACCAATACTGATAAAAGATTATCAGCTCTCTGTATCACCGGTGTTTGCGCTGCCACCAATTTCTTTGCAGCTGATAAACTCACTGCATAAGCATGTGTGCAATCATGAAAACCTGCCTTGAATAAATGTGGGCTGAAATGCTGAGGCAGCCTGTTGTTCAGCATTCGTATTGATATATTGCTTGCCCCGAATAACGCCATTATTTTATACCAGGTATTTTTTAGTTTATTACCAAAGCTGATCTTTTCATTCTTAAGGTAGCCGAGATAAAACAATTCCCAATCGGCTGGCAATTCTTTTAATGTCTCCGGCAACATTGAAATATTATTCTCATCCGGCACCACATCATCTTCAAATATCAACACATGTTTCCAGTTGTTATCTATCATCACCTGGTAAATATTTCGATGCGACAATGCGCAGGCTATCTCCCCGTTATTCAATGGCGGGTAATACTGACGAACAGCTAATGAATTCTTTTTATCGTAATGATAATCGTTGCGGATCAATTCTTCGGTCAGATCATTTTTGTCAACGCCATAAAAAAAATCAAATGAAATACCGTTGAGCCGCTGCTTTACTTTTTCCTGCCGTTCTTTAAAACGGGGAACGGTCAGCACCAGTACCTTATCGAAATACTCTTGAAATACTGCGTTGATATTTTTAAGATCAGGCATTGTAACAAATGTAAGTCGGAAAGTCCGGAAGTCAGAAAGTCCGGAAGACGAAACGAATGTTGTTCCTGTCTTCCGGACTTCCGGTCTTTTCTGCCTTTCGGACCTTCTTTAAACTGCTTCTGCTTCCATCTTCTTCTGCACTTTCTTTCTTTCGTCCTCGTTCAGTATCACTTTACGCATACGAATGAAATTCGGCGTTACTTCAATACACTCATCCTGCTGGATATACTCCATACATTCTTCCAGTGTCATCAAAGTTTTGGGTGCGATCTTGGTAGCATCATCACTTCCGCTGGCACGGTGGTTGGTCAGCTTCTTCCCTTCTGTTGCATTCACTACCAGGTCGCCCGGTTTGATATTCTCCGCAATGATCTGCCCTGCATATACTTCTTCTCCCGGATCAACAAAGAATGTTCCCCTGTCCTGTAGTTTATCAATGGAATAACCAGTTGTTTTATCCTGGAGTTTTGAAAGCAATACGCCGTTATTTCTTCCGGGTATATTTCCTTTCCATGGTTTGTATTCGATAAAACGGTGAGCCATTACTGCTTCACCTGCCGTATTCGTAAGCATTTGTGAACGAAGACCGATCAATCCTCTTGATGGTATCTCAAATTCAAGGTGCTGCATCTCTCCTTTTGTTTCCATGATATGCATTTCACCTTTTCTTCTTGTTACCAGGTCGATCACCTTGCTGGCATATTCCTGCGGAACATCTACAACCAAATTCTCATAAGGTTCGCATTTAACGCCATTAACTGTTTTTACCAATACCTGCGGCTGGCCCACTGTCAATTCATATCCTTCCCGGCGCATGGTCTCGACCAATATTCCTAAATGAAGGATACCACGGCCATATACATTGAAACTATCTCCACTATCGGTATCTTCTACTTTCAGTGCCAGGTTCTTTTCTGTTTCTTTCATCAGCCTGTCACGGAGATGTCTTGATGTAACAAACTTTCCATCTTTACCAAAGAAAGGAGAGTTGTTAATGCTGAACAGCATACTCATCGTCGGTTCATCCACACTGATGATCGGCAATGCTTCAGGATTCTCTGCATCTGCAATAGTATCGCCAATATTAAAATCTTCAATACCGACAACAGCGCAAAGGTCTCCGGCCACAACCTCACTTACTTTTTTCTTTCCCATTCCTTCAAACACATATAGCTCTTTCACTTTTGTTTTCCGGATAGTACCGTCAGCCTGCATCAAAACAACCTGTTGGTTCTCTTTCAAAACGCCGCGGCTCACTTTACCTACTGCAATTCTTCCGAGGAAAGACGAATAGTCCAATGAAGTGATCTGCATTTGCACAGGCCCTTCATTTATCTTTGGTGGCGGTACATATTTTACAATACCGTCGAGCAGCGGGTTGATATTATCGATCTGCTCCAGTGAATCATTGAACCAGCCATTTTTTCCGGAACCATAAAATGTCGGAAAATCCAGCTGCTCTTCGGATGCATCGAGATTAAAGAACAATTCGAATACGGCATCATGGACTTCATCCGGACGGCAGTTAGGTTTATCAACTTTATTGATAACAACGATCGGTTTTAAATTCAGGTGCAATGCTTTTTGCAAAACGAATCTTGTTTGCGGCATCGGACCTTCAAACGCATCCACCAACAAAAGCACCCCATCGGCCATTTTCAATACCCTTTCCACTTCACCACCAAAATCGGCGTGACCGGGTGTATCAATTACATTGATCTTAATATCCTTGTAAACCACGGCGGCATTCTTACTAAAAATGGTAATGCCTCTTTCCCTTTCGAGGTCATTGCTGTCCATGATCAACTCACCGGTTTCCTGGTTATCCCGGAAAACCTTGGTCGTATGTAATATTTTATCAACCAGGGTGGTCTTACCATGGTCAACGTGGGCTATGATCGCTATATTTCTTATATCCATGAGTGAAGCTTTTAGCTATTAGCCATGAGCTGTGAGCTATGAGCAAAAATCGACCCGGCTCATAGCTAATAGCTAACTGCTAATAGCTGTTTTTAAACGAGCGGCGAAGGTACGGCATTAAGGCGGGGGGAGCAAATGAAATGAACATTAAATCAGCCTTTAAACTCGCTGAAAACAAGGAATTAATGTAGTTTTAGGAAAATAGGATTCATGAAATTCCTGAAAGGCTTTGGAATTTTCCTTTTGTTGTTGATCGTAGTCTATTTCCTTGGGCCGCAACCATCTCCGCCCAAACTGGCTAAAGACTTGCCTGTTATCCCTTCTGAATTGGAAAAATATATTCAGGATCATGAGGCACAGCATAAACTGAAACCTGACAATGAAGCCCGGATAGATTGGTTAAATGATTCATTAAAAGAAAAAACGGAATATGCGGTTGTCTATCTGCATGGTTTCAGCGCTTCGCAGGAAGAAGGCGATCCTGTGCATACTGATTTTGCAAAAAAGTTTGGCTGCAATTTGTATTTGGCAAGATTGGAAGATCATGGTGTGGATACAACAGATCCATTGGCCAACGTTACGGCTGACAGGCTTTGGAATTCTGCCAAAGAAGCGTATGCCATCGGAAAACAATTGGGGAAGAAAGTTATTTTAATGTCCACTTCCACCGGCGGCACACTGGCATTAAAACTTTGTGCTGAATATCCTGAGATAACAGCTAACATCATGTTATCTCCTAACATTGCCATCAATGATGGTAATGCATGGATGCTGAATAATCACTGGGGATTGCAAATTGCACAACTGGTAGAGGGAAAAAGCCGGACGGTGGATGATACAACAGCTATCTATGCTAAGTACTGGAACAACCGCTATTCAACAAAGTCGCTGGTGCAGCTGGAAGAATTGATAGAACGAACCATGAAAGAATCAACTTTCAGAAAAGTAAAACAACCCAGCCTTCTTTTATATTATTATAAAGACAAAAAACACCAGGACAAAGTGGTGAAAGTTTCAGCAATGAAAAGAATGTTTAGCCAATTAGGAACTCCTGAGAATTTAAAAAGACAGATAGCTGTTCCGAATGCAGGCAATCATGTGATAGGTTCTTATATCAAATCAAAGGACCTGCAGACGGTGCAGAATGAATGTGAGAAGTTTGCAATTGAAATGCTGGGAATGAAGCAAACACAACAATAATCAACACCTGTCGTTTATTCATCATGCTTTCACGGTTTTTAATTCTTACCTGTTTTAGTCTGCCGGCATTTTATTCTTTTTCCCAAAAAAATAAAATATCTAAAAAGGTTCCTCCCGGAACAGTGAAAGTGAATGATACTTTGTTTGTTGACGAAACAGAAATATCCAATTTACACTGGAGAGAGTACTTATTTTATTTAGAAAAATTCGATTCAACTTCTATTGAAAAAGCATTGCCGGATACATCAGTTTGGCGAAATACCGTTTCGGAAACGTTGACAGGCTATTATCTTCGGCAACCCAGTTTCAATAATTACCCTGTTGTCGGAATTTCTTATGAACAGGCTGTAGTTTTTTGTCAATGGCGTTCTGACCGGGTGAATGAACTCAATTCCAAAAAGCCCGAAAATGAAAGATCCTTTAAAAAAATTACTTACCGGCTTTTATCAAAACAAGAATGGGAAAGTATAGCTGCCGGTAAACTATCCGTTGAGAAATATCCTTATGGTTGTGATAGTGTTTATACAAAATGGAACGGGAGAACATATATGAAGTCATTTAACTGCAAGTTTCTTTCAGACCCTTTTGTTTATCATCACTGGGGAGCCGAAGAGCAGATCACAACGCCTATCAATGCTTTTTTTCGTAATTCCTCTCATACTTATAATATGATCGGCAATGTTGCCGAAATGGTATCAGAAAAAGGAATCGCTAAAGGCGGCAGCTTTGATCATACTCTTGAAGAATGCAAGATCATCAATGATCAATATTATACAAAACCTGAACGATGGCTTGGATTTCGTTGCGTAGCCATAGTTGTCAGATGAAACTGTTACGTATGAAATAGTTTCATTTCCCTTCTATTTCCTAACTTCCTTGCTTAATTGCTTGCTATGATAAGAAGTAAAATTGCCGGTATTGGTATGTATGTTCCCAAAAATGTATTTACCAATAACGACCTGGTGAAATACATGGAGACCAGTGATGAGTGGATACAGGAACGTACCGGTATCAAAGAAAGAAGATATGCTGACCGCACCGGCGAAACCACCACTACCATGGGAGTGGAAGCTTCAAAGATCGCTATTGAAAGAGCCGGGATCACTAAAGACGATATTGATTTCATTGTTTTTGCTACCCTTTCTCCTGATTATTATTTTCCCGGTTGTGGCGTCCTGTTACAAAGAGCTATACAGATGAAAGATGTAGGTGCATTGGATGTAAGAAATCAATGCAGCGGTTTTGTATATGCATTAAGTGTGGCCGACCAGTTCATCAAAACGGGTATGTATAAAAATATTTTGGTTGTCGGTGCGGAGAAACATTCTTTCGGACTTGATTTCAGTACAAGAGGAAGGAATGTGTCGGTGATATTTGGTGATGGGGCCGGTGCAGTTGTATTACAACCAACCGATGATCCCAATCGTGGCATATTAAGTACCCACCTGCATAGCGATGGTGCTAATGCAGAAATATTGGCGATGTATAACCCGGGTACTCACGCCAATCACTGGATCAAAGAACAAAAGCTCGCAGATTTTAATGAAGCTGAGATCGGTGAAATGTTCATGAGTCACCAGATGATCGATAAAGCACAGTTGTTCCCGAATATGGATGGGCAAGCTGTGTTCAAAGTGGCAGTGGAGAAATTTCCGGCTGTTATTAAAGAATCACTGGAAGCCAACAACCTCCAGACATCAGACCTCAGGTTGTTGATCCCTCACCAGGCCAATCTTCGCATTGCACAATTTGTACAAAAAAAATTAGGATTGAAAGATGACCAGGTCTATAATAATATTCAGAAATACGGGAATACAACCGCTGCTTCTGTTCCTATCGCTTTATGTGAAGCATGGCAAGAAGGAAAACTAAAAGAAGGTGATCTTGTTTGCCTGGCGGCATTTGGAAGTGGATTTACATGGGCCAGCGCTTTGCTGAGATGGTAGAATTTTTCCCACAAAGACACAGAGGTCGCAAAGCTTCTCAATAAAAACTTAACTGAGCTCTTTGTGTCTTTGTGGGAAACCAGCTATCACTGTATCTTTATTCCCATGTCACGCCGCATCATCTATATCATCAATCCTATTTCAGGTACAAGAATCAAAAAGGATTTTCAATCTTTTATTGAAAAAGAAACAAAGGCAAAAGGTTTTCCCTTTGAAATATTTCCTTCTGTTGCCAGCGGCGATTATTCTTTTCTTCATTCCATCATCAAAGAACAAAAAATAACGGATGTTGTTATTGCCGGCGGTGATGGCACTATCAACCAGGCCGTGGCAGGACTGATGGATTGCGATGTGAACTTCGGTATCATTCCCTGCGGCTCGGGAAATGGTTTGGCCAATTCTGCAAAAATTTCAAAACAGGTTTCCAAAGCATTGGATATTGTTTTCAATGGTAAAGCAATTGCTGTTGATGGATTTTATATCAATGACAGATTTGCCTGCATGCTTTGCGGGTTAGGTTATGATGCAAAGGTGGCGCATGATTTTGCGGATCAGCCTAAGAGAGGTTTAGCAACGTATGCTAAAATGGCTTTCAGGAATTTTATGAAGATGAAACCTCATCCGTTTCAACTACAATTACAACATCGCACTATTGAAACAGAAGCATGGTTTATCAGTATTGCCAACAGCAACCAGTTCGGTAATAATTTCACCATTGCTCCTAAAGCAAGTCTCTCAGATGGTTTGCTGGATATTGTCATTGTAACCGGTAAAAACAAATTGAGTTTCATATTGAAGACATTGAGACAATTGGCCGGTTGGAATAAATTACAGGCAGACTCATTGATAAAAGATAATAAAGGGGTTATTTATTTTCAAACAGAGAAACTAACAATTCTAAACCCCTCCTTAGCTCCATTGCATATTGACGGCGATCCTGCCGAAACCAGTGCAGCATTGAAAATTGAAATAAAGAAAAAATGTTTCCGTGTTATTCAACCTGTATGATACTTATTTCCAACCCGGGAATGGCAGGAACATGTAATTAGTATCTACAACATTTTTCCTGGAAAAAAGACCGAGTATCTTTTCAAAACTTTTCTCATTCTGCGGTGAATTAATGGACCGCATGATATCTTTTTCTTCCCGTTTGGTCAGGTGAAAATTCAATGCAGCTTTGATCTGTTCTTTATCGGCAGAGTAATTAATATCTATTTTATACACCGGCACACCGGTATGCGTTGTATAATAACTCAGCATATCATTCTGAAAAAATTCCATCATCTTGAACCAATTATGCTGCAACAGCAAAAAAGGTTTGGTAGCATGATCGGTTATATCATCTGACAAATAAGGCACCTCCCATGCGCCGGTTTGACGATCTCTTATTTGCAACAGTAAAACCCCGCTTGTATTTTGCCTGATCCAATCTTCAAAGACAGATAAAAAACGTAAGGTTGTTTCCTGCCCGAAATTATCTCTCAGGCCTGCATCCATCACATCAATTACAGGATCGGAAGGAAGCCAGACGTTGGGTAATACAATTGGAAAAGTAGCATTCATCCTCAGCGCTGTCAGTATCCTGATATTATAAGGATCTTGTTTGGCAAAAAAAGAAACAAAATCTATTGCATCGGGATCCATCGGGGGAATATGCGCCGTGTCTGCTGATAATCGCATCATAAAACGAACCGGCTGTGTGCTGATGATCATCTTGCGGCTGTCCCTTGTCACCACTGAATTAAAGAACACTAAAGGAATGTTTGCAGCTTTTTCATCGGCTACATAATCCTTCAATTGCTTATTCAAAAAACCATTTGTATTTGAGTTGAGTTTTTGCTCAAATGCATAGCCCCTGTCTTTTACATAGGTATAAGGACCCACCTTAAATTTTTGTGCCGGTGCGATCAGGTCACGGGCAAAAAACGAGGTGAACAGCGGGTTTAAAAGATCTCCTGCAATATCATCCACATATTTCTGATCCTGCAAGTGAATTTTTTGTCCTTGTTCCCGTTGCCGGTATAATTCTCTGAAATAAGCAGCGCCAATCATTCCTCCCGATGCGCCGTTGATCAGAAATGTTTTTTTCATCATAGCGCCTTTTGTCATACTGTCCAGTTGCTGCAGCACACTGAAAGTAAACGTAGCGCTGCGATGTCCGCCCCCACTGGTGTTGAGAAATACAAGCAGCGGTTTGCCCTCACCTTGTTTTTTTTTCCATGCATCGAGGATGCTGATCATATTTTGCTTATCCGCCTCCATATCATCCTTATTACACAGTGTAAGCAATCCTTCCTTAGTATAAGGCGGTCTTTCGTTCTTATTCCAGTAATTCAACCCGTATGCTTTGTTGCGGGGATCTATCCAATCCTGTTTATAAAAAAAATTCAGAAGCAGTACGATGCCTATCAAATAAGGGACACTCCAGCTTTGCAGAAAATAAGTGATGGCGCCGGCTACCCCGATCAGTATAGAAAAAAAAATGGTGATGCTGGCTCCGGCAGGCAATTGGAAAAAAGGATTGTCTAACAAAAACCCGATCAGCATGAGAAAAAGGAAGGCTGCAAATACTGAGAGAATAGCAGCAAAGTGATGCCGTTTAAAAATAGAGGCAACAAATTCACTGGTATAATGAGATACATCTCTTGCCGGTCTTAGCTTGAATGGTGTTTCAAAATACGATCTTACTGTAATGATCTTCGCATCATGAGAAACTTCTTTTACCTGTCCGAGATGTGTGATATAAGAACCCGGATCTTTTATTACCGGCATCATCCGTCGCAGAATAGAACGGTCGGCCCGGAAGAAATAAATAAATGAAGCAGCCAGTATGAAAATAAGTCCGCACAAAAAACCTCCGAATAAAAAAATGATCTCTATGGAAGATATCAATTCCCGGTAATGTGCAAATTGGTACGCTTTAAAAAAATAAAAGAAAAGAAAGATTGCAGGAATAACAGAGTTATTGATGCAATATTTTAAAAAAGGATTGGTAGTCGCTGCCAAAAACCGAAAATGACGGCTGAATAAAATGAACGATGAAATATTCCAGCTCATAATGAACATGCCAATGGCTGCACCAACTATAGCCATACTCAGTGAATTGACATTTCCCAAATACTCCGGAGCAAGAAATAACGAATCAGCGCCGAATGTTTTCATGAAAGAGCCGTTCACAGTACTGAAGAGTATGAACCAGAATAATAACAGCACCTGGTATTTGCGCAGGTGCAGAAATACCAGTTGAATGGGGAAAGAATACCAAAAACCTTTTAGCCAGGCTTTCATTAAAAATAAAATGAGTGCTACTAAAAATAGTGATAATTGACTGTCTGGTCAAATGGAAGACGGAACTCTGTTCCGTCCTTCTTTTATACCGGAACGGAGTTCCGGTGTCCGGGGGCTCTCCGTACAATAAATAACATCCACACCAGCGACAACAAAAACAACATAGCTACCAACTGGTGTGCTTCTGCCAACCAGATAAATGATCCGCCATTTGTAGCATTTAAAACTGTAAGAATACCAAGCAATACCTGTAACAATACAAGCAGCAAAGGAATAGCTCTTGTTTTGGTAAAAATTTTTGTTCCGCTTGTCTTATACGCTTTCAGGTATGCAATAAAAACAAGGATCGTAAGAATATAGGCAAGGATCCTGTGAATGAAATGAACAACCAGCGGATTGCCGGTTAAAAAGGAAAGTCCGTTGAATTCTCTTGCACCGAATGAATGAAGATCGCCAGGAATAAGATCGCCATTGATCAAAGGCCAGGTAGCTGCAGCAGGGGCTGCTTTTAATCCCGCCATAAAAGCTCCATAGATCAATTGAATTGTCAATAACACCAAAAGCCAAACAGTAAACCTGTGCAAAGGTTTATTGACTATCACCTGTTCTTTCGGCACCAATAGCTCCAAAGCAAACCATAATGCATAGCATAATAGCCCCAACGCAAGAATAAAATGTATCGCCAGTTTGTAATGACTTACATATAATAATTCCGAATCTTCCAGTCCGCTTTGTACCATGATCCATCCTACCAGGCCCTGCAAAGCACCCAATAAGAAAAGGATCAGCATCGGTCTCACCATTTCTTTTTTAAATCTCTTTTGAACTAAAAAAATAATGAACGGGATAGCAAAGGCAACAGCGATCAGTCTGGCCCAAAGCCGGTGAAACCATTCCCAGAAAAAAATGGATTTAAAATCGGATAAAGAAAAATGGGAGTTGATGTATTTGTATTGGGCAATCTGTTTATACTTTTCAAAGGCTGTATTCCAGTCCTGTTCATTCATTGGCGGCAATGTGCCCATAATGGGTTTCCATTCTGTGATAGAAAGGCCCGAACCGGTTAGCCTTGTGATTCCACCCAATAAAACCTGCACCATTATCATACCCACTCCCACCAGCAGCCAAATGGCAACAGGCCCGGATGAACGTTGACGAATCTCTTTTTGCATGCGGGTGCAAAGTTAGAGGGAAAGTTTAATGGTTTAAATGTTCAAGAGTTTAAGACGTTACACATTTTGTGAGACCAACTTTAAACTCTTAAACCTTTACACTTTGAAACTTATTTATGAAATTGCGGCTCGGTGCTGAATTCTTTTTACCAAACAAAATATACAGAAGCCGGCTGTGATGAAGCCGGAAGAGGCTGCCTGGCCGGACCGGTGTTTGCAGCTGCTGTTATTTTGCCTCCCGATTTCTATCATCCTTTGCTGAATGACTCTAAACAAGTAACAGAGAAAGGCCGGAATGAGTTAAGACCAATTATTGAGGCATCCGCCATTTCTTTTGCCGTGGCCAGAGTGGAAAGCGAAGAGATAGACAAAATAAATATTCTGAAAGCATCCTTTAAAGCCATGCACCTTGCTTTGGACAAATTAAAAAAGAGGCCCCGTTTCCTGTTAATAGATGGCAATCGTTTTATTACTTACAAAAAAGTTCCCCATCGCTGCATTATCGGAGGCGATGGCCTTTATAATTCTATTGCCGCTGCCAGTATTTTGGCTAAAACCTGGCGGGATGAATATATGCGGAAGCTGCATAATGAATTCCCTTATTATGCCTGGAACACCAATAAAGGTTATGGCACAGAAGAACACCGAACTGCCATAGAGAAACACGGGCTTACGAAGTATCACCGCCATAGCTTTTCACCCTGTAC
>JABFRU010000060.1 GCA_013140985.1 Chitinophagaceae bacterium | reverse complement strand
TACCAGCTCAGAGGAAGGAAAAAAACTGATGGCACATGAGCTTACCCATGTAATGCAACAGGATAATAAGGAGACAAAGCAAAAAAATCAATAAATTCATATTGTCATGTTGTACACCCTCCACAAAAATATCATCCCTTCCTTCGCGGTTGAATCAGCCATGAATGATCTGCGACAGGTTATAACCAAGCGGATGCAGAGCCATTTTGATAAAAATGTTTTTGGATTGGAAAAATGGGTGAAAGAAAATTTTAACGGTAGCCTCATCAAACAGGATATTGCCAAACATTTACCCAAACTACCTAACATCGATGAATGGATCACATTGATGTTAACAATGGTGCCGCATATCCAGCCAGATTTTTTTTCTTCGATCATTACCGAGCATCTTCCATCCGGTGGCGACTTTCCCGAATTCGGCGGAGTAAAAGCAAATAATCACAGAGGCTTGTTGCCAACTGGTGAAACAGTACAATTTATTCTGGCTGGAAATGATATTGAGAACCGTTTGCATATCCAACAACTTTTTTCTGAAGAACATTTCTTTTATCGTTATGGTATTCTTTGGCTGGAACCGGTAAAAGAAGGAGAACCTGTGATGAGCGGACGTATAGTGATAGGGCAGGATTGGGTCGATAAAATTTTATTGGACAAAGAAACCATACCAAGATTTGGGCTTGATTTCCCTGCTAAGAAGATCACCACTGAAATGATCTGGGATGATGTGGTGCTGAACCCGCAAACCATGACGCAGGTAAATGAGATAAGCAACTGGTTACAGCATCATCATTTGTTTGAAAAAGATGAGAACCTGAGAAGAAAGATCAAACCGGGGTTCAGGGTATTATTTCATGGCCCGTCCGGAACAGGAAAAACACTAACAGCCGCATTGCTTGGAAAGCAGTTTGAAAAAGATGTTTACAGGATCGATCTTTCTCAGATCGTTTCAAAATACATTGGTGAAACAGAGAAGAACCTCGAAAGTGTTTTCAGGAAGGCTGAAACAAAGAACTGGATATTGTTTTTTGATGAAGCAGATGCCTTATTTGGTAAACGGACCAATGTGCAGAGTGCTCATGATAAATATGCCAACCAGGAAGTAAGTTATTTGCTGCAACGGGTTGAAGATTATCCTGGCCTGATGATACTGGCATCTAATTTCAAAAATAATTTAGATGAAGCATTTCTCCGGAGATTTCATTCGCTGGTACATTTTCCGATGCCTAATTCAACAGAAAGATTATTACTTTGGAAAAAATCAATGCCCGCAGCGCTAAAACATAATGTATCTGTAAAACTAGAAGAATTGGCAAGGCAATATGAATTAAGCGGCGCTTCAATTTTAAATGCTGTGCAATACGCAGCACTTTGTTGTTATGCAAGAAAAGATTCGGAAATTCATCAATCAGATTTGCTGGATGGCATTCGCAAAGAATATCTTAAAGAGGATAAATCATTCTGATGCTTATCCGGAATCAATTTAAATATCATTAATCGCTGTACCTGATGGCTGCAAAAACAACAGTTCAATCTTTTGGCAAATTAGAGGGCAGGACAGTAAACAAATTTACCATTACGCAGGGGGCAGGCATACAGGTGAGTGTAATCAACTACGGCGCTACTGTTACAAGTATTATTGTTCCGGATAAAACTGGTTCACCCGCTGATGTTGTGCTTGGCTTTGATACACTTGAAGGATATATAAGATCCGGGAAACATTATTTTGGCGCTATATGCGGACGATATGCAAACAGGATCGCCAATGCTGCGTTCGGTATTAACGGAAATGAATACCATCTTTCAAATAATGACGGGATTTCTTGTCTTCATGGTGGTTTCAAAGGTTTCGATAAAAAGTATTGGGATGCTGAAGTATTACCGGAAGAGAATGGTGTCAGGTTTTCTTACAGAAGTTTGGATGATGAAGAGGGTTTCCCGGGTAACGTGGATATATCGGTCACCTATATAGTTGCCGGAAATGAATTGCATATAAAATATGCTGCCACTACTGATAAAGCAACTCCTATAAATATTACAAGCCATTGTTATTTCAACCTCTCCGGCGGATATGAGAATACCATTCTAAATCATCAATTGCAATTGAACGCCGGCAATATCCTTGAAGTGGATGAAAAATTGATCCCGACAGGAAATATGAAAGAGGTTAGAAATACAACAATGGATTTTACAGAAGTAAGAAAGATCGGGGTATCGGATGATCTATCCGGGGAATACGATAACTCATGGGTGCTAAAAAACAGTAGTGGTAAATTAGAAAAAGCCGTTTCATTGATACATTCCGAAACCGGCATAAAGATGACAGTGTTTACCACCCAACCTTCCATTCATTTTTATAGCGGGCATTTTTTAGATGGAAATTTTATGGATACTAAAAAAGGAAAAGTATATGGCAAGTATGCAGGCCTTTGCCTGGAAGCACAGCATTTTCCTGATAGTCCCAATCATCCCGGTTTTCCCAATACTATTTTAAAGCCCGGTGAGGTTTATGCGGAAAAAACTGTGTATAAATTTTCTAATGAAAATATAAGGTGATTTAGAACTACTGATCAGAGAGAAAAACATTTGGCTAAAAAGCATCGCAGGGTTATCTTTGCCGTCCCTTAAAACGGCCCGTTCGTCTAAGGGCTAGGACACCACCCTTTCACGGTGGTGATACGGGTTCGAATCCCGTACGGGCTACAAAACCTCGCTGAAAAGCGGGGTTTTCCTTTCTTCCCGAGTCTCCAAAGTTAACGCTTCGTAGCCGATGTCTCACTGCAGGGCTATGTGTGCGGGGTGGACTCGGTGTCATTTTCTAACGGCTGTGTCAAATTAATATCCGCCAGTTCACAATAATTCAATACAGGATAGGCAGCATGTGTTTCCGAAATATAAAATCTTGCTGAGCTATGTTCATAATCAGCAGGTGCAGCTACAGGATTCCATTTTCGCCTTTGTTGGTCTTCCCAAAAAGCAGCACGCCGTTGCTGTGTGTTGAGTGCGGGCATTGCAGCTGGGCAAAAACACCAGCAACATGCATAGAGAAAATCTATTTTTGCTTTTTTAAGCGATGGCGCCTTTTATAACAGAATACCCTCAATACTTTACTGCTACAAATCTTGAATGGAAGCGACTGCTCAAACCAGATAAATATAAAGACATCGTAATAAGCAGTCTGCGTTTCCTGGTAAAAGATAAAAGGGCAAAGATCTTCGCTTTCATAATAATGGAGAATCATATTCATCTGATCTGGCAGATGATGCCGGATAATGATCCGGAAGCGGTTCAGCGGGATTTTTTAAAGTACATTGCCCAACGGATACAGAGAGATCTGCAAAAAAATCACCCTGATGCGTTGGCTCATTTCAAAGTGGATGCAAAAGACAGAGCTTACCAGTTTTGGGAAAGGAATGCATTAAGTGTTGAATTGCGAAATCATCCTGTATTTATACAAAAACTGGAATATATACACTGGAACCCTGTAAAAGCAGAAATGTTTAAATTACCGGAAGAATATAAGTATTCGTCAGCAGTGTTTTATGAAACAGGGAAAGATAACTGGGGTTTTTTGACGCATTATAAGGATTGATAGAGTGTCCTCAATTCATTTGTTGGTGTTTCTGCTATGGCACAAGCAAAGCACACAACAAAGGCCGCTCAACGATTTGGAAGACCAACAACGGCGTAAAAGTTCGATTTCGGCAGATTTGGACCACCAAAAGAATTGAAATTTGAAGGGAACATAATGAATCCATCGGACAGATATAGCCATGGAATGAATAAAGTAGTTCCGTATTTTATAAGAGAATACAAGTGGCATTTAAAATAAATAAAGCTCAACCTTATGTCTGAAATATTGATGAAAAATTTATTTTATTTAATTTCTTGTTGTTTTACGATTAGTTGTAACTCAAATAACAATACTTCAATTAAGCAAACTTTGGATCATGATGCGAGAATAATAGAAGATACCATCCAATTACCCGGCATAGTCTCGTATAAAACAGTTTACTTCCACAATGACGATATATATTACCAGGCAATGGATATGCCAGGAAAGGAGTCATTTAAGTGCTTTTCATTGAAACATAAACAGCTTATCTGGTCTAAAAATATAAATCAAATGGGCATTAATATGGGTGTTATTGCATCAACCGGAGAATATGTAGTACCTACCCTGTCAGATAGTGTTTATTTAATTGACACGAATGGAAAAGCAAGAATATTAAAATTAGAAGATAGATGTAAGATTAATCCATTGATCTACAAAAATAATATTATTCTTCAGGATAGAGGTATTGGCTTAAAGTGTTTTGATACACGAACGTTACAGGAGTTGTGGACAATAAGACAAAAACAGGGAGGAGCTACAATGTCTCATCCTTTTTTAGTAGATAGCAATATAATTTATATTTTAGATGATATGCATCTTCAGTCAGCAAATGCTGGTAATGGAATGGTGAACTGGAGTGTTAGTGTAAATGATAGCTTAAACATACAACTACTCTATGGCTTGTACAGTAACCTTGTCTTTGTTTTAAGCACAGACTTAAAGCAAACACACTTTATTACTGCTTTTGATGTAGCAACGGGCAACAAAATATGGAAAGAAAAAGTTGATAGTAGTATTGAAGTATGGGAAACATCAATGATAGTAACAGATGAAAAGCTTTTTTGCAGGGGCGACCATAGCATATTTGTTTATGATATTAAAAACGGAGCAAATCTAAAAAACTATGAATACAAGGTAAGACTAGGAACAAACTTAGTTGCTGACAAGAATGGGAACATATTCTTTGGCTTAGATAATAATATGTTGATGAAAATAGATCGCAACGGTAAAGATTCTCCAATTATTTTTAACGAGAAGATAAATTATTTATATTCTCATAAAGGAACTATTTTTTTATATAGTTATCCAAAATTATACTCTTTAAAGGCTTTTTAATTTTTGTTCTGTTAGTCTTTCTGTGTTCTTTGACAACATGCAGGTAACGCATGACAGGGGCCCATTACTCCAGGAAGACCATTATTATCCGTTTGGGTTATTAATGAATGGCATTTCTTCCAAAGCATTATCCTTTGGTGGTAAAGAGAATAATTACAAGTATAATGGTAAGGAACAACAGAAAGGAGAATTTTCTGATGGTGCAAGTTTGGAATGGTATGATTACGGTGCCAGGCAATATGATAACCAGATAGGACGTTGGCATGTGATTGATCCGTTAGCGGAAAGCAGTAGAAGATGGACTCCTTATAATTACGCTTATAATAATCCGATCATTTTTATAGATCCCGATGGAATGAAAGCGATTATGATGCATGATAATGAGAACGATTGGGGTTGGAATGTTTCAGGTCAGCAAATATCAGGTTTTACAAGTGCATTTGCTGATGGACATGATGATGCTTCTTTTAACTTTTGGGCAGTTATTGGAAGAATGGAAGAGATAGTGTTAAGAAAGTATCAATCTGCCTTAGCCAAACAATTAGGGTCTATTAGAAGCGGGGCAGTTGGGGGAAATGGAGGATCGACAACCTGTACTTCTTTGTATGGTTTGTATGAAAGAAATGATGCAGCGGCATTTGCTTGGTCAAGGATTTTCTGCCAATATGGAAAAACTGATCAGCGAGAATATTCTGCAGTAATTTATAGTATTAAAGTTAAAATAGATGGAGAGGAAAAGGAGTATTTTGGGTTTACTCGGGCAGTTAGATTTGAGAAAGATAATCCTGAAGGGTATAATCCAGAGACGCAGTCTCCCGGGCCTTGGGATAAAAGACATAAGGAAACATTGCCTCTTGGAGCAACAATAGTAGGACATATCCATATCCATGATGCGGCAAGTGATCCCGAAGGAAAAAACTTTAGTTGGCACGAAAATGGAGATACTGATCTGATTGCAAATAACTCCCAACTTAGTTTTTACTTATTAAATTCAGACGGAAATTTAAGGTCCCATATTTCGAAAGATTATTATCAGGGCACTCCATATTATCAGGAAGTAGGTTGTAATTTTTATGGGTCTGAAAGACTCCCTGGGTATGAGGAAAAGATTAATGGGAAAGTTACAATTTATAAAGGGAACGTTGCATATCCACATCAAGATAACCTGCAATTTATGCAAACGAAAAGCACCTATGCACAATTGTATATTGACTTTTGTGGGAGAATATATGATTTAAATAAAAACCCGATCAAATGATCATTTAAAAATTATTGATATGAGAATAATGACATTAAAAATATTTCTAGTCTTTATTGTGACTGCATCAATACGGTGCAAGCAATTTAATTGTGATAAGATTCCAGATTCCTTTAGCTCATATCAGGAAGCTATTAATCGCATTAGGAGTTCTAGTTTTAAGATGATTGATTCAATATTAGTACCAGAGGGAAATGTTATGAAATCTGCGGCATATTATAGTTGCGACAAACAAAGTGGATATTTTTTTTATAGGCGAAAAGGAGGATCAGAATATTTCTTATCTCAAGTGCCTATAAAACTTTGGCAGTCATTTAAAAAATCTGATTTTAAAGATGACTTTTTTGATAACAGCATTAAAGATAAATATACAAGCGTAAAAATTAGTGTAATTGTAGAGTAATTTTCTGTTTCCCCGCTGTCCGTAGTCTGCCTACTTGAAACGGCTGGCCTGAGTTTCTGCTATAGGGAATCATTTACCAGTTGTCGTGAGTGTTCTGTTCTTTGAAAAATATAGAATAATAGAGTTGTTATCCTGAGACTGTGTCTCAGGATCAAACTCGATAGAGTTTGTTGTTTTGTTTTTGTTGTTCGTTTTATAAAATGTTGGTAGTTATAAACTACCTCCATCGCCAGCAACTACTCGCAGCTAAAAGTCCTTTAAATTTTACAACCCCGTCCTTACTCTTGCCATACCATTTGCTTCACGGGTCATTACAAGTCCCTTGTTTTTTGCCCAAAAGCGATATACTGTTGTGGTAATGGTCTGTCCATTCGGAATACCTGCCTGGCTCAATAAAGTTGCAAGTAAGGTGTTGATCAGAAAATTTGTTGAGGAGAAAGTAGTGGTGATCGATGTAGCGTATCGCTGAACGACTACTCTTAATGAATCCGGGTAACCTTTTAATTTCAAATACCCATAACCGATATTTTTACTATTCACCACAGTTGCAAGTGAAATAGTTAATGGGCCATTGAAAGGAATACCACTAAAATTTCCACTGATCTGAAGATTTACAGATGAATTCACCGATTGGTTAATTGAATCTTTGTACTTAACAGGAAATTTTACCAGCGTTTGTGCAGGATTATTCTTATTGGCTTGCTGTGGAATATCAATTCCAAATCCACCCTGTGAGATATTGATAGCCGGGTTAAAATAACCTCCTAAGTCATTCCAATCAGTTGTGTTCAGGCTGAAATATTCGTTGGCTGTTACTGCTTGTCCTGCTAACGACTGACTGAATCCTACCATATACCTGGCTTGTGGATAATCTGCCAAATTCACCGGTGTTTTAAGTGAATCACTCCATGTAACATTATCGGGAACATTTGCATAATCAAATCGCAAATTAATTCCGGAATCAGGGACTGCTACAATGCCACTATCCAGCAAGTAACCATTAATCCGGCTATTGGGCGGCATACTCGTCACAACCGTCGAACCTGCAACATCATAACTGTTGTCGGCGGATGGGTTATCTGAACCCCAGTCTATTTCTTTTTGGCAGGAAGCCATTAGGAGAACTAAACAAAGCAGGTATATTAATTTTTTCATGCTGTAGAATTTGTTGCTCAGCTTCGGCACCCTGTTTTCCAGTGGTTTCCTGTAAGCAAAACCAAAAATATTGCATTATTCCCAATCACTATCCCTTGCCAACGGAATTTACAGGACTATATCAGTTGGCTGAAATAGCCAGATTGTTTGAATCTGATCTATAACCAGACTCGTCATTTGCTTACCTTTGCGGGGCAAAATCAAGTTCTTCATCAAAAACGAATCAACAGTATGAGTACAATTAAAGTTGCTATCAATGGTTTTGGAAGGATCGGTCGTCTTGTTTACCGCCAGATTTATAAAATGGAAGGCATTGATGTAGTGGCTATCAATGATCTTACCAGCCCTAAAGTATTAGCCCATCTTTTAAAGTACGACAGTGCACAGGGTCGTTTCGATGCTGATGTAAAAGCTACAGAAGATTCAATTGTTGTAAATGGCGATAGTGTGAGAGTGTATGCTCAGAAAAACCCGGCTGAAATTCCCTGGAAAACGCATGATGTGGATGTGGTATTGGAGTGTACAGGATTTTTTACAGATAAAGACAAAGCAGCAGCACATATAACTGCCGGGGCTAAAAGAGTTGTTATTTCTGCCCCGGCTACCGGCGATCTGAAAACAGTTGTGTTCAATGTGAATCATAATATTCTGGATGGAAGCGAAACGATCATTTCCTGTGCTTCCTGTACTACCAACTGTCTTGCTCCAATGGCAAAAGTGCTGAATGATAAATATGGTATCGTTACCGGTATTATGACAACCATTCATGCCTATACCAATGACCAGAATACATTGGATGCACCACATCCGAAAGGAGATCTTCGCAGGGCAAGAGCTGCCGCTGCGAATATTGTTCCTAATAGTACAGGTGCGGCCAAAGCAATTGGGTTGGTATTACCCGAATTAAAAGGAAAACTGGACGGCAGCGCTCAAAGAGTACCGACCATTACCGGTTCATTGACAGAACTGACCAGTATCTTAAGTAAAACGGTAACAGCTGATGAGATCAATGCAGCGATGAAAGCGGCCAGCACTGAGAGTTTTGGCTATACAGAGGATGAAATTGTGAGCAGCGATATCATCGGTATCCATTACGGTTCGTTGTTCGATGCCACACAAACCAAAGTGATGACAGTCGGAGATAAGCAACTGGTAAAAACAGTTAGCTGGTATGATAATGAAATGAGTTATGTAAGCCAGTTGGTAAGAACAGTGAAATATTTCGCCAAACTGATCGGCTAAACGTATATCATAATAGATAATAACTAAAAGATAAAAGTTATTATAGCCGGAAAAAATTGCCCTTCCCCAAGGGCTTTTTATTTGCTGAAGCCTGGCAGATGGTGGGACAACTGGAACTGTAAGAACTTTTATCTATTCTCTTTTAGTTTTTATCTGAAAGACTACTTTTGTGGCTCTTAAATAACAATCATGTCAAAATTCTCCAGCCACAATTTTAAAGGACAAAAGGCACTGATACGGGTTGATTTCAATGTGCCGTTGAATGATACATTTGAAATTACCGATGATACAAGGATAAAAGCAGCGGTCCCAACTATTAAAAAAGTGCTGAATGATGGTGGTATAGTAATATTAATGAGCCATCTCGGAAGACCAAAAGAAGGGCCAGCCGAAAAATATTCATTAAAACATTTGATAAAGCACCTTAGTGAATTATTGGGAGGAGCAAGGGTCCTGTTTGCAAATGATTGCATCGGTGAACAAGCAGGTCTCACCGCAAGTATGATGCGGCCGGGTGAAGTTTTGTTGCTGGAGAATCTTCGTTTTTATAAAGAAGAAGAAAAAGGGGACGAGAAGTTTGCAGAAAAATTATCCAAACTGGGTGATGTATGGATCAATGATGCATTTGGCACGGCTCACCGGGCACATGCATCAACCGCTGTCATTGCAAAATTCTTTCCGGCTGAAAAAAGAATGTTTGGTTTGGTAATGGAAGGAGAAGTAGCCAGCGCAGAAAAAGTATTGCATAAGGCAGAAAAACCATTTGTAGCTATCATTGGTGGTGCTAAAGTGAGTGATAAAATTCTCATCATTGAAAATCTTTTGGAGAGAGCAACCGATATTATCATCGGCGGTGGTATGGCTTATACCTTTATGAAAGCCGAAGGAGGCCAGATCGGAAACTCTTTATGCGAGCAAGACAGGATAGATACAGCATTGGAGATTTTAAGGAAAGCAGAAGCAAAAGGAGTTTGTATCCATCTTCCTTCTGATTCTGTTATTGCCGACAAGTTTGCTGCGGATGCACAAACTTCAATGGCGCCCAGTAATAATATTCCATCCGGCTGGATGGGGCTCGATATTGGAATAAATGCCTGTGAACAATTTTCAAATGTGATTAAACATTCTAAAACTATTTTATGGAATGGCCCGATGGGAGTTTTTGAAATGCACAATTTCCAGCATGGGACAAAAGCAATTGCCAAAGCAGTGGCTGAAGCTACTGAGTCAGGTTCTTTTTCATTAGTAGGCGGTGGTGATAGTGTAGCAGCAGTCAACCAGTTCGGTTATGCTGATAAAGTAAGTTATGTTTCTACCGGCGGAGGTGCTATGCTGGAATATTTCGAGGGAAAAACATTGCCGGGCATAGCAGCTGTACAAGAGTGAGCCATTGAATAACTATTAGTAACCATTTACGAACTTTTCAGAGCTTTTTTTTAATTTTCATTCATCTTTGATCCTAAATAAGTAAATATGAAAAAAACATTTTTCCTTTTAACGGCTGTCCTTTTTGTTGTTATTCAATCACAGGGACAAAAGATCATTCCGATCGAACACAATGGCAAAAAATATGAGGTGCTTGACATGACGGCCAAAGGAAAAGTGATGTGGGGCGGTTATGAAGAGATCATTGCCGATGCTGCCAAAAGTGAATCGAACGGGGCAAATAATACGACAGCAATTGTTACCGCTGTAGGAAATAATTCCGGTTTTGAAGGCAAACCTTATGCTGCTAAATTATGCAGTGAGGCAAAAGCGGGAGATAAAGATGACTGGTATCTTCCTTCCAAAGATGAATCGGATGCTATTTATGCTTTCAAAGAAAAATTTCCAGGCATTGAAGAAAGAGGTACTATCTGGACATCAACAGAGGCAAGCGGTACTACAGCTGTATCAAAGTATTGGTACACCGGCGCATATTATAATGTACAAAAAGTGGATACTTACCAGTTTGTTTGTATCAGGAAAGTTGAATAAGACTAGTAAGTAGCGAGTAGAGAGCAGGGAAGAAAGTTTATAATAGCACGCAACCTGCTTGCCACTAGCTACTCCCTGCTTGCTTATTGAGCTTTTAGTTCAATTATTTTATCATTACTTCCATTGCTGGTGCAGATATATACCCTGCCGGCAGGCGAGATGCATACATCTCTCATTCTTCCATAGTTATTAGTGAGGTATTCATTGGTTTCTGTTATGCTGGTAAATGATCCATCCAGTTTCATCTGGTAAAGTCTTGCATTCTTCAATGCTACCACCAGCAAAGAGTTTTTCCATTGAGGTATAAGATTGCTGTTATAATAATCCATTCCGCAAACAGCCGCAGTTGGGGTCCATGTTTTTAAAGGCTCTCTTACATTGTTAGCAGTACAAAACGTTTGTTCACCGCCTGAATCACAATAACCATGTACGTTGGGCCATCCATAATTTCTTCCTTTTTCAATGATATTTATCTCATCATCATTGCTGGGGCCATGTTCGGAACTATACAATCTATTATTGGCAAACACTAATCCTTGTGGGTTACGATGGCCCAAACTCCAGTAAGGATTTCCGGCAACAGGATTATCTGCAGGAACAGTTCCGTCAAGGTTGAGTCGCAGTACTTTCCCATTTACTACTGATGCATTTTGCGGCAGCAATTGATTGGATGCATCGCCGGTGGTAATAAATAATTTCAGATCAGGGGTGATCACCAACCTGCATCCGTTATGAATGGAAGAAGCAGAAATATTATCAATGATCGTTACCGGGCTCGTTAATGATGTTCCGGTATAGGTAAAACGAACAATTTTTTCCTTGTAACCGGCATTATTATAATTATACACAACAAATACATGAGGTGTGGTGGCAAAATCAGGATGTAAAACCATTCCCAATAAACCTCCTTCACCGTTAGCAACAACTTCAGTGATCGTATGCAAAGGGGAAACGACACCGGTGGTTGGGTTCACCCGGCTGATCTTTCCGCCCCGTTCTGTCATCCAGATAAAATTATCAGGCCCCCACAAAATTTCCCAGGGATAGCTAAGCCCTTGTATCAGTATTGAGTCTTTGATCGCTACAGAGCCTGGTGGAGGAGGGTCATCCGATGTATTGCTTTTCTTTTTGCAATGCATGCAGGCAACTGAAAGAATAACTAAAAATATCCCCGGGGCTTTTTTCAGCAGTGGCATAATTCGTTTATTTGAACCGTTCGGCGCTAAAACCATGCCGCAGAGTTAGTCAATTTGTCGTTTCACCGGCAGTATTACTTGACCAACCGAAAATTTACCTTGTCAAAATACCAAAAGTCATACTTTTACTCTCTATTAAAACTACTAAAAAATGAAAGGAACTAAGAACATCATCCTATTATCTGTTGCTGCTCTTGTATTAATTCTTTTTGTATGGGGATGCAGTGGTTGTAATAAGATCAAATCTGCTGATCAAAATGTAAAAAAAGTATGGGGTAATGTTGAAACCAATTACCAGCGAAGAACTGATTTGTACAGCACTGTGATCAAAACCATCGAAGCTTCGGCAAATTTTGAAAAATCATTACTTTCCGAAGTAGTGAATGCAAGAGCCAAACTTGGATCTACTACTGTTAATGTAGAGGACCAGGCAAGTCTTGACAGATACCAACAAGCACAAGGGCAAATGCAAGGCGCTTTTTCAAGATTGATGGGTTATGTCGAAAATTATCCCGATATAAAAACTACAAAAGCCTTCCAGGATTTCCAGGCGCAGATCGAAGGAACGGAGAATCGGATCAATGTTGCACGACAGGATTATAACGCAGCTGTCGAGAAATTTAATGTTATGATCGTTAAGTTTCCGAGAAGTATGCTGGCAGGTATGATAGGCGCAAAGGAAAAAGCATATTATAAAGCCAACCCGGGATCGGAAAATGCGCCGGATGTGAACTTTAATATCAAATAATTAATATCCGGATGTTTTCCCTTTTTAAAAGGAAGAAAAAATTCTTCACAGATGAAGAACAACGCCTCGTTGTTTCAGCTATTCAAAATGCGGAACGCTGCACCAGTGGTGAGGTCAGGGTCTTTATAGAAAGCCGTTGCAGTTATGTGGATGCACTTGACAGGGCCATTGAAATATTTGCACAAATGGGAATGCAGGCAACACAGGAAAGAAATGGAGTACTTGTGTATGTTGCCATAAAAGATCACCAGTTAGCTGTATTCGGCGATGAAGGTATTCACCGAAAAGTAGGAAGTGAATACTGGAATAATGAGGTAAAAAAAATGATCAGCGAATTTGACGGGAACAACTATGCAAAGGGCATCGCCGGTTGTGTCGAAGACATAGGCAATGCCCTGCAAAAATTTTTCCCGTACACGGATAAGGATAAGAATGAACTTTCAGACGATATTCAATTTGGCAGGTAATTAATGAAGCGGCTTTTAGTAATACTTGGACTTTTATTTTCTGTTTGTGTTTCTGCACAGATAGATAAAGTAGTTCCTTCCCGCCCTTCTTCATTTTATGCAATTGTTGATCAAACAAATACGCTGACCTCTCAGCAACTGGAAGCGCTCAATCAAAAATTAATAGCGTACAAGGACAGTACTACAACCGAAATAGCGGTTGTGATCGTTTCGACAACGGGTGATTATTCGGCTACAGAGGTAGCCCTGGAGATCATCCGAAAATGGGGTGTCGGTACAAAGGAAAGGAATAATGGTATTGTGTTGCTTATTGCAAAGGACGACCGAAAGCTCCGTATTGAGACAGGCTATGGGATGGAAGGCGCTATTCCTGATATCACCGCCAAACATATTATCGAAGAACGGATCACTCCCAGTTTTAAGGATGGTAACTATTACCGGGGTATTGATTTGGGTATTGATGCAATCATTAAAGCGGCTGCGGGTGAATACAAAGCACCTGCAAATTATGGTAGTAAGAAAAAGAAAGCTATTGGCTGGGGTTCTATCGCTTTTGTCATCATCATTATTATTATCGGAATAATGGGAGGTGGTAGTGGAGGAGGAGGTGGTGGTGGTGCATTATCTGGCGCTGGATGGGTAATTGGAAGTTTACTTAGCAGCGGTCGAAGTGGTGGTGGTGGATGGTCAAGCGGTGGAGGTGGCGGAGGCTTCGGCGGTTTTGGTGGTGGTAGTGGTGGTGGTGGTGGTGCAAGCGGTAGTTGGTAGGAATATTTTGGTTTATAAATAATGAATTTAAAAGCCCTTCATTTTTGTGAAGGGCTTTTAAATTTTAAGCTTTATACACTATTTAAAAACCTTTCCTCTCAGCTTCAGGTAATTTCGATTTTATATATTCTATCTGTTTGGTGATCTCCTCTTTATTGCCTCCAGCCTGTATGCTGCGTAGTTTTTTGGTCATTACATCACGCAGTGCTTTATTAATGAAGGGATCCGTTTGCGAACGAAAAGCGGCAGGAATAGCATCACGGAATTTGACGATAAGGTCAACCCCGGATTTTACTTTACCTGTATTATCGATATAACCGATCAATTTTGTGTAAGTACCGGTCATTTGAAATTTCTCTTGTGAAAGCGGTAATGCTTCATACTCGGTCGTCATTTCATCAAATGATTTATCGGGATCGATCAATGCTTCCACTTCTTTCAGTGCATTGGCAAGCACACCTTTTGCAGGTTCCTTCGATAATTCTTTCATTTCAGCGATCGCTGCAGGAACATCAACTTCAGACAAGGCGATCAATGCATTTCCTGAAACTGAATATGACGAATCGTTTATCGCTTTGATAAATATGTCTTTGTTTTCGGGATTATTGTAACTATTCAGATAGGAGATCGCTGCGGCACGCACAACAGGCTTGGAATCATTTTTTGCGATATCAAAAATATTTTTCTCAACAACAGCTTTCACTTTATCGTCAGACATATTCAGGCTGCCCATTGCTAAATTGCGCAGACCAGAATATTTATCCTTTAGGGCACTGTTCAGCAGTTCGACGGCTTTGGGATCATCTTGCTGTTCAGCTGCTGCTTCGATAGCTTCCCTGCGATCAAGATAGGTACCGGCATATTTATACTGGTGAATATATTCATCCAGCGTTTTATTTTCTTTTTTGGTTGCGAGAAGGATCTTATCGCCGTCAAAATTTATTAGGTCAGGTTTCCGGTCTGTATTAAAATCGAAAGTATCTATTTTGCTTTTTGCCCAAACAGTATAACGGATCTTGTTGGCACCGTTATAAACATCCACAGCCACAGGAAGTTTAAATACCTTGTCACCGGCTTGAGTTTGTTTTACAATTACTCTTGCTTTTTTAGTAGCATTATCATAACTATAGTTGATATCCAATGAAGGATGACCGGCTCCAAAATACCATTGATTCCAGTACCAGTTCAGATCCTTGCCTGTTACTTCTTCAAAAGCCAGGCGAAGCTGGTGTGCTTCTGCAGCTTTGAATTTATTAGTTGCCAGGTAAACATTCAATGCTTTAAAGAAGGCACTATCTCCAATATAATTACGCAGCATGTGCAGAATGCGGCCGCCTTTATTATAACTCACTGCATCAAATACGTCTTCTTTATCATTGTAATAAAAACGAACAAGATCTTTTTTGCCGCTATTGCTAAAAAGATAGCCCTGCATATCTCCATAGTTCTGGTCATCACCGGCATCTTTACCATATTTATATTCCGCCCACAGCACTTCACTATAGTTAGCAAAAGACTCGTTCAATGTGATATTGCTCCAGCTTTCTGTTGTTACATAATCGCCAAACCACTGGTGAAAAAGCTCATGAGCAATAGTGCTTTCCCAAAAATTACCGTCCACCAGCTCTCTTGCAGTTTGCTGTGCAGCATCAGAATGAAGAGTGGCCGTAGTATTTTCCATGGCGCCGCTTACATAATCATGTCCTGTTATTTGTGCATATTTTACCCATGGATAATCAACACCAGTGATCTTTGAAAAAAAGGCTATCATTTCGGGAGTATTACCAAATATTTTTCTTGCAACGGAGGCATATTCTTTATCAACATAATAGCTTACTTCTTTTCCCTTGTAAGAATCTTTGATGATGGAAAAATCACCAACACCCATAAAGAAAAGATAAGGGGCATGCGGCAGGTCCATTTTCCAGTAATCAGTTCTTGTACCGTCGGCATTCTTCTTTTGGGTCATCAATTTTCCATTGGATAAGGTCACATATTTTGCCGGAACGGTCATGTAAATTTCCTGTGTCGTTCTTTGATTCGGCTTATCAATCGTTGGGAACCAAACAGAACTTGCTTCGGTTTCGCCTTGTGTCCATATTTGTGTTGGTTTATCTTTTTCTTCTCCCTTTGGGTTAATGAAATACAATCCTTTCGCATCGCTGATAGCAGCACTTCCTTTTACTTTTACTTCATTTGGCTTAGCTGTATAATCAATATATATGGTGTATGATTCGCCTCCTTTATAATTTTTACCGAGATTGATACGAAGTAGCCAGCCATCATATTCATATTTCAGATCTTTCATCGCTGCGCCATTCATCATTGCTACTTTGTGAATACCCATTCCTTTGGCATCAAGTGTTAGTGAGTCCGTTTTGTAGAAATGTGGTTTTAAAGTGATCCAGGCTTTACCATTCAGATAAGAATTTTCGTAATCAAACTTTACATCCAGTTTGGTATGTACCAGGTCATTGATCCGGGGAACTGTTTCCCGGTATTCTTTTTTCCAGGATGTATCCTGTGCCATTGTAGTGATACAAGCAGTGGCCAGGAACAATAAGAACAATGTTTTTTTCATGTTTGTGATTTAATGCCGCAAATTTATAGCTGTTAGAACTCCTTGAACGAAGTATTGGGATGAAAGGTCATATTATTAACAACTTGTTTGACTATTACTAAAAAAATATGGGGATTTAATCTATTTTTGCATTGATAACCAATATATGAAAAATGACTAAACCCCTCCTTTGTTTACTATTTTCCATTTTTTCCATTTCGGGCTTTTCACAAAAAGTGTATTTTATTTATCTGCAAACAGAGAATGAGCAGCCTTTTTATGTAAGAATGGATAAAATGGTACACAGTTCATCGGCTTCAGGATATCTTATTCTTGCTAAACTGAAGGACAGCATTTATAATCTCAATGTTGGTTTCCCGCAAAATAAATGGCCTGAGCAAAAATTCACAGTGATCATGAGTAAGAATGATCATGGGTATCTTCTTAAAAATTTTGGAGATAAGGGTTGGGGTCTTTTTGATTTGCAAACATTGGCTGTACAAATGTCTTCCGGCGTATCTGCAAAAATTGAACAATCAAATGAGATTAAAGATGTTTCACCTTTTACAAATATTCTTGCAAAAGCGGCTGGCGATCCTTCGTTAAAAGAAACAATGATTTCATCTGTTGTTCAGGAAAAAGGAACAGGCACTTCTGTAAATGAAAACGAAAAGAAAGCGATAGATATAACAAATATTGTTACAGAAAAACCAGTTGATAATAAGGAAGCAGTGGTTGTAAAAAAAGAAGAATCAAAAGGGGAAGAAATACAACCCCCGAAAGAACCGGTACAAAAAGTTGAACCTGTTATTGTAAAAACAGAGGAATCGAAAGCGGAAAGCGAGGAGCAACCGGTAAATAAACAAGAAGAGAGCATAAACACTGAAATAAATAATTACAAACCATCCATTGTTATTAAAAGATCAGAAACATCAATGACAGATGGTTTTGGTTTAGTTTTTATTGACAAAGATGATAAAGGGGCAAGTGATACAATAAGTTTGATAATACCAAACCCTAAACCGATTGTAATACCAAAGGAAAACTCAAGCAAAGAGGAGAAAAAATTTCTGGAGATATTACCTGACAGCGTGAAAGCAGCAGAAGAAAAAACAGTTGTTAAAACGGAACCACAAAAGTTTTATCGTGAAATGAACAACTGCCCTTCACTTGCCAGGGATAATGATTTTTTTAAGCTTAGAAAACTCATGGCAGCATCTGAAGGAGATGATAATATGATCATTGAGGCCAAAGAGTATTTTAAAGCAAAATGTTTTTCGACTCAGCAAATAAAAAACCTCGGCTCATTGTTTTTGTCTGATTTAGGTAAATACAATTTTTTTGAAGCATCTTATAATCATGTAACCGATAAAAAGAATTTTGACTCTTTGCAAACTGAGTTAAAGGATGAGCATTATATTAATCTGTTTAAGGCAATGATTCGCAATTAAAAAATATGTCCCGTTACTTTCTTGAAGTTGCATATAAGGGTACAAATTATAGTGGCTTTCAGTCTCAGGTTAATGCTAATAGTATTCAGAACGAAATAGATAAGGCTTTTTCTATTTTACAAGGAGAGAAAACAAAAATGACTTGTTCGTCGAGAACAGATGCAGGTGTACATGCATTGCAGAATTATCTTCACTTTGATTATGATGGTGTGATCCATCCTGAGTTTGTTTATAAGGTCAATTCAATTCTGCCCCCGGATATTGTTGTCAAAGCTGTAATACCAGTTGCAGATAACTCACACTCCAGGTTTGATGCAACAGCCCGATACTATAAGTATTATATATATCAGAATAAGAATCCTTTTTTCAAAGACAGGGCCTTCTACTTTCCCTATAAACTTGATATTGAAAGAATGCAAGAAGCAGCACATATTTTGTGTGAATATCAGGACTTTACATCTTTTTCAAAGCGAAATACTCAGGCTAAAACATTTATCTGTACCCTCAAAGAGAGTAGTTGGGTTATAAAAAAAGATATTTTGATATACAATGTAAAAGCCGACCGCTTTCTAAGAGGAATGGTTAGAGCTTTAACAGCCACAATGCTTATGGTTGGAAGGAAGAAAATATCAATACAGGATTTTAAAGTTATTATTGAAGGGAGGGATTGTACAAAAGCTTTTTTTGCAGTACCGCCACAAGGGTTATTTCTTATATCTATTAACTTTCCTCAAGAGTATTTTTCTATGTAAATCTTATGAAAGCATTGCCAGTAGTGGCTTTGGTAACTTGACAATATTTTTTCAGGAAACATGTGATTTTTGTGTGAACAAAATAGGTCAAAAAACTTTGTCAGTAAACCTCTCGCCATTATCTTTGCACCCCCTCATTTATGAAGGGAAGTTCTTCACAAAACAATTTGAAAATCAACCGAAATAGTTCAATTTTTTTTTGAAATTTATTTTGGTAGTAATAGTGAGACCCTTACCTTTGCACTCCGTTCAAAAAAACGGGTGTCGGTAAAGTCCGAAAAGATCTTTGAAAGTTGGGAAACAATAGCACTTATCTCAATAGCCATTGAGATAAAACAATAGGTAAGTCAAGCGAAATTTATATTCGATTTGACACGTTAATTTTCTCTTGAGAATTTTAAAATGTCAGTATCAAACAACATTTACAATGGAGAGTTTGATCCTGGCTCAGGATGAACGCTAGCGGCAGGCTTAATACATGCAAGTCGAGGGGCAGCATGACTGTAGCAATACAGTTGATGGCGACCGGCAAACGGGTGCGGAACACGTACAGAACCTTCCTTCGAGCGGAGAATAGCCCGGAGAAATCCGGATTAATACTCCATAGTAAATTGAAAAGGCATCTTTTTAATTTTAAAGATTTATCACTTGAAGATGGCTGTGCGGCTGATTAGCTAGTTGGCGGGGTAACGGCCCACCAAGGCAACGATCAGTAACTGGTGTGAGAGCACGACCAGTCACACGGGCACTGAGACACGGGCCCGACTCCTACGGGAGGCAGCAGTAAGGAATATTGGTCAATGGACGCAAGTCTGAACCAGCCATGCCGCGTGGAGGATGAAGGTCCTCTGGATTGTAAACTTCTTTTATATGGGGCGAAAAAGGGCTTTTCTAAGTCAACTGACGGTACCATATGAATAAGCACCGGCTAACTCCGTGCCAGCAGCCGCGGTAATACGGAGGGTGCAAGCGTTATCCGGATTCACTGGGTTTAAAGGGTGCGTAGGCGGATTGATAAGTCAGTGGTGAAATCCCCGAGCTTAACTTGGGAACTGCCATTGATACTATTGGTCTTGAATACCGTGGAGGTCGACGGAATATGTCATGTAGCGGTGAAATGCTTAGATATGACATAGAACACCAATTGCGAAGGCAGTTGGCTACACGAGTATTGACGCTGAGGCACGAAAGCGTGGGGATCAAACAGGATTAGATACCCTGGTAGTCCACGCCCTAAACTATGGATACTCGACATACGCGATACACTGTGTGTGTCTGAGCGAAAGCATTAAGTATCCCACCTGGGAAGTACGATCGCAAGATTGAAACTCAAAGGAATTGGCGGGGGTCCGCACAAGCGGTGGAGCATGTGGTTTAATTCGATGATACGCGAGGAACCTTACCTGGGCTAGAATGCTGGGAGACCGTGGGTGAAAGCTCACTTTGTAGCAATACACTGCCAGTAAGGTGCTGCATGGCTGTCGTCAGCTCGTGCCGTGAGGTGTTGGGTTAAGTCCCGCAACGAGCGCAACCCCCATCACTAGTTGCCATCAGGTAACGCTGGGAACTCTAGTGAAACTGCCGTCGTAAGACGTGAGGAAGGAGGGGATGATGTCAAGTCATCATGGCCTTTATGCCCAGGGCTACACACGTGCTACAATGGGGCGTACAAAGGGCTGCAACATAGCGATATGAAGCTAATCCCAAAAAACGCCTCTCAGTTCAGATTGGAGTCTGCAACTCGACTCCATGAAGCTGGAATCGCTAGTAATCGTATATCAGCAATGATACGGTGAATACGTTCCCGGACCTTGCACACACCGCCCGTCAAGCCATGGAAGCCGGGTGTACCTAAAGTCGGTAACCGTAAGGAGCCGCCTAGGGTAAAACTGGTGACTGGGGCTAAGTCGTAACAAGGTAGCCGTATCGGAAGGTGCGGCTGGAATACCTCCTTTTTAGAGCTTAGCAGTTCCTGATTTAATCAGGACACTTACTGGCTATTGTTTCCCTCAACTTTCATTTCTTAGCTAGTTCTTTTAAAAAGTAACCCGATACACGGGGGCTACAAACAGATCCGTAGCTCAGCCTGGTTAGAGCACTACACTGATAATGTAGGGGTCAGCAGTTCAAATCTGCTCGGGTCTACTAAAAAGCTAATAGCTATTAGCTGATAGCTATCAGCCCAAACATTTGGGGGGTTAGCTCAGTTGGCTAGAGCATCTGCCTTGCACGCAGAGGGTCATCGGTTCGACTCCGATATCCTCCACAAATGCAATTGCAACTTGCAATTGTAAAAGGGTTATTTAAATTATGATGTCGACTTTGGGTCTGTAGGTTCATAACCTTTACATCAACAAACTAACAGCCAGTAGTTTAGTAGCTAACGGCTTTTAGAAAGATCTTTGACATATTGGGAAAGATTGTTAGAACGGATATCTAATAATTATCGATCACAATTTTGAAATATCATACCATTATTATGGGTGGTCTGAAGAAATGTGGTCGGGTAACAACTACAAGAATAACAAATTCTAGTTTTTAATTTTTTTAAAGCAACTAAGGGCGCATGGTGGATGCCTTGGGTCTGAGAGGCGATGAAGGACGTGGTAAGCTGCGATAAGCCGGGGGGAGCTGCACACAAGCGTTATATTCCCGGATTTCCGAATGGGACAACCCACTATACTGAAGGTATAGTACTCGAAAGAGAGCCAACCTCCTGAACTGAAACATCTAAGTAGGGAGAGGAAAAGAAAACAATCGTGATTCCCTAAGTAGTGGCGAGCGAAAAGGGAACAGCCTAAACCGGGTCGGCGTGCCGATCCGGGGTTGTAGGACTGCATTTAGAAATCATCATCAAGCAAAATTTTCTGGAAAGTTAAACCATAGAGGGTGATAGTCCCGTAAGCGAAAATTGATGAGGACGAGCAGTATCCTGAGTAAAACGGGACCGGAGGAATCCTGTTTGAATCTGCCAGCACCATCTGGTAAGGCTAAATACTCCTCAGACACCGATAGTGAACCAGTACCGTAAGGGAAAGGTGAAAAGCACCCTAAACAAGGGAGTGAAATAGTACCTGAAACCGTGCGCCTACAAGCGGTCGGAGCATAGCAATATGTGACGGCGTGCCTTTTGCATAATGAGCCTACGAGTTGCTCCTCACTGGCGAGGTTAAGTTCGAAATTAACGGAGCCGTAGCGAAAGCGAGTCCAAATAGGGCGACTAGTCAGTGGGGGCAGACGCGAAACTTTGTGATCTATCCATGGGCAGGTTGAAGTGACGGTAACACGTCATGGAGGACCGAACCCGTTAACGTTGAAAAGTTCTGGGATGACCTGTGGATAGGGGTGAAAGGCCAATCAAACTGAGAGATAGCTCGTTCTCCCCGAAATGTTTTTAGGAACAGCCTCGGTTTATAAGTCTGTTAGAGGTAGAGCTACTGATTGGGCTAGGGGGCTTCACCGCCTACCAAACCCTGACAAACTCCGAATGCTAACAGATATTTACCGGGAGTGAGGCTACGGGTGCTAAGATCCGTGGCCGAGAGGGAAATAACCCAGAATAGCAGCTAAGGTCCCTAATACGTAGTTAAGTTGATCAAACGAAGTGAGACTTCTATAACAGCCAGGATGTTTGCTTGGAAGCAGCAATCCATTTAAAGAGTGCGTAACAGCTCACTGGTCGAGAGGTCTCGCACGGAAAATAATCGGGCATCAAACTACGAACCGAAGCTCTATGATCCCACCTCTGGTGGTGATCGGTAGGGGAGCATTGAAACTGCATCGAAGGTGTACGGTGACGTATGCTGGAGCGGTTTCAAAAGAAAATGTAGGCATAAGTAACGATAAACAAGGTGAAAAACCTTGTCGCCGAAAGTCTAAGGGTTCCTGATCAACGTTAATCGGATCAGGGTTAGCCCGGTCCTTAGTCAAACCCGAAAGGGGTAGATGATGGAAAGCAGGTTAATATTCCTGCGCTTGCTATACAATGAAAGGGACGGAGAGCCGTGGTCGCTGCGTACTGACGGAAATGTACGCCTGAGTGGAGGCTTCGGCCGAAGCGAAGTGATAAAAGCTCTTCCAAGAAAAGCGAGTATAGCAACCGGTACCGCAAACCGACACAGGTAGACGGGATGAGAATTCTAAGGCGCTCGGGTGAGCCGTGGAGAAGGAACTAGGCAAATTGACGCTGTAACTTCGGGATAAAGCGTACCCACTTCGGTGGGTCTCAGTAAAATGGTTCAACCAACTGTTTAACAAAAACACAGGGCCCTGCAAAATCGAAAGATGACGTATAGAGCCTGATACCTGCCCGGTGCTGGAAGGTTAAGGAAGGGTGTTCGCCGCAAGGCAAAGCTCCTGACTGAAGCCCCAGTAAACGGCGGCCGTAACTATAACGGTCCTAAGGTAGCGAAATTCCTTGTCGGGTAAGTTCCGACCTGCACGAATGGTCTAATGAGTTGAACACTGTCTCCTCCACGAGCCCGGTGAAATTGTAGTATCGGTGAAGATGCCGGTTACCCGCCACGGGACGGAAAGACCCCGTGAACCTTCACTACAACTTTGCATTGATTTTGAATTACGGATGTGTAGTATAGTTGGGACGCTTTGAAGCTTTGGCGCCAGCCAGGGTGGAGCGGTCGGTGAAATACCAACCTTCTTTGATTTAGAGTCTAATCCCTTGCGGGAAACAGTGCATGGTGGGTAGTTTGACTGGGGTGGTCGCCTCCTAAAGAGTAACGGAGGCTTGCAAAGGTACCCTCAGTACGGTTGGTAATCGTACGAAGAGCGCATTAGTATAAGGGTGCTTGACTGTGAGGCACACAAGCCGAGCAGGGACGAAAGTCGGCTAAAGTGATCCGGCGGTTCTGTGTGGAAGGGCCGTCGCTCAAAGGATAAAAGGTACTCCGGGGATAACAGGCTGATCTCCCCCAAGAGCTCATATCGACGGGGAGGTTTGGCACCTCGATGTCGGTTCGTCACATCCTGGGGCTGGAGAAGGTCCCAAGGGTTCGGCTGTTCGCCGATTAAAGT
>JABFRU010000021.1 GCA_013140985.1 Chitinophagaceae bacterium | reverse complement strand
GCGGGATGAATATATGCGGAAGCTGCATAATGAATTCCCTTATTATGCCTGGAACACCAATAAAGGTTATGGCACAGAAGAACACCGAACTGCCATAGAGAAACACGGGCTTACGAAGTATCACCGACGTAGCTTTTCACCCTGTACACTGCAGGCAGAACTATTCTGACTTTGCAAATTCCCCGGCCAGGCAATTAAACCTGTTGTATCCCGGCTCGTCTTATCCTCAAACATTTTGAATTTAAAACAAGCCATATGAGAAAGATAATAGGATTGGGACTGGTTTTGCTGATATTGTCAGTTGCCGCTTCGGCACAGAGAGTTATTGTTGGGAGTCCCCGTGTAAGAGTAGGTATTACCACCAACGAACTGACCAGGGCAGAAAGATTGCAGATCCGTAAAGATGCCATTCGTTATAAAAGATTGCAGAGAAAGTGCAGAAGGGATGGTGTGGTCACACCTATTGAACGTAAAAAAATCCAAAGGGCAAAACGGGAAACCCGCCGGGATGTTTTCCGCTATAAACACAACAATCGCCGCAGGTTGATATAAATTCCGCAAACCACCATAAATACGAACCAGTGATGAATGAAAAGCACCGTTTAAAACGGTGTTTTTTTTATTCTTAATCTGTTAATTTTCATTTACCGGGCAATTCGTATTTTCACCCGTCCATTATCTTTACAAAAAGCAGTTTTATGCAGCTGAAACCGGTTACCATTGTTGATACTATAGAGCCGGGGGTTTTTAAAAAAGAATTTTATGAACCCGGCGTGCCGCTGGTTATAAAAAACCTGTCGCATGAATGGCCTGCTTATACTAAATGGAACTGGGGGTATTTTAAACAACTGGCCGGCGATCAGAAAGTTCCTCTTTATCACAATGAAAAAAGTGATGCCTACACTCCAATCAACAAGGCGGATGATTACAAAACATTTGGTGAATACATTGATATGATCAGCAAGGGGCCTGCAGCCTGGCGGATATTTTTGTTCAATATTTTTGATCATGCCCCGCAACTCATCAATGATTTTACATGGCCCGAACATTTGATGAAAGGGTTTTTAAAAAAATACCCCATGCTTTTTACCGGTGGCGGCGGCAGCATCACCCACATGCATTTTGATATTGATCTTTCCCATATTTTTCATACCCAATTTGCCGGAAAGAAAAGAGTGCTGATGTTTCCTTTTAAAGAGCAACGCAAATTGTATCGTAAACCATGGGAAGTATTGAGCCTTGCAGATTTTTCTAATTACTATGTAGAAGGAAAAATTGACTATGAAAAATTTCCTGCATTAAAATTGGCCAACGGTCTTGATTTTACTTTGGAACATGGCGATACATTATTTATGCCTGCCGGATACTGGCATCATATGGAATACCTGGAAAGTGGTTTTGCTATGAGCCTGCGGGCATTGCAACCATCATTGAGTGGTAAGATAAAAGGCATGTGGAATCTTTTCGGCATGCGCAGCATTGATACCGTTATGAAAAAGACCACGCCGAAATGGTGGTATAAAAGAAAACACAAGAAGGTATTTGTGAATGCGGAGAAAGAGCTAACAGCTATTAGCTAATAGCTATAAGCTACTAGCCGATCGTCCACACTTCATTTCCTCTTAACAGCTTATCGAGGTCAGCCGGTTTTTTTGCTTTGGCATCTTCAATTTGTTTGGCCATCACATCTTCATAGCAAGGCCTGTTGGTTTGATAGAATACACCGAAAGGTCTTGGCAAATGTCCTTCAATGCCCGGATCATCAAAGATGCGGACGAGTATCTGTGCCTTGTACATATCATTCTCATCATGTATCCAGCAATCATCGGCACTAAAGCCTTCATTAAAGTTTACCACTTTTGGCGTAAAGCCATCTAATTTTATTCCTTTATCATTTCCCGCACCAAACGTAAATGGTTTACCCTGTTCAAGAAATAAAGTTTCTTGTGCCTTGGTCCCTTTCTCTGTAAATATTTCAAAAGCTCCGTCGTTAAAGATGTTGCAGTTCTGGTATATCTCGAGGAAAGACGCTCCTTTATGAGCATTGGCCCTCGACAACATTGCCTGCATGTGTTTGGGGTCCCTGTCCATTGTTCTTGCAACAAAAGTTGCATCAGCGCCCAATGCTAATGCCAATGGATTAAAAGGATGATCAATGCTTCCGTAAGGAGTTGACTTGGTAACCTTATTTTCTTTTGATGTTGGCGAATATTGTCCTTTGGTCAATCCATATATCTCGTTATTGAATAAAAGAATATTGACATCAAAATTTCTTCTTAGCAAATGAATGGTATGATTGCCACCGATGCTCAGCCCATCTCCATCGCCGGTTACGATCCATACACTTAATTCCGGTCTTGATGCTTTCAATCCTGATGCTACTGCTGTTGCCCTTCCGTGGATCGAATGCATTCCATACGTATTCATATAATACGGAAAGCGGCTGCTGCAACCAATACCTGATATGATGGCTATGTTCTCCCGGGCAATTCCCAATGTTGGCATTATTTTCTGCACTTGTGCGAGAATGGAATAATCACCACAACCGGGGCACCAGCGAACTTCCTGGTCGGTTGCAAAATCTTTAGCGGTTAGTGCGGGGGCTGTTGTTGTTTCACTCATAGTGACAAATTTAATAAAGGCATCCCACAAAGCCACGAAGTACACAAATTTTTAAGGTTAATATGACTTTCTTAGTGGTTTTTGTGCCTTTGTGGGAAACAATTTCAATCCGATGCCTTTTGTCACTTATCAATGCCGGAAATCATACGAATTCGTACATTCAGCATCCAAACTTTACAAAATGAAAAAAACATTGCTGTTCGCTTTTGCGCTGACCATCACTGCTTTTTCCATCGGGCAAAATGGAAAAGACCCGGTGAAAGTGACTGACATGACAAAGGTCAGGTCGCTTGGCGGTGTTTCTCTTAATAAGGACGGCAATAAAGCTGTGTTTACCGTTACATCTATTGAACCGGATGGAGACAGTAAACTGGAATATAAATATGTGAACCAGGTGTGGGTGGTGAATACGGATGGTTCATCCGCTCCTAAACAGCTAACGACAACAAAGGATGGTTCATCACAGGCTGCATTTAGTCCTGATGGAAAACAGATCGCATTCGTAAGGGCTGTTGATGGCAAGCCGCAGATCTTTTTACTTTCTTTTGATGGCGGAGAGGCCATACAGCTTACAAAATATAAATACGGTGCGGGCACTCCCCGCTGGAGCCCGGATGGAAAACAAATTCTTTTTTCTTCCAATATTCCATTGAAGGATCTGTTGAAAGATTCTGTTTTGAATCCTACTAAAGAGATCCCCAACTGGCCTGCAGAAAAAGCGGGGTTCAATAAGAATGAACAATTGAAAGCTACTGCTGCCAAAGCCAATCCTGATGGCAGCATGGATGAGATAAGGGCTTATCTCGACAACAATGCCACGGACAAAAAAGCAAAAGTGATAACAAGATTGAATTTTTTAGATGAGACAGACATAAGTACTGAAGTTAATTTCAATTACTTTTTTATTACCGATGTTACACCGGAAGCAAAACCTGTTGCTATTACAAAAGGTTTCTATCGTTTCAATTTTGCAGATTTCACGCCTGATGGGAACCAGGTCATATTGGCTGGCGATATTGATTCATTACAAAATCCTGATCGTTCATTAGAGGGAAGCATTTTTTTAGTAAATAAAGATGGGGCTGGTCTTCGAAAATTATTGGGCGAGGAAGGAAAGAGCTATAATTCTCCCCGCATATCGCCTTCCGGTAAATGGCTGGCCTTTCAATATGGCAACACCTCATTCGTCAGCATTCCTGCACTGGCCATCATGCCATTGAACGGAACTGTGAAAGATATGATCAATATCCCTTTTGACAGAACTAAAGGAAACCTTATGTGGAGTGATGATGAAAAATATATTTATTTCTCTGCGCAGAGTAATGGCGGACAACCGCTTTACAGGATAGATGTTGATACAAAAAAAGCAGAACAACTTACCGGATACAACAATGGTGTTTTGGGTTTTGATCTTTCCGGCAATAAATTGGTTTTTGTAAGAACAGAAATCAACAGTCCCTTTGAATTATATACTGCTGATGCCTCGGGCAAGCATGAAAAAAAACTCAGCAGTTTTAATACAGAATGGATCGCTTCAAAAAAATTGAGTTTTCCTGAAAAACATTCTTTTACCAATGATAAAGGAATGACCGTTGAATATTGGGTAATGAAACCCATCAACTATGAAGCGGGTAAAAAATTTCCGTTGTTATTAGAGATACATGGTGGCCCTTCGGCAATGTGGGGACCCGGAGAAGCTTCTATGTGGCATGAATACCAATTCTTCTGTAGTAAAGGATACGGTGTTGTGTATTGTAACCCGAGGGGAAGCGGCGGTTATGGTCTTGATTTTTTGCGGGGCAATGTGAATGATTGGGGAGCCGGTCCTGCAAAAGATGTTTTAACAGCATTGGATAAAACAATTGCCGGAGGATGGGCGGATACTTCCAAATTAATGGTCACTGGTGGTTCTTATGCCGGTTATCTTGTTGCATGGATCATTGCACATGATCAGCGTTTCAAAGCGGCCTGCTCACAACGTGGTGTATATGATCTTGCTACTTTTTTTGGAGAAGGAAATGCATGGCGATTGATTCCGAATTATTTTGGCGGCTATCCCTGGGAGCCTGCTGTCAAAGCAACGCTGGAAAGAGAATCGCCGATAAATTATGTACAAAATATCAAAACACCTTACATCATTTTTCATGGTGATAATGACCGGCGCACCGGTTTTGTGCAAAGTGAAATGCTGTATCACAGTTTGAAAGCATTGGGAAGACCGGTGGAATATGTTCGTCATCCCGGTGGCACACATGAATTGACAAGAAGTGGTAATAACCGCCAGCGGATAGACCAGATGCTGAGGACCTATGAATTTTTTGAGAGATGGATCCATTCACCAATGCAACCCTTTTAAAAATAATTTCGTTTTGAACTCACTGTAATGCACAAAAATAAAATACTCGCCTTTTCAGGTTTGTTCAGCTTTATGATGCTGGGTATTGCTGTTGTTAATACTACAAAGCAAAACGAAAGGAACTTAAAGATATTGCCGAAAGACATCTCCGATGCAAAGCTTGACAGTATCATGCATTCTTATAATAAAGCTTTGGGTGTTACCTGTAATTTTTGTCATGCAAAACCAGTGGTATTGGCTTTTGGCGCCAGGGATACTCTTGATTATGCGTCAGACAAAGAACCGATGAAAGAAAATGCAAGGGATATGATGCGGATGACGATCGAAATGAATGCCAAGTATTTTCATTATGATAAAAATCAAAAACCCGAATACCTCACAACGATAACCTGCATCATGTGTCATAAAGGAGAACCGATGCCTCCCGGGTTTCATTAGTCTTTACAGGATTTCAGCCAATTCTTTATCCCTTCGGTGATCTGTTTGGCTACCGCTTTATGAAATTCCGGATCGAGGATCAATTGTTCATCTTCTTTGTTACTTAAGAAAGCTACTTCTACCAAACAGTTGGGATAATCCGTCGGGCCACTCAATGTAAAATTGAAATTGCCCACCAGGCCAAATTCCACCAAACCCAATTTTACCATGCTTTCCAAAATGTATTTCGACAGGGGCCGGAAGCCAATGTACCTGTAATAAGTGCTGACACCTTTAATGCTGTCCTTTGCTGACGAATTAAGATGTACGCTTATTAAAAAATCGGGATCTTCTTTTTTAACCATTTCCACCCTTTCTACCATACTCAAAGAAGTATCTTTCTCTCTTGTCATGAATACGGTAGCTCCTTTATCCAATAATTCTTTTTGCAATTCCTGTGCGATCAGCAATGTATAGTTCTTCTCCCGTATTTTAGTAGTTATTCCTGTGGCGCCGGTATTATCGCCGCCATGACCGGCATCAATAGCAATTTTTATTTTTTCAAGGTCAAGATCCCTTGGCTGTCGTTTTACTTTTATCACTAATCTTTTACCCAGGTAATATATACTGTAGCCCCAGTGCTGCGGATGATTTAATTCAATGATCATGCGGAACACATCATCTTCGACCTGTTCATACGAGGCACTCTTTATTTCTTTTGCAGAAGAACGCTGAGTGATCCAGTTCGAATTACTGGTAGCCCCAAAAATATCCACCACAATTCTTGAAGGATTTATCTGTTGAATATGCCGGTAGGGTAATCGTTCATCCAGTGTTATTGCTACATAATCATATTTATCATCTCCATTTACCAGCCAGCTACTGGTAAGATAATAGGGTTGAATTTTTACAGTACTGTCTTTTACAAAACTTGTTTTTTGCAAATAAGCAAAATGGTCTTTGGAAAGCTGTACTTTATAATTAATAATAGTGCTGTCAACTACTTTTATCACAATACCGGTATCGAGATAGGTCATCTTGGCCCCACCCAACCGATCTTCACCAAGTCCATACTCAAGAAAGGGTAATGTGCCTGTGGTTTTTCCTAAAAGAAAATTAGTATTGACAGTTTGCGCTCCTAGGGGTAAACCATAAAAAATTATTGTAAAACAAAGCCATCGTATCATCACAGAAAGATAGCACAAAAATCCGCAGGATCATTTTCGTAGTATTACGAAATGGTAACATGGTTTTACTGAATTTTAGTATTAACCTTTATCATAAGGCACTATGTATAAGCAGCTCTCGTTAATATTGTAAGAGAATTCCCGTAAGGGAAGTCTAAACTGAACCATATCCTAAGAAAAAACCAATAGAGTATGACATGGAGTTCTACTTTGGGGCTCATTTCCTCCATCGCCCTTTTCCTTCCTGTTTTTTTTATCCTGTTATTTAAACTAAGCGGATACAAAACATTTCCTGCGTTAATGATCTACTACCTGATCGTTTTTGGCTATAACCTTTCAACGATGAAGTATATTGATCCGGGGGATGATGTTACCCGTTATTGGGGTATTACAAATAATTTACTCGACACACCTCTCATGCTTGGTTTTCTTATTTATTTCAGCACATCCCCTGCACTTAATCGCCGGATTAAAATGGTCATTGGCCTCTTCCTCATTTTCGAATTATTAATATTGATATGGAAAGGGGTTAATGTAAACGCTATTACCATCATCATGGGGCCGGGCCTTGCCATCGTTATAGGATTTTGCCTTCACTTTTTTGTCAAGCATTCAAAAGCGGCTCTCATGAACGGAAAAACAATGGGAAAAGCTATCATGGCTGCCGCCCTGGTGTTTGCGTATGGTTGCTATGCTATTATTTACCTGATACATTATGTATTCAAAAGTTCTCACACCGATCACACATTCCTGATATATTTCCTCGTTACTACCTTTTCTTCACTATTACTGTGCGCAGGGATAGTGATAGAAAGAAAAAGGATTTATAAACTGAACGAAGTAAAAACAGCCCGCAAGGAATTAGCCGATATTTATAAAGATTCGGTAGGCGCTTCTACTTTCCGCAGGGGGCCTATGCTGGACTTTGATAAAGAACCCTGGAAAAATTAATAGCAATATTTTCCTTCAGTGATCATTTTATCTGCAATCCTTCTTCTTGCTTCCTTGCTGTTGAATGGCTCTGCTTTGGTGAATCTTTTCAGACCCATCAGGATCATTCGCTGTTCATCACCATCGGAGAAGGAATTGACAGCATCTTTTCCTGATTTATTTATTTTATCTGCCGCATCATATAAATAGGTCCGCATGATATCGAGATTATTGCTGCTGGCTGCTTCACCCTGCTGATCCGCCATTTTCATTACCCGCAATAAAACACTTTCAGCATTAAAAGTTTCGATAGCCATATCTGCAATATTCATCAGCACCTCTTGTTCATTCTCGATCTTCATCATTAACTTTTGTACTGCAGCTCCGGAAACCATCAGGATGGCTTTTTTAAAATTAGCTACCAATTTTTTTTCTTTTGTGAATGGCGCCTCGTCTTCTGCAGAAAAATCAGGAATGCTCATCAGTTCTTTTTGAACAGCCATTGCAGGACCCATCAGATCTAACCTTCCACCCATTGCTCTTTTCAATGTCATATCAAGTGTAAGTAAACGGTTGATCTCATTTGTTCCTTCATAGATGCGATTGATGCGGCTGTCACGATACGCTCTTGAAATGTTATACTCAGCACTAAAACCATTGCCACCATGCACCTGCACACCTTCATCAACCACAAAATCCAATACTTCACTTCCATATACTTTCAACATCGCACATTCGATGGCATATTCTTCTGCTCCACCCAACAATGCTTCATTCCCGGGTTTGCCCGAAGAAAGCAATTCATGCTCTTTATCATCGATCCATTTGGCAGTGCGATACAAAGCAGATTCACCCACAAAAATTTTAATAGCTGCTTCTGCCAGTTTATGTTTGATCGCTCCGAAGTTTGAAATAGGTTGCTTGAATTGTTCTCTTGTTCTTGCATATTCAACCGTATCTGTCAATGCCATTTTAGCACCGCCCAATGCCGCTGCAGCTAATTTCAAACGGCCAATGTTCAAAATATTAAAAGCGATCTTATGTCCTTTTCCTATTTCTCCCAATACATTTTCGACAGGCACTTTACAATCCTGGAAGTACAATTGAACAGTAGAAGAACCTTTGATGCCCATCTTATGCTCTTCCGGGCCTTGTGTAAATCCTTCTGTTCCTCTTTCCACAATAAAGCCCGTGAATTTATCTCCGTCCACTTTTGCAAACACTGTATATACTTGTGCAAAGCCGCCATTGGTGATCCAGCATTTCTGCCCGTTCAGTAAATAATGTTTGCCATCGGCACTGAGCTTTGCTGTTGTTTTTGCACCCAATGCATCGCTTCCGCTGTTAGGCTCAGTTAATCCATAGGCTCCTGCCCATTCACCATTGATCAGCTTTGGAATATATTTTTGTTTTTGTTCCGGTGTACCAAAATATAAAATAGGCAAGGTGCCAATGCCTGTATGCGCTGCTACCGCCACAGAAAAAGAATGCCCGGCACCGAGATATTCGTTCACAATAGTGGAGGTAATAAAATCTTTGCCAAGTCCGCCATATTCTTCCGGAAAAGAAACAGATAATAATCCCTGCTCGCCGGCTTTTGCAACCAATGATTTCATCAATCCTGGTTCCAGGTCATCAATCCTGTCGAGAGCAGGGTATATTTCCGATGCAAGGAATTGTTTACACATATCCCGGATCATCAATTGCTCTTCATTGAAATTTTCAGGAATAAACGTGTCGAATGCCGATGATTCTTTCACCAGCCATTCACCCCCTTTTAAAACAAGCTTTGTTGTTGTTGCAGTACTCATGAGATAAGTTTTATGGTCAAGAATTTAATTTCTTTATTCATCGGCTACGCACCATTCGCTACTTCAAATTATCATACACCACCTGTAACACTTCTTTACACACTTCTATTTTTTCTGCAGGTACGGTTTCCAGTGCTTCATTCAATGTTTGTTCTGCCAAAGCCATTGATTCTTCCTGTAGTTTTTGTGATTGCCTGGTGAGGTAGATCAAATTGATCCGCCGGTCGTTCTCAGAGGGTACTCTTTTTACAAGATTTAATTTTTCCAAATTGTCAACCAAACGGGTGATGCTGGGCTTATCACGGAATGTAGCATTACATAATTCCTGCTGGCTTATTCCTTCCTGTTTCCACAAGTGATACAACACACTCCATTGCTCAATAGTTAAATTCAATCCCGAAGTATTGAATTTTTTTTGAAGCCTGCGGGCAATTGCAGTAGAGGCTTTACCGGTGATAAAGCTGTATAGTTCGCCTTTTTTAAATTGGTTGTTTGGCATATAGTTGTTTATACAACTAATCAAAATTAGTATTATATTTGAAACGACCAATTTAATTTTTCAATAAATATTTTATTTGCTTTCGGGATGGAATCATGCCGGCTCATATACAAGAATTCCGTTATCAGCTACCATCGTTTTGGCTCAGGACCCAGCCCGGCACTGTGTTTTCACGGATATGGCGAGGAGGCGACCTCTTATGATTTTTTGGCCAAATATGCCGGCGACCGATACAGCTTTTATTCGATTGATCTCCCTTTTCATGGTAAAACAGAATGGAATGAGGGGTTGACTTTCACCTCAGGAGACCTGTTACAGATCATTAAAGGGATCTTCGAACAAAACAATCTTAAACTTCAAACAGTAAACCTTAAACTCTCCCTCATCGGTTTCAGTCTCGGCGGTCGCATTGCGTTGAGTCTTTATCAATTGATCCCGGAAAAAATTGAACGGTTGGTTTTATTGGCGCCTGATGGATTAAAAACAAATTTTTGGTATTGGCTTTCTACGCAAACCTGGTTGGGAAATAAATTCTTTTCCTTTACCATGAAGCATCCGGACTGGTTCTTTGGTTTCTTAAAAATATTGAACAAATTAAAACTGGTGAATGCAAGCATTTTCAAGTTTGTCAATTATTATATAGGCGATAAAGAAGTGCGACGTTTACTCTATGCCCGATGGACAACGCTGAGAAAATTAAAACCCCGTCTGCAAAAGATAAAGCAGCAAGTGAAAAAAAATGACACTGGAGTTCGGCTGGTTTATGGCCGGCATGACCGAATCATTCTTTCATCGGTTGGTGAAAAGTTCAGGAAGGGGATCGAAGATCATTGCATATTGTCTGTTATTCATTCCGGCCACCAGGTGTTGCATGAGAAGCATATTGCTGAAATATTGCCCGCTTTGCTGCACTGATCGCAATGATTAGTTTTGCCATATTGCATGATACTTCTCATTATCATCATAATACTATTTGCTTTCTATAGCCTGCTCGTACTCTATTATTGGTGGGCCTGGAGATCTGTTCCGGAATACAATGCATCTTCTTCTTTACCTCAAACAAAGATCAGTGTCATCATTCCCGCAAGAAATGAAGAAGAAAATATTGGCGCCTTATTAGATTCGCTACAGAAGCAAACATATCCAGGAGAATTGTTCGAAATAATTGTGGTTGATGATAATTCCTCTGATCAAACAGCAAACATTGTTCGTCAATATCCATCAATTAAATTAATTCAGCTGAAAGAAGACGGGATCAACTCATATAAAAAGAAAGCGATCGAAAGAGGAATTGCTGAAGCTTCAGGAGAACTGATCGTTGCAACAGATGCAGATTGTGTGCCTCCTGTTAACTGGCTTACAACCATTGCATCGTTTAAAAAAGAAAGACAAGCTGAATTCGTTGCAGCGCCGGTAAGCATTGATTGCAATTCTTCTTTGCTGCAAACATTCCAGGCCATGGATTTTATGATCCTGCAGGCAATAACAGGTGCAGCCGTCAGCAAAAAAAAATTATCCATGTGCAACGGAGCCAATATTGCTTATTCAAAAAAAGCATTCCAGGAAGTAAATGGTTTCAGCGGCATTGATACAATTGCTTCCGGAGATGATATGCTGCTGATGCATAAAATATGGAAACAATATCCGGACAATGTTTTTTACCTGAAGTCAAAAGATGCAATAGTAAACACACAGCCACAAAGAACATGGAAAGCATTTTTCGGTCAACGGATACGCTGGGCCAGCAAAGCCGGTCATTATGATGATAAAAGATTTTTTCCTGTGTTGTTACTCGTTTATCTTTTCAATCTTTCTTTTTTAACGCTGGCTATTGCCGGATTTTTTTGCAATTGTTACTGGTTATACCTCGCCGGCCTGTGGATAGCAAAAACTTTGGCGGAGTTACCACTTTGCTGGTCTGCAGCTGCTTTTTTTAACAAGAAATGGACAGTGAAACTTCTTTTCTTTTTCCAACCGCTTCATATTGTTTATACAATTATCTCCGGCTTGTTCGGGCAATTTGGAGGATATGAATGGAAGGGAAGAAAAGTAAAATAACTAACTTCCCCGCATGAGTCAATCTCAATCATTCCAGGCGGCAGCATGGCGGCGTTTGAAAAAAAACAAAGGCGCGGTGTTTGGGATGATCATTATTATCATAGCTGTTATCGTTGCGATATTTGCTTATTTCATTGCTCCCGATCCTTCCCCTTATGCCAATCGTATGATTGTAGAGATAGAAGGAAAAAACCCGGGCTTCAGACAAAGTTTTATCAAAGTAAAAAAAGACAAGGATGTTGGCTCCACGGGATTTTTCAAACAACTGATCTCCGGTAAAGAAGATGTTTATCATTATATTCCTATACTGGGTCATGAACGAAAAGGCGACAGCATCATCGTTCAGAAATTTGTTGATGAAGGTGTCAGTGAGAGGCAAGCTTATCATTCATCACAAACTGCCCATGATCCGGTAGTAACAAAAAAATATTTGCTTGGAACCGATAAATCCGGTCGTGATATTGTAAGCCGGCTGATCGTCGGCACAAGGGTGAGCTTAAGTGTTGGTCTGATCACAGTCATTATTTCCTTGAGCATTGGCCTGGTATTGGGTTCTCTCGCCGGTTATTATCGTGGAAGAACAGATAATATCATCATGTGGTTCATCAATGTGATCTGGAGCATCCCGACATTATTGCTGGTTTTTGCTATTACACTGGCATTGGGCAAAGGCTTCTGGCAAGTATTTATTGCTGTCGGCTTAACGATGTGGGTGAATGTTGCAAGATTGGTAAGAGGACAAGTGTTGGCCGCAAGAGAACTCGAATATGTAGAAGCAACAAAAGCATTGGGCTTTTCTGACTTCAGAACGATTGTACGGCATATCTGGCCAAACATCATGGGACCGGTGATGGTGGTAGCTGCTTCCAATTTTGCGTCTGCGATTGTTATTGAGGCCGGGTTAAGTTTTTTAGGAATTGGAGTACAACCCCCGCAACCCAGCTGGGGATTGATGATAAAAGAGAATTACAACTTAATCATTACACAAAAACCAATGCTGGCCCTTGCGCCGGGGTTTGCTATCATGCTTCTTGTATTAGCATTTAACCTGTTGGGAAATGGATTAAGAGATGCTTTAAATGTAAGAGGAAAGATCTGAGCCCCACCTAACCTCTTCTTAAGGGAAGAACAACGCACAAGCCCCGCTTACATGCAGTGTGCAATATAGTTTTGGCATTTTTTGTCTTCATATCCGTTACTATTAATACAGAAATGCACAAAAAGAAAAGGCTTCCTATTTTATCTGTTTCAATAAGGTCGCTTAAAAGATTAAGAACAATGATCATTGTCGTGACCACTCCGGTCGTCATAGCTGTTACTTTGTAAAAGGGATCTTTTACCCGGTGATACAAATATTGGGCATAATAGAGCATGGCTCCAAAAACGATGATCAGTAATAATAATCCGGGGACGCCTTGTTCGATCGTTGTGAGCAGAAAGTAATTATGAACTGTTGAATGATCCGTATTATCACTCACCCATGTTTTAAAAGCCGGCACAGCATATCCCTTATAATTATAGTAAAATGCATTGGGGCCGTAACCAGTAAGCCAGTTGTCTTTTATCATCCTTACCCCGGCTATCCAGCGATAAAAACGTTCCGCTGTTGAAACATCTTTTAGTTTATAGGTAGCAACAAGGTGTTCCTTGAAATCTTTATGAAAAATGGTTGTTTGGTAATCGTTAGCATATCGTAAATAGCGATCATTGGACTTTACCCAAAACAAAGCGGCTATGGAAATGATAACAGCGGCGATATATCCATAGTAAAGTAATCTCATTTTTATCAACGACCAGGCGATACAGCCAATGATCAATGCCACCCATGCTCCTCTTGCATAAGAAAAAAATAAAGCGATGAGTGAGATAAGAATTACTCCGGCAAGCAGTAGTTTATTTTGCTTTGATCTTGTGCCGCTGTAAAATGCAAGCAACAAAGGTATCATGCACACAAGCATTGCTGAATAGTTCACATGGTTGCGAAAGAATGGCACAGTGGCATCATTGATATCCGCAAACCGGAAGTCATGCTTATAATGTCGTATCAAAACAATTATTGCCACCAGCATCATCGCTCCGGTAATGGCAATAGCTGCAGATCGTATATGTTTTTTGTCTTTAAAAATAATTAAAGGGGCTATCACAAAAGCACCGATATACCAGCTTTTCGCCAACAAAAATTTTAATGAGATAAGCTGCTGTGCAGAAAACAAAACAGAGATGGTCATCCAAACAAAACTGGCAAGTAATAAAAAAAATAGCGGATGATGAACCGCCTTTTTAGAAATGGCTGCCGGCGAATAAACCCAATAAGCAATGAACAAACCCGCAACAAAAAGCATCAGCATTTCATCAGGAATATCTGTGCCAAGGGTGGGCGAAAAATTATATTCAAATGAAAGCGGAAGACTGGTGAGTAATAGCAAAAAAACAAGGTTCCTGTTTTGCCAGCCGGCATAAAACAGGACAACTGCAAATGGAATGGTGGTCAGTAAATATTGTTCTGTAAATGCAGCAAAGGCGATTACAGCAATAAAAAAAACAGCTAATAAACTAAAGAGAAACTTATCCTTATGAACAGGGGCAATCACTATGCTTTGTTTTTTCTTCTTTCCATTACCAGCGCTGCCAGCAGTGCAAAAAGAAAACTCAGCACAGCCGTAGCGATCATGATCTGCATTCTTTTAGGTTTATCCGGCCAGCTGCTGACCCTGGCTTTTTCCTTGACAAACAATACAGGGGGCTTCATATCTATCATTAACTGATACTCCCCAATCATTTTTTCATATCCAAGTATTCTCTCCTGTAACTCACCATGCAATGATGGCGGCAATGTATCCACCTGCATTTGTATTTTTTCTTTTGCCCTGGTCAATGCCTCCCTTGTGTTTTTATTGCCCGCACTTTGCAGATCCCGGTGTATGACATCAAGCAAATTCATAATTGCATTAGCCAGCTGCGGCGCCAGGTTTTTATCTGTATCCCATACTTTCACTTTTAGTTCCCCATATTCACTCTTCATCACTTTTGTATTTGCTTTCAACAATGATGCGGCTTTTGAAACAGCAGCATCCTCTTTCTCTTTGATCTTATAATGATCATATAAATTGAATTGCTGCGCTGCTTCCATATAAACAGTATCCAGGTTGGCCGTGCCTACAATCATATCAAGATCATCGGGTGTACCCAACGTGGAGTACAATGCCTGTATATTCTCATTAAAGATTTTTGATCTGTCTGACGCAAACGAACTTGCCGGCACAGCAGTGGCTACTGAAAGATATTTCCGGGGTTTAGAAAATGTAATTATTCCCACTGCCAGCAGTGACAGAAATAGTACTGCAAACATTTGTTTCCACCAACGGGCTATCAAATCAAAAATATCAGGCATTGAAAATTATTTTAGGCCTTATGAATGTACCATTTCTTTTACTTATGCAATTTTTACATGACGGCTAAAACTTTCTTCCAGTGAAATGAAAGTCTCTGTTCTTTCGATTCCTTTTATCTTTTGCAATTCGTCATGCAATACTGTTTTAAGTTGTGTAATATCCTTGCAAACTATTTCAGCAAACATGCTATAGTTTCCGGTGGTGTAATTTAGCCGGACGATCTCCGGCATTTTCTGCAGTTCTTTGGCTACAGCATCATACATGGAACTTTCTTTAAGGTAAATACCGATAAAGGCGATCACATCATATCCCAATTGTTTCAGGTCCACATTGAAGCGGGTGCCTTTTACTATTCCTGCATCCTGTAACTTTTTTATCCGGACATGAATAGTGCCGGCTGATACAAAGAATTTCTTACCTAATTCAGCATACGAAACATCGGCATCATGCATCATGTGGTGAATGATCAGGTTATCCAGTTTGTCAAGATTCAATTTGGCGGCCATTTTATATGCTGTTTTTAGAATAATTTCTAATAAAAGCAATGTTATTGAATAATTTCTAAATTTTATAAATAATCATTATAAATTTTGGAACGAAATGACTGATTCGTTTATTTTTGTTCTATCAACGTTCTTTAAATATTGATCATACTGTGGGGTGATGAAATTGCGAAAGCACCGGCAGACATACCCTCTTGTCTCGGGGGTGGAGATCATAGGATAAACATAAGGTAATGGGTTGACCACTAATCCCGCCATCGGCGGGAGTTGCCTTATAGCTAACTACTCCGTGGAGGTTCGAACCCTCCCCCTACAGCTTATTTTCGCATAGTTCTTACAGGCCCTGGTTTTTTAACCGGGGCCTTTTTATTGCCTTATTTTTTATGGCTTTTATATAAAAAAGCGGCCTCCGGCACAATAAAAAGCTCCCCTTATTTTCTGCCCTATCCATTGCATTTTAACCGAATGCGTTCTATTTTAGCAGCCGATATCCACCTAAAATCCAAATCATGAAAAAGCCACTGTTCTTCATTGCTATTTTATTTGCTGCACTTTCTGCATCAGCCCAAAAAGAAAAAGTCTATGCTTCACTGGAAGAAGCATTAAAAAATCCTTCAGAAGTTTATATTCTTTCGTTGAATGATGAAAAGCTAACCAGTGTTCCCGAAACGATATTCAGTTTTATCAACCTTATAACACTGGACCTTTCGGGTAATCGCCTTAGTTCAATACCAGCAAACATCAGCCAGCTGATAAACCTGCAGGAACTGGATCTCAGCAGCAACCGGTTCAATACTATCCCCGAAACTGTAACAGATCTTACAAATCTCAAAGAGCTGGACCTGAGCAGCAACAATATTCACTATATCCCTGCAGCAATTGAAAAACTCACAAGCCTCAAACAACTTTACCTGAACAATAATAAGGTCACTTTCTTGCCAGAGAATATTGCCAAATTGAAAACGCTCACAGAAATATACCTTTATAGCAACCTGGTCACATCATTACCCGAAAGCATTTCTCAACTTACTAACCTTGTTGAAATAGGTCTCGGGGGAAACAGGTTAAATGCATTGCCGGAAAGTATCAGTAAACTCGCCAATCTTAAATACCTGGCTCTCTCTTATAATCGTTTTGATGTAATACCTGCCTGCATCACCCAACTACCGGCTCTGACTGTTTTAGATATGAATGGTAACAACATATCTTCCTTACCGGAGAATACAGGTAATTTATCCAGCCTTGAAGAATTGTATCTTGAAGCCAATAAGCTAAAAGCCCTGCCGGAAAGTATCATTAAACTGGAAAGGCTTACTACTATCAACCTGAAACAAAACCAATCGCTGAAATTATCTGCAACGGTCAAACAATTTATTGAAGACAAGAAAATATAATTAGCGTTTCGGTTATCGGCGGAATACAAAGACATCCTCCTGTATAAGTATCTTTGCCGCAATGGGGCAAAAAAAATTACAGCGCTTTGCAGAGCTGGAAACATTTTCCAATGTTTTGCAATTTCCAAAAAAGATGGCGGGACAATGGAGAAGCTTTTTTAAAAATGATAATCCCATTATTTTAGAGCTGGCCTGCGGCAAAGGAGAATATGCGGTGGGGTTGGGCCAATTATATCCCCATCAAAATTTTATTGGCATAGACCTGAAAGGAAACCGCATTTGGGTGGGGGCAAAAAAAGCTTTGCAACAAAATCTTATCAATGTTGCTTTTCTAAGAACGCAAATTGACCAGGTGGCGGAATATTTTACAAAAGATGAAGTAGCGGAGGTATGGATCACATTTCCTGACCCACAGCTGAGAATGTCGAAAGCAAAAAAAAGATTGACGCACCCAAAGTTTTTGCGACTCTATCAGCAGTTTCTCGTTCCCGGCGGTTTGATACATTTAAAAACTGACAGCCCTGGCCTCTATCATTTTACCAAACTGGTGATACAATTATATGATTGCATTTTGCACAAAGATGTTGATGATGTTCACCGGCAGGAAACAATTGCTGATGAATTAAAGATCAAAACGCATTATGAATCGCTGGATATTGCCGGCAGCAACCGTATTCATTACCTGTGTTTTTCTTTACCTCCTGTTTTAGCCGGAAAAGAAAAAGACATTGAGTTAAAACAGTTACTGAAAGAACATGAAGGAGTTGATTGAAGGAATAGATTTTTACATCAATGAAGATGGATGGGTGGTGCTCACAGAAAAATATCATCTTGAAAAAGGATATTGCTGTGGCAATGGATGCAAACATTGTCCTTACCAGTATGAAAATGTCTCTGAACCAGGGCGATCAGCGCTTTTGAAAACAGTGATTCAAAAAAACAAAAATGACTTTTAGCAGCTTTGTGTCCTTCGTGATACCTGGTGTACTTTGTGTTCCATTCTTTTGGAGCACAACGAACACAAAGGCCACACAAAGTGCACTAAGGTTTAAATAAGATACCTTCATAGCATGGCCACAAAGAAAAGATCAACGGATAAACTAAAAACAGTAAAGCCTTCCGGCAAAAGGGATGAGAATTTTTTCGAACTCGTATTTGAAGTAGCCCGGCAGATCCCAAAAGGAAGAGTGACCTCGTATGGAGCTATCGCTGAATGTCTCGGAGCCAAATCGTCGGCCCGCATGGTGGGTTGGGCGATGAATGGTGCTGGAAGAGTGAGACCAAAAGTTCCGGCGCATCGTGTAGTTAATCGTCTCGGTATCCTTTCCGGCAAACATCATTTTTCCCCGCCGGGTATGATGGAAAAACTATTGAAAAAAGAAGGAATAAAAGTAAAGAATGATTGCGTGGTTGATTTTCAAAAGCTTTTTTGGGACCCTGTGAAAGAATTGGGCTTTTGATCCCGGTAAACCGGCATGGTTTTTAACCTGTCAACAAGGATAAACTCTTTCAAATTCTCTATATGGCCAAAACCACCAATGGTTCTAAAATTAAACGCCACGAACGAAAAGTTATTTTGGTCATTGCACTATCATGGACCATGGTAGATTTTCTTTTCTTTCTCTGGAGAAAAGGAACAGGGTTGCTTTCGGAAAAATATTATTCTCCCGATGTAAATTTTACAAGAGAAGTATTGCTGCGGGAGCTGAATGTATTTATCATCAGTCTTATCATCGGCTATTTTTTGGTGTCGGTGCTTCGCAATTATTTGCGCAACTCTTCGCTCTGGTATAATCTTTTTATCAAGACACTTATCCTGATCGGCTTTGCTTTTCTCATGAATTTCTTTATCTACATCACCTATGAATGGCTGATAGCGGGGAATACAATCGGCCGTTCATTTGAAAAGCTGGCAGATAATATTTTCCAGGACCGCTGGTTATTAAAAAAAATGCCTGAATGGATCATACTATTTCTCGGAACATTGCTTGCTATGGAGGTCAATGAGAAATATTCACGGGGGGTTTTTTTAAATATCATGCTCGGCAAGTACCTGCAGCCCACAGAAGAAAGAAGGATCATCATGTTTCTTGACCTGAAAGATTCCACTCCTATTGCAGAAAAACTGGGACATAAAGAATATTTCAAATTCATCCGTGATTTTATATTCTATATTTCATCCGGTTTTCTTGAAAATGATGGCCGCATCTATCAATATGTAGGGGATGAAGTGGTAGTATGGTGGCCGGAGTCAAAAACAAATGCCCGTAAAGCGGTCGATTCATTATTGAGTGCCCGTAAAGAATTGAATAAACAAATGAATCGCTTCAAGCGGAAATACGACCATTTTCCGGAATACAAAGCCGGCATTCATACGGGTATGGTGACAGTTGGCCAGGTAGGCATCGTAAAAAAAGACCTTGTAATGAGTGGCGATGCTATTAATACTGCCGCCAGGATCAGGACAGCCTGCACCGAAACAAATCAAAAATATTTGGTATCAAAAGATGTAGTTGATCTGTTGGGGATGGAAGAATGGCAGACAGAATCGCTGGGGCCTGTTGACCTGAAAGGGAAGAACCAGGTGCTTGAATTATTTGCATTAAAGATCTGAATCGATTTCACGCAAGGTCACAGAATACAATACATACGTCGCAGGGGCTCTTGCGCCCTGGCGTGAAAATTAAAAAGACGATCCTTATTTTTGCGTCACCATGCCACCCAATGCTTATAATGCACTCACCCATCGCCAGAAAAACTTATGTGAGTATGGCGGCCTATTCGGCGTGTTACTTTCTCTTACCTGTTTGATACAGCATATTGCCGTAGTGATCCCCGGCAAGGTCACCAACCCGATGATACCGGGTTTTCTTTTTGCGATCATCTCTTTTGCATTGCTGGGTTTTCAAAAAAGTTATGCGGTCATACTGCTAATCATCAGCGGGGCTTATTCAGCATTTACAGAATATCAATGGATGAACCATTATTCTTTTTCACTGGTAGTGCTCCTGCTTTTTATGTATCATGTCATCATTATTGTGATCGTTTACACCGAACAGATCCCGGAAAGGTTAAAGCAAAAAAGAATGGCCGAAAAAGCAGAAGAGGATGAATGGAGAGGGAAGATTTGAAAGCGGGCGCCTTCGATTACCGGCTGTCAGCAATGTATGTATCTTCGGTCATGCAGATCAATAACCCCTGTTTATGAAGCTGAAAGAAATCTTTTATACTCTTTTACCGAAAGGGCTTAAAAATTCCATTACCAAACGGCAGCTTCTAAAACAAAACTATCAATACTCTTCTTTTGCACAGGTGGGAGAAGATATGATACTCGACAGGTATTTTAATGAGAAGAAAGAAGGTTTTTATGTGGACATTGGCGCCAATCATCCCTATATCTATTCCAACACATATAAATTTTACCTGAAAGGATGGAGAGGTATTAATGTGGATGCGAATCCCGGCACCAAAAAATTATTCGATTCTTTGCGCCCAAAAGATATCAATGTAGAAGCAGGGGTATCACTCACTCCCGGTGAATTGGATTTTTATACGTTTGGGAACAATGTCTTCAATACGCTGGACAAACAAACCGCCGAAGGGCATTGCAGGGAATTTTCTATACATGTTAAAGAGATCATCAAAGTAAAGACAACCACACTGGCAGATATACTTAATACGCACCTGCCGCCTTCACAAAAAATTGATTTCATGTCCATTGATGTGGAAGGCCTTGATATGGAAGTATTGCGTTCCAATGACTGGGAAAAATACAAACCGGAAGTGCTGGTGGTGGAATGTGTTTATGAAAATTATGAAGACATTCAAAAAATGGAAGCGGCTGTTTTCCTGAAACAAACAGGCTATTCATTTTTCGCCAAAACTTTCAGCACTTTTTTCTTTTCGCTAAGAAAGTCCCGGTAATTTTTTAAAAAGGCAGTGGCTCTTCTTGTATAATTATTTGCTTTTTGATCAATCCTTTTTTTAATTGTTTATAGCTGATGCGTTTACCTGAAACCGGGATCCTGTAATATAATTGGCCCTGGTAAATAAGGGCATTGATTTTAACAGGTTGTTTGCCGGCAGCAAACCACCATGCATTCCTTGGATCTTCAAGTCCTATTTGCAATTGGGGATGAAAGTATTTAATGGTAATGATAAAATTCATTTCTGATATGTGCTGGCATAAAGCTACATTGATTTTCAATAGGAATTTATGCCGGGAGTGGCGTATATTTATGTGTTAGCGGAGATTTTACAGAAACACCCTACTACTTTGAAATGACATTAATCGCAAGTACATTAAACTACAAAAGACCTTTTCTTTTAGGTGACTTACTCATTTCATCTCGTGGCGCTACAAAAAGTATCCAGCTTCCAACAAACACTATTGATGTTACCCAATATTTAGACACTAACACTTCGTTAGCGGTTGACCTATATCAGAAAGTCTATATTATTAATAAAAATGTGGCAATTGCTTTGGCAGGAGTAGTTACAGAGATGACCGAATTTCTGAAAGAATTTACAATTCGCTGTTCTTACTATGAGCCTATTGATGAAGCAGGTATCAGAAAATTTATAGAGGAATATGATTACTTAACTAAGTTTAAAAAATCTGCCTTTTTCATCTTGCTAATGAAGCCAGAGGGAAACATGATTTCAGTTAAGCAATTTTGGTCTCCAAAGGAACTTTGGAAAACGACAAAGTCAGAGATATTTGAAGAAGTATATGCTTGTGGAACTGGTGCAGATGATTTCTTACATCACACTTACGAACAACAAGAATTTGAAGCAAGTTCTGAAAAGGGAGATATTTTAAGAGCAATTTCCGCAAACTTGGGCTTTATTGCAAAACTCCTTGCTATCGAAAGGGTCTCATTGCATACTATTAAAAAAAATTGGGGTGGCGGTTTTGAGACAATTTGTTTTGATGGGAATTCATTTATTAAAATAGATGAGATAGCTTATGTAATCAACTACGCACAATTTGACGAAAACGGAAATTTAGACTTGCCATTTCCGCAACTTATTCAATATTACAAGTATTACAAGGACACTTTATTTATTGTTGCTATCGAAGTTACAAAATGGGGACGGGCAGAAAATGAAACCGAAATAGTCTTGACTTCAAACGATTGTCGAGTGGACGTTTTCCCTGTACCAAGACTTGATTTGCCGATTGGTTCTTCGATTGAATTACCACCAAGCTTTTCTTTTTTGACACACAGATTAGCTTTGGGTTATGCATTAATTACAAAAGACAATGCAATCTTAGCCCCATCACTTTTTATGGAAAGCAATAACATGAAAGTTACTTACGAGGACAGAAAATATGTGGAACTAATAATTGATAAGAAAATGTCTGACTTAATGAGAAGCAAAGCAAAAGAAGTTTATCCGAACCTATAAAAACCTCCGCTAACATTGGTATTTGCAAAAGCTGGGCGGACGGAAGCCGTGTTTCGACTTTTTGTTTTTCAATTTAGCTTTATATCGGGCAGGACGTTAATAATTTAGCTATGTGCAAATCATCAACTTTTATTTATAAATTTAGCTTCAGGTAGCCGGGCGGACGGAAGTCTATTTCCCAGCCTTCGCAAATACCTGCCCGTTAGCAGCAACCCAAATGGACAATCTCTACATAGACATAAAACGACAATTAGAACCTTTTAAGGACAAAGTTTTCTACTATGGTTTGACAGAAAACGAAGTGACAGACATTGAACAAAAACTTGGTAAAGCATTTCCTATTTACTTTCGTGAGTTTTTAAAATTATTCGGTGTTAGACAAGACTTTGTATTTGGACTTTTAAGAAAAGAAATTGAGTTTGTTGGACGAACTGATTATTTGCCTGACGAAATAAAAAAGTCTTTTATTTTAATTGGTGATAATGGCGGAGAAGATTTTTGGTTACTTAATACTGAAAATCAAAACGACAAAAATATTTATGAATGGCAGCATTGGTTAGACGGTGAAGTCGTGAAACTGGGTTACGACTTTGACACTTTGCTAAAAGAGAATATTGCTAAACTTTCGGACACGGAAATTGAAAGAGAAACTAATGACAAGAAAAGTTGGTGTGTTCAATTCGCAATTACCACAGATGATGAACAAAAGATTTACTCAACAATTCCATTGACACTTGTACAAGATTGGGAGTTTATAGAGACATCTCCAGCCCAAGTTCATTGTTATGAGGCTAAAGCAAAGCTAGTTGACAAAGTTATTAGGTTTTCAAGACAGGAATATGCCGGTTGGAGTTCTCCGATATATTATTTCAATTCAAAAGAACCAGCAAATGAATTTGGACAAAAATCATTAATAAAAGAAATTGACGCTAAACTTCAAAAATCATTTCCAAACTACGGACTAATTGACTATGGCATATTGCCATTGACTGATAGTGAGGAGTAAATGGGTATGCTGCTAACAAAAGGTTTTGTGCAATTGGGGCATGACGTTGAAACAATTATCGGCAGTGCATATCCAGGCTTTGGTTTCGGCGGACGTAATTCTGCCGGGCAGTAGTTCTTAACTTCGGCTTTTAGTTTGTCTCGTCCTGAAATAGGTTGACTAAAAAACAACCATTTTATGGACTTAAAAGAACAGATTATTAAAGAATACCTGGAGCAAGGCTGCGGGTACCGAAAGCTGCAAGCAAAGTATGGGATCAGCCGTACTACTATCTGCAAATGGGTGCAAATCTACCAGGGTGTTCATGGCCTTGATAGAACAACTAAACAACAAAGCCACTATCTTAGAGATATGGATGACCCCAACAAAAAAAGGCTGCCCAAAAAACAAATCACGACGGATGATTTGCAGAAAAAAATTGCGGCTCTTGAAAAGCAACTCCAATGGGAAAAACTAAGAGCTGATGCTCTTGACACATTGATTAATGTTGCTGAAGACAAACTCAATATTTCCATCAGAAAAAAGTCTGGAAGCCCACAGTCCGGGAAGTAAAAAAGACATATAGTTCAGTTAGTTTACAAACTATCTGTCGGCTGTTGGGCTATACGCCACAAGCGTATCATAAACATATGAGCAAAACCATGCGCCTCCATTTGCAGGAAGGTTTGGTGCTGCAACAAATACAACAAATCAGAAAACACCAGCCCCGCTGTGGTGGCAGAAAACTCTTTGTTGAACTCCAGGCATTCTTTAAACAGCATTATATCAAAATGGGAAGAGATGCTTTCTTTGATTTACTGCGTCACAATAAACTGCTGGTGCGAAAACTAAAACGTAATGTTTATACCACTATGAGTAAACACCACTTCCGCCGCTACCCCAATCTGGCAAAGGATTTTACGCCTCTTAAAGCTCATGAACTCTGGGTAGCTGATATTACTTACATACCTACCCAACACCGGCATGCTTACCTGTTCCTCATTACTGATGCTTACAGCCGAAAGATTGTGGGCTTCCATCTCAGCGATGACATGAAAGTAAGCAGCGGCATCATGGCACTAAAAAAAGCACTGGCACAAAAACCTGCTGATGCTATTGTCATACATCATAGCGACAGGGGCATACAATATTGCAGCACCGAATACACCAACCTGCTGCAACAACACAATTGCCAAATCAGTATGACCCAAAACAGCGATCCTTATGAAAATGCGATTGCTGAAAGAGTGAACGGTATTCTAAAAACAGAACTTATCAGCAACTATTACAAAGATCCACTGGAAGCCTCCCGGCATATTGCCCGGTGTATTACCATTTATAACTACCGCAGAAGACACAGCAGCCTGAACTGGCAGGTGCCAGAAGATGTACATAAACAGTACGGCCTGCAAAAGAAAACATGGAAAAACTATTATTATAAACGTACTAAAAAAGAAGCAGTAAATGAGAGTACCTAAGCAGGCCACCGCACAAAATATTTTCTTTAGCTATGAGGGGCTACGAAAATATTTTTACCCGCACACAAACAAAGATTCTTTTCTGCTCAACCTATTTTAGGATGAATTATCTTAGTCAACCAATAGCAGGATTTATTAACTAAACCAGTCAACTAATTTTAGGACGAGACAGTTATAAATTTAGCTTCAGTTCCGGGCGGACAGTTGGTCAATTCCCCAACTGCACAAAGCCTCGAACGTTGTGTGCTATTATGAAGACACCCCTAAACATACAAAAATATAAAGCGCAGACAGCAACGGTGCGACCTTGGGCAGAGATTGAGCAGAACTATATTAGCTTAAAAAATACTGATTGGCAAATTGACCCACTGCTTCAGTTGGTAAGACATATTATTGAAACTAACCTTTGTAATAGATTATTTGCGTTTACATCTCATGACAAGTTAGTAGTTGGTATTTACGACCCAATGGAATGGAACAGAGAAGCCCTTCATATAGAATTTGATGGACAAACACAAAAGTGGTTTTTCAAGTATTACCCAAAGCCAAATGAGCCTATTGAATTTGAAAGAAAATACACAGCAGATAAAGGCATTGAAAAGTTCGACAAATTTATTAAGATGATGAAATGGTAACTCTAAAAACAGCACACAACATGAACTGTGTAAAAAACCAACACCAAAAGCAATTTTTTTACTGTCTCGCAGGACAATAGTTTGGTTGATACAAGCCGCTATTTTTTGATACTCCTTTTTAAATTCTTCATTTCTTTTTACTACTGAAAAGATCCGGCCAACCAGTTTGAAACGACAGCATTCTCATTTTCCGGCTGATTTTTCAGCAATCTGAAAAAAAAATTGCGAAACCGAAAAGTTGCACATATATTTGCAACCGATCAGCTGCATAACTAAAAATCTAAACAAGATGAGACGAGACATCTTCCAGGCGATCGCCGACCCGACAAGGCGGGCCATTATTACTTTACTTGCATTGCAGGCAATGACACCGAACGCCATTGCCGACAACTTCCACACTACCCGGCAATCTGTTTCCAAACATCTCCGCATACTTACCGAATGCGAACTGGTAAAACAGGAACAACAAGGCCGGGAAATTTATTACTCGCTTGAAATTGAAAAAATGAAAGAGATTGATAAATGGCTTACCCAATTCAGAAAAATCTGGGAAACCCGGTTCAATCAACTTGACAAAGTATTATCAACAATGAAAAAACAGAAAAAATGAAAAATGATTTACTATTTGATTTTACCGTTGACAAAGCAGCGAAAATGGTATTCATAACCAGGGAATTCGATGCCGGACTTTCGCTGGTATGGGATGCATTTACCAAAGCAGAGATCCTTGACCAATGGATTGCGCCAAAGCCAATGGTGGCCAAAACAAAATACCAGGATTTTAAAGTAGGTGGCAAAAGATTTTATGCAATGATAAGTCCCGAAGGTGTTGAACGCTGGGCAATGCAGGAATACACTTCCATTACTCCGAAGACAAATTTCAAAATGAACAATGCTTTTGCAGACAAAGACGAAAACCTTGAATTACCGGGTTCTGAATGGGATCATAATTTTAGTGAAGAAGGCGAAAGAACAAGAGTGAACATTAGTATTTACAACGAATCACTTGAAAGGTTAGAGAGAGTACTGGATGGCTTTACACTAGGAATGAAAATGGCGTTGAGCAACCTGGAAAACTTATTGGCAGCATCATCGAAAAAATGATGTTGGTTTTCAATGGCCGTTTAAACAAATGAAAGAGTAACGAATTAAATAAACCAAACAATAAAAATTATGGCACTCATTAATCCCCACGTAAATTTTAACGGCAATGCCGAAGAAGCATTTACTTTTTATAAATCAGTATTTGGCGGAGAGTTTGCAAAGATCATTCGTTTCAAAGACCTGGCAAATGCTGAATTCCCGGTAGCAGAAAAAGAAGAAAATAAAATTATGCATATTGCTTTGCCTATCGGCAAGGGTAGTGTGTTGATGGCAAATGATGTTCCGGAAATTATGGGAAGAACAAACGAAAATGAGAACAGAAGTAAAATTGTAATAACTGCAGAAAGTAAAGAAGAAGCAGACAAATTATTTAATGGTCTTTCAGTGGGAGGACAAATAGAAGGGCCTATTGGCGATAGTCCCTGGGGTACTTATTTTGGTTGTTTCAGAGACAAATACGGTATTGAATGGATCGTGGAGTTTACCCAACGCTAAGGGCAAATAACCGGCAGCTTTGTATCATCAATAAATAAAAAACCGTTATGAGAAATTTATTCAAAACACATAATCCTCTTAGAACAATACTACTAATTACAATCATGTTTATGGCATCTGCATCAAACAGTCAACAGATCAAGCCTTCCAGCAGTGGTTACGCACCTGTTAATGGTGCCAGCATTTATTATGAAATATATGGTGAGGGCAGGCCATTAATTTTACTGCATGGCGCTTTTTATACAATTGATATGAATTGGAGCGAATTGATACCCGGGCTATCAAAGACCAGGAAAGTGATCGCCATTGAAATGCAGGGACATGGGCATTCGCCATTTTCAGATAGAGAATTATCGATCACAACTTTTGCAAGTGATGTAGAAAAAGTGATGGATCACCTGAAAATAGACAGTGCTGATGTTGCAGGATTTAGTATGGGCGGCTCTGTGGCTTACCAGTTTGCCGTACAAAGTCCCGGGCGGTTAAGAAACTTAGTGATCATTTCTTCTACTTATAAAACCAGTGGTTGGCTACCCATAGTAAACGATGCATTTAAAGATTTTAAGCCTGAATTTTTTGATGATTCCCCGTTAAAAACCACATACGATGCCGTGGCACCAGATAAAACAAAATGGAGAAAGTTCCTGGAGCAGATGTTTGTTTTCGCCAAAGAACCATTCAACGTCGGTGATTCCAATATTGCAAAAATTACCGCACCAGTACTGATCATTTCCGGCGACAATGACGGAACGGATAAAATAGAGTTGATGAAAACCTATCAATTGTTGGGGGGTGGTGTCACTGCTGACCTGCAGCCAATGCCAAAATCGCAATTGGCCATTGTTCCTTCACAAGGACATGTGAGCCTGATGATGCAGACCGAAACGATATTAGGCTATTTGAAAAATTTCTTAAAGTAAAAGTATTTGTACTGAGATATAACAGGCACTATTGGCGCTTACGGCAGTGAGCCATGAACAACTACATCATGATTTAAAACACAAACCCCTACCAGGCGGTTTGGCAAAATGGCGGGCGACGAATAAATCCTCATCCTTTTGTCCGCTATCAGCAGTGGTTCGGTCAGGTGTAATTCTATTGAGCTTTTGTTCTTAACTTCATCATCAGTAATTTTATTGAGTTCCAGTTCCGGGCTGTACGTTATACATTCAACACGGCTATTGCAGTAAAATGAATCGAATAACCTTCATTATAGCACTGACTCTATTATTTTGTTGTTCGGCGATTCAGCCTTTGTTTTCACAGGATTGTTATGGGGTCACTCACTCGAAAGACAAAGAGAGAGGGTGGGAAACTTATTATGGAGCTGTTAATTCAAATAATTGGTACGTTTCCGCTGCCCGTCAATTTTATCGTAAGGACAGTATTCCTCCTAATTTTTATTTGCTGATATACAATGTCTGGAAAAAGAAATTGGACATAAACAAACTTTTTACTTTCGGAAAGATGCGGATCCACCTGGAAGATAATTCGATCCTGCACCTTGACAGTGTTCAATATGACAATGATCCATTAAGGGAAGGAGGAGGATTTAGTGCCAAGGTTTATCTCCTGGAGGAAGAGGTCAAAAAATTGAATGAGTATCCGATTATGCGAATCTACCTCGACGACCATGATATCCCACTCCACGGCTCCAGGCGCACAAATTTTTTCAAGATCATTAATTGCCTGGTAAATAAAGAATGAGGAGCCTGATAGATTGGTGAACCTGGCAAAGCAGCTTGCAACATATTGCAGGTAATTTTTTATTCCGGTTCAACCATAATACGGGCTGATCATCCAATAAACAACCACCCCGCTCACCGCCACATAAAACCAAATGGGCCAGGTAATGCGGGCAAGCTTTTTATGTTTTTCAAATTCCCCTGTCAATGCCCTGTAAGCTGAGAAGAGAATAAAAGGAAGAATAAGGCCCGCCATCGGGATATGCGTCCCTAATAAAATATAATAAATGATCCGGCTGTTACTGACAGCAGCTTTCTCTACATCGGTTACAATTCCGTCAAAATTCGCATCACCGAATCTTGTATCGCCTGCCAGTAAATGATGACAGATATAACTGATCAAAAAAAGAATGGACAGGATCATCGCTGTCATCATCAGGTTGCGGTGCAGGATATAGTTTTTTCTTTTTACTGCGATGAGTGCGATAATAAGTAATATCGCCACAGCAGAATTGATCATCGCATTGATCGTGGCGAACAGGTGTACATCAAAACCAAGATCTGCTTTTAGCTGTACCCGGCTCAGCATCATTACTGCCGCAAACACCACTATCGAAAAACCGAAGATCAGTATCCTTGCTTTTTTATCGTTCTTTTTCCAGGCGGCCTGTAACATACTTATCTGTTTTTTCTGAAGAAATAAACCAATAATCCCACTCCCAGTATTGCAGCGAGAAAAACTACGGCGATTAATTCCAGTTTGCCGGCAAATGGGCTTTTGCTTTTTTGGGTTTTCTCCATTGTCAGCAATAAAAGGTCTTCTGACAGTTTTGCCAGCGATGCTGAATCCAGTCCATGATAATATCCCCGCACATAGCGGTTACTGTCTATCAGTACAAAATGATCGGTATGAATAAAACTGGTATCAACTCCGTGCCCGTCTTCGGCCAGTACTTTCATCTCTTTGATGATAAGATCATAGATCTCATTTTTTTTTCCTGTCAGCAGCCACCATGTCTCGGGATTAATTTGGAAACGATCGGCCCATTGTTTTAATTTTTGCACCGAATCTCTTTCGGGGTCAATACTGAAAGAAAGAAAATGAATTCTTTTATTCGTCCGGTCACCCACCCGTTCTCCATTATGTATGGATTCCGCCAATCGCTTCATATTATTGGTAAGGCCGGGACAGATCGTAGGACAACGGGTAAAAAAGAAATCGGCTACAATGATCTTCCCCTTCAGGCTATCCCATGATACAGGTTTATTTTCCTGGTTCCTCAGGGAAAAATCAGACACCCGGTGCCATACCGTATCGTTTACTCTCTTTCCTTTCTTTACCCTTTCCAGCACTGTATCAGCATGATAATGCCGTGGCATCACCACAACATGCTCACTTTTTCTTTTTACAATAAAATAAGCAGTAAGCGGCAACAGTATTGTCAGCAGTACAGCAAATAAAGCTTTTTGATTCACTTGTTCATAATTAAAATAAAAACCATTCGCCGGCTGGTGAATGGTTTTTGGTAAAATTATTTTATAGAAATATCCTTACTCTTTCCCACCCGGTTTTATCTCATGCGTCTTATTCTTGTCCACAGGCGGATGCTCTGATGTTGACTCTTTGAAATGCTGATCAAATTTATTCCGGAGGTTCTTATAGGAATTACCATCCAGGATAAAAGCAAGGATGAACCAGATAAATAACATCAGCGGTACTACGATCGTCATGATCATGTTCCTTATCTCATCGCCAAGGTGCATGAATATGGATACGATATAAAATGCTTTGGCCAGTGATAGAATAATGATAACGCCTTTTATCAATAGCCTTCTCAGGTCATCAGGAAGCTGTAAAGCATATAAAAGAAGACCCAGTCCCAATTCGATCACTGTAATGACAGAAAGGATAAGAGTTGTCCTGATCACTTTTTTCCTGAACGCCTTGTCATCTGCTGTGTGATGATGAATAGTTACCTCTTCAAATGCCGGATGTTGCATATAGCTTAATTAATTCTTTTAGATCAAATAAAAACAAAGGAATACAAATACCCAAACCAGGTCCACAAAATGCCAGTACAAACCAGCTTTTTCTATCATCAGGTAATGTCCTTTATTATGAAATACATTTTTCTGCGTCATGATCAGCATCACCAGGTTGATAATAACACCGGAGAACACATGGAATCCATGGAACCCTGTGATACCATAGAAATAACCGCCGAAAGCAATAGGTCCTTTTTCACGGATATGTGCCCTGGCCGTATCGACCATTCCCGCTAATTGGCTATTGTTCATTTTTTCCAATGCTTCATGACTTAACCCTTTGGCCTGGTCAGTGGGAAACTCATGGGCAAGGCTTATCAATGTATGCTTTGATGTAGCTGTATCATTCAGCGCATTGAGCACGGCAGTATTATCATGCACCAGCTTGCCCCACGGATTACCTCCCATGGTTTGTCCTACCATATCTATATAAGCACCGCCAGTTGCATCTTTTACCAACACCGCATGTTCGCCGGTAATAAGGTGATGCCATTCCCATGCCTGGCAGCCTAAGAATGCCAAACCGCCCACAATTGTCCAAAACATCCATTTTATTACACCTGCTTTATCTTGTTTATGCCCGGCATGCACTGCCAGCACCATCGTAACAGAACTGATGATCAAAATAAATGTCATTACACTCACAAATGCCAATGGAAGATTGGCATGACCCATTCCCGGAAATGCATTGAACACAACATTGGGATCAGGCCAGAAATTCTGGCTGAAGCGGATGCTGCCATAAGAAATAAGAAAGGCCCCGAAAGTGAAAGCATCACTCATCAAAAAATACCACATCATCAGCTTGCCATACTCCAGGTTGAAGGGACTTTTACCTCCGCTCCACCATTTGGTCTGATGTACTGTTGCTTGTGTTGACATAATCTATTTTATAAATTCAGTTTATCCAATGATCAAAAAGAAAATCAGTAAATACAACCATAAAATATCTACAAAATGCCAATAGGTTGCCATCACTTCTACCGGTACGGAACTATACAATTTTACTTTCCCTGCAAATGCTTTGATGAACATGATGATCAAAGCAATGATACCACCCAATACATGCACGGCATGCAATCCAAATATCACATACAAAAACTGTCCGGCCCCTGAACCTCTGAAAGTTATCTTCTGCTCCCATAACTGCTGAAAGCCGATCCATTGCAATACAACGAAAGCAGCTCCCAGCACCAACGTTAGCCCGGTCAAAAACCGGTACTGGTTCATTTCCCTTTGCTTAAAAGATCTTAATGCCATCTGCACCGTGATACTGCTGGCAATAATAACAGCCGTTGATATCCAGAACACCCCAGGGATGTTTATGGTTTTCCAGCCCGCCTGGTTACTTTTTACAATAAAAGCACTGGTCAACCCGGCAAACATCATCACCATACTGCCTATGGCCACCCACATCGTAAACTTGTGTGGATGTATCTTCTTGCGTTGTCTTTCTATACTCACTGTACTCATAATATTCAAGCTGTTAGCCTTTAGCTTTGAGCTATTAGCCCTTGCTAACGGCTAATGGCTATTAGCTGGCGGCTTTCTTTACGTTTTACTTAATAAAAGAGCTAACATTACCACCGGCAAATACATATAACTACCGAACATCACTTTCCTTGCCGAGCTCACATCCATTTTTTTATACAACATCACACATCTTCCTATCATGAACAAATTTGCCATCGCTACCAACCCCAAACTTATTTTTCCCAGCACCGTATCATAGCTGCACATCCCGGTATAATAAGGCGCTAAAGTAACCGGCACCAGCACCAGCGAATAAATGATCGCCTGCAATGCTGTAAACTTTGTTGGTCCTTCATCTGCCGGTAATAATTTAAAACCAACCGATGAATAATCTTTATGCGCCACCCAGGCAATAGCCCAGAAATGCGGGAACTGCCAGAAGAACTGAAATGCAAATAATACCCATCCGCCAATTGACAGATCATTATTACCAGCGGCCCAGCCGATCAAACAAGGCAGTGCTCCCGGAATGGCACCTGCTAACACCGCAATCGAACTTACTTTCTTCAGCGGTGTATAGATAAATGCATACAGGAACAAACTAAACGCTGCTAATCCTGCCGCCAGCCAGTTGAAATAATTGCCAAGAATAAAAACACCGGCGGCTCCTGTAATAATTGCAAAAGCCCATCCTTCCGTGACACTCATACGACCCGCCGCTATGGGGCGTTTGGCCGTACGTTTCATTTGTGCATCGGTATCTTTTTCTACTGCCTGGTTAATGGCATTAGCACTGCCTGTTACCAACATCCCTCCTGCAAAGAGCAAGAGTATCATTTTCCAAAAGTCCACATATTCTTCTGAACCTTTTGTCAGTGCGAAACTCATCACACTGCTGAACACCACCATGATACTCAGCGAAGGCTTAATCAACAGCAAATAATCTTTAATCTTCTTCATGTCAGCCTTCGCAATATTTTACAAGAACAATTTTTTGTTCCCAACACCTTTACTACTATCATTACCTGTTGCGTCGCATGCTGACGCTTCGGTCGCCATCCCGACAAGCTTCGCTTCGCCGGGACTCTTCATCGTTCTGTTCTCTCCTCATCAAAATATTCCGCCCCTGCCGGGCTCTAAAAACATTTTTTTCTTTCATTTCCCCGGATTTTATCCGGTGCTACCGACATTTGACCCCTACGGGTCTCACAATTTTTTCATTCCTTATTTCTTATTCCTCATTTTTTATTCCCTTCAATGTTTCGCCCCCTACTGCGTCTATTCCTGCTAACTACTCGCCACTCCCTAATGTTTACTCTCATTCTCTCCCACTGGTTCTGTTTGCGGAATGAACTCTCTTCCATCCTTTGCATAATCATAAGGCCAGCGATGCACTTCCGGTATCTCTCCTTCCCAGTTTCCATGTCCGGGACGGATCGGTGTTGTCCACTCCAATGTATTCGATCCCCACGGATTGGGTGTTGTTACTTTTCTTCCTTTGAAAATAGAATAGAAGAAATTGAACACAAACATCAGCTGCACTGCAAATACTATAATAGAAACAATTGTGATCATTTTATCCAACTCGCCAAACTGGGTGAAAGAAACCCATGAGCTTTTATCCAAATAACGTCTCGGCATACCCGCCAACCCTTCGTAGTGCATCGGCCAGAAAATAAGATAAGACCCTACTATCGTTACCCAGAAATGAATATAACCCAGTGTGCTGTTCATATAACGGCCAAACATTTTCGGGAACCAGTGATAAATACCGGCAAACATTCCGAACATGGAAGCTACCCCCATCACAATATGGAAGTGGGCCACCACAAACATTGTATCATGCAGGTGAATATCGATGGTTGAGTTACCGAGGAAGATACCCGTCAACCCTCCCGAGATAAACAAGCTTACAAAACCGATCGCAAATAATGTCGCCGGGGTGAACCGTATGTTACCCCGCCACAATGTCGTCAGCCAGTTAAATACTTTAATAGCCGACGGCACAGCGATCAGCAGCGTTAGCAATACGAATATCGAACCAAGGAATGGATTCAATCCTGTCACGAACATATGGTGCGCCCAAACAAGGAATGCAAGAATAGCAATGGCGAATAATGAACCCAGCATCGCCATATAACCAAAGATGGGTTTCCTTGAATTGACGGAAAGGATTTCCGATACCATTCCCATCGCCGGTAATAAGATGATATAAACTTCCGGATGACCGAGGAACCAGAACAGGTGCTGGAATAATATAGCACTTCCTCCTTCATTCGGTAGTATGATCATACCTGCACCATTCGGATCAGCAAATACTATATCGCTCAGGTAAAAACTTGTTCCCAGGTTACGATCGAATAATAATAATATCAAACCAGACAACAATACAGGGAATGATAATACACCCAGTATTGCAGTAAAGAACATTGCCCAGATAGTCAATGGCATCCGGGTCATGCTCATCCCTTTTGTACGCAGGTTAAGAATGGTAGAGATATAATTCAACCCTCCCAGCAATGATGATACAACGAATAACGCCATACTTACGATCCACAGATCCATTCCCAATTTGGAGCCTTCCGATGCCTGCCCCAATGCACTTAACGGCGGATACACGGTCCATCCTCCCGCTGCCGGCCCCGTCGAAATAAATAAAGAAGATATCATCACAATACTGGCCATAAAGAAGAACCAGTAAGAAAGCATATTCAAAAATGGCGATGCCATATCTCTTGCACCCAACTGCAGTGGAATAAGGATGTTGGCAAATGTTCCACTCAATCCGGCAGTCAATACAAAGAACACCAGCACCGTTCCATGCATAGTGATCAATGCATAATAGAATTCAGGTTTTATCTGTCCGCCTTCTGCCCATTTACCAAATACAGTTTCAAGAATGGGGAAATGGGTATCAGGATAACCCAATTGTAAACGGAACAATACAGAAAATAACCCCCCGATGATGGCCCATATGATACCGGTGATCAAAAACTGCTTACCGATAGTTTTATGATCCATACTGAATATATACTTGCTGATAAACGTCTCCTTGTGATGATGCACATGGTGCTCATCATGATGAACATCATGCGTGGTCACCACTTCAGGATGTATATGCATTGCGTCGCTCATAATCTTTTATTTTATCCCTCAAGTGCGGGACTTATTTATCTATTTTACAGATGTCGTTGCTTGCAAAGTATCGGCAACCGGTTTCTTACCCGGGTTAGCTTTATAATATTGCGGCTCTTTGCTGGCCAGCCATGCATTGAACTCATCTTGTGTTTCTACAATTACTACGCCCCTCATACCTGTATGCCCGCGGCCGCACATCTGGTCGCAGGAAAGTTCAAAAACAAAATTTGACTTGCCTGTCTTTTCTATCATTTGCTTAGTGGTAAATCTTGGAGTGAACCACATGGTAGTGGGTGTGCCCGGCACCGCATCCATTTTCATTCTGAAATGCGGCAAGCCCACATCATGGATTACATCTTTGGAATTAATGACCAGTTGTACTGGTTTGTTTACTACCAGGTGCATTTCCTGTTCCAGCCAAACATCATCATGATTGGCAGGATCATCCCATAATTGTCCTACAGGGTTTCCTTTGGATGGATCAATGTTCTTGTAATATTTTTTTCCAAGTATTCCATCTTTACCCGGATAGCGGAACTCCCAGCCAAATTGTTTGCCTGTTACCTCTACCACCATTGCATCTTTGGGTGCATCCTTTGTTATGGCAAACCAATAGTATAAACCAAATCCTACCAGCACGGTAAGAGCAATAGCAGGAATTACGGTCCAGATCAATTCGAGTTTATTATTATGCGGATAGTAATAGGCCTTCCGGGTATCCGATTCCTGGTATTTATAAGAAAACCAGAATAAAGCTATCTGTGTGATAACAAAAACAATCCCTGTCAGTGCCAGTGTGATCCACATCATCCTGTCAATATCCACTCCCTGCTCAGAGGCCGATACTGGTAATATTTTCCCTTTCAGTTTTTCATTGCAATAGTAAACACCGATGAGCCCTACGATAAGAAAAATAAGCAGCAGGAAAGCATTGACCTTGTTTGCCTGTTTACGGGCCTTTTCTTCGCCACGCAATACAGCCACATACTCACTTGCCTTGGCAATCTGAAAAGTGATCAGGAAACCGAGTCCTAAAATGGCAACTATGAAAAATGCTTGCATAAAATGTTGTTCTGTTTTTTCTTCTCTTAATTATTTTATCACACTATGTATGATGGATCAGGCTTTCTTTTATAAAAGGATGATTTTTTGCCAGCAAGGATGATCTGCTCAATGCTCTTGCTGTTATAAACATGATCAGGCCAACAAATCCCAATGCTATTCCAAAATCCCATAACAACATAGGCACATGATTAGGCGATGAATTCGGATGTACCATCTGGAAAAAGTCAAGCCAGTGCCCGAATATGATCAGCAATGCCATAAAGGTCACTGTGGTATAATTTCTCTTTGCCCCTCTCTTCATCAATAACAATATAGGAGCAATGAAATTGATAATGAACATCAGCCAGAAAACACCGCTCCATACTCCCTGTGCCCTTGGTTTGAAATAAGTTGTTTCTTCCGGCTGGTTACTGTACCATATCAGCATGAATTGTGAAAACCAGAGATAGGTCCAGAATATTGAGAATGCAAACATGAATTTTCCAACATCATGCAGGTGTTCCTCATTGGTATATTCCAGGTATCCGTTGTTCTTTAAATAAATAATGAATAATGCAAGCAGCGACATCCCCGCTACGAAAGAACTGGCAAAAGTGTACCAGCTGTACATGGTGCTGTACCAATGCGCATCAATACTCATCAGCCATAACCAGGGAATAGATGACATCACTGTTAATGCAAATACAACTATATAGATAGCCGCCCATACTGTGTTCTTCCAGATATATTTTTTTCCTGCTTCTTTTGATGGCAAAGGATTATTATCCAGCTCTCTTGACATTTTTCTCATCTTCCATCCCAGCAGCGACCATGCAACAATGGTAAAGAGTGTCCAGCCAACAAAAAATGTTTTATTCAAAAATCCTTTTTTCCATGTTAATATATCATCTCCTTCCACCACTTTTGAATCGGTCCAGTGATATAAGACATGGCTATCGTTAAAACAGATCAGCAAAAGAATAGCACCGCAAATTGCACCTATCACAGGTACACAAGTCGAAATAGCTTCAGATACCCGGCGGAAACTCATTTGCCATCCGCCCCATGCCAATGTAGTGGCACAAATGAAAAACATAACAGCATTGGTGATCAATAAAAAATAAACACTGTTGTGAAGCAATGATCCCCAGAAGCGGCTTTGCTCATGTGCATCACTTTTAGATCCGTGTGTTACATACAGACCAACGATGGTGAGCAAACCAATTACCATTAATGCAATGGAAAAGGTTTTGTAACGCTTTGGTATTATGAATTGTTCCCGTATTGACATCTTATTCGTTTATTCTTCAAAAAAATTATTAAGGTTTAGGCACCGTAGTGGTTGCAGTATCCTTTGCTGCTTGCACTCCGCCCTGCTTACTTTTAATATAATCTATCACCATCCAACGCTGTACTGTACTTAACTGCGATGCATAGCTTCCCATATTATTCTTTCCATAGGTCACAGAATGGAACATAGTTCCTTCCGGCATTTTCCTCATCAGATCATCTCCTATGAAATCCTTCGGTTTGCTTGGAAAAGGTCCGTTACCGTCTTTCCATAGCGGCCCATTGCCATCCAGCTTGTCGCCATGACAAATACCGCAATAAATGAGGTATAATCTTTCTGCCTCTTTCATATCTATCTTAATGCTATCTGCTTTCAATGGATTTGTTACAGATGCTGATTGTATATATCCTATCGAATCATTTTTATATGGATACACCCATGTCATATCTCCCTGCGCCATGGTTCCCGTTACCGGCATCGCATTATAATGCACTTTTTGATCTTGCAATGCCTCTGTTGATGCATAGGTTTCATAAGCCCTGCTGTAAGTCATGTCAGGCATATAGGCCCTGCCGGGACTGCGACGAACCTTGTTGCAACTTACCAATGCAGCGACCGTTGCTATACATATTGTTATGAGAGATATTTTTTTCATCATCTATATTTAAATCCCAAAAAACAAATTCCAAATTCCATCAACACTTTTCAAACTCACAGATTCTCAAAAGTCCTCTCCTTCGGAGTCCCGATAGCTATCGGGATAGGTGAGGCCTACTGCGCTGCCACTTCTGCTTTTCTTTCAAACCGTTTGGTATCCTTATCATAGCGACCCAGCCACCAGCCGGTTTCTTTATATTGTACCTGCACTTCTGAAGCGCCAAGACTTTGTAAAAAACTCATGGCATCTGCTTCATTTGTTTTATCTGTACACTCCAGCACCATTACAAATGTGTCATCAGTTGATCGCAGGTTAAAGTGATCTTTCTTTACGAAGGGCGCCAACTGGCACAGATAACAGAATGTAAGTACCATTCCTACCGCTGCAAATAATACTGTCAACTCAAATGTGATAGGTATCCATGCCGGTAATGCAAAAAATGGTTTGCCGCCAAAGTTGATCTGCCAGTCCACTGTCAATGCCCAGGTAATAAATCCTACCGCTGTTGCCGTTCCGCTGATCGCATAAATAAATCCTGCCGTATGCAAACTGGTATCCCGCAAACCCATTGCTTTGTCCAATCCATGAATAGGGAATGGAGTAAAGATGTCATGTATCTTATACCCGGCACGGCGTGTCTTTTTTACAGCAGGAAACAAAACCGCCTCCTCGTAGAAATTACCCGTTATAAATTTTTTTACAGCCATTTGTATCGCTTTTAGCTGCTAGCTGTTTGCTGCTAGCTTAACTCTTTATTTTTTAATCGTCTTTATTATTCGCTGTTTGCTAATAGCTAATGGCTAAAAGCTAACAGCTTATCTCTACGCTCCATGATCATGTCCATGCTTCTCTGCAAATTCTTCTGTTGTTTCATGTTCTATCTCATCCATTTTCTCTTTATAGTTCTCACCGCTTCGTTTCAATATATGTTTGATCTCTGCTATCGCAATAACAGGGAAGAATTTTGCAAACAGGAAATAACAGGTGAAGAACAACCCGAATGTTCCTAAATAGAAGCCCGCTTCCCAGATGGTGGGACTATAATATGTACTCCATGCACTGGGTAAATATTCCCGATAGACGGAAGTAACGATGATCACAAAACGTTCAAACCACATTCCGATGTTTACAAGAATAGACATGAAAAAAGTAACTACAAGGTTCCTTCTCATTTTGCGGAACCAGAATATCTGCGGCGACAGTACGTTACATCCCATCATGATCCAATAGCTCCATCCGTAAGGACTGAAAAGATCCAACCTGTTATCTTTAAAGGCGGCCCACTCATATTGGTTGGCGCCATACCATGCCATGAATAATTCCGTGAGATAGGCAATACCTACAATGGACCCCGTCAGCACTATGATCTTATTCATCACATCAATGTGCTCCAGTGTAATATATTCCTCAAGCCCCAATACCTTTCGGGTTACCACCAATAGTGTTTGCACCATCGCAAATCCTGAGAAGATCGCACCGGCAACAAAGTAAGGCGGGAAGATCGTTGTGTGCCATCCCGGGACTACTGAAGTGGCGAAGTCAAAGGATACGATCGTATGCACTGACAATACAAGCGGCGTACTCAATCCTGCTAACACCAATGATAATGCTTCATGACGCTGCCAGTGTTTGGTACTTCCTGTCCATCCAAATGCAGCCACACCATACAACATTTTCCGCCATTTCTTTTTGGCCCTGTCTCTCAGTGTAGCGAGATCAGGTATCAAACCAGAATACCAGAATAATAATGATACTGTGAAATAAGTTGATATCGCAAATACGTCCCAGAGAAGTGGTGAGTTAAAGTTTACCCACAACGGACCTCTTGTATTGGGATAAGGAAGAACAAAGAATGCATTCCATACACGGCCCATGTGCCAGATAGGGAACTGGCCCGCACATATTACAGCAAAGATGGTCATCGCCTCTGCTGCCCGGTTCACACCGGTTCTCCAGCCCTGGCGGAATAATAATAGGATCGCAGAGATCAATGTTCCGGCGTGACCGATACCGATCCACCATACGAAGTTGGTGATGTCCCAGCCCCAACCGATAGTTTTGTTCAGGTTCCACTGACCGGTACCATATATAACTTCCATGGTAACGGAAACAATTCCGAATATCAAAAACAATACAGAAACGGTAAAGCCGATCCACCAGGCCCGGGTGGGTTTTGCTTCCACCGGACGGCAAATATCTTCTGTTACCTGGTGGTAATCCTTGTCGCCTTCTACCAGCGGCGCCCTTACCTGTGATTCATATCTGAGTAATGCCATATTCGTTTAGCTTTTAGCCATTAGCTTCTAGCTGCTAGCTTTTATTTATTTCCTGCGAAGCCCACTTTCCAATTCTTTATTTCTTATTCTTTATTCTAATGTCCTCCCTCTTTCTTCCCTTCATGACCTTCTTTAGCTTCTCCATGCCCCGCTACCTTATGTTTCACTTTCCAGCGTTCATCTGCTTCTTCTGTATTCCTGATCTTAGCCAGGTAATTAATATTGGGAAGCACATGCAATTGCTCTAACACATAAAAACTACGCTGCGGGTTCTCTTCACGAACCTTTGCTATTGCACTTGTTTTATCATAAGCATTTCCAAAAACAATGGCATCGGCAGGGCAAGCCGTCTGGCAAGCCGTTTTTACATCGCCATCCTTCAGCATGCGGTTATTTTTCTTTGCATCCAATTTAGCATATTGAGTACGCTGAACGCAGAATGAACATTTTTCCATTACACCACGGCTGCGAACGGTAACATCAGGGTTCAATACCATTCTTGTTATATCATCATTCATCTGGAAAACAACAGGATCCAGTTTACCAACTATTGTCTGATCCTGGTTGTCGGGGAAGCTGTCCGCTCCTGTATAATCAGCCCAGTTAAAGCGACGAACTTTAAAAGGACAGTTGTTAGCGCAATATCTTGTACCGATACAACGGTTATAAGCCATTTGGTTAATGCCTTCATTGCTGTGATTTGTTGCAGCAACGGGACATACATTTTCGCAAGGAGCATTATCACAATGCTGGCAAAGCATCGGCTGGAATACTACTGCTTTTAAGTTATCAGGATTTTTCTCATCGCTTACAAAGTAACGGTCAATACGAAGCCAGTGCATATCATGAAAACGCAGCACTTCTCTCTTACCAACTACCGGCACATTGTTCTCAGCATGACAGGCAACAACGCAGGCATTACAACCATTGCAACTGTTCATGTCAATACTCATTCCCCAGCGGATCTCATGCTTGCGGGTATCGGCATCAGGATAAAGAGTTGCATTCGCCCTGAAATTGCCATTGGCATTATTATAAAAATCCTCTTCAAGATGTTTACGATATGCCGGGATGGTCTCCGGCTCTTTTTTAAATGCCGCCAGTGTTGTTTCTCTTACCACTTCTTTACGGTTCTCGTAAGAGTTATGCTTTTGTGTCTGGGCGATCTTATATTTCTTATGAAGATTGGTCGCAGATACTCCTGTTGTAAAATAATTAACCGTTTCTCCATTATATGTTGCATAAGGATAGAAATTCTTTCCCACTCCTGCTGCGGTTCTGCCCATTTCATTATTTCTTCCATAACCAACAGCCACAGCGATCGTTTCTGCATCCATTCCCGGTATAACCAATATTGGCATTTCAACTTTGTTCTTACCAATAGTCAGTTCGATCAATGGTTTTTCGGGATAGTATTCGTAATCATTATTCAGTTTAATGCCCAGCTCTTTGGCTTTTGCCATAGAGATCATGGCATAATTGTCCCAGGTAGCTTTGGTAATCGGGTCTGGTAACTCCTGTAACCAAGGGTTGCCGGCTTGTGTACCGCAACCAATCGCAACAGTTTGATAAAGCACCAACTCGCTGCCGGTTCCTTTTTTATAGCCTTGTATAGCTGTAGTAGCTGCATCAATACCTCCTCCGCTGTATGAACCACCGGAAACAGTACCCGCTGTTTCTTTTACTCCTTTTTGTAATGTTTTATTATAATCAGCGCCGAGTGATCCCCAATATGTTTTAAAATGATCTTCGTATTCTGTATTGTTACCACTCCACTTCAGCAATGAAGTTTGGAAATAACGGGTCTTGAATAAAGGATAAATGGTCGGTTGAATAAAACTAATTACACCACTCTTCGGTTCTGCATCACCCCAGCTTTCCAGGTAATGATGATTAGGAAGAACATATTCGCAGAGTGAAGTTGTTTCATCCATTTTTTCGCTGAAAGAAACAGTAACTTTTACTTTCTTCAGTGCCGCTATGAACCTGTCTTTATTATAATAGTCGTAAGCAGGATTAGCTCCATAGACCATCAATGTACCAACAGTACCGGCTTCCATTTCTGCCAGCAATTCCTCGATACTGTTTGCACCGCTGTCAACACCCTGGCGATAGTTTACAGTAGTTCCCCAATCGATCGTACTGCCATAAGCGCCGATGGCATTGTTGATGGCATTAACAATGATCTGCAAATTTTTATCATTACTTCCGCAAACAACCAAACCCTGATTTTTATGATCATTCAGGTCTTTGGCTACTTTATTGATACCGGCATCCAATGTTGCATTGCCGGTTGCCGAGCTTCCTCCACTAACAGCATTCAATAAACTCAATGCGACTGCGCCTGTTTCAGAAGGACGGTGAGTGAATCTTTCATCTGCATTACTTCCTGTCATGCTCAGGAAACTTTCAAACTGGTAATGCTTGCTCATAGCCGGATCTTTCTCATCGATCTTTCTTCCTTTTGAATACGCTTTTGCAAATTCAACAGGGCTTAACCATGTACCGAGAAAATCTGCACCAAGACTTACGATCACCTTGGCTGCATCAAATTTGTAAGAAGGCAGTTTTTTTCCAAAACCACTGGCTTCATTCGCCATCAGCATACCGCTGTAAGAAACGGCATCGTATTGAACATGTTTTAAATTCGGCCACCTGGAAATAATATCTTTTGTAGAAGGAGAAACAATTGTTGAAGTAAGCAGCGCCACCGAACCACCGGCTGCTTTCATAGCATTACCAACCAGTTCATCAAATTTTTCAAATGAAGGAACTTCTTCAAATTTTATTTCTTCCTTTTTCTCTGCATTTGTTTTTACAACCCTGTGCTGCGGAAAGCGAAGCCGGTGCATATCATAGAGATCAAGCACCGAAGCCTGTGCTCTTGCTGATGTTCCGCCCAATGCATAATTACTTCCTTCAATCACATTTCCTTCCAGCTTGATAGGGCGCCCGTCTCTTACTTTCGCAATTACCGGCACCACATCACCATCCTGCACATAAGTAGTAGCATAATATTTTGCTTCACCCGGGATAATATTCTCCGGCTTGTTCGCATAAGGAATTGCTTTTCTTACCGGCACCTTACAACTGGCGGCCAACGCTGCTGCTGCTGTACTGAAGCCGAGATATTTTAGAAAATCTCTGCGGGGAGCTTTTGCATCTGCCAATCCTTTATCATCAAAACCTTCAAAAGGCAGTTCCTCCTGGAATTCATCCTGCGATTTCTTTTGAAAATCTTCCGGGTCATTTACCTCTCCGAAACTTTGCCAGTACTTGTTTTGGCTCATAGTGATTGTCTAATGTGATAATGTGAAGATGTGGTAAATGTGAAAATAGCGATCACCGACTTTTCTTACATTATCTTTTATTAAAACATTAATTTATATTCTTTCAATGTTCATTCTCACATTTTCACACTCTCACATTCTCTCATTTAGTAATGGCATTTCTGGCATTCCAATCCGCCGATATCTTTTACCGTCACACTATCCATCTTGCCGGTCTTAATATCATTATGGAATTTCTCATAAATGCTGTAAAACCTATTACCCGTGCTGTCAGTATAATTAAAGTTCACTTTGGTATTGCGGTGACAGTTCACGCACCAGCCCATGCTCAGCTCGGATGCCTGCTTCACTTCATCCATTTCAGTAATCTCACCATGACAGGTCTGGCATTGTACTTTTCCTGCTTTGATATGCTGTGAGTGGTTGAAATAAACATGGTCAGGAAGATTGTGGATCTTGATCCATTCTATTGGTTTGGCCATGGAAGGATCCCATGCAGCCGGATTTTTAGGGTCGAATCCTGCTGCTTTATACAATTTGGCGATCTCTGCAGTACCGTTTACTTCTTCACCGTCTTCAGTATATAATTTTGGTCCTTTTATATATTCATTGATCCCTTTGTGACAGTTCATACAAACATTCACAGAGGGAATACCGGCTGTTTTACTTTCCCATGCAGAGCCATGACAGAATAAACAATTGATCTGGTTGATGCCGGCATGAACTTTATGAGAATAATAGATAGGCTGCACAGGCTGATAACCTTTTTGCCGGCCGAGACCTATTGCACCTTTGGTAACATAATATCCTCCCACAATAAAAAAGAGGATAGCGATCATGGCTATATATACTTTGTTCTTGTAAAAAGGAACAGGATCGGGGCGGGAAATACCTTCTGCATCATCGCTCAGTTTTTTCAGGTTGCTGTTCACCTGCATTAAGATCAATGCAATGATGGCAAGAACAAGAGAGATGACTCCGAAGATGACGGCGTTGTCATTTCCTTTTTGGGGTTCCCCATTTGGTGTTTGAACTACCGGAGGTTGCCATTTATCTGCATAGTCAATAACAGCAGTCAATTCATCCTCTGTAATGTTGCCATCAAACATCTGCATAGAGGTAGGTGAAAAAGTAACTACTTCTTTAGCTCTTGGAGAACCAGCAGCAATTGCTTTATTAAAATCTTTGATCCACATCCGTAACATATCCATGCTCTCCCACCTGCTTACCACTCCTTGCAGGTTCGGGCCAATAGCATCCTTACCCATTGTATGGCAGCTGGCACACTTGTTATTAAAAATAGTTTTACCGTCCTGTGCTGAAACAATATTGATGAATGAAAAAACAAAAACAGAAAGGAATAAAGTGGTAAGTCTTTGGCCGATTGGTTTACATGGAATCATAGACTCGATTGAAACTGTAAAAATGTGGATAAATCCTTGCGTCAGGCGCAAAAATAAGTCAGGAACTCAATAAAAAGTCAGCCTCTTTAACTTTTTTTTGATCCGCTACCAGACTGCGTTTCAGAGGATTTATGGCCATTTTCAAAATTGTTTGAAAATCGTTTGTCATAAATCAGTAAAGACAATTAAAAACCTCAACAAGATTTTGAACATGCGAATTTGTTGGTTGTTTTTTACTCACTTTTGCCGCAATTGCCGCCGGGGTTTTAAACCGCCGGCGGAATTTCTAAAATAATGTTTGAACGATTACAAAAAAAATGGAAGGTAAAAGGTTGGCAGTTTGTGCTGATCATAGCCACTTTTGCTATTGGCGGCAGTGCTACCGGCTTTATTGGCAAAAAACTAATGCCGATTTTTCCGATCGGCCCCACCTGGCTATGGGTTATTGTTTATATTTTACTGGTTACATTGCTTTGGCCGCTGGCTGTTCTGCTTGTCAGCATTCCATTCGGTCAATTTCCGTTTTTCTGTAAGTATATAAAGAAGATCGGTAGAAGAATGGGGATCGGGAGGTCAGGGGTCAGGAGTCAGAAGTCAGAGGAGTCTCATCTATCGACTCTTACTTCTCATATTGCCGTGTTCGCTTCCGGTGCAGGTTCCAATGCACAAAAGATCATTGACCATTTCCGTAGTCATCCCTCTATTAATGTATCGCTTATTGTTTGCAACAATCCATCGGCTGGTGTTTTGCAGATAGCCAACAAAGAAGGAATTCCTGTTTTATTGATAGAAAAAGAAAGATTCATCCGGGGTGATGCATATATAAAGGAGTTGGAAGAACATACAATCGGTTTTATAGTACTCGCCGGCTTTCTCTGGAAGATACCTGCTGCATTGATAACTATGTACCCCGGCAAGATCATTAATATTCACCCGGCATTATTACCTAAGTATGGCGGCAAAGGAATGTATGGAAAGGCGGTGCACCAGGCCGTCATCAATGCAGGGGAAAATGAAAGCGGCATCACTATTCATTATGTGGATGAAGTGTATGATCATGGAAAAACCATTTTCCAGGCCCGTTGTCCTGTACTATCATCCGATACGGCAGAATCATTGGCTCAGCGTATTCATAAGCTGGAGCATGAGCACTATTCCCAAGTAATTGAAAGTTTATTAAAGTAGCATAGTCACATAAGTCATGCAGGTCATACTGGTCATATCCTGCAGCTTTCATAAAGCGGTCTTTGACTAATTTGACTTATATGACCCATTTGACCTCTTCTGACTTTATCATCCCTTTTGCATTTTCTTTTGTTACTTGCCGTTGATTAGTTGACAGGTTAACAAGTTAAAATGTTGACTCGTTAACTTTTAAACATGTCAACCATTAGTGAAATTTACTTTCCTCATATTAGTTACCGCCTTATTGCTTGTTTCTTCATCTGCCTCATCACAGTTGTATAAAATAAGAGGCACTGTATATGACAGCAGCCGCAACTTTCCAATGGAAGCTGTAAGTGTGCTGACTACTTCCGGGAGAGGCGCCATCACTAATTCCGACGGCCGTTATGAAATTGATGTAGTAGAAAAAGATTCTATCTGGTTCAGCTATCTGAACAAACCAACCATGAAATTCCCGGTGCTGAAGATCGCCAACCCTTTTGAATTTGATATTTCATTGCAGGTAAATGTGCCGATGCTGAAAGAAGTAAAAGTGCGGCCGAAGAATTATAAGCTGGATTCTATTCAAAACCGGATCGACTATGCCAAGATCTTTAATTCAGAAAAGCCAAAGCTAAAACCGGTGACACCCCAATACGGCGCCGCTATGGGTTTTGATCTGAATGAGATCATCAATATGTTCCGCTTCCGGCGAAACCGCAGTATTGCCGCCTTCAAAGAAAGATTGCTGCAGGAAGAAAGAGATAAATCTGTTGATCATCGTTTCAATAAAGCATTGGTCCGGCGTCTGACGCTGCTGGACAGCTCAAGACTAGACAGCTTCATGCGTGTCTTTCGTCCTTCTTATTTTTTTACACAGGTCACCAGTGATTACGAATTCCAGGAATACATTAAAATAGCTCTCTATCGTTTCAAAAAAGGATTACCTCCTGATCCCATGATGAAACAGGAACCGGATGAAGAATAAGCTTCGTCAATTCAAAAAAGAAAAGTAATTTCCTTTTTCTTATCCTTTTTGCATTCACCCCTTGCAAAACAACATCGTCCGTTCTCTTTTTTTAACCTTAAATAACAAACATGAAAAAGATCGCTGTTCTTTTTTTATGCGGCTGCTTATTAATAACTGCTGCCCATGCACAAAACGATGCTGCTCCTTCTTTTATCAAAGACAGCTTGGATAATTATGTGAACAGGGCATTGTCCGAATGGAAGATCCCGGGTGTGGCAGTATGTGTGGTGAAAGATGGAAAAATCGCAGTGATGAAAAGCTATGGTGTAAAAGAAATGGGAACAAATGATAAAGTAGATGAGAACACTTTATTCATGATCGGCAGTAATACCAAAGCCTTCACCGGTACGGCGCTGGCCATACTCGATGCAGAGAGAAAATTGTCCCTCGATGATAAAGTACAAAAATGGTTGCCTGATTTCCGGATGTACGATCCATGGGTAGCGAAAGAAACCAGCATACGGGATCTTTTATGTCATCGTCTCGGCTTTGAAACATTCCAGGGAGATTTCATGTATTTCGATTCTGATCTTACTACAGAAGAAGTGAGAGACAAAATGAGTAAACTGAAACCGATGTATTCATTCCGCAGTAAATGGGGTTATACTAATTCTGCTTTTATGACGGCCGGCGAGATCATTCCAAAAGTGACCGGTCAAAATTGGGCCGATTTTATTACCGGGAGAATTTTCAAGCCGCTTGGTATGAATAATAGTCTTGCTTTATCCGGGGATATAAAGAATGCCAATAATATATGCGCAGCACATACAGTAGTAATGGGTGAGTTGAGAAAAATTCCTTACGGAAATATTGATAATCTCGCCGCAGCCGGAAGTATCTCATCATCTGTGAATGATATGAGCAAATGGGTGCTGATGCAATTGAATGGCGGTAAGCTGGGTGATAAACAAATTGTACCGGCATCAGCATTAGGTCAGACTAAATTGCCTCATTCGATTCTTGGTAATGGCGGGCATATGTTCAACAAGGCACATTTTGCTCTCTATGGATTGGGATGGTTCCTCGAAGAATATGCAGGAAGAAAAATTGTAGCACATACTGGTGGCGTGAATGGTTTTGTGACCAGTGTCTGTTTGATCCCGGAAGAAAACCTGGGCATCATCGTATTAACCAATACGGATGCAAATGGTTTTTACGAAGCGTTGCGCAATGAGATACAGGATGCCTACCTCGGTTTACCTTATCGTAATTACAGTAATGTTTACCTCGGTTTTCAGCAGGCAGATGAGAAAGAAAAAGCAAAACAGTATAAAGAGATACGGGATTCCATTGCCATGGGGCCAAAACCGGCATTACCATTAACTGCGTATGCAGGGGAATATATGCATGAGGTGTATGGTAAAATGAGTATTGAAGTAGAAAATGGCAAACTCATTATGCGTTTTGAACACCACAAAGGAAGATATGGAACGATGGAACCATTGGGTGGTAATCGTTTCTTCTGCACCTACAGCGATCCTTTATTTGGAATGAAAAAATTGGAATTTACTGTTGAAGGAGAAAAAATAAGATCATTAACGGTGAGAGTAGCTGATTTTGTAGAATTCACTCCATATGAGTTTATAAAAATGAAATAAATTTTATGGAAATACACCACCATTCACACACTTCAAGAAAAAAATGGACACATTATTTCTGGGAGTTTTTAATGCTGTTCCTGGCTGTGTTCTGCGGGTTTTTAGCGGAAAATAAAAGGGAGCATATCGTAGAACATCGACGGGAAAAAAAATACATGATCACTTTGGTAGAAGACCTTGAAATTGATACAACTGATATGGGTGCATTAAAGAGAACACTTAATGAGGTAATAGCAAGGCGGGATTCTATAACGCAATACCTCCGCCCGCCCATTGCCGCAGCAAGGGTCCCGCAGTTTTATAGAGAAGCAGAGCTGATGCTCAATATGAGATCGTATTCTTACAATGGAAGAACAGTAGAGCAGCTCCGTAGTTCAGGAAATTACAGGCTAATAAGAAAAAAAAATATAACAGACAGCCTGATTGCCTATGACATCCGGATGAGAGGTACTTTTTCAAAAAATTATGATGCGCTGTATGAAAGCCGGCTAAAATTGATCGAATTACAGCAAGATATTCTGGAGGTGATGATCGTCTTTAAATATGCAGAAAAAAACAGCAGGATCCTGAACATGGACAGTTTAAAAAAGGCGAACCTATGGCCGGTTCATTTATTGACAACCGACACAAAAACCCTGTTTCATCACTATAATGCCTGTACGACACATATTGGTTTTGCGATGGACATGAATAGCTGGATAGAAAGAATGACGAAGCGTGCTACCAATTTAATCACACTAATAAAAAAAGAATATCACCTGAAATAATCTTTTTCATGACACAATCATTAACGCTGGACAAAAAACGCATCGCATCCATTGACCTGCTCCGTGGGTTGGTAATGATCATCATGGCGCTGGATCATACAAGGGATTTTACACATACAACAGCATGGACAGAAGATCCGCTTTCTATGCAAACAACAACACCCGTTTTATACTTTACAAGATGGATCACTCATTTCTGTGCACCCGTTTTTGTTTTTCTTTCCGGCATGTCTGCTTTTTTGCAAAGCAAACGCAAAACAAAAAAAGAATTAAGTGTCTTCCTGGTCACAAGAGGTTTTTGGCTAATCCTTGTTGAAATATTCATCGTCAACCTGATCTTCACATTCGATATTTCTTTTTCAGTCATCGGGCTGCAGGTCATTTGGGCCATTGGTATCAGCATGTTATTATTAGGGCTTGCTATATGGCTTCCTTTCCCTGTCATCTTTGCTATTGGCATACTTATCGTTCTTGGACATAATGCTTTGGATTTTTATGAAAAGGATCATAAAGGCCCATTCAATCATTGGTATGAATTATTGCACCGGCCCGGTTTTAATGTTCCTTTTGTTGGAAACACCCGGTTATTAATACTCTACCCCTTTCTTTCCTGGCTGGGCCTGATGTTTTGCGGTTATTGCTTTGGAAAATTAGTATCTGATCGCCAGGGTGCCGCAAGAAAAAAATTACTGCTCATTACAGGTTTCAGCCTGATCCTTCTTTTTATTGTATTGAGATATAGTAATGAATATGGTGACCCGGCATTATGGTCAGAGCAAAAGAATGGCCTCTTTACTTTTCTTTCTTATATGAATGTGACCAAGTATCCGCCTTCTCTTTTATATATGTGTGCTACAATAGGTCCTGCCCTGATCTTCATGGCTTTTTTTAACGAAGCAAAAAGCGGAATCGCTAAAATGATCTCGGTATATGGAAGAGTGGCTTTCTTTTATTATATTCTGCATTTCTTCATCCTTCATCTTGTTTGCGTCATCCTGTTTTTTATCAATGGGCATTCTTTATCGGAAAGCAATTCAGCCAATTTAGGTGTATTGTTCGTTGTCCCCGGAGAAGGCGTTCCGCTATGGGGTGTTTACCTGGTATGGATCGCCGTTGTAATTATCTTATATCCTCTTTGCAGGTGGTACGACAATTACAAAACAAGGCACAAAGAAAAAAAGTGGTTGAGTTATTTGTAGAGGTAGGCCGGAAGTCAGAAAGTCCGGAAGCAGTCTTTCTGACTTCCGGACTTCCCGGCTTCTCTCATTTCGTTAACTTACGGTATGAAATTTTTTCTCCTATCCATTTTTTTTCTTCCGCTGCAATTATTTGCACAAACTTTTTCCAAAGAAGAAATTACCCGCTGGCAAAAACAAGCCAATGATGTTACTATCATCCGGGATAATTATGGTGTGCCGCACATTTATGGAAAAACAGATGCCGATGCGGTGTTTGGTTTATTGTATGCACAATGCGAAGATGATTATAAAAGAGTAGAGATGAATTATGTGGAGAAGCTGGGCCGCATGGCTGAAATAAAAGGCAAAGGCGAACTGTACCATGACCTGCTGATAAGGATGATCATTGATGAAGGTGATGCAAAAAAAGATTATGAAAAGGCCCCCGACTGGCTGAAAAAACTCTGCAACGCTTTTGCAGGCGGCATCAATTATTATTTGCATAAACATCCTGCCACCAAACCGGCGCTGCTGACAAAGTTTGAACCATGGTATCCTTTTTTGTGGACAGACGGAAGCATTGGTGCGATCAATACAGCAGATATTACTGCTGTGGATGTGAAAAATCTTTATGGCAATCCGAACGACCTTAGCCAGGCAAATCCAGATCCTGCATCGCTCTCTCCGGCTTCTCCTGAAGAAAAATCAACTGGTTCAAATGGCTTTGCTTTTTCTCCAAAGATCACAGAATCGGGCAATGCTATTCTTTATATCAACCCCCATGTAACTTTTTATTTCCGGCCGGAAGTACATATGGTGAGTGAAGAAGGTCTGAATGTTTACGGAGCTGTTACCTGGGGACAATTTTTTATTTACCAGGGTTTCAATGAACATTGCGGATGGATGCACACTTCCAGCGCTGTTGATGCTGCTGACACCTATATTGAAAAAATTTTTCTTAAAAAAAGTAAATGGGTGTATGAATACAATAACAAAGAAATACCTGTAGCGTATAAGATGATTGATATTGATTACAAGGATGGCGAAGCCATGAGAACGATCATTACCAGGGCATGGTTCACCCATCATGGTCCGGTAATGGCTAAAAAAAATGGTCATTGGCTGAGTGTAAAAGCTGATAATCGTTTAGCGAATGGTCTGGCGCAATGCTGGCTCCGCAACAAAGCAACCAGTTTTGAAAACTTCAAAAAAACATTAGATTTAGAAGGAAATATTTCCAATAACACCGTCTATGCCGATGCAGAAGGAAATATTGCTTACTGGCATGGTAACCGCATTCCTGAAAGGGATGCAAAATATGACTGGAGTAAAGCGGTAGATGGAAGTATTACCGCTACCGAATGGAAAGGTTATCATGATATAAATGAAATAGTGCAAAGCATCAATCCTATAAATGGCTGGTTGCAGAATTGCAACTCTACTCCTTTTACTGCGGCCGGAATAAGCAGCCCGGTCAAAACAAACTATCCTGCTTATATGGCGCCTGATGGAGAAAATTTTCGTGGTCTCAATGCAGTAAGAGTATTGAACGAAGGGAATAATTATACTATTGATAAAGTGATCAAAGCCGGTTATGATACAAGGCTTTCGGCATTTGAAATATTGGTCCCGGCTCTTGTAAATGCATTTGAAAAAAATATCGGGTATGAGGATTCTTTATACGCATTGCTGGTGGGGCCTGTGCATGTTTTGAAGAGCTGGGACTACCGCTCCACTGAAAATTCAATTGCCACTACATTAGCTATTGAATGGGGACAAAAATTATTACCGTCGATACTTCTCACTAAAGTTGTTCCTCCCGGCGATGATGACCAGGTGGGAAAAACCAAACAATTTGCTGCTACTGCATCAGCACAGGAGCTTTTATTACCATTATTATCTGTTGTCAATGATCTTGATAAAAATTTTGGTCGCTGGCAAATACCCTGGGGGAGGATCAATCGATTTCAACGGATATATTCTGATATAGATAATAAGTTTGAGGATACGCAGCCAAGTATCCCGGTAGGTTTTGCCTCAGCACAATGGGGCTGTCTGCCTTCTTATACCAGCCGTACATTTTCTAATACCACTAAAAGATATGGGGTACATGGCAATAGTTTTATTTGTGCAGTAGAGTTCGGAAAAAAAATAAAAGCAAGATCATTGCTGGCCGGCGGTCAAAACGGCGATCCGCAATCAAAACATTTTTTTGACCAGGGGCTGATGTACAGCAAAGGAGTATTCAAAGATGTTCTATTTTACAAAGAAGATGTGTTGAAGCATGTGGAAAGAAGATATCATCCGGGAGAATAATTTTAAATCCCAATTACAAAATTCCAATCGCTGATGCCTATGCACAGTATTGATTATTTAAATTTGAAATTTATTTGGAACTTGCTATTTGAGTTTTAAATTTTCTAATATGGATCAAACAACATTGGGTATCGGCACAAGATTACAACACACCCAGCATGGTCCGGGAGTGATCATCGGTATTAAATACGCCACTTATCTTATCTCTTTTATCAATACAGGCATTAAAGAAATTGATAAAACGGATACCGGCCTGGAAGAAATTATTCCTGCTGATATTTCCGCAGAAATTGAAACTACCAGCGAAGTAGAAAAATCTTTGCTCAAGATATTAAAGATGTGGGGCGGCATTACAGAAAATGTTCCGCTGGGCGATAAATGGATAAAAGGAATGATGTTATTGCAGCCGCTTGACAAAACCCTGAAGCCAAAAGAAATTCCTATCGAAGATTTTTTTCACAAGATCGTAATGCTACGGGATAGATTAAGGGTGCTGGAACAAAACATCAACAGCAGCAAGAACCTGAGTGATGAAGAAAAGGTAAATATCCAGCAGTATATTACCCGCTGCTATGGCTCACTCACTACATTCAATGTTTTGTTTAAAAACAAAGAGCAGTATTTTATTGGAGAGAAGGGAAGTAAAGAAACGTAAAAGGCGGCTTGCGATCACCGCCTTATTTTTTTATCCTTTTTTCATCAGGCCTGTTTTTTTGGACAGGTATTCAGACCCACCAGTGTATATAACGGGCAAAAACTTACCAGGCTGGTTAATACAAATACTGCACCCAGCACTATCAATACAATTCCCGGTATTCCGGTTACGGTGCCACTGAAATACAAGTACGCAAATACAGCAGCTAATAATACCCTGATAATACGATCGGCGGTTCCCATGTTAGGTTTCATAAAAATTAATTTAAATGATTAAAAAAATCTTACCAGCAAGACAATGCCGGTTACGATGGCAGCACAAAGAATACAAACCAACAGTACCCTGATCCATTTGTGTTTCATTGTCCCGGGTTTTGAATGTAAAACTAATAAGGTTGGCAGGTGAAATGCGGTGACTATGGTCACCTGTTCAGATAATTTCTATTCCTCCGGGCCGGTGCCTGATTTTTCCTTCCTGTTCCAGTTTTTTTAACACCCTGGTAATCACCTCACGGGCAGTTCCCAATTCTGCAGCAATTTCTTTATGGCGAAGATTCAGTATTTTTTCTCCTTTCAGTTTACTTTTCTCCTGCGGATAATTATGCAGGCGGTGATCCATTCTTTCAAACAAAAGCGAGTTGATGGTATTCAGCATTTCGGTATAACGCAGGTTATATTGCTGGTAAAACAACTCATTCAATGCGGGGTATTGTTTTATCCATTTATTCAATTTAGCTGCCGGCAGCAGCAACAGGGTAGTCGGCTCTTCTGTAATCGCAAATATGCGGCTGGGCGAATTAGTTAGTCCTGCCGAAAATGACATAATGCAACTTTGTGCAGAACCAATGTAGTAAAGCAGTAATTCCTTTTCTTCTGTTCTTGTAAATACTTTTACCAGGCCCAGCAATACGATCGGCACTGTTTTGATATATTGCCCTTCTCTTAATATTTCTTTTCCTTCCGGCACTTCCATAATAGAACCCGCAGCAGCAATTTCAGCAAGCAACTCATTGCCAAAAGCCGGCAGGTAAGATTTTATCTCCGCTATTTCAAAAGGCATATTCCAAATTATAAATAAATACTCGAAATTGCAGTATGCGGTTATATTTTACATGCCTTTTATTTCTTTTTTTCTTTGCCGGCAAGGCACAGCAAACTTGTGATATCCTGATCACAAACGGAAAAATAATTGATGGCGCCGGCAATAGCTGGTATAATGGAACGATTGCAATCAAAGATGGCAAGATCATTAAGATCGGTCGTGATGTAAATCTTGCTGCTAAAAAAATCATTGATGCCAAAGGAATGATCGTTGCTCCCGGTTTTATCGATGTGCATACGCATCTCGAAGGTGATGAGGACAGGGACCCCAAAGCACAAAGTTTTATCTATGATGGTGTCACCACCTGTATCACCGGTAACTGCGGTTCTTCCAACGTTGATATTGGTAAATATTTTAAATGGATAGATTCATTAAAACTCTCTATCAATGTAGCTTCTCTTATTGGCCACAACGATGTTCGTAAAGCAGTAATGGGCAGGGCCAACAGGGATGCAAGCCCCGATGAAATGAGAAAGATGGATGACATTGTTGATAAAGCGATGAAGGACGGAGCTGTTGGTTTATCAACAGGTTTGATATATATACCCGGCACTTATACAAAAACCCCGGAGATAGTTGAGCTGGCAAAGACAGCTGCAAAGTATAATGGAGTATATGCTACGCATATGCGGGACGAGGGTGACAGTGTTACTTATGCTATCAATGAAGCATTAACAATAGGAAGAGAAGCAAAGATCCCCGTGGAGATCTCGCATTTTAAACTAAGCGGTCAACATAACTGGGGAAGAAGTAAAGAAACAGTACCGATGATCGAAGCGGCAAGAAGAGATGGTATCGAAGTAACGATCGATCAATATCCTTATACTGCCAGTAGCACATCTATCAGCACCTTGATACCGGATGAGATCTTAGCTGATGGGCAGGATTCTATCAAAGCAAGATTGCAAAGACCGGAGATAAAAAAATATGTCATCAATTCTATGCTGGCCAGGTTGAAAAAAAGAAAGCTGAAACATTTTGGCTATGCCGTTGTTGCCTATTATGCTCCCGACACAAGCTATAATGGCAAAAGTATTGAGCAGATCAATTTGATGAAAGGAAGAAAACATAAAGCCAAAGAAGAAGCACTGACCGTTATTGATATCATGATGAATGGTGGCGCTTCCGCAGTATTTCATGGCATGAGTGAGAGTGATGTAAAACGCATCATGCAATATCCTTTCAACATGTTTGCCAGCGACGCCACTATAAGAATAATGGGAGCTGGTATGCCACACCCAAGAGGGTACGGCACTAATGCAAGAGTGCTTGCCAAATATGTGCGGGAAGAAAAAATTATTTCTCTTGAAGAAGCGATACGCAGAATGACATCACTACCCGCACAAAAATTCCAATTGAAAGACCGGGGACTTCTCCGTGAAGGATATGCCGCCGACATTGTGATCTTTGATGAAAACAAAGTGCAGGATATTTCTACCTATGATAAACCTCATGCTTATTCAATAGGTTTTCATTTTGTAATAGTCAATGGTGTGTTGACCGTAGATAATGAAAAACATACAGGAGCAAGAGCCGGGATAGCATTAAAAAATCAATAGTAATTTATTCCTGTTTTTTTTCTTTTGCGATAATGATCGGCCTGAATCCAACAGTAACCGCCGATCTGTCATAAGTTGCCTCTGCCCTTATATGTACATCGCCGCCATAATCGTTCCAACTGCCACCGACACAAATTCCTTTTTCGCTTATCATTTCAGCAGCATTGCCGCACATATTATAAAGACCATAATCGTTGGGGTAAAAACTTTTTACATTGGCTGTATAATACACTTTATCAGATAAGCTTACGCTGCCTGCATAATACCTATCTGCTACTTCTGCTTCACCGGTAGTTCTGTTCCTGTAAACATTCCAATCTTCTATTTTTCTAAAATTACACATCAACTCTCCTTTTTTATTTCGCAGGTAATAATTGGTCCAGGGAAACATAGCTTGTGCTCTTCCTCCCATCGCAGCCCATCTCCATTGTTCTCTTTCAGGAAGTTTTACTTCAATGATAAAATCAGGATTGTCTTTTTGTATTGTACTCTGCAGCCATTCACAATATTTCATGGCGCCTTCATAGCTCACATTCACCATTGGATAATTATTGAAAGCAGGATGAGTATAATAATGCAACACCATTGGTTCACCATAAGAATAGGGCCTGTTGTTCCAGCCGGTTGAATCGCAAATGATCTTTTTTACCTCCTCCCCTGTTAATCCCGGGGCCACTTCATTAAAAAAATTCCTGTATTGCAAATTGCTCACTTCATACTTTGACATATAGAAGTTTCCGGCAGATATTATTTTGGAAGAATCCATCGGTTTTATTGTTTTGCTTCGGCCGTAATAATAAGGATCTTCTTCCGGTGTTGCTGTGTAATATGATCCCTGCGGGATGAAGGCAAATTCTTCTGGCAGTTTGACCTTATTTTTTTTCTTTGGAACAAAAGAAGATAAAACCAGGGTTGATGCCAGGCAGGTAAGGAGCAGCGTCCGCATAAAATAGTTTTTTATGAAACGCAGGTTGCGGCTATTTATTTTAGATCAATAGGAGATCAGTTTCTGAACGGCCTCATCCAATCTTGATTTAGCAAGGAAATTCTGCTCCAACTCTATGGAAAAAGGAACTGGAGTATCCAGCGACGCACATCGCATCACCGGTGCATCTAAAATAGCAAAGCAATTCTCAGCGATCCAGGCTGCGATCTCTCCGCCGATACCACCGATCAGGCTGTCTTCATGCAATATCAATACTCTTCCCGTTCGTTGTACTGCTCCCCGGATTGATAAATAATCCAATGGGGCTAATGTTCGAAGGTCAAGTATATCGATAGAAATTTCAGGATGCTCGGCAGCGTAATCTTCCGCCCAATGAACGCCGGCTCCATAAGTAATAATGGAAACCTCATCGCCTTCTCTTACATGTCTTGCTTTTCCAATTTCAATTTCATAATAATCTTCCGGCACAGGGCCGCTCACAGAACGATACAATGCTTTATGCTCAAAATACATGACTGGATTTGGATCATTGATCGCAGCGATCAGCAATCCTTTTGCATCAATAGGTGTAGATGGATAAACTACTTTCAGACCCGGCACTTTGGTGAACCATGCTTCATTGCTCTGCGAATGAAAAGGACCGGCGCCGACTCCGCCACCAGTCGGCATTCTTATTACAACATCTGCATTTTGTCCCCAGCGATAATGGATCTTCGCCAAATTATTTACAATTTGATTAAACCCCACCGTAACAAAATCAGCAAACTGCATTTCCATCATGCTCTTATAACCTTCCAGCGATAATCCCAATGCTGTTCCAACGATTGCACTTTCACATAATGGAGTATTTCTCACTCTTTCTTTTCCGAATTCCTGCACAAATCCTTCTGTTATTTTAAATGCACCGCCATATTCTGCAATATCCTGGCCCATGAGGATCAAGTTTGTGTGTTGCTGCATTGATTGTTTCAGCCCCTGGCTAATAGCATCAATGAGGCGAAGGTCTGAAGTCGGATGCCCGATGTCAGAATTGGATGCTGAGTTATCAACGATTCTGACCCCTGGCTTCTGACCCCTGACTTCTGTTCTTGCATAAACATCTTCCAATTCCTCTTCTGTATCTGCCACGACAGGTTTTGTATCAAATCCAATGGCTAATTCACTTTCGATTTTTTCTTTGAATTCATTTCTTATATCCGCTACTTTCATTTCATTGATCACACCGGCTTCAATAAGATATCTTTCATAATTCTTGATCGGATCTTTTTGCTCCCACAATCGGAACAGGTCCTGTGGTACATATTTCGTTCCGCTGGCTTCTTCATGTCCCCTCATCCTGAAAGTGAGACATTCAATTAAGTAAGGCTTCTGATGCCTGATACAATAATCCCGGACACCTTTTATAGTATCATACACAGATAAAATATTATTACCGTCAATCGCCACTCCTTCCATGCCATATCCTTTGGCTTTATCCACTAAACTGATGCAACGGTATTGTTCATTGACCGGTGTACTTAATCCGTAACCATTGTTCTCAATAATAAAAATGACGGGCAGGTCCCACACCGCTGCTACGTTTACTGCTTCATGAAAATCACCTTCACTTGTTCCGCCATCACCAGTGAAAGCAAGAGCAACTTTTTTTTCCTTTCTTAATTTATACGCCAATGCAACCCCATCTGCAATGGCGAGCTGCGGACCCAGGTGAGAGATCATCCCGCAGATATGATGTTCCTTATTGCCAAAATGAAAACTTCTCTCTCTTCCTTTGCTGTAACCTTCCTGTGCGCCCTGCCATTGTTTGAATAATTGATTCAATGGCATATTACGGGTAGTAAAAACGCCGAGGTTCCTGTGCAGGGGCATGATCCATTCATCTTCCTGCAATGCCGATGTAGCGCCAACAGATATTGCTTCCTGTCCTATCCCGCTGAACCATTTGGAAATTTTTCCCTGCCGCAGCAGCACCAGCATTTTATCTTCTATCATGCGGGGCCACAGCAATTTTTTATAAAGATCAATAAGCTGTTCGTTGGATAGTTCCTTTCTGTCAAAAGTCATAATTGCAAACCTATAAAATAAACAGTTATCCCCTTTCTGTTTTGTTAAATAGACAAAAGGATAAACTAATCTATTTCCTAGCGGCGTTATCATATTTCTTCACCATAAACACACTACTATGCCACGACCACTACGCCGAACGGCAGCGGTATGCTCCTTGCTGTTAAGTTTCGTCATTTTACAATCTCCTGTCGATACTGATCAATCAAAAAATAAAAGCAACAATAATCCTAAAATACAGATAGCCATTTTACTTGATGTCAGCAGCAGTATGAATGGCTTGATCGACCAGGCTAAAAATCAGCTGTGGAATATGGTGAACATCCTAAGTAAAGTGAGATGCAGTGGAGTAGTCCCAAAGATAGAAATTGCCTTGTATGAATATGGCCGGTCTGCCAATGATCCTGCTGGCGGATATATAAAACAGATCAGTGTTTTTACCAATGATCTCGATAAACTTTTTTCCGAGTTGATCATATTAAAAACCAACGGTGGCGATGAGTATTGCGGTCATGTAATGTATAATTCCCTTACTCAATTAGATTGGGATACGGTTGGAAATAGTTATAAAGTTATATTCATTGCCGGTAATGAAAGTTTTCTTCAGGGAAATATTTCATTTACCGAAGCTTGCGAAAAAGCAAAACAGAAAGGAGTGGTCGTTAATACTATTTATTGTGGGGAAAGGAGCAAAGGGATCGCCGAACATTGGGATCTTGGCGCTGAGTGCGGTAACGGAAGCTTTTCGAATATCGACCATAATGCAAAACCACTCTCTATTAAGAGTCCCTATGATGATTCAATAATCAGGTTGAAAGATTCTCTTAACGAAACACTCATCGTATATGGAATAGAAGGGAGGCACTACTATAATTCAATGATGCAATCTGATACGATGGCAGTATATAATCTCAATGATCCAACCAAGATCACACAATATGTAATTGTAAAGGCAAATAGCAATTTGGTCAGCAATCCTAAGTGGGATCTTGTCGACGCAATTGAAAAAAATCCAATGATCATCGACACCCTTGACATGAATACTCTCGATGATAGTTTGAAAAACAAAAGCAGAAAAGAGTTGAAGCAGATCGTAAAACAACGGGGTTTTGAAAGAAACCACATAAGAGCCCGGATTGTTGAGTTATCGATAAAACAGGAAAAATATATCAAAGCAGAAAAGGAAAGACTAAAAGAACCCCGGACGCTGGAATCTGAAATAGAAAAAATCATAAGAGAACAGGTGGGTCGGGTGAAAATGAAGATCGAATGACGGATCAGATCACTACCAACTCATAAAATTCTTCCGGGTTATAATATTTATTGGCCAGTTGCCGTAGCTCTTCTGCCGAAACAGTTTTAATAGTATTGGTAGAGTCGTAGAAGTATTGTTCTTCCAGATCATTCAGAATAATATTTTTCCATCGGGCAATGATCTGGAACGGGCCATCGAGGTCTCCGAGGATGCTGCCCATCATATAATTTCTTACCAGCAACAACTCTTCTTCATCCACCAAATTTTCCCGCAGGTCTTTCATTTCTTTGTACACCTCGGCAATTGTTGCTTCGCAAACATCCTTACCCGCTTCGGTGCTTATCATTAATGCCGATTGCTGAACATGATTTTGCAAAAAACTATGGATGCCGTAGGTATAACCTTTGTCTTCCCGGATATTGCTCATTAACCTTGATCCAAAATACCCGCCGAACAACACATTCAGCACATGTGTTTTTAAAAAATCCGGATGATGACGATTGGGAAATGGCCTTGCGATACGGATAGAACCCTGTACACCTTCTGTATCATTGGTGACCCTGTATTTTTTTTCGGACGCATGTGTTGGCTTTGTCTTTATCAGTTCTACTTTCTTCCCGGCCAGGTCACCAAAATGCTGATTCAACAATTGTTCGAGATTGGCGGGCAATTTACCGGCAACAAATATGATCAGTTTCCCTTGCTGGTAATATTTTTTATAATGCGCCAGCAACTCTTCTCTTTGTACATCATCAAAATCTTCAAGGTTACTGTATTTGCCGTAAGGATGATCCTTGCCGAATAAATACGAATCAATTAACCGGCCGGCAATGAAATCACTTTTTTTCAAATTCACTTTCAGCCGCTGTTTCATATTCTGTTTATAAATATCCAGCTCATCCTGGGGCATAACAGAATCAACGATCAACTCTTTTACTTCGGGCAATAATTCTTCAATATGTTTGGTAAGACAATGAAGGGTGATAGTAGCCGTTTCATTGTAACAAGCCCTGTTCAAATAAGAGCCATAATATTCAAAATGTTCGTTGACCTGGAAAGCGGTTTTGGAAGATGTTCCATTGCGTAATAAAAAATTGGTGGTAGCGGCAATCAAATTTTTTTCTTCAAAACAATTGCCGGCAAAGAATACCCATTCCAATGACATCACTTCTTCTGCACCCGCATCCACAGCATATACTTCAACCCCGTTCTTCAAAACGATCTTTTGACAAGGTTTCAGATGCAGTTTAAAATTCACTGCATCCACTATGGCGGGGGACTGTTTCCTGTCTGTCATAAAATTCCTTCCGGCTTCAATAATTAATTAGAAGATAAATAGTAAAGTGTATTACAATTCTCTTTACGAAAAATATTCCGGCTTTCCTGTAAAATATCCTCTGTGGTCACCGATCCGTATTTTTCCAATTCAAAATTCATCCAGGCCGCATCGCCGAGTGTTTCATAATAAGCAAGACTATTGGCCCTGCTCATCACACTCATATCTTCAAAAGCGATCATGCTTTCTGTTTTGTTCTTTACTTTCTGCAATTCCGTATCGTTAACCAGTGATTGTTTCATTTTATCCAGTTCTTCTTCCACTGCTTTTTCCGCCTGTTCCATTTTTATTCCTTTCACCAGTTTGCCTTCCACGACTACCAGGCCGGCATCGGTACTTCCGAAATGATGACATTCGATATTGCTGAACAATTGCTTTTCTTTTACCAATGACTGGTATAATCTTGATGAACCGCCGCCGCTTAAAATATCTGTGAGCAGATCGGTGATATAATACTTTCTGTCTAGCCGGCTGCCCATATGCCAGCACTTATACAAAGCATCCAATGGCACATTGGTTTTTATTTCCAGCTTTCTTTCTTCTTTTTGTTCGGGCTCTGCCGGTAAGTTGCGTTTGTATTTTTCTCCTGCAGGAATATCTCCAAACCATTTTTCTGCCAATGTTCTTACTTTTTCAACGGTAACATTTCCTGCCACTACCAATACCGCATTCACAGGACGATAATGTTTAAAGAAAAAATATTGTACATCCTGCAATGTTGCATTTTCTATATGTGATAATTCCTTGCCGATCGTCATCCACCGGTATGGATGTTTTTTGTAAGCCAGTTCTCTCATCTTATGCCACACATCACCATAAGGCTTGGTGAGATAGTGCTCTTTGAATTCTTCACAAACTACTTTGCGCTGCACATCCAAACTTTTCTCGCTGAAGGCCAATGAAAGCATGCGGTCGCTTTCCAGCCAGAAAGCTGTTTCCAGGTTATCTGCCGGTATCTGAATATAATAATTAGTAAGATCATTGGTCGTGTAAGCATTGTTCTCACCGCCTGCCATTTGCAAGGGCTCGTCATAATTGGGAATATTGACAGAGCCTCCGAACATCAGGTGTTCGAACAAATGGGCGAATCCCGTTTTTTCAGGATCCTCATCCCTTGCTCCTACATCATATAAGATGTCCATCACTGCCATTGGGGTACTCAAATCCTGGTGAACGATGACACGAAGGCCGTTTGATAAAGTGAATTTTTCGAACTGGATCATGTTGAAATAACAATTAGATGGAAATAAGGTTGTAAAGATAGCGAGTAGGAAGTAGGGAGTAGCAAGTAGGATAGAAAAGCTTGATTATGCAGGGTCTTATCCCTACTAGCTAAAAGATGCTCTTTATCTTGAACTCAACATCGCTGATCACTCCATTTCTCCGGTAAATGATCTTTACTTTTTCATTCGGTGTTTGCAGGGCAACTTTATACTGATTAAGGTTCAGAGAAAAATTCTTGTTTATTCCTATCACTTCGTCTCCCTCTTTCAATCCTGCCGCTTCGGCCGGTGATCCTTTGGCCACATCGCCGATCAATATCAGTCCGTTGATATAATATAATTCCACCCCGGAATAAGAATAATCAAAAGCATCTGTATAATGAGAATTGGGCATTATATGAATATCGCTTTTGGCATAATTAAGTATGACATTGAACCGGCGAAGAATATCGTTGCCCAGAAGGCCGCCCATATAAGGATAACTGGTAACATTGGTTTCATCGTCGAAAATAAATACAGGTACATTCCTGAACCGGTAAGGGCCCACTCTTACTTCTCTGATCACCATCAGCTCCATGTCTATTTTCCCTCCCAATCCTTCTCCTTCCTTGGTCCATGTTTTTTTCCTTTTATCAATAAAAGAACTATCGGTAACAAAATCTCTTGTCAGCAACATGCAAACGCCGGCTCCCATATCATATAAAAATCTTGATGTAACTGCTTCCACGTCCCTTACTCTTGCTGTTTGTGCCACCATTTTGTTGATCGTTGGCTTCAACAAGTATCCCCCCCTGGGGTACCTGATCGTTCCGTTTGTCCAGAAAGAAACCCTGTTACTGTCATAATCCATTTTCAGGATATAACGACTGAAAACAGAGTAACCAATGATACCGTCTATCTGTTCTCCATATACGGCCGTTAATATGGAATAATCATTAATATGAAAATCAAGGCTATCAATGGTTAGTCCCGGAAAATGCAATTCCTGGTTATATAAAAAACTAACCTTGTGAACACTGGCAATACCCCGGATGGTCCTGTCAGTAGGTACCGGCTTTACTTTTAAGTAATCTGCGGTAGCAGAATCAAGCGAAATACCACTGCTCCCGGTATCAAGTACAAAATTGAGAGTATCCGGGTGGTTACTCAGTTTTGCCTGCACTATTACAATACCTCCTGTTAATTGTATAAATGGAATGGTAGTTATTTGTTTGGAAGGTGGTTCAATAAATTCTTCCTGGGCCACCGAAGGAATGGACACAAATAATAAGAATGCCAATGGGAATAAAACAATGAGCCTTTTCATTACGCCGGTCAGGTTAATTTTCTCAAAAGACAGTTTTTCCGGGTGTAAAGATGCAACGCCTGTCTTCAATTACATAAATATATCGTTCATTTTGTATCGTATTTGACCACTTTATCCGGCCAAATAACCGTTCAGCCTTTTTCATTGTCATTGTACCTTTGCCATATGCAGTTAAATGATCTTTACCAAAAGGCCCTTGGCTTTGAATGTATAACCAAAGAAGAAGGGATTCATCTTTATCATCATGCCCCGCTGGCCGATCTCATGTTTGTTGCTGATGAGTTAAGAAAAAAACAGGTGCCGCATGGAAAAGTGACCTGGCAGATTGACCGCAATGTAAATACTACCAATGTATGTATCGCCAATTGCAAGTTTTGTAATTTCTATCGCATACCAGGTCACACTGAAGCATACATCACTGATATGCCAACCTATCGGAAAAAAATAGAAGAAACATTGAAATGGGGCGGCGACCAGTTATTATTACAGGGCGGACATCATCCTGAACTGGGTTTGCAATTTTATGTTGACACATTCAAACAGATCAAAAAAGAATATCCGCAAATAAAATTACATACACTCGGTCCGCCGGAAGTAGCGCATATTACCAAATTAGAAAGATCAACACATCGTGAGGTATTAATGGCATTGAAAGATGCGGGTATGGATTCATTACCCGGTGCAGGTGCAGAAATTCTAATTGACCGGGTTCGCCGGTTGATATCAAAAGGAAAATGCGGTGCGCAGGAATGGCTCGATATCATGCATGAAGCGCATAAATTAAATATCACCACTTCTGCCACCATGATGTTTGGTCATGTAGAAACTATTGAAGAACGTTTTGAGCATTTGATAAAAATAAGAGAAGTGCAAAGCCGCAAACCAAAAGAGTCAAAAGGTTTTCTTGCTTTTATTCCCTGGACGTTCCAGGATGTGGATACGCTGCTTGCAAAAATCCGTGGTGTGCATAATCTGACAACACCGGAAGAATATATTCGCATGATAGCTCTCAGCCGGATCATGCTGCCCAATGTAAAAAACATACAAGCCAGCTGGCTGACTGTTGGCAAACAAACAGCGCAAATCTGTTTACATGCCGGGGCCAATGATTTCGGAAGTATCATGCTGGAAGAAAATGTTGTCAGTGCAGCCGGGGCGCCGCATCGTTTTACATACAAGTCAATACAAGATGCCATCCGTGAAGCTGGCTTCAAACCTCAACTGAGGAACCAGCAATATGAATGGAGAGAAATTCCTGAAATGATCGAGGAGCAGGTGATAGATTATTAAAATACACAAGGTTCGGGGTACAAGAAAGAAAAAAACATGATGAAAAAAACATTCAGCTGGTTCAGAAAGGTCGCTTTTGCAGAAGGGGTTTCATTCCTGGTATTATTATTTATTGCTATGCCCTTAAAATACTTTGCAGACATGCCGCTTGCCGTCACTATTGTTGGTGGCTTGCATGGGGCATTGTTCATTTCTTTTGTAATACTGGCAAGAGAAGTTAAAAGTAATTACAAAAAAGACTGGATATGGATGGCTAAAGCGTTGCTGGCTTCCATTTTGCCTTTTGGCACTTTTTATATGGATAGGTATTGGAAGAAAGAAGAGATGGCTGCGTCGTAACTGTTGACAACGTCTTGCCCCGACAAATTCTTACCTTCATATTCTCTTATCAAACTATGAGCATGAAAAAATATATAGTTATCATTTCCACCTCCTTATTTTTTGTTTGTTGTAATAATAGCGCTGATGGTCCTGAAGAAAAAGAAGATACCCTGGCTACATTGTACAGTTGGGAAGCAACGTTGAGTGATTCCGGAAAACTTGAAGTAAAGAGATCGGAACAACCCGGACCTGATTCATTATCAGCAGAAGCTATTGCCGGTTTTCTGAACAAGAGATACCCCAATGTTCAATTACAGATTGTAAGAACATCAGGCGATACATTATATATGTCCATTCCTGAAGCCACTTATCTTACCCAGCAAATGGGTTCTTCCGGCCCGCAGATCTATTTCGCAGATGTGGTTTATAATTTGACCGAAATACCCGGCATCCGGTATGTGAGTTTTGATTTTGAAGAAGGCGATCATGCTTCCCCGGCGGTGCTGAAGAGGGACAATTTTAAAGGTGAATAAAACTCCTTTCGTCAAGCATCCCGAACCGTTGAAGTAAACAATTTCTTCCCGGCTTATTGTCGTTATAGCTTGCTTCAAAATTTATCACATGAACAAGCATATCGTAAAGCCAGTACTTTTTATCGGCCTTGCTGTTTGTACTGCATTAGCCGCATTTACGCTGGACAATAAAAAAGCCAATAACATACCTGTTGCATCTCCTGGTTATAAATGGACAAGGCTGACAGATAATGCTGCTTTCCGCAAGAGCTACAACTTTCAGCTGTTCAGTCAGAATAATTTGCTCTGGGCTTTTCACCCCGAAGGAAATTATTATTCCACCGATGGTAAGCAATGGACAATATCTGCATTGACTAACAGCATTCATAATCTTGCTTTTCTTGATTATGTGCAGTTCGATAACTCAATTCTTGGTCTTGGATATTTCAAGGGTAATATTGAGCAATATGAATTAAGAACACCGGTCACACAAACAAAAGATCTTAAAACATGGACAACCCTTGCAACAAAAACTAATTTGCCCAAACGTTTTTTTTATCATCCTGTAGTTTTCAAAAACAGGATATGGATATTCGGTGGCACCGCTGACGGTGAAAAAAGTTTAGATGATGCCTGGAGCTCTGCTGATGGTGTGCAATGGATACAAGAGGCTGAACATTTGCCATTTGGGGAAAGAAGCGGGCAACAATTCATTGTCTTTAACAACAGGCTATATATGATGGACAATGATGTGTGGGTTTCTGACGATGGAATACATTGGGAAAAAATAGCCGATCAAATAACTAATGCAACCCTTTTTGGTTATGCTTCCGTTGTGTTTGATAATAAGATATGGTTGCTGGGTTGCAACAGGAACGGGCAGTTTGCGAGTAAAGTATATGTAAGCGGTGATGGTATCAACTGGCAGGAACAGGATGCACCCTGGTCGCCGAGAGGTGGTATTGCGGCTGCTGTTTACAATGGAAAATTATACATGACCGGGGGTAAATACGGAGGTTTTAGAAACGGGACAACAGAAACTGAATTTGTTTACAGCAATGATGTGTGGATGCTGGAAAAAATAAAATAAAAACGTCCCGTCGATGACGGGACGTTCAGTAAAAATTTATTGCTTTATTACTTCGGGTACTTTTCTACTTTATTATTGATCGGGGGTACTGTTCTTAAAAAAGCGTAAATGGCCTTCAGATCGGTATCCGTCATTTTACCATATGTAGCCCAGGGCATGATCGTATTTTCTTTTCCGGGATGCCTGTTCACAACTTCATCCGATGCATTGTTTTTAAACTTATTTACAAACATCTCTTCTGTCCATGCACCGATACCGGTAGCTGTATCGGGAGTAATATTAGCTACTGCCACTTTGAACATTGGTATATCAAAAACAAAACCGCCCGAGAACATTTTTGAAAAATCAGGTCCCTGTGGGCCCATTGGTGTATGACATTCTGAACAGACAGCAGCCGTTGTTAAATATTGTCCGTATTTAACTTTATCAGAAGGATCGGGCATCATATTATTATCCAGATTGCCTTCCGGTAATGGACCAAACATACTTGCTGGTATCTCAAGATTTCTTGGCGCTGTTGTACGTTCAATGGGTTTTAATGTACGGATATAAGCAACAATGGAAAGAATATCGTTTTTTGTCATCCTGCTGAAAGAATGATAAGGCATAAGAGGAAACAGCGTATCTCCTTTTTTGTTGATCCCTTTTGTGATAGCCCTTATAATTTCGTCATCTGTCCAATCTTTCAATGCAAAAGGGGTGATGTTGGGCGGAGTAACTTCTCCGGGAACTCCTTCTGCTTTACCAAATGGAAAGCCGGAACCTCCCCCTTCAGTTCCCGGAACCACCGGCATCGAAAACCTTCCTGTATCCCTGATGCTGTGACAGTCTATACATTGAGTCACATTATGCGCCAGGTATTCGCCTCTGGCAACCATCATTTTCAATGAATCCTCTTTGTTATTCGCCTGCGGCTCAGATTTTTTACCCTTACATGAACTCATGTTAAAGGCTGCGACAGCTGATATAAGAATGGCTGTCATAACAAGAATTTTTTTCATGTTAGTGTTGGTTTTGGTTTAAAAAAAGAAACAAAAGATAATAAGTTTTTTGGAAAGTCCAAATGAACCCCGCCTATATAAATGTTGTACATTCATGTTTTTAATCAATTTTATCCCCGATGAGAGTTACTATGCATTTTAAAAGGTGCCGGGTATTTGCCTTGATCGCTTTTCTTTTTGCAAATTCTTTTACTATATCAGCGCAACCCAAAGAAAAGATCCTGCATGAACTGAATAGTTTACTCATCAATGCAGTGATGGATGATATTTTTAGTCCTGTAGTATCAAGCCGCATTTATACTTATCCCAATATTGCTTTCTATGAATGTATCAGGCAGGAAGATTCTTCCTTTCCTGCACTAACCGGCAAACTAACAGGGTTAACATCATTACCTGTAGCTGAAAAAGGTACCGATCATTTTATTGCAGCTGCAGTTGCTTTTTCAAAAGTGGGGCAGGCGCTGATCGGTTCTGAATATAAGTTCGAGGACTGGCGCAAAATTTTTCTTGATTCGATAAAAAGTATTACAGACACCGTTGTTGTTGAAAGGTCAGTTCAATATGGGAATAAATTTTCTGCGGCTATCATTGCCTGGGTGAAAAAGGATCAGTATGCCGAGACAAGGGCGATGCAGCGATATACCTACACGCAAAAAGACGGACACTGGCAGCCGACACCTGTTGATTTTACTCCTGCATTAGAACCCAACTGGATGTATATGCGGCCGCTTACATTAAAAACATCATCACAGTTTTCGCCGAAAGAAAAATTGACCTACAGTATGGCGAAAAATTCTTTGTTCTATAAAAACGTAATGGAAGTATATACGATCGGCAACACATTGGACAGCGTAAAAAAATCCATTGCATTATACTGGGATGATAACCCGAATATTACTGTGGAACGGGGACACCTGACTTATTACATTCACAAGATCTCTCCAGCCGGCCATTGGGTAATGATAGCCCGCCAGGCCTGTTTGGAAAAAAATGTTTCATTGATCAGGGCATCACAGGCCTATGCGCTTACTACGATCGCTTTGTACGATGCATTCATTTCCTGTTGGGATGAAAAATATAAAACTGATCTTATCCGCCCCGTCACTGTTATTAAAAGACATATTGATGAAAAATGGGAGCCCTATATTCAAACACCCCCTTTCCCTGAATTCACCAGCGGTCATGCTGTTATCAGCAATGCGGCTGCCCGGGTATTGACCGGCTTGTTTGGTGATAATTATTCTTTCACCGATAATACAGAAATTCCTTTTGGCATTAAGCCCCGCACATTCCCTTCATTTTTAAAAGCGGCGGAGGAGTCTTCCATGAGCCGTGTATATGGAGGCATTCACTATCCGGAGACCGCCCGTATCAGTGGCAAACAAGGAAGAGATATTGGAAAATATGTTTTAAGCAAACTACTATCACCTGTAAAAACTGCTAAATAATGTATAAGGCCTTTATTGCATTATTATCTTTTTTTCTCACCATTACCAGCCTGCTGGCGCAGGAAAAAAAATTATTCTCAACATTGCCCTCTTCCTATACAGGCGTTACTTTCCGCAATGATATTTATGAAGACAATAAATTTTTCTATTATGATTATATGTATCTATATAATGGTGCTGGCGCTGCTGCAGGTGATATTAATAATGATGGACTCCAGGATATTTATTTCAGCTCCACCACTGGTTTCAATAAACTATATATGAATACCGGCAATATGAAATTCATGGATATTACTGATAAGGCCGGTGTAAATGGCGGAATGGGTATCAAGACGGGGGTGAATATGATCGATATTAATAATGACGGATGGATGGATATTATTGTTTCAAAATCTGGGCCCTTTGTACCAGAATACCGGAAGAAGATCGTTTATATAAATAATAAAGACCTCACATTTACAGACAAGTCAAAGGAATATGGGCTCGATGATGCAAGCCACACTACTCAAACACAATTTTTCGACTATGATAAAGATGGTGATATGGATGCATTCCTTGTCAATCACTCCATAGATTTCACCAATAACATGGTGATCAATGCAAAAATGGAGAATGGAAAAATTGTGATGATCGATGATACGTCAAGACAATATGTAAGCCTTCGTTTGTATGAGAACAGGAATGGCCATTTTATTGATGTAAGTAAAAAAGCCGGCATCTCTACCCATACATTTGGCCTGGGCGCCGTTGTAGGAGATATTAATGAAGATGGCTGGCCGGATATTTATGTAGCCAATGATTTTAAAAAACCTGATTTTCTTTATATCAATAATAAGAACGGGACATTTACCGATAAGCTCACTAGTTATTTCCGGCATATCAGTCAGTCTTCAATGGGATTAGATATAACTGACATCAACAATGACGGGCTGGAAGATATTTTTATTCTTGATATGGCCTTTGAAGATCCCGATCGTCAAAAAAGATTATTTACCCAGCATTTGAATTACGATAAGTTCATGCTGTCAATTCAACTCGGCCTGTACTGGCAATATAATCACAATACACTCCAGTTGAATAATGGTAACGGGAGTTTCAGCGAAGCTTCCTATTATGCCGGTCTTGCAGAAACAGACTGGAGTTGGGGACCATTGATTGCTGATTTTGACAACGATGGCTGGAAAGATATATATGTAGCGAACGGATATAAAAGAGATGTGAATGATTGGGATTATAGAGGATATTTTATCGACTCGATGAAAAACCTTATAGCTGCCGGGGTGCCGGTGGACATGATGAAATGGTTCAGCCAGATCCCTTCTATACGGGTAAAGAATTGTTTTTATCGCAATAATGGTTCTCTGCGTTTTGATAATTTCTCCGACAAATGGAGCGATGCGCCGCCTTCTTTTTCCAATGGATCTGCTTATGCCGACCTGGATAATGACGGCGATCTGGATATCATCATCAATAATGCTGATGATGAAGCTTTCATACTTCGCAACAATTTGAATGAAATGGATGCATCAACGTATATCCGCTTTAAATTCTATAAAAGAAAAGGTTCTCCTGAAGAAATATATGGCCCCGTTGTAAAATTATACGATGCAAAAGGCGGCCTTCAAATGATGCGCTATGATCCGCAGCGGGGTTATATGTCAACCAATGAACATTTTTTGCATTTTGGCCTGGGTAAAGAAACAACAGTGCCGATGGCTGAGATCACTTTTCCTTCTGGCAAACAAATTGTACTCAATAATATTGCTGCGGGACAGGTGATCACTTTATATGAATCGGATGCAGTACCCGCCACTCCTGTAGCAGAAAGAAGAAAAATATTATTTGCCGATGCGCCGAAAACCAAATTCAATTACACTCATAAGGAAAATGATTTTATTGATTTCAAAAGGGAGCCGCTTATCCCCTACAAATGCAGTCGCAAAGGACCTTTTTATGCGAAAGCAGATGTGAATGGCGATGGCCGTGAAGATATTTATGTTGGCGGCCCGGCCGGGACTGAAGGCACCCTGATGATGCAAAATGCTGATGGAAGTTTTACAAAAAAGATACAGGCTGCTTTTACAAAAGACAAAGCCTTTGAAGATGGTGGTGCTGTTTTCTTTGATGCCGATGGAGATAAGGATAATGATCTTTATGTAGTAAGCGGCGGCGCCCAATTTTCTGCCGGTAATACATTATACCAGGATCGTTTGTATATAAATGATGGCAAGGGGAATTTTATTCGTTCTCTAATTTCATTGCCCAAAGAAACGAATAATGGCTCGCATGTAATAGCGGCAGATATGGATGAAGATGGTGATATGGATCTGTTTGTGGGCGGTGGAGTAAAGCCCGGTAAATTTCCCCTGCATGATAACAATATGTTGCTTCGCAATGACAAAGGAAAATTTACAGATGTAACAGAAATAGAAGCTAAAGGGATTAACAACAACCAGGGTATTGTTAACTACGCAGCATGGGGTGATGTGGATGGCGATTCAAAAAATGAATTGTTGATAGCAGGAGAATGGATGCCTGTAATGATCTACAAAAGAACCGGCGATAAATGGACAAAAACTGATGCTGCGGTAACCATGAACAGCCTCGTTGACAAAAAAGGAACGGCATCATTAAGTGATATCTCCGGCTGGTGGAATACGATCCAGTTAAACGATATTGATAAAGACGGCGATCTCGATATCATTGCAGGGAACCGCGGCATCAATTCCAAGATCAGGGCTACGCTGGCTGAGCCTTGCACCATTTATGGAAAGGATTTTGACAACAGCGGTAGTTATGATGCCCTGCTGGGTTATTATATATATGGTAAGTGTTACCCGATGTATCACCGGGATCAGCTGATAGACCAGATGCCTTTTATGCGGAAGAATTTTTACCGCTATAAAATGTATGCTGGAAAAACCATGGATGATATTTTCACTTCAGAACAGAAAAAGGGAATGGATATTTATAAAACTACCTGTTTTGAATCCGGTGTATTCATTAATGAAGGAAATATGCGTTTTCGTTTCGAAGCATTTCCTGAAATGGCACAGCTTTCAACCATCAATGATCTGGTAGTAGATGACATTGACAAAGACGGGATGAATGATCTCGTTGTTGTCGGCAATTCGTATGATGCAGATGTAAGCACCGGGAATTATGACGCCATGGCTGCTCTTTATTTAAAAGGAGATGGCAAAGGGAATTTTATTTCAGATATGAAAAGCGGCTTACCGGCCGAAGGTGAAGTAAGAAGAATAGTTCCAATGCAGCAAAACAATTCATTTATTTTATTACTGAATAGCGCCGCTGCAAAAGTGATAACAAAAAATTGATCGCTTTACCCGGCCACGAAGCGATAACCGATCCCTTTAATCGTAATGATCTCCAGCGAAGGATCTTCTTTTAAATAGCTGCGGAGCTTAGTAATATAAACATCCAGGTTGCGGGAATTGAAGAATGAATCATTCCCCCATAAGAGATTCAATATGTCTTTGCGATCAATGATCTTATCCCTGTTTTCGTATAATAATTTCAGTAGCTCACTTTCCCGGAAAGAAAGTTTTCTTTCGTCTTTTCCGTTACTCAATACCTGGCGGTTCACCTGGAAATTAAATTTACCCATGGTGGCAGTGCCGCCGCTGATCTTTCCCCCTTCCGATTTGTTACGAAGTAAATTCTGAATGCGAACGATGAGCTCTTCCATACTGAACGGTTTACGGACATAATCATTGCCGCCCAACGAAAACCCTTTCACCACATCTTCTGTTTGTGTTTTGGCGGTAAGAAATATGATGGGCACTTCTTCATCCAGGTTTCTTATCTCATCAGCAATAGTAAAACCATCTTTATTCGGCAGCATAATATCCAGCACACATATATCGGGCTTTGTTTTTTTGAAAAGGTCAATAACGTTAGCGCCGTCACTCTCCATGATCACTTCAAAGTCCCTGCTTTCAAGACTTTCTCTAACGATCTTGCCCAAAAACAACTCATCTTCTACATATAAAACTGTTGTCTTACTCATTGCTGTTTGTTGGTAATGTGATGGTAAATTTCGTTCCGATACCCGGTTGGCTGTCAACAGAAATAGTTCCGTTATGTTTTTGGATCACCTGCGCCACATAACTCAATCCCAATCCATATCCTTTTGCATTATGCGTATCGCCATGGGGTATGCGGAAGAATTTATCGAATATCTTGTCTTTGTATTCCTGTGCCATACCGATACCGTTATCCGTTATGCATAATACAATGTTTTCGCTTTCCTGTTTTACTGTTACATCAATGGCTGGTTCTTTTTTTCCATACTTCAATGCATTATCAAGCAGGTTGAATACTACGCTTTGCAAATGCAGCATATCCCCTTTCATAATTGTATCGCCCTGGCTTGTCACGGTAACCCTTGCATGATATTTTTCCAGTTGTAACCGCAAAGAAGCTACTACTTCATCCACCACTGTTTTTAAATTGATCGTTTCAAATTTCAAATCAATTTCTTTCTTTTCAAACATGGAAAGCTTCAGCACTTTATCAACCAACAATCCCAACCGTTGCAATTCATTGGAAGAAATATCTAAATATTCTTTTGTCCGCTGCGGATCATTGATGGCATTAAAATTTTTCAATGCCTCAATAGCTACTCCAACAGTTGCTATCGGCGTTTTTAATTCATGTGTGATATTGCTGATGAATTCATTTTTTAATGCTGCCAGTCTTCTCTGCCTTAGTAAATTCCGGTAGAGTAATACAAACGAAAGAATGGTGATGCCAAGCAGGATAACAGAAAACAATATCGGCAGGCTGATCTTTTTTAGCAAATAAGGGAAAGTATTTCCAAGGTTTAATTTATATGTAACCGGTTTGGAAAACCCGATCGTTACTGCACCGGCTGTTGGCTCTTCCGTCATTACATTCTCTTGCCGCAGAATAGAAAAAGGGATATCCAGTTTCTCTGCTTTAAGCGTCATGCGGTAAGCGGTATCAATTTCTCCCACTCTAATTGAATCCTGTAAAGAATCCACTCCGTATAATAAACTAATAACATGATCTCGTCCGCCCTTTCCACCCGGCACCACCTGCCGGTTGAATTCAAAAAGCGAATCCTTGCCGGTTGCGATCACCATTCCTGATGATGTTACTGTCTGCCTCAGCGAATCGGTCAGCTTATCTCTTATGACATTGATAGTAGAAACGATCTCTTGCTTCGGTGCAAACCGTACGCTGACCCGGTCTGTCCCTTTTTCCATTACCATTTTTACTTTGCCCTTCCTGGCGCTGTCACCCCATTCAAATCCGTCCAGTTTTAATTTGGCCATCTGCAGGTGCATGATACTTTCCCGGAAGAGCATGGCTGTTTTTATGTCCAGTGTCCTTTTTTCCCGTTCATAGCTTTGCTTCAACCAGTATAACTGGAAACCGGTAATACCGAGGATGGTAATACCCATTAATAATGCCAGCCAGCGAAGCCTGTTCATGCAAAATAATTAGGCAACAAAAGTAATTCAATGAACCGGGCATTTACAGGGCATTAACCTTTATTAACCTAAATGAAAGGTGGCTTAACTTATCTTGCGCAGCCACGGCCATAGCTTTGGTCAACATAAAAACTAAAACACATGAAAAGAATATTGATCGCCGGCTGCCTTGTATTATCTGTAAGTCTTGTGCAGGCACAGCAAAAAGAAGGTAAAGTTGTTTACCAGCGTACCAGCCAGATGCAGGCCCGTTTTAATATCAATGGCGAAGAACAGGTGGTGCCGCAAACAAGAAAAGATAATTTTGAACTTGTGTTTGGTAACAATCAATCCTTGTGGAAGGCTGCTGAACTGGAAAATGATGACGATGGTGGCTCTTTTACCAGCGAAGGTGGCGCACAGATCAGGATGATAGTGGCCGGCAGTAACGATGTGCTGTACACCAATTTTGAAACAGGTAAAAAAACAGAGAAAAAAGAATTTCTTGATAAAACATTTATCATTGATGACAGTGTCCGTTCGTTGAAATGGAAAATGACTGGTGAAACTAAAACCATTTTGGATAAGCCCTGCATGAAGGCCGTTGCTACCAATATTACTACAAGAACAATGATGAATATGGATAATGGAAAAATGGAACGCAAAGAAGTGCAGGATACTGCAACGATCATTGCATGGTTTACGAGCAGCATTCCTGTTTCTGCAGGCCCCGGCGAATACCAGGGTCAATTACCGGGATTGATACTGGAAATGGATGTAGCGAATGGCCGGCAGGCATATATTGCTACCAGCATTTCCGAAAAAGCCGATCTTACTGTTATCAAAGAACCGACTGGCAAAAAACATTATACACAGGAAGAATTCAAAAAAGAAAGAGATAAGATGATGGGTGAAATGCAGCAGAATAACCAGGGTGGTCACCGGGTGATAAGGATGCAATAAAAAAGATTATAGTCATGAATTGCCCCGTCTCGTTTAAAACGAGGCGGGTTTTTTATTGGAATAGCTCCCGCAATTTTTATCTTTAGAAATATGATACAAAAAGAATTTGCAGATAAAGTAGTGGAGATCGTTAAAAAAAACCCGGATGTAATTGGATTGGCGGTTGCAGGCTCATGGATCACCGATGAGCTGGATGAATATTCCGATCTCGATCTTGTTTTGATCACTAAAAATAAGATAAGTGATGATAGAGAAAAGATGATGAAATATGCAAAGAGCTTTGGCAATTTTATTTCCGGCTTTACTGGTGAGCATGTAGGAGAACCCCGTTTGCTAATTTGTTTATATGATGATCCGTTGCTCCATGTTGATATAAAGTTTTTGACATTACCAGAGTTTCATGATCGTATTGAAAACCCCATTGTATTATTTGAAAGAGATGACCAGCTTACTGATATCATTAAATTTACAAAAGCAGAATGGCCGCAGCCCGACTTTCAATGGATCGAAGACCGTATGTGGACATGGGTACATTACATTGCATCTAAAGCAGCCCGTGGCGAATATTTTGAATGCATGGATGGATTGGGTTTTATAAGAGCAAGAGTATTGGCTCCATTGATGCAGAAAAAAAATAAAATGCCGGTAAGAGGTTTACGCAAAGCAGAAAAGACTTTAAAACTCCCCGATCTCGAAGACCTGAAGATCACTGTTCCCCAATACAACAAGACTTCAATCTTAAAAGCATTGGACAATACGATCAGCATCTATAAAATGCTGCGGAGAAAATTATTTACTGATAAAGTGAAATTGCAGGAGTTGGCGGAGAAAAGGGCGATGGTATATTTTAAGAAGGTAAAAAGTTAATTCAATGAAATAAACTGTCTTAACTTTCGGCCGTGAATAAAATACTGATCATTGACGATGAGGAAAAACTCCGGCAGTTACTTAGACGCATCATCAGCCTTGAAGGATTTGATGTGACTGAAGCCGGTTCGCTGAAAGACGCAAAAAAAATTATAGAAAAAGAATCCATAGATGTTATTCTCTGCGATGTAAAACTTCCCAATGGTAATGGTGTAGATTTTGTAAAACAAATAAAAAGAGAGCATCCTTCCGTTGAGATCATTTTGCTTACCGCCTATGGCAATATTGCCGATGGTGTGCAGGCCATGCGCAATGGGGCTTTTGACTATATCACCAAAGGCGATGACAATGATAAGATCATCCCGTTGCTGCACCGGGCTATTGATAAAGTCCATCTCGCAAAAAAAGTAGCGCAACTGGAAAAACAAGTCGGAAATAAATATTCTTTCGAAAGTATAATTGGACAATCCTCAACTATTCAACAGGCAATAATAGCTGCAAAAAAAGTAGCTGCCACTGATGCCACCGTTTTATTGCTTGGCGAAACAGGTACGGGTAAAGAGGTCTTTGCACAGGCCATTCACCAGGCAGGTAACCGCAGCAACAGGGCTTTTATTGCCGTCAATTGCAGTGCCTTCACTAAAGAGTTGTTGGAAAGCGAATTGTTCGGACACAAAGCCGGTGCTTTTACCGGGGCTATAAAAGAAAAAAAGGGGTTGTTTGAAGAAGCCAATGGCGGAACTATTTTTTTAGACGAGATCGGTGAAATGCCTCCTGAACTGCAAGCCAAATTGTTGCGGGTTTTGGAATCCGGTGAATTCATTAAAGTAGGTGAAAGTAAAACGATCAGGGTAAACATCCGCATCATTGCTGCTACCAACCGGGATCTGCAGAAAGAAATGGAAGCAGGTCATTTCCGTTCCGACCTTTTTTATCGTTTATCTGTTTTTCAAATTATGTTGCCTGCTCTTCGTGAAAGAGTAAAGGATATTCCTGCACTGGCGAATCATTTTGCTTTGATGTTTGCTGCTAAAACAAACAAGCCGGTTCCTGTTCTGCAAAAAGATTATCTCGATGCGCTGCAGCAATATCATTGGCCGGGTAATATCCGGGAGCTGAAAAATATCATTGAACGTTCGGTAATATTAAATGATGACGGCCATCTCACCGCAAAAGATCTGCCCCTTGAGTTACAACATACATCCGGTCATGCATTTTCTGTTTTTGAATTGGCCGGAGCCGAGAAAGCACATATCCAAAAAGTATTGCAGCATACGAATGGCAATAAGACCGAAGCAGCGAGGCTGCTGAATATCGGGTTGACAACGTTGTACCGGAAGATCGAAGAATTTCAACTGCATTAATGGCATTTCATTTTGAAAATCCACCCTTCCATTTTGGAAGGGTTTTTTAATTGCTGTGGTAGCTTCGTAAGTCTACGATTCATCCCAAACCCTTGCCAGCACTACATTTCGTCTCTATCCTTTATTTCTCACCTGTTCAGGCACTTCTTTTGGCTTACTGCTGTACAAAAAATTATAACCATGCTGACAATCATTTTACTCATCGCCGGGCTTATCTGCTTTGGGCTATTCTTTAAATCAATTGACTGGTTCGAAAAAATCTGATGATATGATAATAGCACTATTTGTTTTATCCGTAGCGGTGTTTTGTTACCTGCTGTACGTATTAATTAAACCTGAAAAATTCTGATGCTATGAACGGCGAAATTTTAGGCACTGTGCTTATTTTCCTTTTTACGCTGCTGCTGGCTTACCCGCTGGGCAAGTATATAGCAAGGGTTTTTAAAGGAGAAAGGACATTTACCAACTTTATGAACCCTGTTGAACGATTCTTCTTCAGGGTCTGTGGTATTAACCCCAACGAAAGCATGAACTGGAAGCAATTCCTGAAAGCCATGCTTACCATAAATATGTTGTGGTTAGTATATGCCATGCTGTTGCTGATCTTCCAGCATAAATTACCAATGAACCCGGATGGCAATCCCGGGCAAACACCCGACCTGGCTTTTAATACGGCAATCAGTTTTTTGGTGAACTGTAACCTGCAACATTATTCCGGTGAATCAGGTTTAACCTATTTCACACAGTTGTTCGTCATTACTTTCTTACAATTTGTAAGTGCCGCAACAGGTATTGCCCTGCTGGTGGCCCTGTTCAATGGCATTAAAGAAAAGACAACACAGAACCTGGGTAATTTCTGGAACTATTTTGTAAAAAGTATTACAAGAATATTATTACCGTTGTCGATCATCGTTGCGGTGATATTGGCTTTCAATGGCACACCCACCAGCTATGCCGGAAAAGATACCATCACCACATTGCAGGGAGATACGGTGCAGGTATCGAGAGGTCCGGCGGCCGGAATGATCGCCATCAAACAATTAGGCACCAATGGTGGCGGATGGTTCGGCGTGAATTCTGCACATCCCCTGGAGAATCCCAATTATATCACCAACGCAGTTGAAACCATTTCAATACTGCTTATACCGATCGCATTGGTATTTGCATTGGGCTTTTATGTCAACCGCAAAAAACTGGCGAAAGTGATCTTCGCAGTGATGACCATTCTTTTTGTCATCTTCTGTGCCATCAATATTTATTATGAAACAAAAGGCAACCCGGCCATTGACAAACTTGGCATTGCACAAACAACCGGAAGCATGGAAGGAAAAGAAGTGCGGCTGGGTGCAGCGGCTACGGCATTGTGGAGTGTGGCTACTACTTCTACTTCCAACGGTTCTGTGAATGGAATGCATGATAGCTTAACCCCAATGTCCGGCGGTGTAGTGATACTCGATATGATGATAAATGCACTGTACGGAGGAGTGGGAGTTGGACTATTGAACTATTTCATCTTTATCATCATTGCTGTCTTCATGTCCGGGCTAATGGTAGGGCGAACACCCGAATTCATGGGGCATAAAGTGGAGGCAAGAGAGGTGAAGATCGCAGCCCTGATTACATTACTATCTGCCTTTCTAATAAAAGGATTCACAGCATTGGCAGCTTATATGGTGGCTCATCATCCTGAGATCGGGTGGGCAGTGAAACCCGGTGCCTGGTTGAATAATCCCTCTTATCATGGTTTCTCTGAGATGTTGTATGAATACACATCTTCCAATGCCAATAATGGCAGCGGTTTTGAAGGATTGGGTGATAATAATATTTTCTGGAATGTAACAACAGGTATTGTTCTTTTAATTGGAAGGTTCCTTCCCATCATTGCGCCGATCGCCATCATCGGTTTGTTGGCCAATAAGAAATTCATCCCTGAGTCACCCGGCACATTGCGTACCGACTCATATACATTCGGAGTAATGACACTGGCGGTTATCATTATCGTCACTGCATTATCTTATTTACCGGCATTGGCGCTCGGGCCATTGGCTGAATATTTTTCACTGTATTAATGATTAAAGAAAATGACAAAGCATAAACGTACAATAAGATTATTTGATCCTGCACTGGTTGGCACAGCTGCTAAGCAATCATTTATAAAGCTGAACCCCCGGCTGATGATCAGGAACCCGGTGATGTTTACCGTAGAGATCGCCACCGCCGTAATGCTGGCTGTTTGTATCTGGCAAATGGTAACAGGTAATATGTCGCAGGGTGAATTGTGGTACAACATTACCATTTTCGTCATCCTGTTCATCACTGTTTTGTTTGCCAATTTTGCAGAAGGTATTGCCGAAGCAAGAGGAAAGGCCCAGGCAGAAAGCCTGCGCAGAACAAGAGAAGATACTCCTGCAAAAAAAGTGAGTGGATCATCAATTACCATTGTCTCTTCTTCCCAGTTGAGAAAGAACGATCTGTTCATTTGCGAAGCAAGCGACCTCATTCCGATGGATGGTGAAATAGTAGAAGGTATTGCCACTATTGATGAGTCTGCTATCACCGGTGAGTCTGCTCCTGTTATCCGTGAAGCGGGTGGTGATAAATCATCTGTTACCGGAGGTACCAAAGTTTTAAGTGACAGGATAAAAGTAAGAGTGACCACCGAGCCCGGTGAATCATTTTTGGATAAAATGATCGCATTGGTAGAAGGTGCATCCAGGCAAAAAACCCCGAATGAGATCGCATTGACCATATTGCTGGCAGCATTCACACTCATATTTATTATTGTATGCGTTACGCTGAAGCCTTTTGCTGATTATGCTAACACGCCGATCACCATTGCAGCATTCGTTTCATTATTTGTTTGTTTAATACCAACAACTATCGGCGGTTTATTATCTGCTATTGGTATTGCAGGAATGGACAGGGCATTAAGAGCTAATGTGATCGCCAAAAGCGGTAAAGCAGTAGAAACAGCAGGAGATGTGGATGTGTTGTTATTGGATAAAACAGGAACGATCACTATCGGCAACAGGAAGGCCACAAATTTCTATCCTGCCAATGGTGTTGATAAAACTACTTTTATAGAAGCCTGTGCTTTGTCTTCCATTGCCGATCAGACCCCGGAAGGAAAATCAATTATCGAACTGGCCAATGTCAATGTAAAGAACTTTGATACAAATAATGCCAGGTTCATTGAGTTTACTGCTGAAACAAGAAGCAGCGGTGTTGACCTGGCAGGTGGAAGAAGAATCAGAAAAGGCGCATTTGATTCAATAAAAAATATTGTTGTTAAGGCAGGCAATTCATTCCCGGATGAAACAGCATTACAGGTAAACACCATTTCTTCCAATGGCGGCACACCATTAGTGGTATGTGAGAATGAAAAAGTGCTGGGTGTAATTGAACTGCAGGACATCATCAAGCCCGGCATACAGGAACGTTTTGAAAGATTGAGAAAGATGGGAGTAAAAACAGTAATGGTGACCGGCGACAATCCTCTTACTGCAAAATACATTGCTGAAAAAGCAGGTGTGGATGATTTTATTGCCGAAGCAAAACCGGAAGACAAAATGAATTATATCCGTAAAGAACAACAGGCGGGAAAATTAGTAGCGATGATGGGTGATGGTACCAACGATGCACCTGCATTGGCACAAGCGGATGTGGGTGTGTCTATGAACAGCGGCACACAAGCTGCCAAAGAAGCCGGCAATATGGTGGATCTTGACAATGATCCCACTAAACTGATAGAGGTTGTGGAAATTGGTAAACAATTATTGATAACAAGAGGAACGCTTACAACTTTTTCTATTGCCAATGATGTGGCAAAATATTTTGCGATCGTTCCGGCATTGTTCATCGCTTCGATACCGGCATTGCAATCATTAAATATAATGAGATTGGATAGTCCTGAATCAGCTATTTTATCTGCCATTATTTTTAATGCGCTGATCATTCCTATACTTATTCCACTGGCTTTGAAAGGTGTTCAATACAGGCCGATCGGTGCCAGTGCATTGCTGAGAAGAAATTTACTGGTCTATGGTTTAGGCGGCATCATTGCGCCTTTTATTGGGATAAAATTGATTGATATGCTGCTTGGTTTATTTATGTAATCATCAAACAGGAATTAAATGAAAAAGAATCTATTGATATCGCTGAAGATGACACTCGTAATGATCATTCTTTGTGCTGTACTATATCCATTACTCATTGCAGGTATTGGCAAAGCTACTCCCGGTGGAGGGAAAGGAAAAACAGTTTCAGTGAATGAAAAGGTGGTCGGCTATGAGAATATTGGTCAAAAATTCACAGACGATAAATATTTCCAGGGCCGCCCTTCTGCTGTTGATTACAATGCAGCAGGATCTGCAGGTAGCAATAAAGGACCATCCAATCCGGATTACCTGCAAATAGTAAAAGACAGGATCGATACATTCCTGGTGCATAATCCGGGAGTAAAAAAAGAAGAGATCCCGGCCGACCTGGTAACAGCAAGTGGCAGTGGCCTCGATCCGCACATCACTTCTGCATCCGCTTATATACAGGTAAAAAGAGTGGCCGCTATCCGCAACTTATCAGAAGAAAAGGTAAAGGTTTTAGTGGATCAGCAAATAGAGAAAATGATCCTCGGCCCCTCTGTCGTTAATGTATTAAAACTGAACATTGCATTAGACAACTTAAAATAATAGAACAATTAAAATTGAATGAAGATGAAAAAGATTTTGTTTGGAACAGCCTTATTGATGGGTATTCAATCAATCGGCCAGGATTCAACCGGTTCATTAACTGTCAGTGGTTATGCAGAAGCTTATTATAACTATGATTTTAATAAGCCAGCAGACAACAACCGTCCGGGTTTTATTTACAGCCATAACCGGCACAATGAATTTAACCTGAACCTTGGTTTTATAAAAGCAAACTATACGGCGGAAAGAGTAAGAGCCAATCTTGCAGTGGCGGCTGGCACTTATATGAATGCGAACTATGCTGCAGAGCCTGGTGTATTAAAAAATATTTTTGAAGCCAACGCCGGTGTAAAGATCAGCAAGAAGAAAAATTTATGGATCGATGCAGGCATCATGCCTTCTCATATTGGTTTTGAAAGTGCCATCAGCAAAGATTGCTGGAACCTGACAAGAAGTATACTGGCAGATAATACTCCCTACTTTGAAGCAGGCGCAAAGATCTCATATACCACTGATGATGGTAAATGGTTTTTAAGCGGTATGGCATTGAATGGCTGGCAGCGGATCACAAGAGTAAGCGGCAATTCTCTGATGAGTTGGGGCACACAGATCCAGTTCAAACCATCATCCAAGGTATTGGTGAATTACAGCACATTTATCGGAACAGATAAGCCGGACAGTGTAAGGTTATCAAGATTCTTCCATAATATATATGGCATCTTCAATGTCACTGATAAATTTGGTGTGACTGTTGGTTTTGATATCGGTACCGAAGAAAAAACTCCGGCTAGCGAAGACAAGAATACCTGGTATTCCCCGGTGATCATTTTAAAATATGCATTCAATGATAAATGGGCTATTGCTGCAAGAGGCGAATATTATAGTGATGAGAACGGTGTAATTATTACAACAGGCACACCCAATGGTTTTAAAACAACCGGTATGTCCGTGAATATTGATCACAGTCCTTTTAAAAATATTTTGGTTAGACTGGAAATAAGGCACCTTAGTAGCAAGGACGATGTTTTCATAAAACCGTCGGGTGTTACGAATAGCAATACTTTTGTTACTTCATCAATTGCAGTTTCGCTTTGATATGCCGGACCTTGAAGCAAATGAATGGCTCGAAAAAATTCAGCGACCCAAAAAGGGGAAGTTGAAGATTTACATTGGCATGAGTGCCGGTGTGGGAAAAACCTATCGCATGCTGCAGGAGGCGCATACCCTTCTTCGTAATGGTGTGAATGTAAAAGTGGGTTATGTAGAAACACATGGCCGCAAAGAAACCCAGGCGTTGATAGAAGGATTGCCTGTATTACCCCGCAGAAAAGTTTTTTACAAAGGCAAAGAATTGGATGAACTCGATGTCCAGGCTATTTTATTATTACAGCCGGAAGTAGTGATCGTAGATGAATTGGCGCATACCAATATTCCCGGCAGCAAGAATGAAAAAAGATGGCAGGATGTGATGGACATTCTGGATGCGGGCATCAATGTTATTTCTGCCATCAACATTCAGCATATTGAAAGCATTAATGAAGATGTAAAAGATATTACCGGAGTGGAAGTGACCGAACGGGTACCGGATAAGATCTTACAGGTAGCTGATGAAGTGGTGAACATTGACCTTACCGCAGAAGAATTGATCACAAGATTAAAAGAAGGCAAGATCTACGATCACAGTAAAGTGCAGCAGGCGCTGCAGAATTTTTTTAAACCAGAGAAAATTCTGCAACTGCGGGAACTGGCACTGAAAGAAGTGGCAGGACAGGTAGAAAGAAAAGTGGATTACGAAGTGACCGGCAAAGAAAAAACATGGCGGCATGAACATTTTCTCGCTTGTATCTCATCCAGTCATGAGATTGCTCAAAATATAATACGGAAGACAGCCCGGCTTGCTTCTTACTATAATAGTAAATGGTATGTACTATATGTGCAGACACCCCGTGAATCAATGGAAAAAATTCCGCTGGCTGCACAACGGCATTTGATCAATAACTTTAAAAATGCGACTGAACTTGGCGCAGAGGTGATACAGGTAAAAAATAATAATGTGGCCAAAGCCATCATGGAAACCGTTGTAGAAAAGCAGATCACCACTGTTTGCATCGGAAAACCTCATTTGAATTTATTCCAGGTCATCCTTCGCACCAATGTCTTTAACCAGTTATTAAAAACTCTTTCAAATAATGATGTGGACCTTATTATACTATCCTGATGGCCATTAAACTAAAAACCAAAGTAGCCCTGGGGGGTATTTTTCTTTTCGCCCTGCTTATTACAGTAGCGGCTATCAGCTTCTTTTATTTCAATAAAGTAAGTAATGATGCAAAAGCTATTGTGCAGGATAACTATGAATCGCTGAACTATGCCCGGGACATGCTCAAAGAGCTGGACGGATATACAGATGCTGTTGCTGACTTCAATGCCTTTGAAAAAAATCTTTCCTTGCAGGAAGATAATATTACAGAGCCGGGAGAAAAAGAAATGACACAGTCGCTGCGCAATCATTTTAACTTATTAAAAGAAAAAAAAGTGCTGGACTCTCTTTCTTCCCCGGTTCGAAAAGATCTCAGCGGCATTATGCAGGTAAACCTGCAGGCCATTGATAAAAAGAACCAGGCTGCGCAGGACGCAGCGCAAAAAGCAAAAACAATTATCACGATCTGTGTTACTATTTGCTTCCTGCTGGGTTTTACCTTTCTTTTTAATTTTCCCTCGCTGGTAGCTTCCCCGGTAGCCAAACTCACAGAAGGAATCAAAGCGATTGCCAATAAAAACTATAAAGAACGTATTCATCTTAACCGCAAGGATGAATTTGGGGACCTGGCCAATGCTTTTAATACCATGGCAGAACGGCTGGATGAATATGAGCACAGCAATCTTTCAAAGATCTTATTCGAAAAACAAAGGGCCGAAGCTGTCATCAACTCACTGAAAGATGCCAGCATAGGAATAGATAATAAAGGAGTGGTTTTGTTTGTCAACCAGCAGGCGCTGCAATTGCTGAGTTTGAAAGAACAGGAGATCATTGGTCTTTCGCAGGATGAAGTAAAAAAAAGAAATGATCTTTTCCGTTTTCTTATCAGCGAACAAACCAGCACGCCTTTTAAGATCGTAGTCGAAGGCAAGGAGAATTTTTTTACAAAAGAAATTATAGAATTGACCCAGGGCAATCAAAAAGCAGGGAGTGTGATCGTACTAAAAAACATTACCCCTTTCAAGGAACTGGATGTGGCCAAAACGAATTTTATTGCTACTGTTTCGCATGAATTAAAAACACCGCTGGCTTCTTCTGATTTTAGTTTGAAGCTGCTCGAAGATGAGAGAGTGGGTACGTTAACCGCCGAACAAAAAGAATTAGTGCAAAATCTGAAAGAAGATAATAAAAGGTTATTGAGAATATTGAGTGAGCTGCTTGACATGTCGCAGGTGGAAAGCGGAAAGATACAATTGAATATAGCCACCGTGCAGCCCTGGGGACTGGTAGGCAAAGCGCTGGCTTCTGTACAAAATGCTGCCCGGCAAAAAAATATCACTATTCAAAAACAAATACAGGAAGATCTTCCGTCCATAAAAGCAGATGCAGACAAAACCACCTGGGTATTGAATAATTTTTTGACCAATGCTATCCGCTATTCTCCTGAAAATTCTGAGATCATTATCAGTGTTCAAAAGCAGGACAACAATATCATTTTTGCTGTACAGGATTTTGGAAAAGGAATTGATCCGCAATACAAAGACAAAATATTTGATCGCTATTTCAAGGTGCCTGGCAACAAAGAAGGAACTGGTCTTGGCCTTGCCATCTGTAAAGAGTTTATTGAAGCACAGGGCGGTGCTATTTCCCTCGATTCAGCATACGGGAAAGGAAGTAAGTTTAGTTTTTATATCCCTGTTTTTCAAAAAAATAAAAGTCCCCGGTAGAAACCGGGGACGTAAATGGTTTTGTTAACCATTAAACCTTATCCTATGAAAATTCTTTTTGAAGATAAGAATAATAAACTTTACTCCGGGATGATTTTATTAGTCTTTTTTATACGCACTGATAGTTTCAGTTAAAGCGCCTGATTTACATGTTGATATTACCGCATAATCATCCTCATTCCTCCGCCACTGCCAGCATTGTTTAGCCCCGTTTTACTAAGGCTATATGTAAAACTGAGTAAGAAAAAACGCTGCAGCGTCAGCACTCTTGAATCCTCGACATAATTATTATTGGTATTCCGGCTAATGCCGATATTCTCGTTCAGCAGGTCCCTTACGGCCAATTTCAGTTCACCCCTGTTGAACTTCAACATTTGTTTGCTGATGCTTGCATTCCATATCGGTACTTTGATATTAAAACCGGCTGCTCTTTGGCTGTTGATAGTATAGGTAAATTCTGTACTGAAGAAAAATCCTTTCGGCAATTCCCAGTCAAGCGAGGTATTGTATTCCTGTGAAAGATAATGAGTGTTCAATGTTGACTGTAGTGAATACTTTGTTTTATTATAATTGATACCGGCACCAAGAGAAATGCTCAGCTTTTCTGCAGGGTTCATATCAATTCTTACATCAGGGCCAAGAGTGGTGGTACTGATCGTATTCGAAGCAACAACACCGGATGCAGTATTGCTCAATTGTTTTGTTCTGAAATAACCACCCATCGTGCTTACTTCAACACTTCCTTTCAAAAATTTCACCGGCATGCTGTAGCTTATGCTTGAACTAAGATTATAAACCCCATTTACATTTACAGGTCTTGTTTTTCTTACGCCTGTCAGCAGGTTCACCGAATCATAGTTCACTATTTTATTCCGTGTTGCCTGCATAGTAAAATACATAAAGAAGTTCTTGTTCTTATAAGGTGACAATAAATTCAGGTGCCCCATCACAGAATGAATGAACTCTTGTTTCAGGTCAGGATTTCCTTCCCTGATGTTAAGCGGGTTGGTATTGTCCGGTACCGGTTGCAATTGCGACATTGAAGGTTGATTGGTGGAAGTATTGTAACTAAGCTGCAATGATTTGAACCGGGTAAAATTATACTGGAACCTTGCATTAGGTAAGAAGTTGGTGAATGTTTTGCTGATCAAAGAATCTTTGGTGCCACTGATTATTTTTCCTTCCAGTTCTGCCTGCTGCCACGATACACCGAATGAATAATTATACTTTCTCTTTTGTGTACGTAAACGAAGACCGGCATTGGTATAACTATATGTATTCTCAAAATTATTACTGAGGAAATTATTTATCTGGTCATACTTGCCATTCTGTTTATTATAATCATGGGTTATCTTTTGCGAAGTGCTTTTGCTGCTGTTCCTTCCTGCACTTAATTCTATCAGCGAACGTTTCCACAAAGGCTCGGTATATACGGCTCTTGCATTGAAACCTTTCAGGTCTCCCCTAGTAGTGCTTAATTGGTTCAGTGTGTCTTTTTTCAGCAGCGAACCACCGGGATCATAAAAGCTGGTGATAGAAGAAAGACTTCCATCGCCATCACTTTCATTCAAAGTGGTTTGTAACATAAGGGAGAATGTTCTTCCCTTGCGGGCAAATTTCTTTCTCCAGGTAATATCGTTTCTGAAAGTATAGCCTTCATTATTGTTAGCCGTATTGCTGAAGCCCTCGTTGGTCAATGTTTTATTCGCAGACAATGTTTGGTAATCTGTCTGTGACCTGTTGTTTGTTTTCTGATAACTGAAGGAAGGAGTGATGCGGATAGAATTCATCGAATCTATTTGGTACAGGGTATTAAGGTTCAGGCGATGATTATTGTTCAGGTTATTACTGAATGAATTCTGACTATAGTAATAACCGGAGGGAAAAAAATATTCTCTTTGAATATGGCTCTCCGACTTTGGATTAAACCTGTTATAAAAATAATTGCTCTGGAAATCCAGCTTATTGCCAATAATATTATTGTAATTCAATCCTCCGCCCCATGCAGTGTTGATACCGCTGTTACGTCCGCCACCCATTCCCATGCCGGCTGCATCATCGCTACTTATGTTGATATTAATATTGCCGCCACCACCTGCGCCCCGCTGCATTCTTGCCAGCTCGCCGGTGAAGTTGAGAATGTCCATAAAAGAGAATCCTTCTGCATTGGTATTATTTCCCATGCCGATCGCAGAGAATTGTCTTGCTCCTTTAAATGAATTGACATTGAACTTTCCTTCAAATCTTTCTTTATCGCCAACCCCTGCATTTGTTTTTCCAAACACTCCTTTCTTCTTATCCTTCTTCAATTTCAGGTTGATGGTCTTTTCAGTATTGCCATCATCAAAACCGGTCAGTTGTGCCTGGTCGCTTTGCTTGTCATATACCTGCACTTTATCTATCGCATCAGCAGGAAGATTCTTGGTAGCGATCTTGGGATCATTGCCAAAGAATTCTTTTCCGTCCACTAAAACTTTCTGCACTGTTTCTCCCTGTGCTTTGATCGTCCCGTCCTTTTCAACTTTTACTCCCGGCAATTTTTTCAGCAATTGCTCAACGCTTGCATTGGGCTGTGTTTTGAATGACCCTGCATTGTATTGTATGGTGTCATTGATCAAAGTGACCGGCGGCGCTTCATTACTTACTATCACTTCTGCCAGCACTTTGTTTTTATCATTCATCACAATATTCCCTAACTCTGCATTTTTTTTATCGTCACTAATGCTGAAGAAAATATTACTGTTGTGATAATTCACATGGCTGATCATAATACGGTATTCACCATTGGCGATCCCTTTCAATTCAAATCTTCCGTCATTGCCTGTCATGGTAAAAGTGATCAACGAAGAATCTTTTTTGTCAAGCACAGTAATAGTAGCTGCGCTTACAGGTTGTTTACTAAGGGTGTCAAAAGCAATCCCTTTTACGGTGCCATTCTTTTGTGCTTCTGCAACAATGGTAAAACAAGCAAGGAGCAGTGATAAGTAAATTTTTCTCATAGCTAATCCATTTCGGCTACGAAAATATTCCGAGTCAGCAAAACTATGGGTTAAAAGGGCTTGCTTTAATGTTAATGAAGGTTAAAGAATATCGAATGTGCGGGAAACAGCAGAACAAGGAATGCAGAAGTTGAAAACCCGGGTATGCTGAGACCGTTACTTCTTCTGTTCATTATTCTTCCGTTCTGCTTCCTTTCTCCACATCCTCCCTTTCCTTATCATATATGATAAGCTTTACTTTCCAGTCCATCGGTTCGTAGGCTTGCATGGATATCTCAATTTTTAATTTGCTTTCTGTCCCGGCGGAAAGTATGACCGATGAAAATTTCTTCTTTTCATCCGGCTGTTCATAATCTCCTTTGAATTTATAACTCAGGCCTCCGCTTTTAACAGAAATGTTATTGAGTTGGTTAAAAAGAGATCTGAATTTTTGTTTCGCCTTGTCAAAATTTTCCGTTGTGAGCATCAACGCCTGCCAGCTATACACTTCTTTTTTAGACGAGTACTGTGTGATGGTTGTTTCCTCGGCGCCATTTGCATTAAAAGTGCAGGCATAATCGGTGGTCTGCGTTGATTGTGATATTATTTCACCTTTCAGGTTAGCAAAATGATTGGGATGGTCTTCGATCACCTTCTTCACATCGCTGGTCACACCATTAATGGCGGGAAGTTTTAATTGCGCTGAGCTGTTGTTGAAAATAAGTGCTGCTATAGTAATCAGCACAAGTGATTTTACTGATTTTTTCATCAATGTTGGATTTAATAGGTTAGTAACGAGTGTAATATTATTAAAAATTATTCTTATTGCATACTTTTAGAGATTGTTATCCGTTAGGTTAAATAGTAAATCATACCCAATGAAAAACAAAAATCTCAGGTATCATTACCAGTCGGCTAAGATCTACCGGCATTATTACAAATCTTCTTTTAATATTTTCCGGTTCATCAGATCAGTATTCGCTGTTTTCTTTTCCAACTCAGGATTGGCAGCCAATCATACAAAGACGAAATAAGTTCTGGCAATAGTATTTACTAACCCTCACTATAGTAAAGGGGCTTTCAATATTGAAAGCCCCTTATTTATTCGTATAAACTAGTGTAATTCGTGTTAGTACATTCTCATGTTCCGCATATTTCTTTCCATGAATTTTGGCACTTGCATATTTTGAGCTCCTTTTCCTCCCATCCTGTTCAGGTTGAAAAGAAAACTTACCATGAAGTAACGCTTCAATACCATGCTGCTTACATCTTCAATATAGTTGTCGCCATTGTTGCGGGTAATGCTTTGATTCTGGTTCAGGATATCATTGATAGAGAGTTTCACTTCCCCGTTTTTCTTTTTGAATAACTGCTGGCTGACGCTTGCATTCCACAAAGGAATACTTTGGTTGAATCCGTCAGTTCTGCCAGAATTCACATAATAATCAATGTCGGTAGAAAGGATCGTTCCTTTTTTAGAGGTATAAGAAATGTCTGCAGAATAAGTCTGCGACAGATAATCTTCATTCAATGACTCATTCACCGAATACTTCACATTAAAATAAGATAAGCTGGCATTGGCTGACAGATCCCATTTTTCTTTCAAACTGAAATTAGCACCGGCCGTTTGTGTAAATGTCCAGGTGTTGCCGATATTTCTTTGTTTGTATAACAAACTAACATCCCTGTTATACAAAGCAACTGTTGTAAAATTCAGGCTTGATCCTTTCAGCTTTGGATTCTTGAATGGTAAACCAAAGGTGAAGAAAGATGTAGTGGTAAAGGCTCCGTCAAGATTCACCGGCTTGGTAAGCTGAATAGCCCTGTTCAATGTATCAATGCTGTTCACAATTTTATTTTGCGTGGTACTAAAACTGATGTTTGCCGCCACAAATTTGAAAGTAAGGATGTTGAATGTATTATATCCAACATTAAAATTGTGACTGAATTCTTGTTTCAATTCAGGATTACCCGTTTTTACATATAAAGGGTTTGTAACATCCAGCACATCCTGCAATTGGGAAATAGATGGTTGATTGGTTCTTCCGCGATAGCTGATCCGCAATCCTTTTGTACGGCTGGGGGTCCAGTTAAAGTTGGCGACCGGAAAAAAGTTTGTATAGCTCTGTGAAGTAACTGTGTCTTTACCAGTCATTGCCCGGTAACTATCACTTGTCAATGTTGCATGTTGAACACCGATACCAAATTGATAATTGTATTTCTTTTCCTGCTTTCTGAAGTTTGCCCCAAACCTGTTCGCCACAAATGTATTTTCAAAGCTATTGGTCAACGGCAGGTTGGTTATATCATATTTACCTGTTGTCGTATTAAAATTATACGTACGCTTATCCGATGTGCTTGCATTGTTGGTATAAGCATAATTGAATTCAATTATCTTATTTAAACCAATGGGCTCGGTATAAGAAACACTGGCAGTGTTATTGTGCGTAAATGTTTTTTGCTTGTTCTGCTGGTTCTGGCTGCTGTTGTTTTGAACAGTGCCATCTGATTTATAGAAGGTAATCGGAGAAATATTAAATCCTTCGCTTTCACTTTCGCCATAAGTATTTGAAATACCTAATGTCAATGTTCTGCCGGGACGGTGAAATTTCTTCCGGTATAATATATTGTTGTTGAGATTCAGTCCGTCTCTTTCATTGGTGTTGGTTGTCCTGCTTCTCAGGGCAAGGTATTCCTGTAAAGGCGTTTTTGAAATGGTTGAAGAACTATCCTCATTCATATTCTCCGAATGCTGGAAAGTAAGGCTCGGGGTATATAAGATAGAATTCATAGAATCTATCTGCCATTCGAATCTTATATTGAACCGGTGATTCTGGTTCTTATTATTAACGATCGCATTCTTTGTCAGGTAAGCATTAGAGTCATTAGGGAAAAAAGTTTGCCTGAATGTATTTTGATCCTGGCTGTTATTCGTGTTAGAAAAGAAATAACTGCCGCTCAATTTTACTCTTCCCCATTCATTATTAAAATTAAGTCCTGTTGAAAGTGATTTAGTGATGCCGGAAGAGTTTCCGCCAATTCCAAACATGCTGGCGCCGCCCCCTCTTGTGCTCATCATTTGCATGCCGCCGCCACCAAAACCTCCCGTTCCGCCACCTCCGCCACCGGTATTTCCGCCACCTCCGCCAAATCCACTGAAACCACCCATTGAACTGATGATATCGGAAAAAGAAAACCCTTGTTTATTAATATTGTTGGCATTGAAAAGAACAGATATTCTTTGATTGCCGTTGAATTTATTGAAGGTGAGATTGTCTTCGTACCGGAATCCATTCTCTTTGTTATAGCCTCCACCCACCAATGCTCTTCCAAAAACACCTTTGTTTTTATCTTTTTTCAGTTTTATATTAACTGCTTTCGTCTTACTGCCATCATCTATTTTGGTAAACTTGGCCTGGTCACTCATATCATCAAATACCTGCACACTTTCAACCATGTCGGCCGTTAAATTCTTTGTTGCCAGTTTCGGGTCGTTGCCAAAAAATTCTTTGCCATCAACATATACTTTCTGAACCGTTTCGCCCTGTGCTTTTACGGTTCCGTCTTTTTCTACCTGCATACCGGGGATCTTTTTCAGCAGGTCCTCTACTGTTGCATTTGCTTTTGTTTTGAATGCATCGGCTTTGAACTGGATCGTATCGTTTTTGATAATTACAGGAGCATCATTGGTTACGGTCACTCCTTCCAAAGATTTGAAATCTTTAGGAACTTTTAATTCGCCCAGGTCAATACTTTTTTCTGTAGCTGTTATAGCAACTGTTTTCTTAACTGTTTCAAACCCGAGGTGGGTAATAACCAGTTGATAACTGCCTTCCTCGAGTCCTTTTATTTCAAAAACCCCCGATTTATTGGATAAGGTAAAGGTGGAAAGGGATGAGTCTTTTGCATTTAAAACCGACACGGTAGCATCGCCTATTGGCTGTTTGGCTGCGGTATCGATCAGTTTACCTTTTATACTACCATCCGTCTTTTGAGCCTGAGCCCCAAGCAGTAAACCGAACATAAAAAGGGTCAGCGTAAAAATCTTCTTCATAATCAATAAAATAAGTGTACGAAAATAGACGTAAGCTGTGTAAACAACCTTCGGAAAGCTGCTAATTTTTAAAAGAATACCGCAAACGGTCTTATTCTCCCGATAAACGGCTTATGAGAAGAGGTATTCTACATCTTCTCTCGTCAACGACTTCACAAACGTAGCATCGTCAGAAATGATGTCCTTGGCAAGTGCCCGTTTCTTTTCCTGGAGTTGTAATATTTTATCTTCAATGGTATCCTTGCAGATCATGCGGTAAGCAAAAATATTTTTAGTCTGGCCAATACGATGGGTCCGGTCAATGGCTTGTTGCTCAACGGCCGGGTTCCACCATGGATCCACAATATAAACATAATCGGCAGCCGTAAGATTCAAACCAACACCTCCTGCTTTCAATGAAATAAGGAACACTCTCACTTCCTCGTTGTTCTGAAAACTTTGTATCGCTTTTTCCCTGTCCGGTGCTGAAGTACTTCCGTCAAAATATTCATACTTCACTCCCAGTTCTTCCAGCTTGGCTCTTATCAATGCCAGCATGCCGAGAAATTGAGAAAAAATCAAGGCCTTGTGATTACCGATATTCTCTGTGATCTCTCTTGCCAGTTCATCCAATTTGATAGAATGGTTCTCAAATTTTTCCTGTTCATTCAGTATCGCCGGCGAATCACATATCTGCCGCAGCTTCATTAATCCCTGTAAAATGGTAAGCTGTGATTTTTGTATGCCCTGTGTTTCGATCGTTCCTAATATCTGGTTGCGGAAATCATTGCGGTAAGCGTCATAGATATTACGTTGTTCATCTTCCATCTCGCAGAATAATATCATCTCCTGTTTTTCCGGAAGGTCTTTTGCCACCTGCTCTTTTGTTCTTCTTAATATGAATGGATAAAGAATTTTTTTTAGATGTTCCTTTCTATCCTGCTCACCGAATTTATCAATAGGTATGGCAAATTCCTGCCGGAAGAATTCCATGGTACCCAGCATTCCGGGATTCAGGAAATTCATCTGCGCAAAAATGTCAAACGTATTATTCTGCAGCGGTGTACCGCTCATGCAAAGACGGTTCTTTGCATTCAGCAATCCTGCAGCCCTTGTTACTTTGCTGGATGGATTCTTGATGGCCTGGCTTTCATCGAGTATTACATAATCAAATTCAATACTCATCAGCATTTTTATATCACTTCGCAAAGTGCCGTAAGTAGTGATCGTTACATCATGATCTAATAATTCTTCTTTTACTCTTGTCCTTGTAGCGCCATGATGAATGCGCCAGGTCAGTTTGGGAGTGAATTTTTTTATTTCATTCTCCCAGTTATAGATCAGGGTAGTTGGGCAAACCACTAATGCTTTTATTTTTCCTTTTTCATTTTTATAATATTCCAGAAATGAAAGAGCCTGCACTGTTTTACCCAAACCCATATCATCAGCCAGTATGCCGCCCCATTTAATATCCTTTAAATAATTGAGCCATTGATAGCCTGCCACCTGGTAAGGACGCAGGATCATCTTCAATGCATAAGGCGGTTCTATTTCTTTGATGTCATTGAACTCCCGGAGGTTCTGGTATTTTTCTTCCAGTTGCACTACCAGCTCTTCCTCATCCCTCGTTTCATATAATTCATCCACCACACTTAAATGGTAGCGGGATAATTTTAATGTATCCGTTTTCCCTTCGCCTACACGGAAAAGCAATGAATATTTTTTCAGCCATTCTTCCGGTAAAATTCCAAGTGTGCCGTCTCCCAATTGAACGAATTGCTGTTTATTCGCTAATGCCCTTTTTACTTCTGCTACGGTTACCTGCTGATCGCCGAAAAGAATATCCACTCTCGCATCAAACCAATCTGTATTGCTGCTGATGAAGATCTTTGTCTGGGGCTTGGCTGTATTGAAACGGAAATTCTTCAGCGCTTCGAAGCCGAACACCGGCGTCTTCATGTCTTTCATTGCATCTACAAATAAAAAGAACCAGTTGTTCTTTAATACATCGGTTCCTTTCAATGCCAGTGTAGCGGCATCTTCATTGTATGCAAATCCTGAATGAAGATTCTGCAACTGCTGTATGAATTCATTTTCCTTTTCCCTGTTGCGGTGGATGATGATTACTTTATCTCCCTGCGGCACTACCATTTCATCCCTGTCCCTTGGCCGGGTCTCATATCCTTTATAAGTAAAAGAGGGTTGAAAGACGAGATAATCTCCTTTTTCCAATAAAAACAATTTGGCTTCCGGGTTGCCGTCTTTGATCTCATGCACCAACGATTTGTCGAAATGAACTTTATGTTCTTTTGCCAGCGGTATTATGAATTGGTTCAGTGTTTTATTCCATTCGTCTGCGGTCACCTGCATTTTTCCTGATGGTAAAAATTTATCAACAAGATGAATGACATCGTTGTTCTTCCAAAGCCATACCTGGTGATTATAAATAAAGAACAATGGTGAGCTGCTTTCATTATCGCCGAGATCATATTCAATACCCCCGGCTTTCACCCGGCATTGTATAGTATAATGAGAATTTTTCTTAATGATAAAATGTGGTCTTGCTTCTTCTGACTGCAGTTGAAATGATTCAAGATTATTTGTTTTGAAAGCTTTCTTATCCTGCAACAGGAATATAAAAAAATTATCTGCAGAATCTATAAAAAGCTTTTTCAGCTTGGGTAACAGGTATTCGGTCATCAATTCTTTCGTTTCATCCGGCAGATCATCTTCTTCCTGGTGAACGATATTTTCCCAGATGCCAGAGAATGGTGAATTGCGGCTGATGTATTTGTTTACTTCCGAATCCTGCAGTTTGCGAAGCAGTGTTAATAATTCTTTATCAGATTCAGAAAGATTGTCTGTGTTTACATAGCGGCTGATATCTGCTTTCTCTACTTTGCCAACAAAGGCATTATTATCATCATTCGGTTCGCCGATGACTACATCCAGGCTAAAATGCGGAAAGGTCTTTTTTCCAAGATTAAATACAACACCTAGTCGTTGTGATGGATTGGCAACAGCGGTTTCTTCTACAACCGGCGCCTCCACTTCTTTTTCTTTTTGTTGTATTAATACTGGTTTTACAGGAGCAGCGACCTGGGCAACTCTTTTGATGCTTGCATCCAGCACCCGTAAAAATGGTTTGCCGTCTTTATAAGCAAATTCAAATTTGCCCTTTAAATCATCGCTGAGTGAATAGCCGTATGCTTCGAGTAATTTATTTTTTTCCTTGTCCCAGTTGCGAATGCTATCGAAATAAGAAGCACCATGTGTGTTCAATAACTGTAATAGCACAATTACTTTGGGCAAACACAGGGGATGTTCTGTGTCTTCATAATCGCAGCTGGTATCAAAATTCCTTTCTTCATTTTTCCGGATGATGATTTTATAGGGCTTTCCATCCAAAGTAACACTTGCCTTCACCGTTTCATTGCCTGCCGATTCAATGGCCGCTTTGTTTGTCCGTAGAAATTTTTCTGCTTCAGCAAATACTTCCGGCGATGAAAACAGGCGAAGACTTTTCAGGTCAATGGCTTTCATCTTTACCGTTGTATGCCGCTGGTCATAGACAACATGATCTGCCTGCAAGTGGCCCCTGTCGATCAATTCCTGTAATTGAAATAAAGCGGCTGCTTCATGGCGGCATATATCGCCGAGGTTATAAGGACATGCACAACGAAGTGAAGTAGAATCTGCGTCTTTGAATTTTTGAATATAGACTTTGTAATAAGTAGCGTAGCTATCGTCTTTCACCCTGAATACGGCGGAGCCAAACAGGTCATCATATTCAACGAGTTCCACAAAACCAATAGCATGGATTTTTTTTCCTCGCCGGATCACTTCATCCGTTCCATGTGTATAAACATATTTAATAAGGTGCGGTAATGCCATAGTTCAATTTGCAATTTGCAATGGACAATTGGCAAGATTCTTTTTGCTCATTGCCTATTGTGTATTGCCCATTTGTTCAAAAAAGGGCAATCGGCAAATGTAAAAGAATGTGAAGCGGATTTCCTTGCAAAACGGAATAAATAAAAAATAAATTTTATCAGGAAATATAAAAAGAAAATGAAGTATCTTGTACGATTTTTTATTTCACAACAAGCTTCCCGTCATTATACACCGGCAGCACATTGGCCACATCAGGGGTCAGGCAATATTTAATATCTTCTATCAGCCCGAAGCGTTCAACCAACCGATGATAATGTGTAAGGTTCGGAGCAAAACCAACCAGGTCTTTTTTATTCTTATCATACATCGCTTCTGCCATCAATGAGCTATCGCAATGGATAGTGAATTGTTTTTTTACCCGGTTAATAACAGCTCCGGCAAATAGTGTGTCTTCCAGGTTGAAACGGTCTTTCCAACCGGCGCAACCCAACACTACATTTTTATTTTCTGATTTTAAAAAATCACAAACAGCGGAGAGATTGGGAAACGATCCTGAGATAATAGTGTCTGCATTATTATCCATCGCCATTTGCAGTAACCTTGTTCCGTTAGTAGTGGTGAGTATTAACGTTTTTCCTTCAATAAATTCCCTGTTATATTCGATCGGTGAATTGCCATGTTGCAATCCTTCGGCAATCATTCCGTCTCTTTCGCCTGCTGCTATCCCTCCGATACTTTTGCTGATCTCAATGGCTTTGGGAACCGAATCAACCGGTATCACACATTTGGCACCATTATGCAATGCTGCCGCAATAGTGGAAGTGGCTCGGAAAACATCTATAATCACAACAATACTGCTGCTCAGATCATATAAATGCAATAAAGCCGGCGATAAAGATGTATGAAGCGTTGGTTTGTTACTCATATCAGTAACAACAAAAATAAAGGAACGGGAATTAATGAAAGGAGGAGTTTATTTTATTAACAGCATCTTCCACTTTTCACTCTCGGCAAATTCTTTAATGGTCTTATTGCGTTGCTCCAGCAGGCGTTTCATGTATTTGGTAAGATAAAGACTGTTGAACCACCTGCCCAGCATACCAAATGGGGATTCAAAATGAAAAAGATCGATCAGTATCGTTCCATTATCGCAGGGTTTGAAATAATGTTCATGCTTCATTACTTTAAAGTCCCCCTGCAATTGTTCGTCGGTAAACATTTCATTTTTTTTCATCTCTGAAATCTTTACCCTCAGCAAACGGGTTTTAAAAAGATGGCGGGCTTTCCATGTTACCGTTTCATCTTTCTCAATTAATCCAAACCTTGTTCCGGCTACCGCTTCTTCTTTATGTTTTACCATTGACTCTTTGTGTAAACCAATATGACGGCTGAGATCGAACACCACATGATGCGGTGCCGCAATGAATGTTGTAAGATGAATAGTTGGCATAAAACAGGGGTTGATTTCAGAGGTCTGGGTTCGGAAGTCGGACAGGGTCTTCAATCAGCAGATTCTTTCTGACCTCAGATATCGGACTTCTGGCCTCATCACTCAAATATCATGCGAAAGGTATCTTCGACACCTTTGCCTGCAATAATTTATCCCGCACTTTAATGTAAATATCCGAGCCGATCGAAGCATAGGCGGTTCGTACATATCCCATTCCAATAGCTTTACCCAAACTTGGTGATTGTGTACCGGAAGTAACATGCCCGATCAACTCTCCCGTATAATCTTTTATTTCATATCCCTGGCGGGGAATTCCTTTTTCTATCATTTCAAATCCCACCAACTTTCTTTCTACTCCTTCTGATTTCTGATTGGAGAGAATTTCTTTGGCTGTAAAATCTTTGGTGAATTTAGTTATCCATCCTAATCCGGCCTCCAATGGCGAAGTGGTGTCGTCAATATCATTACCATACAAGCAATAGCCCATTTCCAATCTTAAGGTATCTCTTGCGCCAAGGCCTACTGCTTTTATTCCCTGCGAAGCACCTGCTTCAAAAATGGCATTCCATATTTTCTCAGCAGCATCGTCCTTATCTTCAAAATAAATTTCAACTCCGCCAGCGCCGGTATAACCCGTTGCACTTATCAATACATTATCTACCCCGGCAAATTTTCCTTTTACAAAAGTGTAATACTTCAGGTTGAGAATATCCATTTCTGTCAGTGCCTGCAGGATCTTTGTTGCGTTCGGACCTTGTATCGCCAGTAAACAGGTTTTATCCGATATGTCATGCATCTCTGCATGTTTCTTATTGTGATGCTTTATCCAGTTCCAGTCTTTTTCAATATTTGATGCATTTACTACCAGCATATAAACATTATTCTCTTCGATACAATACACCAGCAGGTCGTCAACAATACCGCCATCATTATTCGGCAGGCAACTGTATTGCGCTTGTCCTGTTTTTAATTTCGATGCATCATTACTTGTTACTCCTTGTATAAGATCAAGGGCATGAGGGCCTTTTAAAATAAATTCTCCCATATGACTTACATCAAATACGCCGGCATTTTTTCTTACCGCCGCATGTTCATCATTGATGCCCGTATAACTAATGGGCATATTATAACCAGCAAAAGGAACCATCTTGGCGCCAAGGGCAATATGTTTGTCGGTAAAAGGAGTTAATTTCATTCTATCAATTTATATTCCGCAAATGTAGAGCAATTCATGCTTTAAACATTTGACACCGATATTGATAATTTCGCCTGCTATGAAAATAAAGTTTCTTTTTGTTGTGATATTCTTTTCTGGTCGTTTGTTTGCACAAAACGAGGCCGTCCTTCTGAAAAAAGCTGATTCCCTGATGGATGCCCGTAAAAAGACCGAGGCGCTGGATATTTATAATAAGATCATCAGGCAAAACCCTAAGAATGATAAGGCGCTTAAAGGAAGAGCTGATATTTATTATTCAAGGGAAAAGATACAGGAGGCAGAAAAAGATTACATGCAGGTGCTGCAGTTAAATAAAAACTGTGCCTCTTGTAACATCAACCTCGCCGTCATCAAGGTTTCTCAAAACAATATTATTGCTGCTCATAAATTTATCAATGAGGCTTTTAAGCTGGACAGCGCCAATATCCAGGCTTTTGTTGCCCGGGGCCGTATCCATGCCGAAGAAAAGAAACAAGACCTCGCTTTACAGGATTATAACAATGCGATTCGGATAAAAAAAGAAGATCCGATCGCCTATTATTACCGGGGACGATTATATTATTCCATAGAAAGATATGAGGAAGGCGCCAATGATATGTCAACCGTTATCCGGCTCGATTCTACCATCGCATCTGCCTGGCATCTTCGTGGTATCTATTATGCAAATGATGAACAATGGGAAAAAGCATTGTATGATTTCAACAAGGCAGCAGCAACCGATACGCTGAACAGCAGCTACCCGGCTTTCATTGGCAATGTTTATTTGCATTTAAATGATCCGGTCAAGGCCTATGATCAATACAATAAAGCGATACGGTTGGATGATAAAAACTTCGAAGCGCATTATTATAAATCCGTTGCCGCTTACCGGCAAGAAGATATGGAAGGAAGCTGCGCCTGTTTAAAAACAATGAAGGCAAAGCTGCCCGCCAATACTGAAGATGAAGAAACAAAAGCCTGGCAAAGAGAAATGGAAGAAAAAATAAAGAACCACTGTGATACAAATTTTGCAGGCTATTATTATCAACGGGGTATCGCCGAGTACAATAAAAAGCAGTTTGAACGATCGGCGTATTGGTACACAGAGGGATTAAAAAAATATCCCGGTCATTCTATGATGACTGATTTTAGGGGAAATACCCACCTGGCAATGGGAAAATATAAAGAAGCCTATGATGACTACACCGCTTCACTGCTTCTTACAGGTAACCTTGACAGAGAATTAAGAGATGGCGCAACCGACTATGCGGATCAAACACCGGCGATGCAAAAAGATTATATAACATCCATGATCGTCTTTACATATTCCAGCCGTGCAGAAACAAGAATAAACATGGATGATGTAAAAGGAGCGAAACAGGATGCGGAGACCGCCTTTAAAATGATGCCGGCAGAAATGCCAGAAAAAGAAACCGTTTATATTACCTGCGGCATCGTTGCGCTTGCTGATAATGATAATGGAAATGCATTGAGTTATTTTAATAAAGCCATCCAGGCAAATCCATCTTATGTTCCTGCTTATATCAACCGGGCATTGGTCAAAATGAATCTTGCCTACAAGACCCGTATGATCGGTTCATATATAGGTATCCGGGATAAAAACATTAATGTCCGGTTTGATCTGCCGGTAATGAAAAAAACAATTGAGAAAAGAGATAACCTTGAGGCTGCGCTGGCGGATTGCAATAAAGCGATACAAATAGATCCAAAGAATGGCCACGCCTATCATATAAGAGCTGTGATAAAAATACTGCTGAACGAAGGCGATTATTGTTATGATCTTCTGAAAGCAGAACAGTTGGGATACCCGGAAGCAACGGCGTTGCTAAGTGAACAAAAATGCCGTTGACATAAATTAGAAAAGCCCTGATCACAGAGCTTTTCTTTTCAACCTTCCGCTATTGCGGAATTCAACCTAGTTGATCAAAAATATTGTATTAAAGAAAAAGAGGTCGGGCCCGCCGCCACATCTTCTTTTTTATTCATGCTCTTTATTTTTTTGATCCCGGTAGCGGGCACGGGTTGCTGTTTGTTTTGTTTTTCCTTCAGCTCTTTTAATTCTTTTTCCCTTCTTTCGATCTCATTTTTCAAGTCAATGCTGTCATTGTTTTGCTCATAACGATAATCGTTATCGTTTTTAGGGATAACAACACCTTCCGGTCCTGTCAATCTTCCATCGGCGCCCATGGTGTAATCAACGCCTGTAGAAAAACGGAATCTGTCATCGTCATCATTGATCTCTATATCCATACCCCTGTTCTTGCGATAGGTTTTCCTGATCTTAAAAATGACTGAGCTTAGTTTTTCTTTCACCGTTTCATCAAAGCGGATCTTTTTACCAACGGGCACCTGTATTTCTATATGTACCTGCTGAAAACGGAATTTTTTATCCCTGCTTATGGCATAACCGCTTCCAAGGTCAAGTATGCTGTCCTTTGATGTAACAGTATATTGAATATTCCGGGCCCTGCCCATCGCATCATCAGCTGTTTTGCCATAACCATATCTTTTTATTATAACATGGTACAGGTTGTCTTTACTTTTTGTTGGTTCATCAAAGTGAATTGTAGAGAGCCGCAATGTATCTGAAGAAAGACTCCATCCCCTGCATTCGTCATCCATCCACCATAAATTATCTGTATTCTCCAATACTGGTTCTGAAACAGCAACGATCATTTTACCATTCGCTGGTTGACTCACAGAGATCTCTGTGGCATCCTGTTTCCTGTATCTGAAATCTTTACTGATGCTTGATGCAAACAATATAGCACATACCCATCCTATCAACCATAAGCCGGCAAATGTCCAGCCCAGATAATTACTTCTCGATTTTGTTCGTATAATTCGCCTGATCACCCACACTATAAACCCTATCAACGGAACTGCCAGGAAAAAGATCAATGTACCCCATGCAAATACCTGCTGCCATTTACTGGTCCATAAAAAATTATTGACCGGCCACCAGGCCGCTCCGCTAAACAGCAATGCCATCAAAGCAACAAACAATGAGAATGCAATGGTGCCTGCAATAAATAAAAAGAATGCTTTGAAAATAACACCGATCGCATGCCCGATTCCACTACTCCTCCGACGGGTATTTTCCCTGAACTCCCCTGCCATTTCTTTTCCTTTTGCGCCAATATTTTCTGCTGATGTTTTTACTTCTTCTCCCCATTCTTTTATTCGTTCTTTCATATTACTCATTCCCTCTTTTACATTCTGGCGGATACGGTTTACATCAACCTTTTCTCCCCGCATTTCCATTTTCTCATAATCACTGTTTGCTTCGGGCAATACGATCCATAATATGATATAGGTTAAAACAAATACACCTGTCAATGAACCAAAACCAATATTAAATGCGAGATCGAAATCATTGTCCCATGACATCCTGTTAATGATTCGGATAATTATGCTCAACAGGATCGGTGCGGCAAATATCAGCCGGATAGTGTTTGCGTTTCTGCCAAAATAAGCAGCAAGACCACCTGCCACACCTCCTATGATCCTGTTGTCAGGATTGCGGTATAATCTTTTTCTATATGAACCCTCCAGGTCTTTTGGCGGCAACACTATCCATAAAATGATATAAGCAAGAATACCGAGCCCGAATCCGCCAAAAGTTATTATGGCAAATAATATTCTTACAATAGATGTATCAAGGTTCAGGTAGTTTGCAATGCCGCTGCATACGCCGCCAATGAATTTATCATTGGAATCCCGGTATAACCTGCCTTTTGATTTTTTTTCGGAGTAAGTATATTGCTGTTGCTGGCTTTGTCCGGATGTTGAAGAACTTGTTGCCGATGATGCGATATTTTCTTTTTCTGCTGCTTCAAAATCTTCAATGGTACCCATGGAGGCGATGATCTCATCCACATCAGCATCCGTTGCAGCTGATGTACCTTTGCGAATTTTCTCATGCAACAATTCTGCAATACGGCTTTCAATATCGTTGATGATTTCCTCACGACTTTCTTCGTTGGAAAAATAGCGGCGTAAGCTTTCTATATAAGCCTGCAGCTTTTCGTATGCCGAATCTTCTATCGGTATCACCCTGCCGCTTAAGTTTATATTAATGATCTTTTTCATCGTTGTAATTATTTGGTTGAAACTGGTTGATTAATTATTCAATGGTTCATCTGCTTTTTTACTGGTAAGTGCATTCACTCCGTTAGAAAGTTCATTCCAGGTTTGTTCAAGCTCTTTATAAAAACTCAGGCCCTTTTCTGTCAGAGAGAAATATTTTCTCGGCGGACCGGAATTACTTTCTACCCACCGGTATGTAAGCATCTCTGCATTTTTCAAACGGGTAAGCAGGGGATATAAAGTGCCTTCCAGTATCTGGAGATTGGCCGCTTTCATTTCTTCAACGATATCACTCGGGTAGGCTTCGCCACGACGAATGATGGAAAGAATGCAAAACTCCAATATCCCCTTCCGCATCTGGCTCTGTGTATTTTCAATATTCATTTCCTTTCAATTTATCAATTATGGAACAAAGATAGGGTGATGTTTGGTACTATGCAACACAAAGTACCATATTTTTTACAGTAACTCGGGGACTTGGGACTCAGCTCAAAAACAAAAGCCTTCTTTTTCAGCTATTTGCCTGAAAAAAGGCTTATAAAAAAATTTGTTGAAGATAAAAAAGGATCACTCGGCTTTTTCCAGGAAGGCCGCGTCAATAGCTCCCGGGTCCACGATCGCATACCGGGTTATCCGATGAATGAGCATTTCATCCAATATATCCACCATGTTTTTATAGTTCGATCGCTTACCTGGCTTAATGATCACTACCATTTCATCCCTTCCGGCTTTTGTTTGATCAAGTCCTGCTTGTTTATCACTGAGAACTTTTCCAATACCTGTTTCTTCATCCCATGAAGTTTGTATAATAGGGTTTTTAGTGCCGGCATTTTTTTCTTCGCCGTAATAATAAAACAGTTTATCATCAGCGCCGGTAAGAATAGTGATCGTTGTTGATTCTTTTGATGGCGTTGGCTTTCCATCATGCGGCATAAAAAGCTTCATTGCCCTTGGCCTGCTCATTTCTGTTGTGATCACAAAAAAACTGATCAGCAAAAAACCAAGATCAACCATCGGCGTCATATCTATTTTAAGACTATGTTTCTTTTGCCGTATTCCGGCTTTGCGGTTCTCATTCACCGCCGAAGCAATATCAGTCATAACATTTGTTTGAGAATAAGAAGCTGTTTTATAAAAATTCCACACCATTTCAGCATTTGTGTGATTTCTAATTGTACCTTTTCGATCAAATATTTTATTATGAAACTGAAACATTTTTCTGCCATAGCTGTCATTGTTTCTTCTTTTCTCCTTCTTTCCTGCGGTGGCGGGGATAAAAAGAAAGAAGACAAAAAAGCAAATATTGAAAATAATACCACGGCTGCCGATGATGGCATGGTGCCTAAAATTGAAACGGCTGCATTAAAAGATGAAGCTTCTATTCTTGCTGCCATGCAAAAAGTAGTGGATGCCCGTATAGCTGATGAAAAAAAACAAAAAGAAGATCCTAATTATAAAGGTCATTATACTGAGCTGACCAGCTTATATACAACAGTTTTAAACGCTTCAACTAAGTTTATGGACACATTTACTGATCCTGCTGAAGCATTGAAATTTAATGAGAAGCTAAGCGCCATCACAGATAAGATGTATGCGAAATAATTTTTCTTTTCATAATTGAAAAGCCCCGGTAATACTGCCGGGGCTTTTTTTATTTTAAAACTCGGCGCTGCCGGGTGTTCTTGGAAAAGCGATCACATCCCTTATGTTCGTCATGCCGGTAACGAATTGTACCATTCTTTCAAAACCCAATCCAAATCCTGCATGAGGAACAGTACCGAATCTTCTTGTATCTAAATACCACCAGAGCTCTTCCGCCGGAATATGCATCTCTTTCATTCTTCGTTCAAGCTTGTCTAATCTTTCTTCCCGCTGTGATCCGCCAACAATTTCACCAATCCCCGGCGCCAGTATATCCATAGCGGCCACAGTTTCTTTGCCCGGTTCACATCCATCATTCTGCCGCATATAAAATGCTTTGATAGCTGCAGGATAATTATAAAGGATGACAGGTTTCTTAAAATGTTTTTCTACCAGGTATCTTTCATGCTCACTCTGCAGATCCATTCCCCATCCTGTTATCTCGTATTGAAATTTCTTTTTCTTATTATGATTGCTCTCTCCCAGGATATTGATCGCATCGGTATAAGTAAGTCTTTCAAAATTATTATGGAGAATAAATTCAAGTTTTTCCATCAACCCCATTTCGCTTCGCTTATCCTGCGGCAGTTGCTTTTCTTCATCCGCCAAACGCTGGGCGAGGAATTCAAGGTCTTCTTTATTATTTTCTATGGCATACCCGATGATATACTTAATGAATTCTTCGGCAAGATTCATATTGTCTTCGATATCATAAAAAGCCATTTCAGGTTCTATCATCCAGAATTCTGCCAGGTGCCTTGTCGTATTACTGTTCTCGGCTCTGAATGTGGGTCCAAACGTATAAATATCACCAAATGCTGTAGCGCCTAATTCTCCTTCGAGCTGTCCGCTTACAGTAAGATTTGTACTGCGGCCAAAAAAATCTTCTTTGAAATTAATAGAACCATCCTCATTCTTAGGAGCCGTTCCATCAATGGGCAATGTTGTTACCCTGAACATTTCTCCTGCACCTTCTGCATCACTTGCCGTGATAATAGGAGTGTGCATGTACACGAATCCTTTCTCATTGAAAAATTTGTGAACAGCAAATGCCAGCGCATGCCGTACACGGAACACCGACCCAAATGTGCTGGTACGAAAACGTAAATGAGCGATCTCTCTTAAAAATTCAAGGCTATGTTTCTTGGGTTGTAAAGGATATTTTTCTGCATCACTGTCGCCAAGTATTTCAATGTTGCCTGCTTTCAGATCCATTTTTTGTCCCTTGCCTAATGAAGCAACAACAGCGCCTGTTACTTTCAATGCTGCTGAGGTAGTGATCCTTTTTAATAGTTCATCCGGGAATTTACCCAACTCCACTACTACCTGTATATTATTATTGGTGCTGCCATCATTGAGTGCTATGAACTGGTTGTTGCGAAATGTGCGCACCCAACCCATTACTGTTACTTCCTGCTCCGCAGGTTCTTGTGAAAGGAGTTCTTTTATTTTGATTCGCTTGTTAAACATAGCCGGCAAAGATAAAGGAACCCTGTCAGCGGTTAAAAACCCCGGCAGTTGTTGCCTACTGGTCAAAAATTTTTGATTTTGCCAAATTTGACGTATCCTTGCAACAGAAACAGGCCGATAAGTATAGTTCTCCCAGGATTTTTGTTGATCATTTACCTGCCAATTTCATTCAACATAAACTCAAAATTTCAGATTTCTAAGACTGGTTGCAGTGAGTATTAACCTCAAGATGTTTATATGTACGATATTCTCCAATTGAACGACATGCTCGTTCCTGAGTTGCTGGACATTGCCGAACAACTCAAAATACCCAACGCCAAAAAATTAGGCAAACAAGACCTCGTCTATAAAATATTAGACAGCCAGGCCATTGCCGGGTCAAAGGGCGCCAGGCCTGCCGATGATGGCAAACGCAAACGCATTATTAAAACAACAACCAGCACCGGCAGCGAAGAGGCTGTAGTAGAAAGTAATGGCGACGAAAAATCAATTATTAAAAAACCCAATATGCCCGTAAAGAAAGAAGACAAGGCCCCGATAAAAAGAGGTCGTAAGAAACCTGATGAAAAAGAAGCAGAACAACCTGTTGTTGCGGAAGAAACGCAGGACCAATCAATACCCCAACCGGAAACAGCAAGCCCGGTAGCACAAGCAGACCAGGCGGGTCAAACAACAGAGCAGTCTATGGCAGAAGCCACTGCTGCACAAAACAAAATTTATCCGCAGCGCAGGGAACAACAATTCAATATTGAATTTGACGGCGTGATACTAAGTGAAGGTGTATTGGAAATGATGCCGGATGGTTATGGTTTCCTTCGTTCTTCTGATTATAATTATCTCTCCTCTCCTGATGATGTATATGTTTCTCCTTCACAGATAAAATTATTCGGATTAAAAACAGGTGATACAGTGTATGGCGCTGTTCGTCCTCCGAAAGAAGGTGAAAAATATTTTGCTTTATTGAAAGTAGATACGATCAATGGCAAGAGCCCGGAAGAAGTCCGTGACAGGGTGCCATTTGATTATCTCACACCATTGTTCCCGTTTGAAAAATTAAATCTCTTTACCACTCCTTCCGATTATTCTACCCGTATCATGGATCTATTTACCCCGATCGGTAAAGGACAACGGGGATTGATCGTTGCGCAGCCAAAAACAGGTAAGACAATGTTATTAAAAGCGGTGGCCAATGCCATTGCTGCCAACCATCCTGAATGTTACCTGATGGTAGTGCTGGTGGATGAAAGACCGGAAGAGGTTACAGATATGGAACGCAGCATTAAAGGAGAAGTGATCGCTTCTACATTTGATGAGCCTGCTGAAAAACATGTAAAAGTTTCTACCATTGCTTTGCAAAAAGCAAAACGTTTGGTAGAGTGCGGGCATGATGTAGTGATATTGCTGGATTCCATTACCCGTTTGGCAAGAGCACATAATACAGTGGCTCCCGCATCCGGAAAAGTTTTATCCGGTGGTGTGGAAGCAAACGCCATGCAAAAACCCAAACAATTCTTTGGCGCTGCCCGCAAGATCGAAGGCGGTGGTTCTTTAACGATCATTGCAACTGCACTGGTTGATACCGGAAGTAAAATGGACGAGGTGATCTTTGAAGAATTCAAGGGAACCGGTAATATGGAATTGCAGCTTGACAGAAAATTATCCAACAAACGTATCTATCCTGCTATTGACATTGTTGCTTCATCAACCCGCCGGGATGACCTGTTATTGGAAAGAGATGTGTTGCAGCGCATGAACCTGCTCCGTGTTTATCTTACTGATATGAATGTGGAAGAAGCCATGCGGGAATTGCAGAACAGGATGAAAGGAACAAAGAGCAATGAGGAGTTTTTGGCAAGCATGAACGGATAATTAATGTGCCAATTTGCTGATATGCAAATATGCCAATGATATAATACAGCTACTGATCTTTCGGTAGCTTTTTTATTATGGGAATCAATAAAATAAATATTGAACAATTTCTTGAGTTGGCAAAGCAGCATCCCGTTATTGATGTGCGCAGCCCGGGCGAATACAAACATGCACATATTCCCGGAGCACATAGCCTTCCCTTATTTTCTGACGAAGAAAGAAAAATTGTTGGCACTGCTTACAAACAGGAAAGCCGTGAAGCTGCAATAAAGATCGGCCTGGATTTTTTTGGCCCGAAGATGAAGAAGATGGTGGAAGAGGTTGAGAGAATAATTGGCAATGAGGAAACCCATTTGCCTGTTGCCAATTGCTTATTGACCCACTGCTGGCGGGGTGGTATGCGCAGCGCTGCTGTTGCCTGGTTGCTGGATCTTTATGGATTTAAGGTTTATACGCTTATAGGCGGCTATAAAAAATTCCGCAATCATGTACTGGAAGTTTTTAAAGGATCTTATTCGTTTAATATATTGGGTGGCTACACCGGTTCCGGTAAAACGGAATTATTAAAGGCATTAAAAGAAAAAGGAGAAACCATTATTGACCTTGAAGACATTGCCAAACATAAAGGTTCTGCATTTGGAAATATTGGAATGCCGGCGCAGCCAACGCAGGAGATGTTTGAAAATATACTAAGCTGCGAGCTCCGGGCTATTAGCTGCGAGCAAAATGCAGGGTCTTCGAAAGCCCCCTTTAGGGGGTTGGGGGGCATCTGGCTCGAAGACGAATCACAACGCATCGGTCATGTAAATATTCCGAATGAATTGTGGAAGACCATGCGGCAGTCCCCGATCTATTTTTTGGATATCCCTTTTGAAGAAAGACTAAAGCATATCACTGAAGAATATGGCAATCTTGATAAACAACGGGTGATAGATGCTATCGGAAGAATTAAGGAGAAACTCGGAGGCTTGGATGCCAAAACAGCTATTCAGCTGCTGGAGGAGGGAAATACGATAGAAAGTTTCCGCATTCTCCTGAAATACTACGATAAGTTTTATTTAAAAGCCTTACACAATCGGGAGGGGTTAAATTCGTTATTACATTCGATTGACTGTAAATCCGTAACCCCTGAAAATACCAGCCAGCTTGTCCCTTATTTCTGTCATCAATATCAAACGTCTTAAGCTCACGACGATACTCTTATTATCGCCCCTGTTTTTCTTTGCTCAAACGTTGACAGGTCTTTGGTCGGGCGCCATGAGCAATGATAGTACTACCGTAAGAAAAGATCAGTCATTTGAAATTGCATTGACAGAATATAAAGGCAAAGTATATGGTTACTCCTGTAGTGAGTTCATTGTGGATGATGAGCTTTTTTATATTGTAAAAAGAGTGAAAGGAACGATCGAAGGCGATGTGTGTGAAGTGACGGACGATGAGATCATTGCTTATAATTTCAAAGGAAAGCTGGACAAAAAAGTAAAAGTGACCAGCACATTCCGCCGCAACGGCAGCGACAGCGCCTGGTACCTTGAAGGGACATGGAAAACCAACGTCACAAAAAAATATTACGCTGTTACCGGCAAGGTTGGATTGAAAGAAGAAAAAGATATGGCGGTATCAAAACTTTTCCCGCACCTCGAAGAACTGAACCTTACCAATGATGTTGCTTTTTATAAAGAGCAGAAAGAAACTCCTGTTATTGTAAAAATTGCAAAGCCTGAAAAAATAAAACCGGAATATACAGACGGGCCGCCGTCATTATCGGTCAATAATGATGTCGCAATTGTCCCTGCTCAGCCAATTATACAAAAAGCAGATACAGATCAACCTATCGTATCAATCAACAAACAGGGTGACGAGTTGCCCAAATCAGGTACAAAGAATATTCCTTCTTCCTCCATCATTCTTGCTCCTTCATCGGTCAACAAAACGATAGCTGAAGCAGAACTATCAATGGTCTCGGTAAAAAAGCAAGATGTTGATATGATCAAACCAGATACAAAAAAAATTTCTTCGTCGTCAGTCAACCTTACGCCTTCCTCTGTGAATAAAATAATTGCGGAAACAGAACTGTCATCGGTCTCCATAAAGAAACAGGATAATGATGCAGTAAGAACGGATGCAAAGAATATTTCTTCTTCTTCCGTCAATGTTGCTCCATCTTCAGTGAACAAAACAGTGGCCGAAACAAAGAAACCGCCAGTTACGACTAATCCTTCAACAACAAATACAACGGCAGTTAATAAACCCGTCAACAATAAAAATGAGGTCAGGCCAAATAACCCGGTTGTTTCAGCACCTGCTACAAAAACAATTGTAAAACAGGATCAACCAACAGTAAAAACTCAACCCACTACAAAACCGGAAACAAAAACTGCAGTCGGGAATGATCCTGTGACCAAACCCGAAACGGTTGCTGTCATGAAAAACCCTGTGGAAAGAAAATCAGAGGCCGATCTTCTAAAACCCGCCGCTGTGATCGAGGGAAGAAAGTCTGAGTTTTCGCAGGTAGTAAATTTCAAGTCGGATAGCCTTGTGTTGTCCTTGTATGATAATGGTGAGATCGATGGCGATACTGTAAGTGTGTTCATGAATGGCGAAGTGATAATGGCAAAACAGGGATTAAAATCCAAAGCCATCAAGAAAACAATTTATATCACCCGGGGCAATGAAGATTTTACATTAGTATTATTTGCCGACAACCTGGGAAAATATCCACCCAACACCGGTTTATTGGTAGTGCATGATGGCGATGATGTTTATAATCTCCGTTTCAGTTCCGATATGCAAAAAAGTTCCGGGATAGTTTTCAGAAAGAAAGAATAACACAGGCGCCAATTACACGAATTAAGACGAATGGTTATCTTGCTTGTCAAAGCAACAAGCAATGACTCCCGACTCCGGACTCCTGACTATCGACTCCATTAAGCTTACTCACTACTCTCATGGCGCAGGTTGTGGCTGCAAGATCGCACCAAAAGTTTTAGATGAAATTCTGAAAAGCAGCATTGCATTGCCTGATAATAATAAACTATTGGTCGGTAATCATAGCAAGGATGATGCGGCGGTATATGATCTTGGTAATGGAATGGCCCTGATCTCCACCACAGATTTTTTTATGCCCATTGTTGATGATGCATTTGATTTTGGAAGAATAGCGGCGGCTAATTCTATCAGCGATGTATATGCTATGGGCGGAAAGCCATTGATGGCTATTGCCATTTTAGGTTGGCCGGTTGAAAAAATTCCTGTTGAGATAGCGCAAAAAGTAATTGAAGGCGGAAGAACAATTTGTGCCGAAGCAGGAATTCCATTAGCCGGTGGACATAGTATTGATTCTCCCGAACCGATATTTGGTTTAGCCGTAACGGGAATTGTTCCGATAGAAAATTTAAAGAAGAACAATACAGCACAGGAAGGCGATCATTTGTTTTTGACAAAACCACTTGGTGTTGGTATTTTATCAACTGCACAAAAAAGAGGGTTGTTGAAAGAAGAACATTTGGCGGTAATGATCGATCAAATGATATCACTGAATAAGATAGGTGAAGAGTTGGGAAAGATAAAAGGAGTAACAGCGATGACCGATGTAACCGGTTTTGGTTTACTGGGACATCTAATTGAAATGGCCGAAGGCAGCGGACTCAGCGCAGAAATTTATTATGATAAGATACCCGTTGCTGCAGGAGTGAAAGATTATATCGCCCAACGAATTTTCCCCGATGCAACAACAAGGAACTGGAGCAGCTATAGTGATAAAGTAAAATTTGAAAAAGGAGTGAATGTGATGGAAGCATTTACGCTGCTGCCTGACCCGCAGACGAATGGGGGAATATTAATTAGTGTAAATATGGAAAGTATGGGAAATGTGAAAATGCTGTTGGAGGAAAGCGGCTTGTCATCTTTTGTTGAGCCGGTTGGAAAGATGATTGCGGAGAATGAGAAGAGGGTTTTGGTGAAATAATCTATGCAAGAAGTGGCTTATATTACATTGTTAGGCGCAGCTTTACAGTACAAACTATCTTGTGAATAAACTAATTTTTATATGCCTCTTTTTATTCTATGGCTTGATTTCGTATAGTCAAGCAAAGGATACAATTAGAGCTAAATCTTTTGCAGATTCTGCCTGGAAGGCTTACCAGAAGTATTATTTCAGAAAGAGCATTAAACTTTTGGATTCTGCCATCTCTTATGATCCTACCAATAGCTTTTCTTACCATTTAAAAGCCGAAGCGCAATGGTTTCTGTGTGATTATGCGGATGCAGCGGAAACATATAAGAGAATGATTTCTCTTGACAACGGAAATTTATTAAAAGTAAGTGCATATGTCTTTTTGGGCATGCTTTATGGAAAGGCTGGAATGCCTGTGCAAGCGACGGCGCAATATGTTTCTGCTGTTAAGTTGTGGGAGGGCGGCTATGTGCCTCACAAGCAGTTCAAAACGGTTGAGGAGTTAGACTATTTTCTTGCACTTGCTTTTTTGGAAGAGAAAACGAAAGCCATGAAAATAATAAGCGAACGCAATCTCGATAGCTTAACTTATCCAAGGCGTCATGAATTAGAAAGACTACACGAAAGATGCTTATTATTATTCGATAAAACCCCTAAGGAACTGCTTGAGGAAAGCTTCAAAGAGTATATGCTTTCGGGCGATATAAAACCTCTGGAGGAATAATTTAAAATCAGTGCTGCGCCTAATGTTGGGTTTTTTGTTATTTCTTTTCCAAAAAAACTTCCGCCATCATACACCTTACACTTCCTCCTTCCACTTCTTCAATAGTAGGAACGGCGATAGATAAAATTTTTCCATAAGCTTCCAGCATTTGTTTTTGTTCTTTACGCAAAGAATCAAATGCGGTCTTGCCCATCACCAGGATCTTTTCTCCTTTGGTATTTTTTACCTGCAGCATATTGCCGGCAAAGCAATGCATCTGTTCTTTTGTAATGGCAACAATAGCATGACCGGTTGATTCCAATAATTGTCTTACTGCTATCAGCTCCCATTCTTCTTCGATCGCTTCTTCGCAAAGCACACAAAAATTTTCGCCCAGCGTCATCACCACATTGGTATGATAGACGGGCATTCCGTTTTTATCGGCGGCCAAAAAAACAATGGCCTGGCAGCCATTCCCCGCTGCATATTTTTCCAAAACGGATAAGCTTGTCCGCTCCGACACGGCTGCATAGATCATTTTATTATCATGGTCTATTACCATGCTGCCCGTTCCTTCCAAAAATCTTCCTTCCACTTCATATTCACTCCAGTCCTGCACCTCTTTTACAACAAATTCTTTGGCGAGCTGTTGTAAAATATCTTCCCGCTTTTCTGCACGGCGGCTCGGCGCATACATTGGAAAAACAGAAATAATCCCATCCGGCGAAGTGCTGAGCCAGTTATTGGGAAAGATGGCATCCGGCTTGGCGGGCTCGTTGGTGTCATCTATCACCAGCACATTGATTTCATGGTTGTGTAGTTCTTGCACCATGTTATCAAACTCCAGTAATGCTTTTTGCTGCAATTCCTCTTTGCTGATGCCGGGATGGTTTTGAAAATAATTATTGGCTGCTGTTTCTTCATTGAAACCAAAAGCAGCCGGGCGAATCATTAGTATGGTGGTGGCGAGAGGCATGACACCCCAAACCCCTAAAGGGGCTTAGCAGTTTCTTTACAGCAATGTATCTATTTTTTTGGCGAGTTTGTGATCTTTTTCCGTAACAACATCCCCGGCATCATGAGTGCTGAGCCATATCTCTACTGTATTGTACACATTGGTCCATAGCGGGTGATGATCCATTTTTTCTGCTTCAATGGCAACCCTTGTCATAAAAGCAAAAGCTTCGCTGAAATTTTTGAACTGGAATTTTTTGTAAAGCTTGTTATCTTTTTCTTCCCACATATGAAATGATTTGACGATTGGCCAATGTGACGATTTGAAAATGGCAATTAAAAAACTAAATGCTCTTTATTTTTGATCTTTTCGTTTGTCAACTCTAATACCAATTGAACACTATTGATCATCTTGATAGTTTGAATGGTTTCCTGTAACGACTCGTCGCTTACTTCATCTCCTTTCATCATCCATAAAAAATCGAGGTGTTTGAACTCGGGTAATAAATATTCACCATCAAACTGGTTGTTGTAAACATAGTGCGATAAGAAACGGGTGGGTTCAGCATATTCATACACCGAGAAAAAATAACTTCTTTTCTTTTTGTTGAGTTGTATCTCAAGATCATTATTGATGCGGAAGTTGAGGCCGATAGTATTATTGAGATGCCAGCAGAACTGATAATCTTTTACGGGGGCCATGATACCCAGCAGGCGGGTGTCATCAAAAAAACTATCCGTCATTCCTTTTGTGTCCAATACAAATTTGGAACTGCGTTCGGCCATGGGTTAGAGTCTTAAAGCTAAGTTACAAAATAGAACACGGATGACACGGATCGGGCGGATAAACACGGATTATTTTTGTTTTTTTCCCTTTGTCATATCTAGCAGAAAAAATACTTTACGCAAAATTTTTCTGTGATATTACACAAAGAGATTACGGACAAGATTATCAAAACCTTTTATATAGTTTATAATAAATTGGGTTATGGTTTTCTGGAAAAAGTTTATCTAAATGCAATGATTATTGAATTGGGCCGGCTCGGTTTTCATTGTATCAAGCAACAATCAATACGAGTATTCTATGATAACATCGTTGTCGGCGATTATTTTGCTGATATCGTCGTTGAGAACCTCATTATTCTGGAACTAAAGGCGACAGAAGTTGTTGCCGAAGAGCATGAATTGCAGCTTCTAAACTACCTTAAGGCGACAGACAAGGAAGTAGGATTACTCCTAAACTTTGGTAAAAAGCCGGAGTTTAAGCGAAAAATATTTACAAATGATATTAAGGCGATCGGTGCAAATCCGTAAGATCCGTGTCATCTGTGTTCGATTCTCTAAAACTCAACCTCGGCTTCAAGGGTTTCATTTCCTCTTTTAAATTTCACTTTGGTCTTCTCGCCTTTTTTGAATTTGCCCAATGCCTGCATATAATTCTCTAATGAGTTTGTATTGTAATCACCAATCTGTATAATAATATCTCCGGTTTTTAATCCGGCTTTCATGGCCGGCTTGCCTTCGGATACCCCATCTGCTCTCACACCTGTTCCGGAAAAAGTATAATCCGGCATGATGCCCATTGAAACGCTGAATCTTGCTGAAGTAGTTGTTTGTGCTTCTCTTGTTTTAGTAAAAGCAAGCTTGCCATCATCATCCAGCAAATGGATCAATTCAACAATATGCCCGATGATAATTTCCGTTCCTCTATAATTTATTTTATCAGCGTCATCGGTTGGTTTGTGATAGTCTGTGTGCAATCCTGTAAAAAAGAATAATACCGGGATGTCTTTTCTATAAAAAGATGTATGATCACTTGGGCCGATGCCGCTGCTGTCAAGTTTAATTACAAGTCGTGGCATTATAATATTGTCTCCCTGCATTCTTTTCTCCTTTGGACTAAAAATTGGCCATCCAGGTGATGTTCCATATCCTCCAATCGTCAACACTTTTGTACTGTCATTCAATCTTCCCACCATATCCATATTGATCATATAATTCACTGTCTTCAGATCGATCGTTGGATTTTCGACAAAATATTTTGAGCCATATAATCCCAATTCTTCTCCCGAAAATGCAATGAAGAGATAATTATTATTCTTTGCTTTTGCTCTTTTTAATAATGATGCGAGTTCTATCAATGCCGCAGTGCCGCTTGCATTATCATCGGCGCCATTGTGAATTCCTTTTTCATGCCCCGCTTCTCTTGAATTACCATCTTCTCCATATCCCAAATGATCGTAATGTGCGCCCAAAACAACAGTCGTAGCCGCTTTATTGTCTATATAACCGATCACATTATAACCGGTTCTTTTCTTTTCCTTCAATACCGATGTTAGTTCAACATGAACCATACCTGCATCAGCGCCGAAATATTTTTCCGCTTCTACTTTTTTTAAATACACTGACACTCCGTTCAGTCCTTCTGATTTGTTTTTCCCGTCAAATACAAGTTTGTCGTCAATATCCGAACTGTTATAAAAAATAACAGCATTAGCGCCACCTGCAATCACTTCTTTCGCTTTTTTGTGAATGTATTCGGGCAGATCAAAATGCGGATTGTTCTTATTTTCTTCCAACGTTGCTTTCAGATCAATGATCTGTGAGCCCCCTCCTTCCGGGTTCACCAGCGGTATATCAGCCACCACTTCCATATTGGCGCTGAAGGGGAACACAAAAAAATTTTTGTCCTTTTCTATTTTATTTCCATTGATGGAAAAGGCAACCGACTCACTCATCATCTTTCCATCGCTTACTTCAAATGCCTGTTGAAAATCTTTATTGCCTTTTGGCTGTAGCCCGGCTTTTTTAAACTGGTCAGTGATATACTGCATTGCCAGCTCTTCGCCCTGGGTACCCGTCCTTCTTCCTTCCAGTTTATCGCTTGCCAGGAATTCTATGTGTGAACGCAGGTTCTTTTCGATCTTCTGCGCCCTAAGGTTCGTTTTTCCGGAATGGACAGCGATCAGGGCCGACAATATTATCTTTAAATGGGTCTTTTGCATAATCATTTATTGATCGGCAAAGGTATCTTCCGCTATGCTGTTTCCCTGAATATAAACTTCATTTTAAAGTAAATTTTTCCGGGTTAAGAAGCTCAAAATCCGAAAATCGTAACCCCCTTCACCCCCTGAAAGCTACATTTGCAGATTGTCGCATTGAAAAAAAAGAAACTCCATATTGCTTTAGTAGGTAACCCTAACAGCGGAAAGAGTTCGCTGTTCAATTGCCTGACCGGTCTTAACCAAAGTGTCGGGAATTTTCCCGGTGTAACAGTTGACAAAAAAACTGGTTCAATCAATTTGCCCAGTAATGAATCTGCCCAAGTAATAGACCTGCCCGGCACTTATAGTCTTTATCCCCGGCGACAGGACGAATGGGTAAGCTATAAAGTATTTCTGAACCAGGATAAAGAAATTGAAGCGGATGTTTTTGTTGTAGTTGCCGATGCCAGCAACCTGAAACGGAATCTTCTTTTCTGTACCCAGATCATTGACCTGAAACTGCCGGTCGTTATTGCTTTGACCATGATGGACCTGGCAAGACGAAAAGGAATTAAAATAGATATCCCTGCACTTGAAAGAGAACTCGGTGTTCCGATCGTTGCCGTTAATCCAAGAAAAAATAAAGGCATCCCTGAATTAAAGAAAGCTATTTCGCTTACGGCTCAGCTATCTTATAAATTACCTGCCAGAGATTTTATAGATAATAAAGCCCTTGCTGCCGCTGCTGTTGAGGAGGTCAAACAACACTTGCCACAGCTCAGCGATTATACGGCTATCCACTATCTCATCAATCATGAATCGTTTGCATTGGATAACACCATGCAGCAAATGATAGAGAACATTGAGCTAAAAAATAATTTCAATCCGACCAAAACACAGGCAGAAGAAATTTTACAGCGATACAGCCGCATCAGGCAAGTGATGCAGCAATCGGTATCAGAACCCGATCAGTTGCAAAAATCATTGTTCACCGAAAAGCTGGATAATCTTTTATTGCACCGCCGTTGGGGTTATCTTATTATGCTGGCAGTATTATTTCTTTTGTTTCAAAGTATTTTCTGGCTGGCGCAATATCCAATGGATTGGATCGATCTTGGTTTTTTAAAATTAAACCAGGCTTTATCATCTGTCTTACCCGATAACCGCTGGTCAGATCTTTTATTGAATGGAATAATTGCGGGATTCAATGGCATACTGGTCTTTGTGCCACAGATCATGATATTATTTGGATTGATAACATTGCTGGAAGACTCCGGCTATATGGCCCGTATCAGTTTTTTATCGGATCGGCTGATGCGAAGCGTTGGCCTGAATGGTAAAAGTGTGATGCCGATGATCAGTGGTTTTGCCTGCGCCGTGCCTGCCATCATGAGCGCAAGAAATATTGAGAACAGGAAAGAAAGATTATTGACAATACTCATCACCCCATTGATGAGCTGTTCGGCAAGATTACCCGTCTATACTATTTTGATAGGTCTTGTAATTCCCAAGACTTACCTATTAGGTTTTCTGGGTGTGCAGGGATTAGTGATGATGGCTTTGTATTTATTAGGCCTGGTAATGGCATTGATCGTTTCTTATGTTGCCAAGTGGTTCATTAAAATAAAAGAGAAAAGTTTTTTCATTCTTGAATTGCCAGTTTATCGTTCGCCCCGCTGGAAAAATATCTTGCCGGCCATGATTAGCAAGGCTAGAATATTTGTGTTCGATGCGGGAAAGATTATTATGGTCATCAGTTTAGTCTTATGGGGTCTTTCTTCTTTTGGCCCCGGCAATACTATGCGGGAAGTGGAGCAGCGATATGAGACAAGAATAGCGCAACCCGGTGTGGATACTGCTGCACTTCAACAACAATTACAATCTGAAAAACTGGAACATTCTTATGCTGGTATAATGGGAAAATCTATTGAGCCGGTAATTGAGCCATTAGGATTTGACTGGAAAATAGGCATTGCTCTTGTCACATCATTTGCCGCCCGGGAAGTTTTTGTAGGAACCATGGCAACACTTTATAGTGTGGGTGATGATAAAAAACAGGAATTGCTGTTGAAAGAAAAAATGAAACAGGCCAAAAGACCTGATGGCAAGCCTGTATTCGATCTTGCTACTGGTTTATCGCTGATGATATTTTATGTGTTTGCCATGCAATGTATGAGTACGCTGGCTGTAGTAAAAAGAGAAACAAGATCATGGAAATGGCCGGTCATCCAATTGATCTATATGACAGGGCTGGCTTATGTGATGAGCTGGATAGTTTATCAACTGTTTAAATAATTATTTATACTCTGGTTCATAATATTCCCACAATAGTTTTGAGATCTTTCTCGCCATTGACCATGCCTCATTATTATTATTCCATTGCTGATCTTTGTTATTCTTTGTAAAAATGCAAAACACATAGGGATTGTTGGGGGCATTAACGATCATTGCTTCACTTCTTGATGCATTCACACATCCATTCTTACTGAACACCTCGATGGTTGGTGGTATCATTGAGATCGCTTCATTTTCATCCCAGTAATTTCTGCCGAGGCAGCGCATCATTCTTTCGCAGGTTATCGGAGAAAAAATTTCTTTATTATAAATCTTTTCAAAAATGGCTCCCATTTCTTTCGGAGTGGTTTGGCCCCAACCGTATTGTGTACGGTTGTTTTCTCTTCCTGTTGTTCTCGAATTTACCCTTGTGTCTTTCATTCCCATGCTGTCAAGAATTTGATTGATCCTTGTCCCGGTTCCGGCAATGCTTTGCAACCAAAGGCTGGCTGTATTATCACTGGTGGTCAGCATCAGCATGATTATTTTTTTCAACGCAATTTTTTCATTGCTTTTAAATGAGCCGAGAATATCAGACCCGGCATACAGCAACGAATCTTTATAAGTAAATGCGGAATCGTATTGTAGCTCTCCTTTGTTTATTCTGTCCATAATGCCGAGTAGTATCGGCACTTTTACGATACTGGCTGTTGGAAAAATGGTGTCCGCATTAATAGCAACTATTTTTCCGGTTCGCAGGCTTTTTACATAAACACCAATATCGCCATTAAAGCCGCTGATGGCTTCCCGGAGTTTTGCATCTAATTTCTTATCTGTTTTTTGTGCTAATAAAAAAACAGGAAGTAAAATGGCGAGAAACAAAATGTTCTTCTTTATCATACAAATCATTTGATCTATGAAATTACTGGTTCATGTAGTCGATCACCAGGTCACAAAAAGCTTTGATGCCGGTTTTCATTCCGCTTTCATCAATAACAAAATCGGCCGTATGGTGTGGTGGGGCCGTCTTTGGATCTTTTCCTTTGGTCATGCCACCGAGATAAAAGAAAAATGCAGGTGCCTTGGTTCCATAGTAAGAAAAATCCTCAGCGCCGGTCACCCATTCCCTTTCTTTTACATTGTTCACTCCTGCGGCAGACTGCAGGGAAGGGATCATTTTCTTTACAAGATCGGGGTTGTTATACGTTACCAATGTTTTTGTGTCAATCGTTGTTTCAGCCGTAGCACCCGATGCCTCTGCAATTTTTGCAACGGTCCATTTTATTTTTTCATGAACCTGTTTTTGCATGTCGTTGTCAAGTGTTCTTATCGTTCCATCCAGCACACACTCTTCGGGGATAATATTATTCCTTACTCCTCCATGAATTTTTCCAACGGTAATAACAACAGGGGCTTTTGTAATTTCCATCTGCCTGCTAACGATAGATTGCAGTCCTTCTATGATCTGCGCAGATATTTGAATAGGGTCTATTCCTTTCCAGGGTTGTGAGCCATGACTCCCTTTTCCTTTCACCACAATATGAAACCAATCCGATGATGCCATAAAGGCGCCGGGCTTATATTCGATCTTTCCTGCTTCTATATCTGATTCGATATGCATTCCGAATATTACATCCACTTTGGGATTTTCCATCACTCCTTCTTTGACCATCAGCGGCGCACCTCCTTCTTCTCCTTCCGGCGGACCTTCTTCAGATGGTTGAAAAATAAACTTCACTGTTCCCTTGATTTCGTTTTTCATTCCGGAAAGAATTTCTGCCACACTCATCAGCATTGCCACATGTGTATCATGTCCGCAGGCATGCATCACTCCTACTTCAGATCCATTGTAGGTTGATTTTTGTTTTGATGCAAAAGGAACGTTTGCGTTTTCTATAATCGGCAAAGCGTCCATATCTGCTCTTAACGCTATGCAAGGTCCTGGTTTTCCCCCTCTCAATATTCCTACTACACCGGTTTTTGCCACGCCTTCTTTCACCTCAAGCCCTAATTTTCTTAAATGATCTGCTATTAGTTTTGCCGTTCTTGTCTCTCGGTTTCCGAGCTCCGGATTTTCATGGATATCCCTTCTCCAGGCAATGCACTTGCTTTCTATCTTATCCGCAGCTGCAGCTGCTTTTTCTTTCAGCTTGGTAATATCATTTTGAGCAGCAGCGGATATGCATAAAAAAACAAGTGTGCAGACAATAAAATCTTTCTTCATTGTATTATTTTTTATGAATTTACAGGAAATGAGTCATAAAATTTTCGAGCTATTATAACAGCCAGCGATGAAAATTTTATGGCGAATTCAATGTGGCAAACAAAACAATAAACATTTGCACATAAAATGATGGTTTGATTCTAATCATGCGGCGCTTTCTGATTTTATTTATATTTAAAGTTCAATGCTGCTGCTACGCCATATCCCTTTTCTTAAGGCTGTTTTTTTACACAGTGTTACTGCCTTTGGGGGGCCACAGGCTCATCTCGGCATGATGTTGAAAACATTTGTTCGTCGCCGTCCTTATATAACCGAGCATGAGTTAATGGAGTATAATGCCTTTTGCCAGTTATTGCCGGGCGCTTCGTCTACTCAAACACTTACTTTGATCGGTTATAAACGAGGCGGCGTTCCTTTGGCAGTTCTTACGCTTATTATTTGGATGCTTCCCGCTTGTATTTTAATGGGATCGTTATCTTTTTTACTTGAGTATATCGATCAGCGGAAATTAGGCACTGATATTTTTAAATTCATTCCTTCTATGGCGGTTGGCTTTTTGGCCTATGCCGCTATTACTGCTTTTCCATTGGCCATTAAAAACACTATCACCTGGATTATTATGATATCGGGTGCTGCAGCCACTTATTTTTTATTTGGTCAGCCCTGGGTGATCCCTGCACTAATCGTATCTGCCGGCATTGCTACCAACTTCAGTCATAAGCGTATTCCACAAGTAGAACAAAAACCCCGAAAAATAAAATGGTGGAACTTCTGGCTCTTTGGAATAATTTTTATTGTGGCGGGTATTGTCAGTGAAATGGCCCGTACACATGATTGGCCAAATCGAAAACCGATTAATCTTTTTGAAAACACCTATCGAATGGGCAGCCTTGTTTTTGGCGGCGGACAAGTGTTGATGCCGATGATGTATGAACAATGGAGTGTGCGGCCGGAGGTATTAAAAGCAAAAGACAGAAACCCTGATGCGGTTCAGATCGATGAAAAAGATCTTTATAATGCAATGGGAATTGTAAGAGCGGTTCCTGGTCCTGTTTTTTCCATTGCTTCTTTTACAGGTGGCATGGCCCTGAAAGATATGGGAACCGAGATGCAGGTGATCGGTTGTTTAATTGGGATGATCGCCATTTTTTTACCCAGCGCCTTGCTGGTGCTGTTCTTTTTTCCTATCTGGAGTAACCTGAAAAAATATGCCGCTGTTTATCGTTCGCTGGAAGGAATAAATGCAGCTGTGGTCGGAATAATGATTGCTTCCACCATTTATATGATGAAGGATATTTCTTTTTCCGACGATCGTCCTATTGGCAGTCTTATCAGTGTGCTTGTAATTTTTGGAACTTTTTTATTATTGAATTTTACAAAGATCGCCGCTCCCTTTATTGTCGTCGCCTGTTTTTTGCTCGGTTATTTCTTTCAATGATCATTTTTTATAATAACCGCCTTTCTCTATTTCATCCAGCACTTTATCCGGTAACATATAACGAACAGATTTTCCTTGCTTGATATGATTGCGTATTTGTGTTGCCGATAATTGAAGCAATGGAGCTTCGAGAATTGTAAGCTTTGCCCCTACTGTATTATCAATATCAAATCCGCTTCTTAAGTAAACATAGATCGTGTAATTATTAATTATCGTTTCGGCATTTTTCCATTTATGAAGATTTTGAAAACTATCGCTTCCCATGATGATACAAAACTCATGTTCCGGATATTTTTCCGCCAAATAGGCAAGAGTAGTGCTGGTATAAGAAGGCTTGGGTAAAGCAAATTCAATATCTGAAGCTTTTATTCTAACATCATCTTCTGTGGCTAAACGAACCAGTTCCAGACGATGATATTCATTCAGCAAATTTGACTCCTTGAATGGGTTTTGCGGAGAAACAACAATCCAGACTTTTTCAATTTCGGTTTCATTCAAAAAGTGATTAGCAATGATTAGATGTGCAACATGGACAGGGTTGAATGATCCAAAATAAAGTCCTATTTTCATTGTAAAGTATTGAAATTCAATTAATTATTTCAACAACAATATGTTCCGCCTCGTTTAAACGAAGGCTTAGACGATATCCTGCAACATTTACTGAGATTGGATCTCCGAGAGGGGCAATTTGCTCCAATAATATTTTTTCCCCGGGGACACATCCCATTTCCATTAGTTTCAGAAAGATCTCAGTGTTATTGAACTCTTTGATCACTCCCTCCTGTCCTGGTTTTAGCTCTGAAAGCTTAGCAATCATGTATCTGTAGGTTATTATGCAAAACTACTTTTGTCGAATGGCTTTCCTTTACGAATTTTGAAATTATGCCTTCAAAATCAAAAGTTTGTTTCTTTTTTGAACATAATAAATTCACTTTAAAGAACAGGAGTGTTTTGAAGTCTTTTATTGAATCCCTTTTTAAAAAGGAAAAAAGGAAACTAGGCTCTATCAACTACATCTTCTGTACGGATAAGCGATTACTAGAGATCAATCAGCAGTTTCTTCAGCACGACTTTTATACTGATGTTATCAGCTTTGATCTTTCTGAATCCAATACTATTATAGCGGAAGTTTATATAAGCATTGACAGAGTTAAGGAAAATGCTATGAATCTTGGATCACCCTTTAAAAGAGAACTATACAGAGTTATTTTTCATGGCGCCTTACATTTATGTGGGTTTGAAGACAAGACAGCAAAACAGGTAAAACAAATCAGGGAGAAAGAGGGTTTCTATATATCAAGGCTCCCTTAATGTTCCCCGTGAAACAAATTTGATTGTTCCTCGTGGAACAACTCCCCCAGAAGGGCTTAAACCCAAAAATCATACAGTACCTTTACCGGCTTATGTTCCCCGAATATGATGTTATTGTAGTTGGTGCTGGTCATGCTGGATGCGAGGCAGCAGCAGCGGCGGCTAATCTTGGCTCCAAAACCCTCTTGGTGACCATGAATATGCAGACTATTGCTCAGATGAGCTGCAATCCAGCCATGGGAGGTATTGCCAAGGGACAGATCGTTAGAGAAATTGATGCCCTGGGTGGATATTCCGGAATCGTTACAGATCTTTCTACTATTCAGTTTCGGATGCTCAACCGAAGCAAAGGGCCTGCTATGTGGAGTCCGAGAGCTCAAAACGACCGGATGCTTTTTCATCTAAAATGGAGAGAGAAACTAGAAGAAACCAATAATCTTGACTTTTACCAGGACATGGTCAAATGCCTGCTTATTAAAGGAAGGAAATGCCATGGTATAATAACAGGATTGGGCCATGAGATAAAAGCAAAGTCAGTTGTGCTAACAAATGGAACTTTCCTGAATGGGATCGTTCATATCGGAGAAAAGAATTTTGGTGGTGGAAGGATGGCAGAGAAGGCCGCCACCGGGATAACCGAACAATTGGTATCACTTGGTTTTGAAAGTGATCGCCTAAAAACCGGTACCCCGCCAAGAGTAGATGGTCGTAGTCTGGATTATTCAAAAATGGAGGAGCAGCCAGGAGATGATGAAGTTATTGGCTTTTCTTTTTTAGATATTGAGAAACCAAAAAAGCAAAGAAGCTGCTGGATAACTTATACCAATCAAACTGTACATGATATATTAAAGACCGGGTTTGATAAAAGTCCAATGTTTTCAGGAAGGATCGATGGAGTAGGGCCAAGATATTGTCCAAGTATTGAAGATAAGATCAACCGTTTTTCTGAAAGAGAAAGACACCAGCTTTTTGTAGAACCAGAGGGATGGAATACGGTTGAAGTTTATATAAATGGATTTTCTACGTCATTGCCGGAAGAAACACAATACGAAGCTCTTCGTAATATAGTGGGTTTTGAAAATGCGAAAATGTTTCGTCCCGGCTATGCGATCGAATACGATTACTTTCCTCCGACCCAACTTATTTATTCGCTTGAAACAAAGCTGATCAATAATTTATTTTTTGCCGGGCAGATAAATGGCACTACCGGTTATGAAGAAGCGGCTTGCCAGGGATTGATGGCAGGTATCAATGCGCATCAACGATCAAAAGACCTTGAACCTGTCATTTTAAAAAGAAGTGATGCCTACATTGGAGTATTAATTGATGATCTTATCAGTAAGGGAACACAAGAACCTTACAGGATGTTTACCTCAAGAGCAGAGTTCAGAACCTTACTAAGGCAAGATAACGCAGATCTGAGATTAACTGAATTAAGTTATCGTCTTGGCTTGGCTTCTCAGGAAAGAATGGATAATGTGATTGAGAAAAGAGAATCGGTTGAGAAAATAAAAAGCATTTTGAAAGAAATGTCAGTTGAGCCAAACGAAATCAATGATTGGTTTGAAAAAATTAATTCTTCTAAAATATCAGAAAAACAAAAGGGGCAAAAAATTTTATTGCGCCCCGATGTTGAATTGCCGGCTCTTGCCGAAGTGCTTCCGAAGCTAAAAGAAGCTCTTTTTCCTTTTTCAAAAGAAATGATAGAGCAAGCATCCATACAGATCAAGTATGATGTCTATATTGAAAAAGAAAAAGAATTAGTTCAGCGAATGAGCCAGCTCGAAGAATTGGAAATCCCCGAAACATTCGATTATAAAAAAATCATTTCTCTTGGTAATGAGGCCAGGGAAAAGCTCATTAAAATAAAACCCCGCACACTTGGACAGGCGAGCAGGATATCGGGCATTAATCCCAGTGATGTTCAAATCTTAATGGTGTTTATGGGAAGATAATTTGAAGAAGCGATTTATTTCTGAAGATTCACTTCCCGATGCGTTAGTGAATTATGACGTATCCCTTCAATTGTTCCTCTGCAATTAGCAGCAGTGCATTGACACTGGAAGGGCTCCATATTCTCATCCAAAAATTCAGTATAATCAAGCGTAAGCTCTTCTCCTTTTGAAATGTTTCTTACTGCCAAAACATTAAGGCCATCAAATGCGGTATTGGGATCACAACTATGATTTTGCGGCGCCCATTCGGAAGGGTCGTCATCCCACAAAATAAAAAGCTCTTCGCTTACAGGATAGGCATAGCGCCGGAAATGCATTTTCTCCTCTTCATTCCAATTTTTTTCAACAAATCGTTTGGTAATTACCCGCTGCGATCTTCCTTCTCCTTTAAAAATGATTTCTCCCTCTTTTATATTTCGGCTGGCATAAATGCCATAGCCAGCAATAGAATTGCCTTTCATGATAAAAGGCTTCTTTCCCCGCTTATGACGGGAAATACCTTCGGTTATTATATGTCTTAAAAAACCATCCTGGCCAATACCATCGAATTTTAATACAAAATCAGCCGAGCCTTCAAAACCATCGGAATAAAAAACAGAACAAGTAAAGTTTATTTCCAAAAACCAGATCTCATTCTTATCGTTTACCCTGAAATCAAGCCTGGCATAGCCAACACCATTGAATCCTTTAAATATCTTTTCTGCTGCCGAACGAAGTTGCTTATCCAAAACGTCATCATCGCAGCCAACATTACAGTCGGGGTGAAGCTCCGATGTTTTTAATGCGTAGGTCTTGAATTCTTTTCCTTCGGGAAATAAATACTCAACAGGCCGAAATACAGTGCAGCTATGTCCGTCTGTATTGGCTGCAACCAATACAGTAAATTCTCTTCCGGCTATATATTCTTCGATCAATAATGGTCCGTATTCTTCCAGAATGCTGATACATTTTTGCTGCAATTCAATTTTATTATGGGCAAGCGATTGTTCATCTACTCCAAGACTATCGCCTGCCTTAGCCGGCTTTACAAATAATGGGAATTGCAAATGCTTTACCGCTTCATCAACTTCTTTTAATTCATGAATGATCACATAACCCGGCGTTTTTACTCCTTCGCAATAGGCCATGTACTTCATCAGTTCTTTAGGCGGGTCATATAGTTTTGTTGTGGGGCCGGTAAACGGAAGGTTCAGCAATTCCATTGAATATATCACATCAATACTCGGCACTTCCCATTCCAAATAACCTTCGCAAAGGTTGACAAATATGTCATACCCTTCCTTGCTGAGTTGTTTCAGTTGTTTATACGTAGTAAGCTTATTAAGAAAAACATTGTGCACTTCATGTTCGGGTATAAGGACAGACAGATCTCTTGGTGGATCGTAGTTTTTGTAATCAACTCCCGTAGTGGAGTAGTCTGGCTGCAGTACACAAACTTTCATGTTATCTTATGCTAATGAAAGCGGAAGTAAGCCGGTTGGCTATTTAACCGCGACGGCTTTCTTGGTTTTGCTCGCTCTGGTCTTTTTTATTCCCGCTGATCTTGTTTCAGTTCTTCTCAATGCATCATTCAATATCTCTGCAATGATCTCTGTAAAAGTAACATTGGACGCTTTAAGTATTGCCCCGATAGAAGTATAATTTTCATCCTCGCTTAAGCCACACTGCGCATTTACTTCCAGCATATATAATTTTCCTGTCACACTATCCTGTCTTATGTCTATGCGGGTATATCCCTTACCGCCACATGCTTTATATGCATCAAGACTAATCTTCTTCAATGCCGGTATCAACGATGCTTCTGCCCGGCAATACTCATAGAAATTCCCATTCTCGGGCATTGGCGATTCTTCTTCATATATTTCCCAGAGGCGATCGAAGGAAAGGAATTTTTGCTCTTCGGGAAGAGACTCATGAAAAACTCTTTTTACCGGCTCATATATTTTACAGTTAGCAGGATCATCTGAAGATCCGGTAATGAATGTTGTGTACTCTGGTCCTGTAATGAATTGCTCAACAAACAATCCATCTATCAATAAATTCCAGCCATGATAACCTTTGTATATTTCTTTTGCCCGGTTGATCAGCTCTTCTTCTGAATTCACCACATTTTTTACAGAAACCCCCATACTTCCCCCTGAAACTGCGGGCTTAATAAGTAATGGTGTTCCAACTCTTTTGCAAATGCCCCTGATCGTTCCCATCTTTTCCGTTATCACTCTCCAGTTGGCTGTTGGTACACCGGCTTTATCAAAAGCCTTCTTCATGGGTATCTTGGAGGTGGTGGTATTATAGAAATATGCATCAGATCCGGTATATGCCAGGTTATGCTTTTCTAATTCATTGATGACTGATATGCCAGGTGTGCCATTAATTTCGTCCCCATCACAAAGATTTAAAACCAGCGGCGTCTTTCCATTCCTACTTTCGGTAATAGACTTGATAATAGTTTTATAATTATCCATGGTGACCGGCTGCCATTTCCATTGAGCCTTTAGTTCATCAAATACTTTAGTGTATTCCTTTATACTTTGGGAGAAATCGTAATAATGCTGAATGTTCGGGTCATCCGATTCAAGATGCGGAGCAAGGACCCAAATAGTGTATGGCTTTAATAACTGTATAGCTTCTGCTGTCTTCATCACAAATCAGGCTACTTTTCTTGTCGATCTCTTTCGTTTGGTTAGCTGCTGCTGAATAAAATCAGTTAGCCGGTATTTCTCCTGTGCTTCTTTTGAAAGATACGCAGCTCCTTTTATTTCACCAAGACAATGATCGCTTCCGCAATAACAGTGGAAGCATTGTGTCATTTCCCATTCAGTAGAAGGATAAAAAAAAGTCATCTCTACCTCTGGCTGTAATAGTTTTAATGCAACCAACTGCATGGTTGTTGTATCAAAAAAAACATTGGGATCGCAACTGTGGTTGATATACTGTAAGAACTCGGGTTGCAATGTTATGTGTTTCGCCATTCCCACCTGGACAGTTAAGTAAGTGGGTTCTGCAGAAATAGTTCCTGCAGAAAAGTCCGCAATTATTTCACCTGGCTGGTAGGAGCGGAGTGTAAACAATGCGTTTTGGCCATTGGTGATCTTTTGTCTTCGCACAGCAAACTCATGATTGCTGACGGTTCGGTAGCCGAGGTTGGTTGGGGTTTGCATAAATGAGTTAGTAAGTAATATAATGAAGATATATATAAAGTTTAATGTAACAAATCTATTATAATCATTAAAAGTTAAATGTGAATAATTAATAAGTATTATAGAATAACGTTGCCGAGTCTTGTTCAATCATGATACACTATACGTTTTAAAAATCGTTTCGTTATTATAATATGATAGCAGTTATTTCACAGTACATTTGCCGTTTTCTTATAATGAAGAAGATCGTTTGTTTAACTCTTTTATTAGTGGTCATATCCATTGGCGCAAACACTCAATGCGTTTCGCCTATCAATAGCTTTCCTTATACAGAAGACTTTGAAACCACAGATGGGGGATGGGTTTCTGGTGGAGCAGGTAATGATTGGACATGGGGCACTCCATCAAAACCGGTTATAACCGGTGCCGGAGGAGGAGTTAAGTGTTGGGTTGTTGGAGGATTGACCGGCAGCTCTTATACCAATGCAGAGGCATCATGGATACAAAGCCCTTGTTTTGATTTCACCAATCTTCAATACCCATACATTGAATTCAAAGTGTTTTGGGAAACAGAACAACAATTTGATGGAGGAGGTTTTCAGTATTCAATAGACAACGGCGCATCATGGATAAATGTGGGTGCCGCCAATGATGCTATTAATTGTTTGAATTCAAACTGGTTCAATCATTCCTCTATAACATATTTGGCCCCTTTATCATCTGACCGGAATGGTTGGTCTGGTAATATTCAAGCATCTGCAGGTAGTTGCCGTGGCGGTAATGGAAGCAATAAATGGTTAACGGCCAAACATACGATGCCTTACCTGGCAGGAAGAGCCGGTGTTATTTTCCGTTTCATTTTTGGTGCCGGAACTATTTGTAATAGTTATGACGGTTTTGCTGTTGACGATATCTCAATAAAAGAAGCGCCTCCTAATGCCGCCGCATTTACGTATGCATGTGTTGGCAATAACACCGCAAATTTTAAAAATGCTTCTGCTTTATGCCCTGCAACATTTAATTGGGATTTCGGCGATCTGCTATCCGGGGGAAATAATACTTCATCATTACCCAACCCCTCTCATGCTTTTTCAGCCCCGGGAAAATATACCATTACATTGACAGTAACGGGTCCGGGTAATGCGCCTTCTACAACAACAAAAGATATTTATATTATAAGAGCCGAAATAGACATGTTGCAAATGGTGGACTGCCAGACAAACACCGGCGGTTCGCTTATTGTAACTGTTGAAGGGGCTCCCGGCATAACATTAAATACTGTATGGAATACTGTTCCTCCGCAAACAACTCCGCTGATCTCGGGTCTCTCTGAAGGGTTTTATAATGTTGCCATATCCGGAACAGATGTATGCCCCATAACTGCCGTTGGTAAAGCAGAAAAAGACATTTCCTGTATCGGCATTTTCTTTCCTTCTGCCTTTACGCCGGATGGAGATGGAAAGAATGATGCTTTTGGTCCGTTGGGAAGTCTGTTCGATCTGAAGGAATACAAGTTCGGTGTTTATAATCGCTGGGGTGAACGGGTATTTTATTCAACCAACCCTTTTGAAAAATGGAATGGTACTGTAAAAGAATCTAGAACAGATGGAAATCTGTTTATTTGGATGGCTGAATTTGTATTGCCGGGAAAAACAAAGGAAATGAGGAAGGGGTTTGTGGTGTTAATCCGATGAATGATGCTGGCTGATCCCCAGGCTTGCTATTACCAATCTTATTTCTCCAAAACCAATTTCATCACCAAGTTGTTGCTTTATCGGAGCAATGGATGTCCCATCAAAATTTTTCAACGCTGATTCTATCAATATGATCTTTTCACGGCTTACTAATTCATCAACTTTGATTTCACCACTGCGGACAAATTTTGAAAGATGGCCTTCGATGGTCTGAGTTGCCAGGTTTCTTTCTTTAGCGATCGCTGCAATTGTTTTTCCTTCTTTATACAACCTTAACGACTCGGCATGTGTATTTCCTTTCCTTTTTGCCGGGCCAATTCTTTCTTTTCGTTCTTTCTTGGGAGATTTTTCATGAATAAGAGAAGAAAGCTGACGTTGCTGGCAGTATTCAATTATCACGTCCAGAAATGATTGTCCGTATTGCTCAATTTTTGCATCGCCAAATCCGCTTACATTTCTCAACTCAGTTAATGTTTGTGGTAAATAACGGGCCATTTCATCGATGGTCGTACTGCCCGCTACAATATAGATAGGCAGGTCTTTGCGGGAACAAATGCTTTCTCTCAATTTTCTTAATTGCTGATGAAGAATGGGGTGTGGGCTATCCTGTTTTTTTTGAGACGCTCCTGCATAAGCATTGATGCTAATAGCGGGCAATACAAATTTTTGCTTCCTGTTATGATAATATCCAATATCAAATTTTCCGGCAAAGCCTTCCAGTAAAAAAATTTTCATGGCTAGTTCTGTAAAGACCTCTTTCAGCGTTTCATTATATTCTTTAGCATGAATACGGCTATCGGTAATGGCGGGTGATCGTTGAATAAATTGTATCGCTGATCTTATTTCATTGACAAAATAACCTGCCGCTGTTTGTATTCTCTCTGTTAAGACCGGGTTGTCTTCCGGCGCCGGTTCCTGTTGAAACAAAGCCCTTAGCTGTGTATGAAATTTTATCGCTGTCGTTTGTGTTTTGTTGAGGCTTGACGATAGTTCATCTGTCCAGGATAATGTTTCAGGATTAAATGATACGCTGTGCTCTTCAATGTATTCTCTTAATTCTTTTGTGCTGCCAATCGCATTGCTGAAGTCGAACAACGAAATCAATATCGATCGTTGATAATCCTTCCGGGCAACAGCTAATTCTTGTTGCAGTTGATTGTTGGTGGCCGCCCGGTTTGAGAATTCAATTATTCTCGCATCCATGTACAGGCTGGCCGGTCTTACCCTGCTCTTCAGCACCATGCCTTCAAGATTGGTACAGCGGCTCAGCGCCACATATACTTGTCCCGGGGCAAATGCTTCTCCCGCATCAATAATCGCTTTGTCGAAAGTGAGTCCCTGGCTTTTGTGTATCGTTATTGCCCAGGCAAGGCGCAACGGATATTGTTTAAAAGAACCGAGTACATCCGACTCTAATTGACGGTTTGTTTTATTCAATGTATAACGGATATTCTCCCATTCTTCTCTGCCTACCTCAATGTCGTATGACTCTCCTTCACACTGTACAAATATTTTTTCTGCCTCCAGTTTTGAAACGATCCCGATCTTCCCATTGAAAAAACGTTTTCCCTTTTCGGCCGCATCATTTCTTATAAACATAACCTGTGCTCCCGTCTTCAGCTGTAATATTTCATCGGCAGGATGAGCCCGGTCAGAAAATTCTCCTTTGATCTCTGCTTCGTATGTAAACAGGCTTCCACCAAGGCTGCTTAGTTCCCGTATATTTATTTCCCTTGCTTTTTCATTGTGTGTCGTAAGAATAATATAGCCGTCCTGCTTGCTGCGGCGAAAAGTGGGTTGAAATCTTGTTTCCAGTACTTTCATTCCCTCTTCATCCAATTCATTATTGCGCACCTGGTTCAGCACAGCAATAAATTGTTCATCGCTTTGCCTGTATATTTTATTGAATTCGATATAAACCGGTGGTTCTTCCTGCAATACTTTACTGTCAAAAAAATACTGGCCATTGTAATAGTCAGAAAGTAATCGCCATTCCTGCTCCTTTACAACAGGTGGCAATTGCAGCATATCCCCGATAAATAATAGCTGAACGCCCCCGAATCTTTCAAATGGCCGGTGGCGGATATGACGAAGTATGGTATCAAGGGCGTCCAGCACATCGCAGCGAACCATGCTGATCTCGTCGATCACCAGCAGCTCCAGCTGCTGTAGTACTTTTCGTTTGTCGCTGTTGAAACGCAGGCGGCTTAGCAAACTATGGCGGTTGACAGTTTCTTCATTATTACCGGTAAACCCCTTTGTCCCTGGAATAAAAGGGGCAAGAGGTAATTGGAAAAAGGAATGTATGGTAACACCTCCGGCATTGATTGCCGCAACGCCGGTAGGAGCCACGATAGCCATTTGCTTGTGGCAATTCTCCCGGATATATTTTAAAAAAGTGGTTTTGCCCGTACCGGCCTTACCCGTAAGAAAGATATTCCGGTTGCTTTGGTTCACCAGCTGGATGGCCAGTTGAAACATTTCATTATTTGTATCGGGGGTAAATGTTGCCACGGTTTAATTTTTTTGCCACGAAAGCACACTAAATAACACGAAAATTTACACGATAAGTCTTTTGTATTCCATTTTTGATCTGCCAAAATTTATAATTAAGCCTACCCGGCAACCCGAAGCTTTAAGATAGTTCAGCGTTTGTGAAATAACAGCATTGTTTATTCCCTCTTCTCCCGCTTTCACCTCAACGATAATGCTACCAAATAAAGTAAAGTCCGCTTTGAATTTATGGCGCAATGTTTTCCCTTTATAATAGACATGAAGTTCTTCTTCCCGGACGAAAGTAAGTCCGTCTTCAATGAAATCCACTTCCATTGCATCTTTATAAATAACTTCAGAAAAGCCATAGCCAAGGGTTTTCCAAACTTCAATACAATACCCTACAATCCTATAAACCTCCTCCTTTAAAAGTAAAATCATGTTGTTATGGTTTCGGAAAATTAAAAGAAGACCACAAAACCACATATAATCTTTTCGTGTCGATTTTGTGTGATTTCGTGGCCAAATTGTATTATGCTTCAGAAGATTTCGCACCCAACAGTAACAATTCGTTCACTTGTATTTCAGTGATATATTTCTTATTTCCTTCTTTATCATTATAACTGCGGTTGATAAGCTTTCCTTCGATCGCAACTTCTTTTCCCTTGGTCAGAAATTTTTCAACGATCTCTGCTACTTTACCCCATGCTACCAGGTTGTGCCATTGCGTTTCTGTTACTTTCTCGCCTTTTGCATTGCGGTAATTCTCGCTGGTGGCTACGCTGAAGCGGGCCATCTTCTTGCCACTCTCTAATGTTTTTACTTCAGGTGCATTACCCAGGTTACCGATCAGTTGAACTTTGTTTTTTAAAGCGTACATAGTTTTAAAATTTGTGCCTCCGTGTATTTAATTTTTACGGAAACGATTTTTGAATTTTGTTATCTCAGTCAACCGGCGACGTCATCCGATTGACAACACAAAGATGATAGTGCCATAAAGCCGGAGTCGGTTTTTAACCGTTTCTTCCCGAAGCTAACCGGGTAAAAACGTTTGCACACGGATAATATTCCTTATCTTGATAGCCCGAAAGCCTTACTATGACTGCACCAGAAACCAAAACCTGTCTTGCCTGCGGCAAACCCATAAAAGGAAGAGCAGACAAAAAATTTTGCGACGATTATTGCCGCAATAATTATAATAACCGGCAAAAAGCAAAGAGTAATCACAGCAGTTTTGTGAGGAATATCAACAATGCTTTGCTTAAAAACAGGAAGGCGCTGGAGTCAATTTTGCCTGAAGGTGAAGAAACCGCAAAAGCGAATAAAGAAAAATTGCAGCGGCTGGGTTTTCAATTCAAATACCTGACTCATATCTATACAACCAGGACAGGCAAGACCTATTATTATTGTTACGACTATGGTTACTTGCCGTTGGACAATGACTGGTATTTGATAGTAAGGAAAAAGGAAGATTAATTTTTTCTGGTTTATAGTTATACCTACTAAAAAAATCGGATGCGGAAAAGAGTTGTTTATTTTTATTTATTGCTGATGTTGGTGGGTATTAAAACTTTTTCCCAGCAGCCAACCCTTATTTTACCCATCGGGCACAGTGAAAGAGTTGTATCTGCGAAGCTTAGCCCCGATGGTAAACTGGCCCTTACAGTTTCTACAGACGGAACCGCCAAACTTTGGGAAACCGGGTCGGGAAAGCTGCTGAAAGATTTTAAATCCCAGGGCGATGCTTCGATTGTCCTTGTTACGGGGGCCCGCTTCAGCCCGGCGGGAAAAAAAGCATTCATATATTATGAATATGACGAAATACGAATGTATGATATTGCTACAGGGAACTTTATTGAAGAAGGGGTTGCGCTGAACGACAAGGAAAGTTTTTATGCCGGCTATTATCAATTTAGTCCTGACAATAAAAGAATAAATGAGATCACGGAACTTGGCCGACTTTGGGTGCTTGACGTAGAAACCCTGAAACCGGTTTTTATCCTTAAAACTCCCGGGAGCAAAATATCTAAATTTGCATATAGCCGTGATGGAAAAAAAATAGCTACTTATTCTTCTGATGGCGGCGTAAGGACATGGGATGCCCAAACCGGGAAACCCTTACTGTTATCGAAACAAACTCCCAAAAACGTTTTAGATATCGCATTTAGCTGGGACGATAAAACGATCACCTATACCATCTCCGATGATTCGCCGGTTACTATAGATGCCGTTACAGGAAAAAAGCTTACGCAATTAAAATTCGATGGCGGGCCCGATCTTGAGGAAAAGGTTCTGTATAAAATTTCAAAGGATGGAAGGTTCTGCATAAAACTAAATAAGTATAACGGCTATTATAACAATATTCAATTTTTAGAGTATTGGGATTCCCTTTCGGTTTATGATAAAAAAACAGGCCGGCTGAGTTATGCAAGAAACAACCTTCTTGTCCCGGTTGGTTCCGATTTCTTAAGCCCTGATGGTAGCCGGATACTTGCCTTAAAAAAACAGGATTCCAGTTTTTGTATGATAGAAACTGCAACCGGAAAGGAGCTTTTTGCCATACAAAGAAAAAATGAAATACATGCTGTCAGCTTCAGTGCTGACGGGAAAAAATTTTTTATCGCTGATGGTGATGAAGTAATAATTTATGATTCACAAACCGGCAAGCCCGCTGAGTCTTTTCCAGCCATCTCCGGCTTTTCTACTGTGTATGATGCCCGCATTAGTGAAGATGGAAAAAAAATGATCACGGGAAATGAAAATAAAAAAGCAGCTCTCTGGGATATTTCTTCGAAAACAGGACCGGCACCACTTAAACCTGTTAACGAACTGAAAGCAGAAACGCTTTCTTTATTGGGAACTCAATATGATCCGTCGGGCAAAAAGATAATTATCAAAACAACGGGTAACGATCTTGTGTGGGACATAGAGAATGGCTCGCTTTCCCCTCTTCCCCTCAAGAATAACGGCGACACTTCTGAGATCAACTGGCATATTGCCACCCGTGCCGGTAATATTACCTATGACAGTCTTGTGCTGAGCTGGCTTGTTGACATCATTGTTGTTCAAAATATTTACACTGATCAGTATTATAGTTTTTGGACCAGCGAAAAAGAGATACACAATCATGTTCAGCTAAGCCCGGACCATAAAAGAGTGATAGCAACTTCGGCCAATAATTCCATTAAGATATATGACCTGGAAAACCCAAAACCAATATTGAGATTGGTGATCATTGATAATTCCAACTACCTGGTTATTGATTCTTCCAGCCGCTATGACGGAACTGATGCCGCAAGAAAATTACTTCATTTCGTTTGTGGCAATGAGATCGTCGGGCTCGACCAGGTGAAAGACCAACTTTGGGTTCCGGACCTGGCACGGCGTATCAGCCGGGGAGAGGCGATCAATTCCAAAACGATTGACGAGCTCAGCATCTGCAGCCTTACTCCTGCTGTTGAGCAGAGCAAGGGCATTGCCGGCGAATTCTATTTTAAAATAAAACCCCGTAGCGGCGGATTGGGAGAAACAGTAGTAAGCTTTAACGGAACGCCAACTCTTTCTATTCAACCCTCACAATTAAAAAAAGTTGGTAATGCATATGAATTGCGATTATTTAAGAAAGACCTGCTGGGTTATTTTATTGCGGGACAAGAAAACAGCATTGCAATTAAAGCCTATACAGCCAACAATAGTTCCTCGTCCCGCCCATTGGTTATTATAGACGATCCGGGCAAAGAAAAAAGAACGCCGCCGAATCTTTTTGGCGTAATGGTGGGTGTGAGTAATTATAAGGGTGAAAAAATGGACCTTGAATATGCTGCCAACGATGCAACAGAAATTTCTGCCACCATATCCAATGCGGCAAAAAAACTGCTGGGGAATGACCATGTCTTTATGTATAACCTTACTACGGACAGCGGTTACCTGTTTCCTGAGAAAAAAGCAATTAAAAGGACCCTTGATGATATTGCCACCAAAGCGGGTCCTAATGATATTCTTTTTATTTTTTTATCGGGACATGGGGTAATGCATGATAAAACAAAACAGTTCTACTACATGACAGCCGATGCATCTTCGCTGAGTGATGAGGCGAGTTTTAAAGATGTCGGCCTCAGCATGACAGAACTAACCGACTGGATCAAGCCACAAAACATCAAAGCGCAAAAAAGAATTCTTATCCTGGATGCCTGTAAAAGCGGACAAGCTATCAATAATATGATCCCCGATCATCGGTTGCTTGCTGTAAGGGGCGACAATGATGCACAACAGGTAAAAGCAATTGATAAATTAAATGAACGATCTGGTTTGTTCATTTTATCTGCATCCACCAGCAGCCAGGTGGCTTTTGAGTCGGGCATATACGGACATGGATATCTTACTTTTTCTTTATTAAAAGTGATCAAAGAAAAACCGGATATCCTGGATGAAGGTAAATACCTGAATGTAAGCCGCTGGTTTAATACGGCTGCCCAAACGGTGAGTGATATTACAAAACAAGATCCAAGCCGGCAGGAACCGCAGATCGTAACCAACACCGACTTCAATGTGGGGCTGGTGGATAATGAAGTGATCGCAAAGATCAAACTGTCGGAAGATGCCAAGACATTATTCACTTCCGGGAATTTTTTAAATATCGCCATAAGCGATGATGATCTTGGTATGCGGAAATTAATTGACAAGCGGCTGGACGATCTTTCGAAAACAGAAGCTGGGAAGAATATTCTTTTTCTTCCCTCAAGCGGTTCTTTTGAAGCTTATTCCCTGGCTGGCGGCTATGCTGTAAAAGAAAACGCAATAACGATAAAAGTAAATCTGAAAAAGGGGGATGATAGCAAACAGCAATTTGATATGGCCGGCACAAAAGACAAGTTGAACGAACTGGCTGATGCGATCATTACAAAAGCCATTGAATGGATTGAAGCGAATAAATAGCTCCTCCTTTTTATCACTCGTTTTCTTTTGCTAACTTTCCTTTTATGAAACTGGATAAGCTTCGGCCCGATAAATATCTGAAATATCTCTACCTGCCCAACCTGTTCGCCACTAAAAGAACAAAAGAGATCTTATCGGTAAACCCAACCATTATTCCCCAACGGGAAGAAGCGAAGGAAGTTGTCATCCGTGTTTTTGATTATAACCCCGATTCACTGGAAGAAAAAAAATTATTCTCCGTTACTGATAGTTTCTGTTATAAAACAAGTGGCCGCACCACCTGGATCAATGTTGATGGGTTGCGCAAAGCTGATGTGGAGGCTATTTGCACCAATTTCGATATTCACCCTCTCGTTATTGAAGATATATTAAGTATCAACCAGCGGCCCAAGCTTGACGAAGCAGAAAACAGTGTTTTTTGCCTGCTGAATATGCTTTACTATAATCATGACAAAGATCTGATAGAACAAGAACAGATCAGTATCATTCTTGCCAAAGATGTTGTGATCAGCTTCCAGGAAGATGCACACCGGGATGTATTTAATTCCTTGCGGGAAAAAATAAAATCGCCGATCTCTAAATTAAGGCAGCGGGGCGCCGATTATCTCTGTTATTCATTGCTTGATATGATCGTTGACCATTATTTCGTTGTAATGGAAAAACTGGGAGAACGTATCGAAGAGGTGGAAGAGGAGGTGGCAAGAGGTAACAATCCCAGGGCTTTAGCCCATATCACCCAGTTACGAAAAGAGTTGATCGTATTAAAAAGAAACTTTTCTCCCGTTCGTGAAGTAGTGAATGGTTTTTTGCGCAGCGAAAGCGAATTGCTGGAAGACCGCCACACTAAATATTATAAAGACGTTTATGACCACATTGTCCAGGCCATTGACCTGGTAGAGAACTACCGGGATATAATGGTGAGCATGCAGGATCTTCATGTCAACAATGTGAACCTAAAAATGAATGAAGTGATGAAGGTGATGGCCATCGTTACCTGCCTGTTGGCGCCGGCCACTGTTATTGGCGGCATTTTCGGAATGAATTTTCAAAAGATCCCTTTTGCGGGCAATGGTATCGGTTTTTTTGTCACCGTGGGAGTAATGCTCATCATCCCAACGATCATGTTATATATTTTTAAAAGACGGGGCTGGTTCTGATCGTTGATCAACGGGCTTTCTTAAATACCGGAACAGTGCTGCAGGGTTCGCCATACATAATACTCTTCACAACCGGGCGGATCATTTTGGTAATCTCCATATATACATAATCTCCGACAGGAGTTTCTCCGCAACCTTTTATTACTACTCTTTTGTCGGCAAGCTCATTGATATTTATGGCGGATAGATTTTTAAGGAAAAGCTGTTTGTGCAATTCTTTCTCATCGCCCATGACAATTTCTTTGGCTACGGGCTGAAGGTAGGATGCAACCAGCATCCATGCCCATACAGGAATGATGGCATCTGCGGAACAGAATAATGCAACATTCTTATGTTGATAAACAGCCCAGTCAATATTCTTCAGGGCTTCCCTGAAATCTTTTTCTTTTAGGATCAGGCCCATGAACAAATGATCCTTCAGGTCAAATAACGCTGTTTCTCCTTTCGGAAAATAGTCCTCGGGATTCAGTGTTATCAATCCGCTTTCTGCTACTCTGTTTATTATCGGGTCGCTCATGTAATAAATGATAGGTCTGTAAAACTAACAAATAATGCCAGCCTCTTGTTTGCGACATCCGTAAAACAAAACCCCGCTATGATCATTCAAAGCGGGGCTGTATTCAGAAATGTTATGCTTAAAACCTATTGGCTCGCTTATCTTTTATTGTCGCTGCTTTTCTCAATCCTTCCATTGGGCCTACCTGTTGTCCTCTTCCCGACTGGTATTTTGCTTTTCTTTGATCCTCCACACTTCCTTCAGTTGATGGGGTGGCGCCTGTGTTTTCTACCCGGATCACATATACGCCGCTTGATCCCTCCAGAATTTCAGTTACAACTTTTCCTTTATTGGCCGGATTGAAAGCCGCTCCTATAACTCTTGGTTCATATCCAACAATAGAAGAACTGCCCGCCTCCATCCGGAGGCTGTCAATCGTTTCGATCTGCTTTCCAAGCTTTGCTGCTGCATCTTCAAGTGTAGTAACAGTGCCGATCTTTTGCCTGATGATTGCCGCCTTTTTCTTTTTCCGAATTTCAAACTCAACGCCGGGCCTGGCTTTTGCAACCGGCATGGTTCCCTCCTCGTTCACTTCCGTAACAATTGCTACCACATAATTACTTTCCACTTTCTCGGGCGCCATTACTTCACCCAACTTTGCTTTATAGATATTCGTTACAAAAGAACGGGATGTCATTGGTGTGGCGCCAGTTGCATTTACCATTGCATCCAATGGGCGAATGTTTGACGCAATTGCTTTGGCTCCGCCGGAAGGCTTTAGCAATTTTTCAACGGCCGCATCAAAGGTTTTCATATCCTTTGCCTGGCCAAAGAAATCATTGGCCAGCTGTTGTGCGTCTTTGTCGGTTTGCTCACTCGCCAACACCCCTTTGGCGAGATACGCTACTTTATATTGTGTTCCGGGTTTGATAAAAGAAAGTATTTCGATATAGTGATATCCAAAAGATGTTTTCACCACTTTCTTATCCCCGGGTTTTCCATCCCATAAAATGAACTGACCGAACTCTTTTGCAAAATTCACCGATTGTATTTGGGCAGCAGAGAAAGTCATTTCTCCTTTGGTGTTTTTTGTATCATCGGAGTTATACCTCATCGCCATTGCTTCCCATGTAGCGCCGCCATCTATCGCTCTTTTAATACTATCAATCCGGCGGGATGCAGTACTATCATCCACGCCACCGCTCTGCGGATCTGTGCCGACCAATACGTGGCGGCATTTTACAGAGTCGGGTAAAATCTTTGTGTCGAACAATTTCGCCATTACATAGGCCCCTCCTTCCAGATAAGGACCATATACTCCATTTTTTCCGAGCCGAACAATGCTGTCTTTACCAACAGGCGGTAACTGCGCTGGCGTTGAAAAGATATCTGGAGACTGCATCTCAACATCACGGGCAGCAAAAGAGGAGAATTCGGTAGCTGTATCAAATTCTGGTTTCAGGTCAAGCAACGCTTTTTTTGCTTCTGCAGAATCTTCTTTCGTTGGCAATGCGCTGAACGATACAAAATGTATGCTTCTTGATGTTTCCTGTTTGAACAGGTCTTTGCGCTTGCCGATATATTCAGCTATTTCCTTATCAGTGATCTGTATGGTACTGTCAACAAATGATGAATCCGTGTACAACATTTTTACCATTGATATTTTTGCCACCTGTGCATTATCGTTTACCTGTTTCTCAATGAACCAGCGGGGATAATTGAGGCTATTGGAAAAAAGCGAAGTATATTTTTCCTGCATCCGGTAATCATCCATGCTGTTTAGATAATTATTGAATTCGTCTTTTTGTTCCTGTGGTGTTTGCCTGTTTTTCAGCATTTGATCAACCTGCTGCTTGGCTCTTATGGGGTCATAAATACCTGTATTCTCATCAGTGCCTGCCTTTTTTATGAAGTCCGGTGCATTGGAACCATATAACATATCACCTCTTTCTTTTTTACCTATCCGCATTCCGATGCGATCAAATTCTCCACGCAGAAGCAAGCGGCTTACTTCCTGGTTCCAGGCCTGGTCAACTGCATCTTTTGTAAGCCTTGATGCGGGAGGTGGCTGCATACCTTGCTGCCTGTACATATTTTCGGTCCTGCTTATATTATCATCTACTTGTGCCTTAAATGCATCATAGGAAATTTTTTTTCCGTTCACACTACCCACTACTGATGATCCTCCTGAAAAAACATTCTTGCCCTTACCGGAAAAATAATCGGTCAAAATAAATCCAACCAGTGCCAGTGCAATTAGTGCTACAGAGATCTTTGCTCCTTTATCCCTGATAGTTTGAATAATAGACATAGTGTACCTGTGTTTAAATCCCGAATTTTTCGGGAGGCAAAAATAGGGGCTTTTTGGGGAAAAATTGGGGATAGTTGACTGGTTAATTAGTTAATTGGTTGATTAGGTCTTTGTGCGGAAAATTCTGTACTAATTGCCTAATCCCCAATTAACCAATTCCTGATTAACTACTTCTTTTTCGGATGCACAAGCTTCATCTCCTTCACCAGGTGGCTGGCACCGGCAAATTTGTCAACAATGAATAAAACATAGCGGATATCCACCATGATGTTCCGGCAAATGGAGGGGTCGTAATTAATATCGCTCATGGTTCCCTCCCATACCCGGTCGAAGTTGAGGCCGATCAGGTTTCCGTATGCATCCAGCGCCGGGCTGCCGGAATTGCCCCCGGTAGTATGATTGCGGGCAATAAAGCAAACCGGCATTTTGCCGTTGCTTCCATATTGACCAAAATCTTTGGCATTATATAATGATCTTAATTTTTCCGGAACATCAAATTCATAATCTCCGGGCTTATATTTTTCCATTACACCATCGAGGTATGTGTAGAAACCATATTGCACTCCGTCTCTTGGATTATATCCTTTCACATTACCATAAGTGACCCGCAATGTGCTGTTGGCATCGGGATAAAATGTTTTCTCTTTGAACACATCCATCTGTGCCTGCATATAGGTTCGCTGCAGCTTATTGATACTGCTTTGTATTTCATTCAGCTTTCCCTGCACTTGTGCCTGGTATGTTTTTAAAAGATCCTGCTGAAGCTGAACCACCAACTGCTTCTTTATATCAACTACTGCTTCTGCAGCTGGTTTATCGAGCCATTTCATTGTTGCGCCGGCATCATCAAGATTGGTGGCATCAAATATTTTTACAGCCAGTTTATTAAAATCTTCGGCGTCATTTAAAAATTCTTTGAGCAGCGGCGAAACATATCTGGCTTCCTGGTCCTTTATATACATAGCCATCAGTGTTTCAAATAGTTTTTGATCCACCGCCGCATTGTATTCTTCATAAATACCGGACAGGATATTCTTTACCTGGTCAAGTCTTGTTTTATATCCTTTTTCCCCTTCTTTTTCATAAGCAGCGACCAGTGAATTCATTTGAGATGCAATGGTAAATAATTCTATTCTGCTTACTATCTCCGTATAATAATCTCTTGCATAGCCGTGGGGTTTTAGTGCCGAATATGCATCGTCGAGATGTCTCAGCAAAGAACCATATTGTTCTTTCCATTGAGGATTTGCATCAACCCTTTTTTGAAACTCTGCTTCATACGTTCTCTTTTTACCCACCGCATTGGTGCTGGTGAGTCCCATCACTTCACCCTGCCATTTTTTATAGGAATTTTGAATGCTTGCATATTTGGCCGCATACTGAATTTTGATCTGCTCATCTTTTCTCATGAAACCATCAATAACATTCAACGCCTTATCTCTTATAGCAATTTTTGCCGGATCATTTACTGTCATGATCTGCTCCACAGCGGCTGAATATAAATACTCCATCGTTCTTCCCGGGAAACCAAATACCATGGTAAAATCATTTTCTGCAACACCATCTAATGAAATAGACAATGATTTTTTGGGAACATATGGTACATTCTCCGGCGAATATTCGGCCGGCTTATTATCCTTACCTGCATAAATGCGGAACATGGAAAAATCGCCGGTATGACGTGGCCACATCCAGTTGTCAGTGTCTTTTCCAAAATTGCCGATAGAAGAAGGCGGCGCACCTACCAATCTTACATCTTTATATGTTTCTGTAACGAATAAATAATATTGATTGTTCTCAAAGAACCCTCTTACAAAACTATCCTGGTATTTCTCTTTTTTTGCATTGGTCCTGATCAGGTTGATATTCTTATCAATGGTAGATTGTCTTTCGCTTTCGCTCATATTTGTGGTAACACCACTTAATGCGAGGGTGGATACATCTTCTATCCGTACTATAAATGTGGCAAACAGGGTTGGGTTTTTTAGTTCTTCGCTGTAATTCTTTGCCCAAAATCCATCTCTTATATAGTTATGTTCAAGTGTAGAATGATTTTGCACTGCATCAAATCCACAATGGTGATTAGTAAGTACAAGGCCTTTATTGGAAATGATCTCGCCAGTACAAAAGCCGCCGAAACTTACGATCGCATCTTTCAGGCTGCCGCTGTTAATACTATATATATCCTTTGCGCTGATCTTCATCCCCAGGCTCTTCATCTGTTTTTCATTCAGCTTGCTTAATAACAAAGGAAGCCACATGCCTTCATCGGCCCGGGCCGCTGTTCTTACAAATATTAATACTGTAACGAGGAAAATCTTCAGGTATCTCATACTATAAAATTTGGGGCTTTAAAAGTAACACTTTCTGATCTATGCCTTTTTTTTGCTCATAGTGGTCGATCGAGGTGTAATTAATTTGACTTATGTGACCAATATGACTATTCCTTTCAACGTTTTTCTCCCCATCACTTTGTGGATTGCTTCCTTTTTCTGTGAATAATCCTGTTGTGAAATGTGGATATGAAACTGGATTCTTGGCTTCTACTTTTTTTAAAGGGGTTATCATTTCGGCCAGGTGTTTTTATAATGGTACTTATTCTATATTGACCCGCACTTATCCACCCGGCTTCTTATAAAAACTTATTCTTTTTCGTAATCCACAATCCTGTGCAAAGAAGCCTGTGATCAGCCACTGTAAACAATAGTTTATGTGGATTACCCTGTTTTAAATGTGAATTAAAACAAACAAGTAATTTTGCGAAGTATCTTTTCCACTAATCCACAGCTGTAATAATAATAGTTTCTTTTTTATAAAATATCTATTATTAATACTATTGTATTAACGCAGGTCGAAAAAAATGATTTTTGAAAATCCGGTTTGCTTAGCGGAATATTGCCCAACGTTTAACCCTTCTACAAGCTCAGGATAACAAACGATGAACACAGCAACTTTCCATACCGCCAAAGCAGAAATTTACAAAAACGGTTTTCTTGACATTGACCTCGACCCACAACTGGACCTATTTGCCGAAATAGAACGGTTGAAAAAAGAAAAGAATGCGATCCTGCTGGCGCACTACTACCAGGAGCCGGACATACAGGATGTGGCCGATTATATCGGGGATAGTTTAGGTTTGGCGCAGCAGGCAGAAAAAACAACGGCCGATATGATCGTTTTTGCAGGTGTGCATTTCATGGCAGAGACAGCAAAAATTCTAAACCCCGCAAAAAAAGTTGTTATCCCCGACCTCAAAGCCGGCTGTTCACTGAGCGATAGTTGCCCGCCGCCCTTATTCAAAAAATTCAAAGAGCAGCATCCCGATCATGTGGTCGTCAGTTACATCAACTGCAGCGCCGGCATCAAAGCATTGAGTGATGTGATCTGCACCAGCAGCAATGCAAAAATCATTGTTGAAAGTTTTCCAAAAGAACAGCCGATCATTTTTGCACCTGATAAGAACCTCGGCGCTTATATCAACAAAGTGACGGGAAGAAATATGCTGCTATGGAATGGCGCCTGCATGGTGCATGAGATCTTCAGCCTGGAAAGAATAACGAAGTTGAAAGTCCGTCACCCCAATGCAAAACTCATTGCACATCCTGAATGCGAGGATCCTATTCTTCGCATGGCTGATTTTATTGGCAGTACAACAGGGTTACTCAAATTCACTCAATCAGATACCACGCAGGAATATATCGTCGCTACAGAGACCGGTATCCTTCACCAGATGATGAAATATTCTCCCGACAAAACATTTATTCCCGCTCCTCCCGATAACAGTTGTGCCTGCAATGATTGCCCGCATATGAAACGCAATACACTGGAGAAACTCTACCTCTGCATGGAATATGAACTACCGGAGATAACGATGGATGAAGAACTGAGACTGGCAGCAAAGAAACCAATGGACAGGATGCTGGAGATAAGTAAGAGGGCGGGGTTGTAATATTAAAAAAACATTCTTCCAGAACCCGATAGTACCAATACTTTAGTAGTATTTCATCCTAAAAATGTCGCAACAGGTATTATATGCGACAAATTTGAAAGTCTTTGCTTCGGGATTGTTTGCATTGACCTCCTTCCTGTCCCCATTTTTGTCCTATCAAATTTTTTATTAATCAAAAAACAAAAAATGAAAAAATTATTTATTGCAGCCATGCTGCTGCTTACCACCACATTCAGCATGAATGTAAATGCTCAAAAAGTTTCTGATGCAGATTCTATCGCCATCGGAAAAACGTATCAGCAAATAATGATGGCTTTTGCACGGTTAGATGCTGCAACGATGGCCAATTATTACACCGAAAACGGAACGCATATTTCTCCTGATGGACAAATTGTATCAGGCCGGGCGGCATTAAAAGAGTTTTTTGAAAAACTTTTTGCATGGTTTAAAACATTGCCCAAGCCTGACAAGACAGACATGAAACATTTAAACGGGAGTGCCCGCTACCTGAGCAATGATTTAATTATGACGGAATATACAGAAGAACGTACCGATCGTTTTGGTAATAAGGCTGAGAAAGAGGCGTTTGCCTTTTCTGTTATACTTAAAAGAACAAATGGCGGATGGCTTTGTGAACTGGTGGCTATGACGCCGGTGAAACCAATGCAATAATAAAACTAAGGGCTGGTTCTGTATTTACTGAACCAGCCCTTATACCCTAATTAAGTGTATTTGATCTCATGCACTAAAATGCAATCACCGAAGAATAAAATTGTTTGTCATGGAATTTTATCCCGGGGTTTTTTATCTTGTCAGGCGTAATCTTTATCTGTGCGGATTGTTTTCATTATAATTACAACTCTCCTTATAACAAAACCGGCTTTTACTCAAACCGGTTTTACAAAGCCCTATTGGGATGCTTACAATACCGCAAGCGGTGTTACCGAAAAACGAGAGGCCTATAAAAAACTTGAAAAGATCTATTCCCGGTACCAGATTGATACTGCCATACTCATCAGCGAAGACTTTATTAAGTACGCAAAAGAAAAGGACAAGGAATATATTCCTTTTGCACAATTAAAAATCGGACATTCCTATATAAAAAAATTAAACCTTGAAAAAGCTTCACAAACATTGCTTCCAATACTTGAAGAAGCGGAAAAAAATAATAACGATTCATTAAAAGCCGCCGCACTTCAAACCATCGCCAATCTTAACAGGTCGCAAAAAAACAAAGCACTGACAATAAAAAGGGCAGGCGAAGCTGCCGACATTCATGAAAAACTGAAACAATGGCGGGAGCTCGGGCATGATTATATGATTATGGGCTCCATGTATAAACCTTCTGATACAGCCTTAACCTATTATAACAAAGCACTGGAACTTGCTCTTAAGTATCAATACAGGGACCTTGAATTTACCGCAATGAACAATACCGGCGTTCTTTACCAGTTACGGGGAGATATTGACAAAGCCAGGGAGTATTACATAAAGTCGGCAGAAATAATGGAAACAGAGCCCGATGAAAAATATGCACTTTGTTTTTCATTATTAAACATCGGCCACACTTACCGCAAACAAAACAGGTGGAACGAAGCAGAACCCTGGTACAATAAGGCGCTTCCGGTCTGCCAGTCATGCGGTAACACCGAAGGCGAGGCCAGCATTTATATCGGCCTGAAGGAAATGTATATGGCCCGGCAGGATTACAAACAAGCCATGCATTACCAGCAATTGCAATTCAAAACAGATTCTCTTCATTTAAGTCAGCAATACAGCAAGGCTAATCTTGAACTGGAAACCATTTACAAAACTGCACAAAAAGAAAAAGAAATAAGCCGGGAAAAAGAAAAAAGAAACCGGCTTTTATTTCTTTCCGGCGGCCTTCTTTTGCTGGCAGCAACAGCTTTTTATATTTTCCGGAACAAGCAGTTGTTGAAACAAAAACGGGCAAAACTGCTGGCGGAGATGGAGCATGCAGAAGCAGAAAAGCTCCGGCATCTTGATAAAGTCAAAAACTCTTTCTTCGCAAACATTTCTCATGAATTCCGCACCCCCTTAACGCTGATGATTGGCCCGCTGAAACAAATGGAGCAGGGAAAGCTGGACGAAGACAGCAGCAAAAAATATATGAAAATGATGCGGCATAATGGAGAACGACTGCTGCACCTTATCAACCAGATGCTTGATCTGTCAAAACTGGAAAGCGGCAAGTTGGGGCTGCGGGTGAGTAAAACGGATATTACCGGATTGCTGAAAGCAACCGTTTATTCATTCAATAGTATGGCCGAACAAAAGCTGGTAAACTATCACACTCATTTTCCCGAACATGAAATCATTGGCTGGATAGATAAGGATAAGTTTCAGAAAATAGTTACCAACCTGTTAAGCAACGCCTTCAAATTTACTCCGGAGAACGGCTCTGTTTCGGTGGATGTGGAGAACGGAGATAAAAGAATTCGAATAACTGTCGGTGACAGCGGCCCCGGCATTCCCAAAGAACAATTGGATAAAATATTTGACCGCTTCTACCAGGTGGAAGGAACAGAAGGCGGAACGGGCATTGGTTTATCACTGGTGAAAGAACTGGTGCAGTTGCACAAAGGCCAGATAAGTGTGAGCAGTGATACGGGCCGCGGAGCCAGCTTCAGGCTCAGTATCCCCGTGGCAAGAGAATTTTATACAGATGAAGATGTTGACATTTCGGGAAAAGAAACAGCGACAACAATAGTTATTCCAGCTGCAGGATATACAGAGGAAGAAGCAAAGCAGGCAGTCGGGGACTCTTCACTTCCAACCGTGTTAATTGTAGAAGACAATAACGACCTGCAACAATTTATCAGCGATACGTTGAAAAAAGAATTTAATGTAGCCCTGGCAGGAAACGGAAGCGAGGGAATCGAAAAAGCACTTTTACTGATACCCGATTTAATTGTCACAGATGTGATGATGCCGGTAATGGACGGCGTGGCCATGACAAATGAACTGAAGAAAAATGAAAAGACAAGCCATGTTCCCGTCATTATGCTTACAGCAAAAGCAACTACTGAAAGTAAAATAGAAGGATTAAAAACCGGCGCTGACGATTATCTCGTTAAACCATTTGATGGCGACGAGCTGATTGCCCGCATCCAAAACCTGATCGATCAAAGAGAAAAACTAAGAGAACTCTATTCTAAAAAAATAATCAGCATCACGCCGGACAAAGTGGATGTATCATCCCAGGAAAATGTTTTTCTTGAAAAGATAAGAGCAGCGATTGATGAAAACCTGGATAATGAAATGTTTGGGGTAGTAGATCTTGCCAATGCGGTAAACATGAGCCGCAGCCAGCTTCACCGAAAACTGAAAGCACTTACCGGCGAAGCGCCAAATGAACTGATACGGAATTTCCGCCTGGAAAGGGCATTGGAACTGTTACAAAAAAATGCCGGTAACGTAACTGAAGTAGCTTTTATGACAGGCTTCTCATCCCCGGCCTATTTCAGCAAATGCTTTAATGACCGGTATGGTTATTCGCCAACAGATGTAAAAAACAGAGTGGTTTAAGTGAGTCTTTGATAACAGGCCGGCGAAATACGTTTTCCCAAAAAACACCACCATTATCTGAAAATTTCCCCTAACACCATCTTGCTGCACTGTTTCTCTCTCTTCTCCGGGTTCACAAACTTTATATCAATCTTGGTTATCTCATAGTCCAATGTTTCAAATCGTTCACCGATCTTATACTTAACCTTGATCTCAGTCTCATCCTTTATATCATATAACAACCATATCTTTTTTCCATCAATCAAAACCGAATCATCAAACTGTTTGCGCAATGTCTTTGTATAAAAAACAAAAGAAGAGCTTTGTGTCTCCTTCCAGAAATAAACATTATTAAGATCAACCTTGCCCCCTGTTTTAGAAGCCAGCTGATTGCCGCCCTGGTATTTTAATAGCTGCTGGTAGAAATTAGTATTCAATAAAAAGAAACAAAGGATCATTGTAGCCACAGGGATCAACACAGCTTTTTGTAAGGGCGGTATCATTTTGCTTTTGATAAAATAAAAAACATGGGCCAGTAATAATACCAGCATTATAATGATCCAGATGTTTTTAACCGGGAAAGCCAAGGCATTAATAACCGCAACAGCAACGAGGAGTAAAACTGAAACAACCAGCTGAATAGAAAAAATTGATCTTGTGAACTTCCCCCTGGATTGGGAATTAATAATGAATACCGCTGTCATCACCGAAGCAGCAGGAAAAATAATATTCAAATAGTGCGGCAACTTGAAACCGGAAAGAGAAACAAGAATAAGCATCACTAGAAAAGTTCCGGCCGTTAACCATTCTTCTTTTCGTTTCAGGAAATTCTTTATCCTTCCTGCAATAGCGATATAAGCAAGAATACTCCATGGCGCAAAAGCCCAGAGAAAAGAATGAAGGAAAAAGAAATAGTCCTGTTTTGATATATCACCCGTTTCTCCGCCAAAACGCTCAACACTTTGATTCAGCAAAATAAATTTAATGCCACTGATATGATCTTTTCCTCTCACTACTTTTTCGGGATGAAGATCATACTGCAGGTAATAGCAATACAAAACCGGCGAAATAAAAACAGCAAACAATAACAGCATTGGCAGCCATTTCCAGTTGAAGAAGATCTTCCAGTCCTTTCTGTATAAAATATAAAAGACTGCGCCGATGGCCGGAACAAATACGGCTATCATTCCTTTGGTTGAAAATCCAAGAGCTAATCCCAACGTAGCGCCGGCCACATTCAATAGTTTTTTATGTTGAATGAATTCTGCGAGCTGCCATGTTGCCAATGCGATGCAGGCGGTCAGCATCGCATCCATCCGCACATCATTGTTGGCCAATATGAATGCAAATGAAGAAGCAAGGATCAGTGCGGCAAGTTTACCGACCTCCTTATTGTATAAAGATTTTCCAAGCCGGTAAGTGGAATAAACACCAAGGATCGTAAACAGGAAAGAAGGAAACTTATAAGCGAAACCCGTTACGCCAAATATTTTGTAACAAAAAGCAGAAAGCCAGAATAACAAATGCGGTTTATCTAAATAATCACCGTTATGATCGATTAATGAAGCATAATCGCCGGTCAGGTGCATATGCAAAGCAATATTGGCATGATGCGCCGAATCGTTATCCATCAGCGGCACGGTCAAACCGGTCAGATACACCAATCCCAATAATGCAAAAAGGAATTTATAAACGCTGCCGGGAATGAATGGTTTCAAAAAGGAGATTTTATGCAAAATAAGTAATAGAACACGGATGACACGGATCAAACCGGTTTGCACAGATCCGTTTAAATCCGTCAAATCTGCGTCATCTGTGTTCTATTGCGGCAACTTATTATGAACGGAGATTGAGTAAAAATAAATGTTACTATCTTGAAATCAAATCAACACATGAAAAAGATATTTTTATCCATACTGATCCTGGTGATCAGCACAGAGTCTTTTGCAGAAAGAACAGACAGTATTCCGGCCAACCCTGCTGATGTTTCAACGTCGGATGCCATTATCAAAGCTGTTTATGATGTGATCTCCGGTCCGGCCGGGGAAAAAAGGAATTGGGACAGGATGAGAACCTTGTTCATGCCCAATGCCCGCATGATGCCGACCGGCAAAACCCAAACCGGCGAAGGTGCGATCAGGACATATAGTGTGGAAGATTATATCAACGGTCTTGGGCCCATTCTTGAGGCCAATGGTTTTTTTGAAACAGAGATAGGAAGGAAAACAGAACAATACGGCAATATCCTTCATGCATTCAGCAGCTATGAAAGCCGGAAGACAAAAGCGGACGAAAAACCATTTATCCGCGGCATCAATAGTTTTCAATTATGGAACGATGGCCAACGCTGGTGGGTGCTGAGTATTTTATGGGAGAGTGAAAGCAAAGAGAATCCTATTCCCGAAAAATATATCGATAAGAAACCTAAAGCGACTTCAATAGATCAGTAACTTTTTCTTTTATAAGATCTCTTACTTTGTTGAAGTCTTCTTCATTCATTTCCCTTGGATCGGGAATATCCCATTCAATGAATTGTTTGGCCGGCATCCAGGGACAGGCATCACCGCATCCCATCGTAACAACAGCATCAAAAGGAGCATACTCTTCTATTTGATCCAATGATTTGGAGCGATGTGATTTCAGATCATAGCCCAGCTCTTTCATGGCGACGATCGCTTTTTGATTTATTCTTCCTGAGGGTTTTGAGCCTGCGCTGTAAGCTTTTACTGAAGCGCCACCGATCATTTTGGCAAAAGCCTGGCTCATCTGGGAACGATTGCTATTCTCAACGCAAACAAAGAGAATCTTCTTGACCATAGTGGTAAAGGTAAGGGTCTCGCCATTGACGAGACCCGTGTTTTTTAACAACACCCGATACCGCCGTCGTTTCCGCAGCAAATGCTGCCCGCTTCACAACAACCCGGGTCTTTTTGAATGTTTGTGTTCATGGCTTTACTTTTGCCCCCAACCCCATAAAGGGGCTAAGGATGTTTTAAAATAGAAACAGTCTTTATTAGCAACAACCACTTCCCGGCTCACAGCAATTACGATCATCCTTGGCCGGCTTGTCTGCATATACTGTTATGCTGGTAATTCTGGTTGTTCCACTTTTGAATTCTGTAATTTCTTCCGCAGATAAATAGTTGGCCAGGATATCATCGGGAATAGTGATTGTTTTATCTTTTTGTAATGTGATATTTTTAAAACCCGATTCTTCAATGATACCGAGGTATTCTTTTTTCTGAATGGCGCCGGACACACAACCGGCATAGAGTTCAGCAACCTCTTTCCATTTATCAGGGATAGGGCCTTCCAATACAATATCTGAGATGGAAAAATGTCCGCCCGGTTTTAATACACGGTAAATTTCGCTGAACACTTTATGCTTGTTGGGTACAAGGTTCAACACACAGTTGCTTACAATAACATCCGCTTTGTTGGAAGTAACGGGCATATCTTCTATATCTCCCTGGCGGAACTCCACATTATTTAATCCAAGCTTTTCTGCATTTTCTCTGGCCCTGGCGATCATTGGCTCTGTGAAATCTATACCGATCACTTTTCCATTTTCGCCTGTAAGTCTCCGGGCAATAAATGCATCATTGCCAGCTCCGCTGCCAAGATCAATTACCGTATCGCCTTCTTTGATCTTAGCAAATTCGGTAGGCAAACCACAACCCAAACCAAGATCGGCTTCCGGGTTATATCCTTCCAGTTTAGAATAATCATCGGCCATGATATTATATACATCATCGCCACAGCAGGAAGAGGTTGCTCCGCAACAAGAAGAAAGGTTTTGCTCTTTGGACTGATTGGCAATTTCCGCATACTTATCACGGACCGTTTTTTTGAGTTCTGCATTTGTGTTCATGGTTATACTTTTTAAATGGATAAATATTTTTGATTGATGGGCGACCAGGCGTCAACGGCTTTGGCCGGAACAGAACCGGTCCACACAGAATGTTCTTTATTGGATGGGATCATTATAGAATCTCCCGCGGACAGTTTATAGACCTCATTCTCTATTTTAAAAAACAGCTCACCCTCCAGCACAAAAGTTATTTGTTCGCTATTGTGTTTATGTTCAGCAAAATTTGTTTCAGGCGCAACTTCAAACCAGGTGAATTGCAGATCCTTTCCGGTAATGGACCAATATGCCGAACCCGTTTCTTTGTCAGCAAGGATCTTGTGCTGGCCAAAGGGATAGTATGTTTTAGAAACGTTCATGGTCAGCAACAGGCTTTTTCATTCTTTATTTTTAAATTATTGAACAAGGAAGTGAATTCACTGTTGAATTTTTCAAAGGCCTTCCAGTTGATACAATAACAACTGCGGGGCCCGTCAATAGTTCCTTCGATCAGCCCGGCATTCTTTAATTCTTTTAAATGTTGTGATACGGTTGATTGTGCTAATGGTAGCAATTCAACGATCTCGCCGCAGATACATTCATTTCGTTGCGCCAGCACTTTTAGTATAGCGATGCGGGCAGGATGGGCCATTGCTTTAGCAAAATTGGCAAGGTCCTGCTCCTTTTGTGTGAATTCTTCTTTTTTATGAATAGCCATATTTAAATCTTATATCGCAAATATACGATAAGACTTTTCGTATGACCAAACATTTTTTCAACTATTTTTTAAAAAGGTCAGGAAGCCGCTGTTTTACGCTTTACAAGTGAAATGATGATACCGCTTACAATGATACAGGTAATACCCAGCCAGCTCATCCAATCGGGGAAGGCATCGCCCAGCATCAGGCCAATGAATACAGAGTAGATGATATTGGCATAACCAAAGACAGAAACTATTCCGGCCTTATCCGAGCCATAGGCTTTGGTAACAAAATATTGTCCGAATAATGCAGCAAGCCCCATGAGCAGGACCCAGCACCATTCGATCCCATCCGGCCATTTGAAATCAATAATGAACAACCCATCGGCGGGAGTGCCGGTTGTATAATGAATGAGCATGGTGATCAGCGGAACCAAAAACCCGCATAACAAAAAAGAAAGAACGATCACTCTCGGATCATAATATTTTGCCAGCCGGTGAACGGTGAGGTAAGCGATCGCTGAAGTAATGCCCGATATCAATCCCGCCAAATGATAATACCAGGGCAGGTGCATCACCGGTTTATAGATAAAAAGCATTCCTGCAAAACCCAACACAACAGCAATAGCCACCCGGGTACCATGAAATTCCCCGAACAAGAAATAAGAAAAGATCGCAATGAACAAGGCCGAAGTAAGATTATAACTCATCGCAGTGCCCAGGGGAATATGCAGCACACAATACAATAATGTGTACAGCGCAATGGTTCCCATCAATCCACGAAAAGCAAGACGAAAGGGTTTACCCCCTTCCTGCACCGGAGGTTTGATGAATAATCCCGGCAATAAAAAAATTAGCCCGACCGCATTGCGATAGAAAACCAATTGACCGGCATTAAAACTTTCTTTCAATGCTTTGGCGGCGCCACCCATTACAGAAAACCCCAATGCTGCCAGCAGCATGAAAAAGATTCCTTTGTATCGGGAATCAACGGTCATCAAAAACGGGACAGTTTTTCAACAGCAGCTTCCAGCGTTTCTTTCTTTTTTGAAAAACAAAAACGCAGCACCTTATCATCTTTCCCATTCTGATAAAAAGCAGAAACGGGTATCGTTGCCACACCGGCTTCTTTGGTTAAGCGGATAGCAAGATCTTTATCGGCCTCATCGCTGATGCGTTCATAAGTACCACAAATAAAATAGCTGCCGAAAGAATCATGCATCGTAAATCTTGTTTGCTTCATTAATTCTCTGAAATGATCTCTTTTCTCCTGCATCAAAGATGATAGCGATAAATAAGCGTCTTTGTTTTTCAGAAATTCAGCCAATGCTACCTGCGAAGGAGTGTGACAACTAAAACAATTGTATTGATGAACTTTTCTGAATTCTTTCATCAACGGTTCGGGCGCAATGCAGTAGCCCAGTTTCCAGCCGGTGCAGTTATACACTTTGCCAAAAGAAAAACAAACAAAACTTCTTTGCAACAGGTCGGGATAACGAAGAATGGATTGATGCGGGATATTGTCAAAGATCAAATGCTCATACACCTCATCGCTGATGATAAAAATATTTGTTCCTTCAACGATCTTTCTTAATTCAATGATATCTTTTTCACCGATCACCGATCCGGTGGGGTTATGCGGCGAATTGATGATGATCGCTTTTGTTTTGGGAGTAACCGCATTCTTTACAGCAACCCAGTCAATATGATAATCGGGATAAACTAAATTGATCGTTATTGCTTTCGCCCCGTTTATCTCAATATTCGGAATATAACTATCGTATGCTGGTTCAAATACAATTACCTCATCGCCGGGTTGAAGAATAGTGGTGAACGCAGAATAGATGGCATACGTACCGCCAGGCGTGATGGCGATCTCCGTTGCCGGATTGACCTTTGTTTGATAAAGCAATTCTACTTTCTCCGAAATAGATTCCATTAACGGCCGCCAGCCGGGCATGGGCGAATACTGGTTGAAATTATCTTTCATCGCTTTATTCACCAGCGAGGTCAGCTCATCACTCATCGGGAAATCAGGAAAGCCCTGGCCAAGATTGACAGCATTGTATTCTGTCGCCAGCCCACTCATGACAGTAAAGATGGTGGTGCCGACATTGGGAAGTTTGGATTGAATATGCAAAATTTGATAAATTGGTTAAGTAATGTTCAAAAATACTGACAATAAGAAGTTTTTGTATAGATCAGTTTTGTTCCTTTTCTGTTCATTCTTTAACGATCACAATGCCATTTAAAAAACTCAGGACCTTTTTTGATCCCGAACGATTCCAGGGCTGGGGCAAAACAAAAAAATATTTCGAAGGCTGGTATTTTAAAGTGGTGAATGCAGCAGAAACAAAAGCATTTGCTTTTATTCCGGGTATTGCGATGGACGAGAAAGGAAACAAGCAGGCTTTTATACAGGTATTGGACGGAAAAAAGAAAACAGCAGAGTATCACAGGTTTGATGCGATTTTATTTAAACCCGCTATAAAAAAATTCCATGTTGATATTGACGAAAATAGTTTTTCAGAGAACGGAATTAAATTCAATATGCCGGAACTGAAGGGGGAATTGAATTTTTCCGGCAATGTGGGTTGGCCCAAACCATTTTATTCGCCGGGCATCATGGGGCCTTTTGCATTTGTGCCTTTTATGCAATGTTATCATGGTATTGTAAGTATGGATCATAGCATTATGGGTGAGCTGGAGATCGGGGGAGAAATGACCAACTTTGATAATGGCAGGGGATATATTGAAAAAGATTGGGGTCACTCTTTTCCTTCGGCTTATTTCTGGATGCAAAGTAATCACTTCAGCGAGCCGGGAATTTCAGTAAAAGTATCTGTAGCAAAAATTCCCTGGATGAAAAGTTCTTTCACCGGTTTTATCGCAGGCCTTTGGCTAAATGGAAAATTATTTCGCTTTACTACTTACAACAGAACAAAACTGCGAAGATCATTTGCCGATATAAATAAAGTCGAGATCGGTTTGGAAAATAAAAAATACTTGCTTCAGATCACAGCTTACCGGGGCGAGTCCACCGAATTGGCTTCACCTATCCACGGCCTGATGGACGGACGTATTGAGGAAAGCATGACCGCAAGCATTTTGGTAAACCTGTCAGACAAAAAAAGCGGGAAAATAATATTTAGTGATACCGGGAGAAATGCAGGGCTGGAAGTGGCGGGCAATATTCTGGAGATCATGATCTAGTTTTTCTTTTTCTTCACTGCTACCAGTTCAAAAGAATGATCGATCCATTCTTTTAATTGTTTGCTGGAAACAGAACCGTCAACAACAATGGTGTTCCAGTGTTTTTTATTCATATGATAACCGGGGAGTACACAGGAAAATTCTTCCCTTAATTCAATAGCCTTATCCGGATCGCACTTTACAGTAAAGCGTAATTGCTCATCATCTAACCCTGTCAGCAAAAAAGCTTTGCCGTTTATTTTATACACCAGGGTATCCGGCCCAAAAGGAAGTGTTTCTTCAGCGCCGGGTTTGGAAAGACAATACTCTCTTAATATCTCAATGTTCATCGTTATTGGAGGCGCAGAAGCAGTTCGCTGATATAGATCTTATCCTGCACCGCTTTTACTTCCGGCATATCAGAGTTGAATTCCGAATCACCCACCACATCGCTGTCTGTGTTTTCCATTATCTCAAGACGAAAAGCAACCCCGGAATTTTCCAGTACACCATGATTCAATGAGAAAACAGTCCCGCCATAGTCCCAGCCAAATCCCCAAAAAGAAATAGGCTTGCCATTCATCTGCACCAGCTTATCTAATGTCGTTCCTATTTTTATTCCACCCGCTGTGTGATAAGGAGCATCTTTTGTGTTACATCGGATAAGTCTAATCTTTTTATGATAAAGACTATCCTCCCAATAAACGACAAACTCCCTGTTACTGCCCGGATAAACCAATGTAACATCAACCGAATCCACACATTCGGGCCCGCAAATCGTTTCATCTCTAATATTACTCCCGCCATATAATTCTTTCAGGGTTTCAATGCTATCGCCGGCAACTATCCAACCCCATGTACTATCGGTGATCAACACCGAATCCCCGGATTTGCGGAATTCGGTAAAAGGAACCTCTGCATCTATTTTTTTATTTTTGTCTTTTGACTTACAAGCTGCGATCAACAAAACAGCAGCAACAAAACAAAGAATGTTTCTCATCATAAGATTTTTATTGTTGAAGAATGGCGGTGGCCTCTATTTCTATTAAATATTCCGGGGCGATCAAACCTTTTACTTCTATCATGCTTGTACACGGTTTGATAGTGGCAAAAAATTCACCATGTGCTTTTCCATATTCTTCCCAGCGGGAAATATCGGTCACAAACATCCTTGTCCGCACCACATCCTTCAACGAGGCGCCGGCTTTTTGTAAAACGGCTTCTATTTTTTGAATGATGAATTTGGTCTGTTCGTATGCATCATTGCCACCAACCAAATTGCTGTTATCATCTACAGCCACCGTTCCTGTTACTTCGATGATGTTTCCCACTTTTACGGCACGGCTATAACCGACAATATCTTCCCATTTGGCGCCGGAGGAATAATTTGTTCTTTGCATTATTATGATTTGATCTCAATATTTTCTTCTTTAAGCAGCGGCTCACCATTCATCCGTAAAAATATCTGTGCTACCGTTGTCACATCTTTCTGGCAATAGGTAACGATTCGGTCTAAATTTTTTTCTCTCCAATATACTTCCCAGACCATGCTGCCATCGATATCATCCTTTGGTGTAGGTATGCCCAATGTATGTGCCAGCAGCACCAGCGAAGTATAACTTTTAAAATCACCAAACTTCCACAACTCTAATGTATCAAGATGACTTACCTCCCAGGGTTTTTTGCCGGCTATATTCAGAATAGCGGGAATGGGAATTTCATTAACGATCATGCGGCGGCAGAGATAAGGAAAGTCGAATTCCTTTCCATTATGCGCACATAAATATTTTTGTTCGCCGGGCGTCCACTTATTCAGCATATCAACGAACTGTTGCAACAATTTCTTTTCATCATCGCCGGAAAAACTTTTGATGACGATCTTTCTTTGCCCGCCATTCCCCTGCAGCACACCACAGCTTATGCAAACGATCTTTCCAAATTCGGCATAGATGCCTGCACGGGGATACAGCGATTCGATCGTTTGTCCTTCGTGGTATTTCAGCAAACCTGCAGACTTGGTGTCCCACAAATGACGCCAGTCATCCGGCAATGAATTATAGTCGGGAGATTGCGGCACTGTTTCTATATCAAGAAACAAAATGTTATTGAATGTAAAAGACATAGGCAGGCATGGTTTTGTGCCTAAAAGTAAAAAACCCCGGACAAACCGGGGCGATAAGTTCCTGGTATTTTAAACCATTAAATATGTTTATCCCCCATATTTCTCTTCACCTCTGCCACATATTCTTTGATCTCCTGTTCTTTTTCTTTTTTGCAGATCAGCAGAACATCTTTGGTATCAACAATAATGAAATCATCAAGCCCCTGCAGCAACACTAATTTATTATCGGGCACATGCACCATGCAGTTCCTTGCATCTACTGCCATTACTTTTTTACCCGCTACTGCATTGCCCAAATAATCTTTATCCATATTTTCCCAGGCACTGTTCCAGGTACCAAGATCGCTCCAGCCAAAAGAAGCGGGAATGACAAACACATTATCTGCTTTTTCCATTACGCCAAAATCAATGGAGATATTGGTGCATAAAGGATAGATCTCTGCAAGCGCAGCCATTTCATTTTTTGTATTGAACGTATCCTTTTCCGCAGCGAACAGCTCATACATTTCCGGCATGTGTTTTTCAAGAGCGGCCAATATCTTTTTCACCTGCCACACAAATATGCCCGCATTCCATAAAAAATCTCCGCTGGCGATAAATGTTTTGGCCAGTTCAGTATTGGGTTTCTCTGTAAATGTTTTCACTTTATAAACACCCGGCACCGCTTCAGCAGTTTCATGCTGGATATAACCATAACCAGTGTTGGGATAAGAAGGACGAATACCCAGCGTCACCAAAGCGCTCATGTGGCTTACAAAGTCAAGCGCCTTTTTACAAGTGGCAGTAAACTTTTCTTCTTCCAGTATCAAATGATCGGAAGGCGCAACGATCAGTGTTGCTTTGGGATCTTTTTGCTGTAACTTAAAAGAAATATACGCCACACAAGGCGCTGTATTCTTTCTTGAGGGTTCACCCAAAATATTTTCTTCGGGAATATCGGTCAACTGTTTTTTTACAATGGGAATATATTCCTGCGAAGTGATGACATAAATATTTTCTGCAGGAATAAATTGCCGGAAGCGGTCAAAAGTTTGTTGTACCAGCGTTTTGCCCGTACCGAGTATATCAAGGAACTGTTTTGGAAAATCCGTTCGGCTCATCGGCCAGAAACGACTGCCGATACCTCCTGCCATTATTGCTACGTAGTGATGTTTGTTCATTTGGTTCTGTTGAAAAGTTGACTGGTTTATAAGTTAACAAGGAACGAGCCCTGTTAACTTGTCAACTTATATTAACCCCTCACGGATCAGGTCATGTAAATGAATTATTCCGAAATACTTTCCTTTCTCTGTTACTGCCAATTGGCTTATTCCATTTTTGCGCAGCATATCCAATGCATCCACAGCCAGTTCGTCCGGACCAATGGTTTTTGGATCAGCCGTCATAATATCGTCTGCTTTTATCGTGGAGATCGCTGTATTTTTTTCCAGCATTCTCCGCAAGTCGCCATCGGTAATGATGCCCAGTAAATTATTATCAGTATCTGTCACCGCTGTGATGCCCAATCTTTTTGCTGTCATTTCAACGATTACTTCCTTTAATGATTGCCCTGATAAAACCGCTGGTGCTTCATTATTGATATAAAGATCAGCCACCCGCAGGTATAACTTTTTTCCCAGCATTCCACCGGGGTGAAATTTTGCAAAATCATCGCTTTGAAATCCTTTCAGCTCCATCAAACAAACCGCCAGCGCATCACCCATCACCAATTGTGCCGTAGTGCTGGTGGTCGGCGCCAGGTTATTCGGACAGGCTTCCTGTTCAACGGTTGTATTTAAAATAATGGTTGAATGTTTGGCCAAAAAAGAATCAACACTGCCCACCATAGCGAGCATGATGTTGCCAAAATTCTTTAGTAGGGGTACCAGCACTTTTATCTCAGGGCTCTCGCCGCTTTTGCTGATGATCATCACCACATCATCCTGTTGCACCATACCCAGGTCGCCATGAATGGCATCAGCCGCATGCATGAATATAGAAGGAGTGCCGGTAGAATTAAGTGTGGCAACGATCTTTTGTGCAATGATGCCGCTTTTACCAATACCACATATCACCAGCCGGCCCTTGCATGTCGCAATAGCTTTCACTGCCTTTTCAAAATCATCATTAATGAAAGAAGCGAGACCACTGATGGATTGGGCTTCAAGCCCAATGGTTTTTAGAGCAACCTGTTTGATAGATACAGACATAATGATCGCCGCAAATTTAGAGGATTTGCTATGAAACAGGCTGTTAAGTAATGACAGAGAAAATTAACGGCAATCATTCATTAAAAACGCTGTTACTATCGTAAATTCGCCGCCCGCTTGCCAATAGATATTGACCGGCATGTTTAATTACTAACTGCTGACATCCCGGTCATTAGACAGAAGAAACACTTAGTTCTGCCGGATTTTGCTGCTGAAAAAACTCCGTATAAAATATTATAACGGTATCATAGCCATCATTCGGACAAAAAGAACTATCTTAAATAAATCTGCATTTGTAGCAAGTGCTTAGGAAATTATAGAGTAATGGGAACAACAACAAAGAAACCGGCAGCAAAAAAAGCTCAGCCCGCCGGGGGAAAAACCGTAAAGAGTAAGGATACAACTTCTCCTAAAAAAAGATTTGATCTCCACAAGTCATTGCAGGACTATTTTGGCTTCGATAAATTCAAAGGCACACAGGAAAAAGCAATTGAATCATTGATGGCCGGTCGTGATACATTCGTCATCATGCCAACGGGCGGAGGAAAAAGTTTATGCTACCAGCTCCCGGCCATGATCAGCGAAGGCGTTGCATTGATCGTTTCACCGTTGATCGCTTTGATGAAAAACCAGGTGGACCTTGTCCGTGGTTACAGCAGCAATGATGAAGTGGCCCATTTTTTAAATTCTACATTGAATAAAAAAGAAATAAAAGAAGTACATGATGACCTGCTGACAGGCAAAACAAAAATGCTATATGTAGCTCCTGAAACAATGACCAAGCAGGAAAACCTTGAATTCTTTTCCGATCTGAAAATTTCTTTCTTCGCAGTGGATGAGGCACATTGTATCTCTGAATGGGGACATGATTTCCGTCCTGAATATCGCCGCCTGCGGGAAATGATGATACAAATAAATCCCGACGCACCCGTTATTGCATTGACAGCGACGGCAACACCCAAAGTGCAAAGCGATATCATCAAGAACCTCGATCTGAGAGAGCCCAATGTTTTTATTTCATCGTTCAACCGGGCCAATCTCTATTATGAAGTATTGCCGAAAATAAAAAAGGCGCAAACAGATGAGAATATTGTCCGCTTTATAAAAGGAATGAAAAATAAAAGCGGCATCATTTATACACTCAATAGAAAAACAACAGAAGAGCTGGCCGATATTTTAAATGCCAATGGTATCAAAGCCGTGGCTTATCATGCAGGGCTTGATAGTAAATTAAGATCGGAAAGACAGGACCAGTTCCTCAATGAAGAAGTGCAGGTCATTTGTGCAACGATCGCATTCGGAATGGGAATTGACAAACCGGATATCCGTTTCGTTATCCATTATAATATTCCCAAATCAATTGAGAATTATTACCAGGAAACCGGCCGTGCCGGCCGTGATGGCCTCGAAGGAAAATGCGTTTTGTATTATTCGCATAAAGACGTAAGCAAGCTGGAACATTTGATGCGGGACAAACCGCTTAGCGAAAGAGAAGTAGGAGCGCAGCTCATTAATGAGACAGTTGGTTTTGCGGAGACAGGTGTTTGCCGCCGCAAAGTGCTGATGAGTTATTTCGGAGAAGAATATACCAAAGAAAATTGCGGGCAATGCGATAACTGTAAACATCCGAAAGAAAAAACAGAAGCAAAAGACGAAGCTGTTCTTGTTTTGAAAGCGATACAGGAGCTGAACGAACAGTTTGCGACAGAATATGTGGTGCAGATCGTCAGCGGTAAACTAACGCCGCAGATAACCATGTTCCGTCATGAAGGACTCAATGCATTTGCCAGCGGCAATGACAGGGACAATCATTTCTGGAATTCACTTATCCGCCAATTATTGCTCGGCGGCCTGCTGAAAAAAGATATTGAAGAATATGGGGTGTTGAAATTCACCAAAGCCGGCGAAGCGTTTTTGAAAAAACCGAAATCATTCAAGATGGTATTGAACAATACCTATGATGATGCCAATGCCGATGATGAAGAAGGACCAGAAACAACCGGCGGCGTTGCGCTGGATGAAAAACTAATTGCCATGCTGATGGAGCTTCGGCAAAAAGAAGCCAGGAAAAAAAACCTTCCGCCCTTTGTTATTTTCCTCGAAGCATCCCTGCAGGATATGGCCACCTTCTATCCCATTACCATGGAAGGCCTGGAAAAATGCCAGGGAGTGAGCAAGGGCAAAGCGATCAAATATGGTCGTCCATTTGTGGAGCTGATAGCCAGGTATGTGGAAGAGAATAATATTGAACGCCCCGATGATTTTGTGATGAAGAGTGTGGTAAACAAAAGCGGCAACAAGGTTTATATCATACAGAACACCGATAAAAAAGTTTCTCTCGAAACGATAGCAAAGAACAAAGGCTGGCGGATGGATGAGATGCTCGAAGAGATGGAGACCATTGCAGCCAGCGGCACGAAACTCAACCTCACTTATGCTATCGATGAAATGCTTGATGAAGACGACCAGGTAGAGATCATGGAATATTTCAAAGGCTGCGAAACATCTTCTTTACAGGTGGCCCAGGAAGAACTGTCCGAGTTCAACTTCAACTGGGAACAGCTCAAGATCATGCGGATCAAGTTTTTGAGTGAATATGGGATGTAGGGTTCAAAATTCCAAAGAACAAATCTCAAGTACTAATTAAGGCGCCATTAGGCTTCGGATTTAAGGCAAACCTGCCTATATTTGCAGCCCCGAAGCACAAAAGCGAAGGATAGGCTTCCACTTACCGGAGTTGATGTGTTTCAGGAATGGTGCGGTAGCTCAGTCGGTAGAGCAAAGGACTGAAAATCCTTGTGTCGGCGGTTCGATCCCGCCCCACACCACGAAAACCTCAGTTTCTGCTGAGGTTTTTTATTTTACCTTCTGCCTTTCTTAATCATCCTGAATTATGGGTAAAAGAAACCTTCTTTTTTTCTTCTTGATGTTGGGCTGCAGACATTTTGCCTTTTCACAGAACGTACCCATTTATAAAGACAAAACACAGCCAATAGAAAAAAGGGTGCAGGACTTACTCAGCCGGATGACTCCCGAAGAAAAATTCTGGCAACTGTTCATGATTCCCGGTGATTTGGATAATGCAGAGCCAACCCAATACAAGAATGGACTTTTCGGTTTCCAGGTAAGTGCTGTATCAAAAGGCGATGCCGGCGGACAAATGCTCAACTATGGTACAGATGAAAATGCTGAAAAGCTGGCGTTGAAAATAAACGCTATTCAGAAATATTTTGTTGAAAAAACAAGGCTTGGCATTCCCATTCTTCCTTTTGATGAGGCCCTGCATGGTTTGGTAAGAGAGGGAGCCACTGTTTTTCCACAGGCCATTGCATTGGCTGCTACATGGGACACGGCGCTGATGAATAAAGCAGCGAATGTCATTGCTGATGAAGCGAAACGAAGGGGCATCAGGCAAATACTTTCCCCGGTTATAAATATTGCTTCCGATGTTCGCTGGGGCAGAACAGAAGAAACCTATGGCGAAGATCCGTTCCTTACATCGGCAATGGGTGTGGCATTTGTAAGTGCATTTGAAAAGAATGGCATTATTACCACACCCAAACATTTTATTGCCAATGCAGGCGATGGTGGCAGGGATAGCTATCCTATTCACATCAATGAAAGGCTGCTGCAAGAAATTTATTTCGTACCCTTCAAAGCCTGTTTTGAAAAAGGAGGTTCCCGGTCAGTAATGACCTCGTATAATTCATTGGATGGCGTTGCCTGCTCAGCCAACAGTTGGTTATTACAGGAGAAACTAAAGAAACAATGGGGCTTTGATGGTTTTGTTATTTCAGATGCTAATGCTGTTGGCGGAGAAGTGGTGTTGCACAACACAGCGAAAGATTACCCCGCAAGTGGCCAGCATGCTATCAGCAACGGACTGGATGTTATTTTTCAAACAGAATATAAGCATCATCAATTGTTTATTCCGTCTTTCCTGGATGGAAACATTGACAGCAACAGGATCAATGATGCGGTAGCAAGAGTATTGAAAGCAAAGTTTGAACTGGGACTTTTTGAAAACCCATACGTAGCAATACAAAAAGAAGCAGCAAACCAACCGCAACAAAAGATAATTGCAAAACAAGCAGCGCTTGAATCAATTGTCTTACTGAAAAATGCCCGGCTTCCGGCATGGAAAAACAATCTGTTACCGCTTTCTAAAAACATTCGTTCAATCGCTGTAATAGGCGTTGATGCAACAGAAGCAAGGCTTGGTGGTTACAGCGGCCCCGGTAATAATAAGGTCAGCATTCTTGATGGAATAAAACAAAAAGTCTGGAGCAACAGCAAAATACTGTTTGCTCCCGGTTGTGGCCGCACAATGAATGAATATGCTGTTATTCCATCAAAACAACTGAGTTATAATGGCAGAGAAGGTTTACAGGCGGAGTACTTTAATAACATTACAACAAAAGGAGATGCTGCTGTAAAACGAATTGACAAGACAATTGATTTTCACTGGACATTATATGCCCCTGACCCAACCCTGCAACGGATTTTTATTCCGTTCGCTGGACAGGCAAACTAATTGCACCGGTAACAGGAACGTTTAAAATTGGATTAGAGGGGAATGATGGCTACCGGCTATACATTAACAACAAGCCCATTAT